>NZ_JACJHR010000059.1 GCF_014174495.1 Amycolatopsis echigonensis
CTCAGGGTTCCCCTCACGGCTTTTCCCCCAAGCTAACCAGGCAGCCGCCCCCCCAGACTCGCCATGCACCCAAGCCGCGCACCCACCCATCGAGGCGCCCAGACCCTGCCCTGCACCCCGATACGAAGCCTCCCTGCGGTCTGGTGGTGGTTGTCAAGGCATCTTTCCCGCCTTGACAACCACCACCAGACCGTCAGCACAATCGGGCTTCGGGGTGCCCCACCGCCCCCTTCTTATGCGGCGCAGCCGCATAAAAAAGACCCGGCCCCCGCTGACAACGGAAGACCGGGCCGAAACCACCAAGATCAGATCAAACCGCGTCCGACATCTCCCCGACAAGAATGCTGTGGTGCAGCTTCCGCAGCGAACTCCCCGGCTCGATCCCCAGTTGCTGCACCAGATTCTGCCGAGCCGAAGCGAACGTCTCCAACGCCTCCGCCCGCCGGTTGGACCGAGCCAGCGCAGTCATCAGATACTCGGTAAACGTCTCCCGAAGCGTGTGCTCCTTCGCGAGCGCGGATAACTGTCCCACCACCTCGCGATGCCGCCCGATGAGCAACTCGGTTTCCATCAGCAGTTCCAGGCACCCAAGCCGGCTCTCCTCAAGCAACGTGGCGTACGCCTGCACATCAGAAGAGTCGGTGAAGCCCCCGAAAGCCGGGCCGCGCCACAGGTTCGTGGCCTCGCGCAGCACCTTCGCGGCCTGGCCGTAGCTGCGGTCCCAGTGCAGCGTGCGGCCCTGCTCGTACAGCCGGGTGAAGCGGTCGGCGTCGAGTTCGTCGATGCCGACGTGCAGCGAATACCCTCGCGGACTGGTGACCACCGGGCTTTCTTCCGCGTCTTTGCTATTGCCGCGCAACAGTTTCCGCAGCTGTGACACGTAGACGTACAACGCCGCGCTCGCTCGCGCAGGCGGGTGCTCTCCCCAGATCTCGCCGATCAGGTGCTCAGCGGTGACCACCTGGTTGTTCTTCGCCAGCAGCACGGACAGCAGGGTCTCGATCTTGCGGGCCCGCGGGGCGCAGACGCCGGGCCGGCCGCTCACTCTGATCTGTCCGAGAATTTCGTAGTTCAGCATGACTGCCCTCCGGTGTCTCTCGCGCCGGACCCGTCCGGCGGCGCCCCCAGCGCCGCTGCCTGCCGGTCCGATCCGGGTCCACCACTGGACCATAGCAAACCGGGAGGTCGGTTTTCAAGGTAAAACCGGGAGGTTGGTCTGTTTTGGCCCAGGCCTGCGGGATGACACCAGGTAATAGGGTGCGAAACCCTGGTAAACCGGGCGGTCGGTATGTCATGATGGACGGGTCGGAGAGCACGCGTTGTGTCCCTCCGGCGCGAGACGATGGGGAAGACGGTGACGAAACAGGCCCGTGCCGAGCTCACCAGGCTGATGCTGCTGGACGCCGCGGCGGTGCTGCTGCACCGGGACGGCTACGCGGCCACGAGCATGGTGGACATCGCGCGCGAAGCAGGCGTCACCAAGGGCGGCCTGTACTTCCACTTCTCGTCGAAGGACGAGGTGTGCGACGAGGTGCAAGCGGCGGCGGTCGCGGTCTTGCACGAGCACGTGGCGCGAGCTCGCCGGCGACGTCCGCATCTGCGCAGGCTGGCGGACCTGAGCCGGGCTTTGATGGGCTGGCTGGCCGAAGACGCGAAGGTGGGCGCGAGTTTCCGGCTCGCCCGCGAAATGGGCTCGAACGACCCGCGGTTCGTGACCTTCGTCCGCGCGTGGCTGGGCCAGGTGCGCGCGCACATCGCCGCGGCGCACGGGGCGGGCGAGCTGAGCCCGCACGTCCGCCCGGACATGGCGGCGCTGCTGGTCGTGGTGACGTGCGTGGGCCTGGAATCGGCGGCGGCGAGCGGCACGATCCCGGCGGGCACGGACCTGGCGAGCACGCTTTCCGAACTGTGGCGGGTGATCGAGGCGGCACAGCCGGCGGATTCGGCTGCCGCCGAGGCGACGGGCACCTGAGCGGCCTGCTCCCGGTCGCGCGTTCTTCGCGTCGCGGCGAGTCGAGCAGGCCCTCCTGGACGACAAGCCCGAGCGCCTGGTCCTCAGGACCCGCGGCACGGCGCCTAATTCACCAAACCGCACCAAGTGCGGCTCAGCAAACCGACCGCCCGGTTCTCTCCGGACGGCCAGTCCTCACTCGGCGTCGGCGGGAGGAGTCCCGGCCGCGTTGAACTTGTGCAGCCGCCGCGGCGGCACCACCGCGTTCAGGATCGTCTGCCACATGAAGGTGATCCGCTCGTGCAGGTCGGTCCGCCCGGTCAGCACCTGCGAACTGAGCTGGCTCCCGGTGAACGACGCGACCACGTACTGCGCGAGATCGTGCGCGTTGACGTCTTTCCGCACGTCGCCGGCCGCTTTCGCGGCGAGCAGCAGGCCGTGCACGGTGTCGATCCACTGCTTGTAGGCGTTCGCGGCCGGGGTGACGAACGAACCCTGCTCGATGACCAGCCGGATGCCGGCGCGCACGCGCACGTCGCTGCGCAGGCTGTGCCCCATGTTCTGAGTGAGGTCGATGGCCGTCTGCAGCCCAGGGTTTTCGATGTCGGCCAGCGGGTCCCACACGGAGAACTGCTCGCGGATCAACGCGTCCGCCAGCTCTTCCTTGGACCTGAAGTGAAAGTACAGCGCGCCCTTCGTGACCCCGGCCTCGGCGAGGATGTCCGACAGGCTCGCGCCGAGAAAGCCGACCGCGTCGAACCTGGACGCGGCCGCGTCGAGGATGGCCTTGCGGGTCTGCTCCGCGCGTTCCTGGCGAGCCACTGCGCACACTCCTTCCGGGGGAATCCGCGGGCCTGGACCGGCCACGCTGCCATGCCAGTCTACCTCCGCACCCGGTCGAGAAGCCAGAGAAAAAAAACCGGTAGGTAGGTATGGTTTTGTCCGCCCGTTTCCGCTAAAAATGTGGTGGGGGTACTGGGGAAGTACTTTTTTCTGGGAGGACCGACATGGTCGGTACATTGTTAGAGGAGTCTGTCAGAGGAACCTTCATCACCGATGGCGAAAGTTCGCCGGGCGCGAGCCCGGTCGACTTCCAGCAGACGATCCCGCGCAATCTCGTGCACCGCGCGGCCGTCTCGGAGGTTTTCGTCACCGACTTGAACATCGTGGCCGAGGGCCGGTTCGAAATCGGCGCGCAGTGGCCGCGCCGGCACGGCTTCTTCGGCCCGTGCGCTCCAGGGTCGCACGACCCCATGCTGTACGCGGAAACCTGCCGTCAGGCGGGGCTGCTCATCGCGCACCGCGCCTATGGCGTTTCGCTCGGCAGTGCGTTCATCTCCGACCGCAAGACCAGCTCTATCACCCCCGAAGGGCTGGTCACCGAGGGGCGGCCGATCGACGTGGTGCTGCGGGCGACCGCGCACGACCCGGTGTTCCGGGGCAAGAACCTCATCGGCATGCGGGCCGAGTTCGGCTGCTTCCGCGACGACGAACTGGTCGGCACCGCTTCGGAAACCTGGCGCTGCGTGTCCCCGGCGGTCTACCGACGGCTGCGCGGCGACCACTTCGCGGCGACGCCGTTCCAGGCCCGCGCGCTGCCCACGGTGGTCCCGGCGCTCGTCGGCCGGGACCGCGGGGAAGACGTGCTGGTCGCGGAGACCGCGGTGCCCGGCACCTGGTCGCTGCAGTTCGACCCGGACCACCCGGTCCTGTTCGACCATTCGGTGGACCATGTCCCGGGCATGGTGCTGATCGAGGGCGCGCGGCAGGCGGCGCTGCTGATGCTCGGCGATCCGCACGCGCTGCCGCTGCGCTCGGATTTCGAGTTCTCCGCCTATGTCGAGTTCGACTCCGAATGCCTGCTGGTGGCCGAGGAACTCGAACCCGACGCTGACGGATCTCGCGTGGTGCGGGTGGTGCTGGAGCAGAAAGGCCGCCCCGCGGCGACCGGCACCCTGGCGATGCGCAGGTCATGACTGCCGGCCTGGGGGCGGACAGTACGGCCGGGGAAGTCCTCCTCACCGGAGCGACCGGGTTCATCGGCTCGGCGGTGCTGCGGGCGTTGCTCGCCCGCGGCGCCGCGGTGCGGGTGCTGGCGCGGGGTGCGGTGCCGGAGTGGATCACGCGATCCGGCGCGCGGATCCACCGAGGCGACCTCACCGACGCCGCCGGACTGGCCGGGGCGTGCACGGGCGTCGCGACGCTCGTGCACGCCGCGTCCCGGATCGGCGGCACCGAAGAGGACTGCGCCGAGGTCAACGATCGCGGGACGGCCCGGCTCCTCGCGGAGGCGCACCGCGCGGGCACACGCCGCATCGTGTACCTCAGCACCTGCGCGGTCTACCGCGACGGCGAGCATCGAGGCGCGCTCGAGGACACGCTCGACCTCGCGCCCGCCTCGGCCACCAGCCGCACCAGGCTGGCCGGGGAACAGCAGGTCCGCGCCGCCGGCGGGATCGTTCTGCGGCCGCACCTGGTGTACGGCGACGGCGACCGGCACGTGGTCCCGGCGCTGGCGAAGTGGCTGCGGGCGGTTCCGGCGTGGGCGGCGGGCGGCACGGCTCGTACGTCAGTGGTCTCGTCGTGGGATCTCGCTGCTGTGCTCAGCGCGTTCGCGCTGGACCCGGCACTGGGCAGACCCGGCGAGGTGTTCCACGTGGCCGAGCCGGGACCGGTGCGGATGCGGGAACTGCTCGAAGCCGTCTGCGCAGTGCTCGACCTGCCGGTTCCGGGCGCTGACCTGCCGCTGCGCGAACATCGGGCGCGCACGCCGTGGCTCAGCGAGCACCAATGGTCGCTGCTCACCCGGGACCACTGGTACGACAGCGCCAAGGTCTGGAAGGTCACCGGAGTGTCCCCAGGACCGGGACTCGGCGTCCGGCTGGCCCAAGCCCGGACCTGGTATCGGGAAACGCTGGCAATTCCCGAGGCGGGCTGAAGATCGAATTCGGCGGAAAGTGATCGAACGAATTCATTCGGCGATAATGGCGAGCGGCCGTCCGGGAAATTCATCCCGGACGGCCGCCGTTGTTTCCGCGCAGTTCATTTCGGTGGCGGCGGGACCGGACAGGGCGCGAAGATGATCGGCATGTCCCGACGCGAGCTAGTCGTGCTCGGCTCGGCGAGCCAGACGCCGACCCGGCACCGCAACCACAACGGCTACCTGCTGCGCTTCGACACCGACGGCGTCCTCTTCGATCCGGGCGAAGGCACTCAGCGGCAGATGATGTATGCCGGCGCGACGGCGAGCGAACTCACGCACCTGTGCGTGACCCACTTCCACGGCGACCACAGCCTCGGCCTCGCGGGCATCATCCAGCGGCTGTCCCTGGACGACGTCGCGCATCCGGTGCGCTGCCACTACCCGGCGTCCGGCCAGGAGTACTTCGACCGGCTGCGGCACTCGACGGCGTTCCACGAACGTGCCGAACTGGTCCCGCTGCCGATCTCCGTGCCGGGTCCGCTGGGTGGTGCGCTGTCGGCGTACCCGCTGGAACACCGCATCGACTGCTTCGGCTACCGCTATGCCGAACCGGACGGAATCCGGATGCTGCCGGACGCGCTCGCCGCGGCAGGCGTCCAAGGCCCCGCCGTCCGGAAACTCCAGGCCGACGGCGTGCTCGAGACCGCGAAGGGCGTGGTCCGGCTGGAGGACGTGAGCGTGCCCCGCCCGGGTCAGGTAGTCGCGTTCGTGATGGACACCCGCCTGTGCGCGGGCGCGTTCGCCTGCGCGGACGGGGCGGACCTGCTGATCGCCGAATCGACCTTCCGCGCCGACGACGCCGACCTGGCCTACCGCTACGGCCACCTGACCAGCACCGACGCCGGACGGCTCGCTGCGGAGTCAGGTGCCCGGGAGTTGCTGCTGACGCACTTCTCGCAGCGTTACCCGTACGAGGAGGCAGACCGGTTCCGCGACGAAGCGGCGAAGGTGTTCGACGGTGAGATCCACGTGGCTCGGGACCTGGACGTAGTGCCATTGCCTCCGCGCCGGTGAGCAGCGACTGTCCGGCAGAATCGCGGGGATGCCGCGCCCGGTCGCTGCTGACCTGCTGGAAACACTCGTGCCCGGTGCCGCGCTCGCCTTGCCATGCAAGGGAATCGGCACCACGTCGCCCTGATGCCCGGCGTCGCCGCGGTGCGGATCAGCAAGCGCCCCCGATTCCGCCGCCGAGCCTGCCCCGCCGGGTCGAGATCCTTCGCGCGGTCGCGGCGGCCGTCTGCCGTTCGCCGTCCCCGGAGCCGCTCACGCCGGTCACCTCCTTCGGACACCGTGGCTCGAAGAGGCCCCGGCCAGGCTCGTCCACGGCGATCTCGGCTGACCGGCGGGCTCGGCTGACCGGCGGGCCCGGGGCTGACCGGCGGGCTCGGCTGACCGGCGTCCTCGACTGGGACCTGGCGAGCCTGGCCGCCCCGGCGATCGACGCCGCGCTCGTCCCGCCCTGGCCCGGCTCGGACGTCATGCGCGCACCTGCCGTACCGCCGCGCGTGGGCCTGGAACGACCTGATCAGCGTCGAGCACCTCCGCGCGATCTTCGTGGAGAAGCCGCTGACCAGCGTCGATGGCTTCTTTCGTGCCGTCGCGGCTTGGCTGGAGGCACGCGGTTAGCGGTTGCCCGGAAATTTTCTGGAAGATTTTTTGGCCGCGCTGTCGGATCGGCCCTGCGGTCTTCGTAGCAGTGGTGAAGCCGCCCGCAAGGGGCGGCACCGAGCCTAAGGAACCGCGATCATGAAGCTCACGACTGTGACCCAGTTGACCGTCGACGGAGTCGTTCAGGGCAACGGCGGCGCGTCCGACGAGGACCGCCGGAACGGATTCGAGCGAGGCGGATGGGCGCTGGGCAAGGGCGACCACGACACGCTGGCGTTCATCAACGAGACCTACCAGCGCGCCGACGCTTTCCTGTTCGGCCGGCGGACGTACGACCTGTTCGCCGGGTCGTGGGGAGCCATGAGCGCCGCGGATGCCCCCGGCCGGGAGCCCATCGTGCGGGCGCTGAACGAGCGGCCCAAGTACGTGGCCTCGGCGACGCTCACCGACCCGAAGTGGTCCGGCACGACGGTCCTGTCCGGCGACCTGGCAGCCGCCGTCGCGGACCTCAAGGCCGCACCGGGCGGAGAACTGCAGGTGCACGGCAGCGGATCCCTCGTCCAATGGCTGCTGGAACAGGGCTTGGTCGACGAGATGATCTTTCTCGTGATCCCGGTGATCGTCGGACAGGGCAACCGGCTGTTTCCGCGGAACGGCCCGGATCTGGCGCTCGATCTGGTTGAGTCTCGAGTGGACACGAAGGGCGTGACGACCCAGGTCTGGCGCCCGGCCGGGCGTCCGCAGTACGCGGGCCGCTGACCTCAGACCTCAGACACGACGGGAGACGATCCTCGGATGCAGTACCTGATTTCCGTGGTCCACGACCAGCCCACCCTCTCCACGCCGGAGGAAGACGCTGCGATCGACGTCTTCAACGAGCGCCTCCAGACCGAGAACCACTGGGTCTTCGCCGGCGGCCTGGCCGCGCCGGAAACCGCGACCGTCATCGACAACCGGGGTGCGGAGGCGATGGTCACCGACGGCCCTTTCCTGGAGTCCAAGGAGTACCTGGCCGGTTTCTGGGTCATCGAGGCACCCGACCTCGACGTGGCGCTCAAGCTCGCCGCCGAGGGGTCGAAGGCATGCAACCGGAAGGTCGAGGTGCGACCGTTCCTGTGAGCGACGTCCGGGAGGCGATCACCCGTGCCCACCGCGAGGAGTGGGCCCGGGTGGTCGCCGGCTTGACCAAACGCTTCGGCGACCTGGACATCGCCGAAGAATCGGCCGCCGAGGCGTTCGCGACCGCTGTCGAACGGTGGCCTGCCGACGGCGTGCCGCCGAACCCCGGCGCCTGGCTGACCACCACCGCCACGCGCAAAGCCATCGACCGCATCCGCCGCGAAAACAAACGCGACGACAAGCAAAGGGAGGCCCAGCCGGTGTACGACACGACGCCTCCCACTCTTATCGACGACGACCGCCTCCGGCTGATCTTCACCTGCTGCCATCCCGCGTTGGCGGCCGAAGCCCGGGTCGCCCTGACCCTGCGCATGGTCGGCGGCCTGACCGTGCCGGAGATCGCCCGCGCCTTCCTGGTGTCGGAAAGCACCATGGGACAACGGATCACGCGAGCGAAAGCCAAGATCAAGGCCGCCCGCATCCCCTACCGAGTGCCGTCCGCCGAAGACCTCCCGGCTCGCGTCTCCGGCGTCCTCACCGTGCTGTTCCTGGCCTTCAACGAGGGCTATCTGGCCACCGGTCCCGACACCGATCCCGTGCGCCAAGACCTGACCGCCGAAGCGATCCGGCTGACGCGCCTGATCCGCGCCCTGCTGCCCGACAACGGCGAGGTGACCGGCCTGCTGGCCCTGATGCTCCTCACCGAAGCCCGCCGCGCCGCCCGAGTGTCTCCCAGCGGCGAGCTGGTCGCCCTGGACGAGCAAAACCGTGCCCGGTGGGACGCGACGCTGATCGCCGAAGGCCACCGCCTGGTCCGCGAACGCCTCGCCGCCGGGGTCGCGCCCGGCCGGTACCAGATCCTGGCCGCGATCAATGCCGTGCACACGTCCGCGCGTGACATGCGGGACACTGACTGGTCGCAGATCCTCGCCCTCTACGAGCAGCTGGTCCGCGTCGACCCGTCCCCGATCGTCGCCCTGAACCGAGCCGTCGCGGTCGCCGAACTCGACGGCCCGGAAGCGGCGCTGGAGCTGGTCGACCGGCTGGAGGACCGGTTGGCGGGCTATCACCCGTACCACGCCACTCGCGCCGACCTGCTGCGCCGATTGGGTCGAAATCCGGAGTCACGCGCGGCTTACGAGAAGGCGATCGAGCTGGCGGGCAATACAGCGGAGACTGCCGCGTTGTCTCGTCGGCGAGACGAGCTGCGGTAGCGCCATTCGAAGGGCCGTGGCGAGGAGTCGTCGGGTGCCTTGCGGGAACGCATCTGGTGCGGCGGGCAGCACCACTCCGAGCGCGGCCAGTCCGACCAGCGACGCGGCCCACCGACGACGCGGCCCACCGACGATGCGGCCAGTCCGACCGGCGATGCGGCCCACCGGCGATGCGGCCAGTCCCACCGTCGATCAAGTTCGCCCGTGCGTAACCGACCTTCCCTGCACATGCCCGGAACGCGCGCCAGTCAGCAACCTGAGGTGCGCACGTGCCGGTGCCCGCTGACCGGGAATTCCGGCGGCGCGGGCGGCAGCAGTTCGTCGAGGACGTAGCCGCATTTCTCCGCGACCCGGCACGAAGCCGGATTGTCCTCGGCATGCAGCAAGTCCAGACGGCTCAACCGGACGAGCTGTTGCGTGCCGAGCGCCCATCGCGACGTGGCTTCCAACGCCCGGGCAGCGATGCCCTGACCCCGAGCCGCGGCGGCAATCCAGTAGCCGACTTCGGCGGTGTCAGCAGCCCGAACCTTCACGACGACGTGGCCGAGAGGCGTGTCGTCGTCGGCCGCCACCGCGAAGCTGAACTGGGTTGCGGAGTCCCAGCCTGAGGCCTGTGAGTCCAGCCATCGCCGAGCTTCGGCGTCGTCGGTGAGAGGAGTCATCAACCGGCGCCGCAGCAGGGGATCTCGATGCGCGGCGACCAGAGCCCGCCGATCCTCTTGCCGCCACGGTCGCAGCCGCAAGCCATTGGGTCCGGGGATGGACAAGACAACCGTCATGATCGGCCATTCTGCACCGCGTCACAGCGGGACAAACGCCGACCTCGCAAGCCCGCCCGGACAGTGTGCACCCCGCCGAACGACCTGACCGACAACCCCAGCCCGCAGCTCACCGATCCCTGCTCGGCACATGCTCCCAACCACAACCCTCCCAACGGCAACCCTCCAAACTGCAACCCTCGGAACCGATCCCTCCAAACCGCCGCCCTCCGGACCCGGTCCGCCCAGACCGCAACGCTTCGGACTCCGGTCCGTCGGAGCCCGGTCTGTCCGAACCGCCACTCTTCGGAGCCGGTCCGTCCGGTCCCAGTCCACCCAGGCCGCGACGCGTCGAGCCCGGTCCGTCCGAGCCTGGTCGGTCTAGACCGCAATCCTCCTGACCCGGTTCGCCCGAACCCAGCCCGGCCGAACCGCGACGCGTCGAGCCCGGTCCGTCGGAGCCTGGTCCCGTCTAGACCGCAACCCTCCTGACCCGGTCCGGCCGAACCCAGTCCGGCCGAACCGCGACGCTTCGAACCCGGTCCTTCCGAACCTGATTCGCCCAAACCACCACCCTCCGAATCCCGGCCGTCCCAACCCAGCCCGTCCGAGCCAACCTCTCGATCCAACGCCCTCCCTTCAACCCAGAGCCCTTGCAGCCAGCACCTCCTCCCGGCACCGGCACCGGCACCGCCAATTCGCCATCACCTCCCCAAAACCCCGGCACTCACCTCCTCATCGCACCCTCTTCCCGCCACCCCAAGATCGTCCCATCCGCCACCGACAATTCCGGGCGGCGTGTCGTCCCCCGCCTGTCCGGAGCCCGTCCGCGCCCGTGACAGACTGCCGGGCGATGTACACGCCGTCTGATCTCGCTGACCTGCTCGAATGCGAGCACCGGAGCATCCTCAAGCAGGCACTGGCGGCGGGGATACCCGGCGCGCCGCGGCCCACTTCCGCACCCGATCGGCTGGCGGTGAAGCACGGGCGGGCGCACGAGGCGGCCACGCTCGGACGGTTGCGCAGCGAGCGGACTCAGGTCGTCGAGATCGAGGAGCACGATCCGGTCGTCGCGGCGAAGGCCACCGAGGAAGCGTTGCGCGCGGGCGCGCCGGTGATCTACCAGGCGGTGTTCCACGACGGCGAGTTCTCCGGCCGCGCCGATTTCCTTCTGCGCGACGACCAGGGCCGCTACGAGGTCTACGACACGAAGCTCGCCCGGCACGCCAAGCCGTCCGCGGTCGTGCAGCTCACCGCGTACGCCGACGCTCTGCGCCGCGGCGGCTGGCCCGCCGGGCCGGAGATGCACCTGCTGCTGGGCGACGGCAGCACGCGCAGCCTCCGCGTCGACGACTTCCTCCCGCTCGTGGACCGGCTCCGCGACCGGCTGCAGGACCGTCCTCCGCAGCTGCCGGACCGGATCTGGGCTGACGAGCGTCCGGCGTGCACCGGATGCGCGTTCGCCGAGCACTGTTCGTCCGCGCGCGAGGCCGACCGGGACCTGTCGCTGGTCGCCGGGATGCGCAGCGAGCAGCGGCGCAAGCTGGTGACCGCCGGGCTCGGCACCATCGACGCGCTCGCCCGCGCCGAGCCCGCCGACCGTCCGCGCGACATGTCCGAGGGCACGTTCGCGTCGTTGCGCGCGCAGGCCGCGATCCAGGTCCGGCAGGACGAAACCGGCGAGCTGGCCTACGAAATCATCGCCCCGGACGCGCTCGCCGAACTGCCCGAAGCCAGCCCCGGCGACGTTTTCTTCGACATGGAAGGCGACCCGTACGCCCTGGCCGGCACCGGCCTGGAGTACCTCTTCGGCGCGGTCACCCCGGACGAGCGCTTCATCCCGTTCTGGGCACACTCGCGCGCGCAGGAGAAACGAGCGTTCGAGGAGTTCATCGACTTCGCCACCGCACGGCTCGCGGAACACCCCGACGCGCATGTCTACCACTACGCGCCGTACGAGGTCACGGCGATCAAGCGGCTCGCTGCCATCCACGGCACGCGGGAGGAAGCCGTGGACGAGCTGCTGCGCAGCGGCGCGATGATCGACCTGTATGCCGTGGTACGCAAGGCTTTGCGGGTTGGACAGCGGTCGTATTCGATCAAGTATTTAGAACCACTGTACATGCCGGAAGCCCGCGCCGGCGAGGTAAAAACGGCGGTGTCGAGCATCGAGGCGTACGAGGACTACTTGACGCTCTCGTCGGCCGGAAACACCGAACAGGCCGACGAAGTGCTGCGCGGTATCGCGGACTACAACGAGTACGACTGCGTCTCCACGTTGCGCCTGCACGAATTCCTCCACCGCGTGCGCACCGAAGCCGGAATCCCCCTGGCCGAGCCGGAGCCAGAGTCCGAAGTGGACGCTCTGCTTCGCCGCACCGAGGAAGAGGAAGCCGCCCAGCGGCGAGCCGAACGCGCCGCCGCGATGGCAGCGCTGGTCGACCCGCTCCTGGACGGCCTCCCCGAGGACCCCGCGGACTTCACTCCCGACGATCACGCCCGCGCGCTGCTGGCCGCGTCCGTCGGCTATCACCGCCGCGAGACGAACCCGGCCTGGTGGGAATTCTTCCGGCAGCTGGCCGCCCCGCTCAGCGACCTCGAGGTGGACACGACCTGCGCGGTCCCGGTGTCGGTGACCGCGGGCGAGTGGGTGCCGCCGTCCGGCCGGTTGCGCACCGCGAAACGCACGCTGGTCGTGAGGTGCGATCCGGACCGTCCGCATCCGTTCGCGCCCGGCGACGACGTGCGCTTGCGTTACGGTGCCGATGCTCGCGACGCGAAAGTCGTGTCCTCCACGGCTGTCGAAGTGACGCTGGAGGAGAGCAGCGCCCCGGACCGGACGTCCAACGACCTTCCCGCGGCGGTCCTGCCGGGCAGCCCGGTCCGTCCGTCGCCGAAGGACGAGGCGGTGGCCGATCTCGCCCGGCTGGTAGGGGAAACTCTGCCCGCGCTGCCGGCACACCCCGGCGTCGACCTGCTGCGCCGCATCCCCCGATTGCGCGGCGGATTGCCCGAACCGGGGGAAGATCTGGTCGCCACGGTGATCACCGCGGTCGACCAGCTCGACGGTTCCGTGCTCGCCGTCCAAGGTCCGCCCGGAGCCGGAAAGACTTACCTGGCCGGGAAACTCATCGCGCACCTCGTGCGTTCGGGCCGGACAGTCGGCGTCACGTCGAACAGCCACAAAGCGGTCGAGAACGTGCTCTCGGCGGCCATGGAGAACGCGCCGGAAATGGCCTGCGCCAAGCGCGCGAAGCGGACGCCGGACCCGTCTTTGCCTTGGGAGCAGCCGAAAAACAACACCGCGCTGGTCCGCTGGCGCGAAGAACACAACACCGGTCACCTGGTCGGCGGCACGGCGTGGACCTTCGCCAACGCCGCCGTGCGCGAGGAACCCTTCGACGTTCTCGTGATCGACGAAGCCGGTCAGTTCGCCCTCGCGGACGCGCTGGCCGTGTCGATGTGCGCGAAAAACCTGGTGCTGCTGGGCGATCCGCAGCAGCTGCCGCAGGTCGTGCAGGGCACGCACCCGGCAGGCGCGGAGGCGTCGGCGCTGGGTCACCTCATCGGCGAGGCGGACATCATCCCGCCGGAACTGGGCTATTTCCTCGACCTGACGCGCCGCATGCATCCCGCCGTGTGCGCGCCGGTTTCGAACCTGTCGTACGCGGGTTTGCTGCACTCGCATCCCACCGCGGAACGTTCGATCGACGGCTTCCCGTCAGGTCTCTATCTGGCATCGGTCGAGCATCGCGGGAATACCACGCGGTCAGTGGAAGAAGCTGAGCAAGTGGTCTCGGTGATCAAGTCGCTGCACGGCCGTTCGTGGGAAGGCCGGCCGCTCACTGACGCCGATTTCCTTGTGGTAGCCCCGTACAACCTGCAGGCGCGAGTGGTGACGCGCGCGTTGTCCGACGCTGGTTTCGGCGACGTCCGGGTCGGCACGGTCGACCGGTTCCAGGGCCAAGAAGCACCCGTTGTGGTGACGACCATGACCTCGTCGTCGGCGGTAGACTTGCCGCGAGGCCTTGATTTTCTGTTGTCCCGCAACCGGTTGAACGTCGCTCTGTCACGCGCGCAGTCCGTCGCGGTCCTGGTGTGCTCTCCGAAGCTGCTCGAAGCCGACATCAGGACGGTGGACCAGATGCGGCTGGTCTCCGGAATGCTCGGGTTGCTCCGCGACGCACGCGAGTGGATCGACGACGTCCGTGCAGTGGCTGGCTGAATCCGCAATCCGGCGGAACTCACAGACTGGTTGGGCCCGGAGATTGGCTGAACCTGCGGTTCGGCTGGGCCCGCAGTCTGGTTGGGCCTGCGCAGTCTGGCTGAACCCGGAGATTGGCTGAACCTGCGGTTCGGCTGGGCCCGCAGTCTGGTTGGGCCTGCGCAGTCTGGCTGAACCCGGAGATTGGCTGAACCTGCGGTTCGGCTGGGCCCGCAGATTGGCTGGGGCCTGCGCAGACTGGCTAGGCTCGCAGTCTGGCTGAACCCGGAGATTGGCTGAACCTGCGGTTCGGCTGGGCCCGCAGATTGGCTGGGGCCTGCGCAGACTGGCTAGGCCGCAGTCTGGTTGAGCCCGCAGTGTGGCCGAATCCGGAGACTCGCCGAGCCGGGGTGCCGCCCGGCCGGTCCGGTCGGGATCCGGCGGCCGGGCGGGCACATGTCCCCGCTCGCGCGACCGTGGGGGAGGGGTGGCGCGGCGAACGAGGTGGTCGGGGCGCCCCGCGCGTCCGGCCTGCGGGAGCCGGAGCGGGGGCGCGGGAGCCCCGTCCGCGCGGGGCACTGGGGGAGACGCCGCGACGGACGGGGTGGCTGGAGAAATCTGCGTGTTCTGTCCGGACGGTCTTGTCGCGACTGCCTGCCGCATCAACGGGACCGTCCGGCAGACCGACGGGGTTGCCCGCCGCATCGACGGGACTGCCAGGCAGGCCGACCGGGATTGCCCGGCAGGCCAACGGGGCTGTCCAGCAGGCCGACCGGACCGCCAGGCGCGCAGACCAGGACTGTCCCTGCCGACCGCTGGGGCTGCCCGGCACACCGACCGGGGCCGCTGGTGCGGCTGGCGAACGAACTCGATTTATCCGGTGAACAAAGGCGACCGCTCTTCAGGAGAACTCTGCTCAGTACAACTCGTTGCGGGCCAAGAACATTCCCGCGGCCGGGGGTGTGCTCCCGCTCCGTCCGGACCGGCTGGGGGTTACCGGCCGGCGGGAGCAGGAGCACCGGATCCCGTTCCGCGTCTGGGGGGAGCAGGCGCGCGGAGCGGGTGGTTCTGCGCCGGTACGGGGGCCGCCTCGCGGCGAGTGGCACGACCAGGCTCCGGCCGAACCGGTATTCCTGGAAGGCAGAAGGTGAGGCCCGGGGGCACCTCCGTACCGACACCCTGTACAACGCGCGGACCGCGCGAATGTTCCGGCCCCATCGGGTGATCTGGGTCGCCACCCGTCGAGGGACCGTTTGGTCGGCCCCCGGTAAGCAGACGACGCGCGAACCTCGATCAGGTTGCCCCGCCTGGGGGGTCGCTGTGCCCGCGAGACCCGGCACGCCGAACACCGTTACTCGGCCGAACCGTCCAGGGGCGGCCGCGCAGACCTGCGCGGCAGTCGACCACCGTCACCCACCTACGAACTTGTTCGTAACGAACATGTTCGTTAGACTGGCCGGAGTCACCCACGTAGAAACGGAGCAACCCATGACCATCACCATCGTCGGCGCCGGCCTCGGCGGTCTCAGCCTCGCCCGCGTCCTGCACGTCCACGGCATCGAAGCCACTGTCCTCGACCTCGACGCCTCCCCGTCCGCCCGCGCGCAGGGCGGCATGCTCGACATCCACGACGACTCCGGCCAGGTCGCTCTCCGCGCCGCGGGTCTGCACGCCGAATTCAAGGCCCTGGTCCACTCCGGCGGCCAGGAGACCCGCGTCTACGACCGCGCCGTCACCCTCCTGCTCTCCGAAGCGGACGACGGCAGCGGTGAGCGGCCGGAGGTCGACCGCGGAGCCTTGCGCGATCTCCTCCTCAACTCGCTGCCGGAGGGCACCGTCCGCTGGGGCGCGAAGGTCACCGCCGCGGAACCTCTACCCGAGGGCCGACATCGCCTCACCCTCGCCGATGGCACGTCCCTCACCACGGACGTGCTCGTCGGAGCCGACGGCGCCTGGTCGCGAATCCGTCCACTGGTCTCGCCGGGAAAACCGGCGTACACCGGGATCTCCTTCGTCGAGATCGACCTCCTCGATGCCGACTCCCGGCACCCGGACGCGGCAGCTCTCCTCGGCGGCGGCATGAGTTTCGCGCTCGGCGAGGACAAAGGCTTTCTCGCACACCGCGAGCCGGACGGGAGCCTGCACGTCTACGCCGCCGTCCGCGTCCCGGAAACCTGGACCGCGTCCGTCGACTTCACTGATCACGCCGCCGCCAAGGCCGCCGTGCTGAGCCATTTCGACGGCTGGTCCGACCGGCTCCGCGCCCTGGTCGCGGACGCGGACGGCGACCTGACCCCGCGGCTGATCCACGCGCTGCCCATCGAGCATTCATGGCCGCGGGTGCCTGGCGTCACGCTGCTCGGCGACGCCGCGCACCTGATGTCGCCATTCGCCGGAGAGGGCGCGAACCTCGCCATGCTTGACGGTGCCGAACTGGGGCTCGCGCTCGCCCGGCACCCAGGCGACGTCGAACGCGCGCTCGCCGAGTACGAGGCCGCTCTGTTCCCGCGCAGCGCGAAATCGGCGGCGGAGTCGGCGCAGAGTCTCGAGAGCTGTTTCCGCGCGGACGCACCGGCGGCTTTGCTCGAGCTGTTCGGAGCCTGACGTCCATAGTGGACGCATGTACTACTTAAGCGGTACCCGGATCGAGCCGTCAAGCCGATCCGGGCTGGGCCGTTCCGCTCGCACAATGGGTGCAAGCCCGCTGTGAGAGAGGAATCTTCTGATGACCGCCGCCCTGGCCGACACTGTCCATGAAGGCCTGCAGTTCGCCGCCGTCGCCGGGATCGCGCTGCTGGTGGCGTTTCCGGTCGTGCTGTTCATCGGCGCGCTGGTGAGCGTGCTCGGCAGCCCGCTCGGTGCCGGGATGAAGTTCATGTGGGTGGTCTTCGCGTTCTGCGCGCCGTTCCTCGGGCCGATGCTGTGGTTCCTGGTCGGCAAACGGAGCGCGGAAGCCTCGCTTCGCTGACACAAGAGGTCAGTGGGGCCCGGTTAGCGCTGGCGCGGACGCGGCGCTCGTCGGGACGAGTGCCCAAACGGTCACCCTGACCGGCAAACGTTTCGCGACCAGGTGTGCCTGACCGTCAGCGGCGGGTTGATCACGCGGTACCACGTTGACGAAGACAGCCTCGCCGAGGCATTCGCCGGATGAAGCGCCGGGCAGCCGGAGCGGACATTCCGCCTGGCTGCCCGGCGTTTTCGCGCGGTCAGGAGACGTTCAGGTCGATGCAGGCGTAGAAGGCGTTGCCGGTGTCCGCGATATTCCACACCGCGAGCACCTTCTGCTGTCCGGTGTAGCCGCTCAGGTCGACCTGGTGCGACAGGGTTTCCGGCGGGGCCGAGTCGTTGCCGCTGAAGCTCGCGACCTCGGTGTCGCCGATGAAGTACTCGAAGTCGGTAGTGCGGTGGCGCGCGGTGAACACCCAGTTGAAGGTGACCTGGGTGCCGACCGGGGTGACCGTCCAGCCCTTGCTGTCGTCGTCGAGGTCGGCGAAGCGGTCGTTGCCGCCGCTGCAGCTGTGCAGCCCCTTCGGGCCCTCGACGCTCTGCGGTTCCCATTTGATGTCACCGCAGGACACCGTTCCGTCCGCGCATTGGGCCTGTCTGCTCGGCGGAGAGTTGACGTAGCCGTGCGCGCTGGCGATGCCGGGTCCGATCAGCATCAGCACCGGGGCGAGGATCGCGCCGCCGAGTGCGGTGAGCATCGTGCGTTTGCGGGGCATGGTGGCTCCTTCGAAGCCGGGCCCGCTCCCGCGCCGGAGGGCGGCCGGCCGAGCCACGGCACGACCGACGAGCCCGCGGTGGGGTGGTGCGCGGGCGGAGGGGTGGGGAGAATTGTGGTCTAGACCATACTCGGCTGCCCGCACTGAGTCAAGGATCAGCTACTCTGCGTCATCTATACACGGGATACTGTATGCAATAGGATGCGGGCGAGAACGCCGACCGCAGGGAGACCGCGATGTACACGGTGACCGACCCGGCCACGGGTCAGCTGATCGAGGAGATCGAGAACGCGACCGACGCCGAGGTTCGCGAGGCGATCGAGCGCGTGGGCAACGGATATCGCCGCTGGCGGGACCGTCCGGTAGCGGAACGAGCAGCGATCGTCGCGCGAGCCGCGGACCTGTTCGAGGAGCGCGCCGACGAACTGGCCGCCGTCATGACCCTGGAGATGGGCAAGCGGATCAACGAGGGCCGCGGCGAGGTCGGGATCGTCGTGGACATCTTCCGCTACTACGCGGAGCGCGGCCCGGACCTGATCGCCGACCAGCCGCTCGCGATCCGCGGCGGGTCCGCGGTGATCCGCAAGGAACCGATCGGTGCGCTGCTCGGGGTGATGCCGTGGAATTTCCCGTGTTACCAGGTGGCCCGGTTCGTCGCGCCGAATCTGGTGCTGGGCAACACGATCCTGCTCAAACACGCGTCGATCTGCCCGCGCTCGGCGCTGGCGATCGAGAAGATTCTGCACGAAGCGGGCGTACCGGACGACGCTTATGCGAATGTCTTCGCGTCCAGTCGTCAGGTGCCGATGATTCTCGCTGATCCGCGCATTCAAGGCGTGTCCCTGACCGGCAGCGAAAAGGCGGGCATCTCGGTGGCGGCCGAGGCGGGCCGCAACCTGAAACGCTGCGTGCTGGAGCTAGGCGGCTCGGACCCGTTACTGGTGCTCGACACCGCGGATCTGGACGAAACGGTGCGTACTGTTGCGACCGCCCGGATGCGTAACTGTGGGCAGTCCTGTAACGCACCTAAGCGGATTATCGTCCAGTCTGACCTTTATGAGGAATTCGTGGACCGCTTCACCAAGCGGGTCGCGGACTATTACGTCCCGGGTGACCCGTCGGACCCGTCGGTGAAGCTTCCTCCGCTGGCTTCCGTCGCCGCTGCGGACGAAGTTGCCGGTCAGGTAGCGCGCGCAGTGGAACAGGGCGCGACCTTGCGGACCGGTGGCCGTCGCGGTGAGGCTGCTTATCTGGAAGCGACTGTCCTGACGGATGTCACGCCGGAGATGGACGCTTACCGCGAGGAAATCTTCGGGCCGGTGGCGATCTTGTTCCGGGCGGAATCGGATGATCACGCGATTGAGATCGCCAACGACTCGCCGTTCGGTTTGGGCGCGGCAGTGTTCGGCACCGATCCGGCCCGGTTGCGCCGTGCCGCGGACCGGCTGGAGGCGGGAATGGTGTATTTCAACAAATCCGGCGGGTCGCAGGCGGACTTGCCGTTTGGCGGGATCAAACGCTCGGGAATGGGGCGGGAGCTGGGACCGTCGGGGATTGAGGAGTTCATGAACCAGAAGTCGATCCGGCTGTGAAGCGCGCTGTGCCAGACCGCCTCGCGCCGACGTCAAACGCTGGTCCACGTCGCTGCAGGGCGAGGTTTCTGACCTAAGAAGTTCGCAACAATCCACCCAGCCACCCCAAAAACACCTGCTGCACATCCGCCCGCACCCGGTCCGGGTCGTCCGCATTGGCGATCATCCGAGCCGCCTCCATCACCGCGGCCAGCACCAGCTGCGCCAGAGCATCCACCGGCGTATCGACGATCAACCCAGCCTCCCGAGCGGCCGCCAGGTGTTCCGCGACCAGCCCCAAGCCGTACTCGGCCTCTAGGTCCCGCCAGGCGTCCCAGCCCAGCACGGCGGGGGCGTCGGTCAGCGAGATCCGCCGGACGTCCGGTCGCAGGCAGGCGTCCAGGAAAACGCCCAGCGCGGAGGAAAGCCCGGAAAGCGGGTCCGGTGCGCCGTCGAGGACTTCCGAGACCTCGGCGGTCAGCTCCCGTTCCAGCACTTCGACGACGGCTTGGAAAAGCCCCTGTTTGTCGCCGAAGTGGTGGTACAGCGCGCCCCGCGTGACGCCTGCCGTGCGAGTGATTTCTTCGGCGGGCACGTCGTGGTAGCCGCGTGCGCCGAAGAGGTCTCGGGCGGCCTTGATCAGTGCGGCTCGCGTTGCGTCGGAGCGTTCTTGCTGGGTACGTCGCACGCACCTAATCTGCCATGGCGGCGGCGAAGCGCGTGATGTGCCCGGCCAGTGCGTCCGGTTGATCCTCCGAGACGAAGGTGTACGAGTCCGCGACCTCGACGAGTTCCGCGTCCGGCAATATCTCCGCCAGGCGGTGCGCGAGGCTGATCGGGAACAGCTTCTCTTCGGGCGGCCATACCAGCAGTACCGGACGCTTGAACTGGCGCAGTTTCTCCGCCGCGGCGAGGGTGTGGCTCGAGTCGACGGTGCGCAGGAACTTGCGCAAATCTCGTTGCACCCCAGGGGATTTCCGCAGTTTGCCCAGGTACTCCTCGGCGATGTCCGGCGGCAGCGGGCGTTTCGTGACCCAGCCGAACAGCAGCGGCAGCCGGTACAGCGCCTTGATCCGCAGCAGCTGGCCGAGCACTGCCATCGAACCCGGGACGCGGGCGATCGGCGGCAGCGGCTTGAAGATCGGCGGGAAGAAGTACTCGAAGCTGTCCGACGGCGTCAGCACTACCCGTCCGACCCGCTCTGGATACCGCGCGAGCAGCAGTTGCGTGATGGCGCCGCCGGTGTCGTTGGCGACCAGGATGACGTCTTCGAGGTCGAGTGCGGTGAGGAAGTCGCCGAGGAGGGTGGCGAGGCCGGCGGCACTGAGGTCGGCGTCCGAGCGCATCGGGACCGGGTGCGCGCCCAGCGGAAGATCCGGGGCCAGGCAACGGAACCCGGCGTCCGCGACGGTCGGGACGACGTTGCGCCAGAGCAGGGCGTTGGTGAGGACGCCGTGGACGAACACGACCGGGCGGCCGCGTCCGCGTTCGAAGTACCGGAGCTCGCCTTGCGGGAGGTTGACGTGCCGGGCAGTGCCGAGTTTCTCGTGTGCGTTCATGCTGGCGAAGATACATACATGCAGTCTGTATGTAAATTACCTCGCAGGTAATGCCCGGCCTGACCGGGGAGGATGGTTACCGCGGCGCTAGCCGACGGGTGATCCTGTCGAACAGCTTGCGACTGGGTCCTTCGCCGACTGGGCGGCCCGCAATATCGCCGCGCTGAGGCTTACTCAGCCGAATGGCAGCGCGAGCACAGTCCGGACACCGTTTCGTCGGCCGATTCCGTTGGCGTGCCGGGGATTGCCTCCAGCCGGCCGCACTGGCGGCACAGCAGGTGCCGGTGGTCGAAGCCGGAAAGCTCGTAGCGCTGCGCGACGCCGACGTGGTCGAAGCGGTGAATGAGGCCGGCGGTGACGCCGGTGGTCAGCACGTCGTGGACGCCCCTCGTGGACGCCATCGACAGCCGTTCGCGGACCAGCGGCAGCAGTTCCGCGACGGTCACGTGCGGATGTTCGGCCAGCACTTCCAGCACGACCTGCCGGGCGGTCGTCACGCGCAGGCCGGCGCGCCGGAGCCGGGTCCCGGCGTCGGCGCTGGACGGGAGGGGTGCGGAGGTCGTGAGCACGCCTCATTTGTAGCCCCCAAAGTTGATCCAGTCAAATGTAAGAACGGGTCAACTCTGGCCGTGTGACCCACTGCACGCCAGAATTGATTCGGTCAAGTCTGCGGGTACGATCCGGGCCATGGACGAGTTCGGGGCGCGCCTGCGCGACAAAGGCCTGCGCAACACGCCGCAGCGGCGTGCGGTGCTGGCCGCGGTCGCGCGGACCCCGCACGTCACGGCCGCGGAAATCGCGACGGTGCTCGACGCCGACGGGGCGGTCGGCGCGTTGTCCCGGCAGGGCCTTTACAACGTGCTCGACGACCTCGTCGGCGCCCGCCTGCTGCGCCCGCTCGAACCGGCGGGGTCGCCCGCGCGGTTCGAACTCGAAACCCACGACAACCACCACCACCTGGTCTGCCGCGGCTGCGGCCGGATCCAGGACGTGCCGTGCGCGATCGGAGCCGCGCCGTGCCTCGAACCCGGTCCGGTGCCCGGTTTCCGGGTGGACCAGGCGGAGGTCACGTGGTGGGGCATGTGCGCGGAGTGCGAAGCCAAGGCTTAACGCAGCGCGTCCTGCAGCGCCGCGAGTCCGACCGGGCCGACGGCCAGCGCGTCGTGATGCCACTGGCGCAACGTAAATCCTGGTTTTGCGGCGGCTTCGGCGCGCGCCCGCAGCCACGCGCGTTCGCCGATCTTGTACGAGATCGCCTGGCTGGGCCAGCCGAGGTACCGCACGATTTCGGCGTGCACCCGGTGTTCCGCGGCCAATCCCCGTTCGTGCAGGAATCGGCACGCGGTGTCGAAGTCCCAGCGGGAACCGTCCGGCAGCGGCAGATCGAGGTGCGAGCCGAGGTCGATCACGACACGCGCGGCCCGCAGCGCGGACCCGGCCAGCATGCCGAGCCGGGTGCCGCGCTCGGAGAACCAGCCCAGTTCGTCGGCGAGACGTTCGGCGTACAGCGCCCAGCCTTCCGCGTGGCCGCTCACTGAATGGACGCGTGCGTAACGGCTGACCGAATCCCCGGCCAGGCCCGCGACGCCGATCTGCAGATGGTGTCCGGGAACGCCTTCGTGGAACACCGTCGAAAGCTCGGACCAGGTCGCGAAGCGTTTCCGTCCGCCCAGCGGCCACCACGTGCGGCCGGGGCGGGAGCCGTCTTCGGCGGGACCGGTGTAGTACGGCGAACCCGACGCGGAGCCATACGCGAGTACGACATCCAAGGCGCGCAACGGTTCCGGGATGTCGAAGTGTTCGCTCGCCGCCTCCAGTGCGCGATCGTGCGCGGAACGCAGCCAGTCCAAATAGGACTCTTCGCCGGTTACCGAGCACTCTTTGTCCAGCAGCGCGAGGACTTCCGCCACGCTCGCGCCGGGCTGGATTTTCGCGACCTCAGCGGCGATTTCCGTTTCGATGCGCTGAAGTTCCGCCCAGCCCCATTCGTAAGCTTCGGCGAGATCGAGGTCCGCGCCAAGGGAAAGCCGGGCCGCGACGGCGTAGCGTTCCGCGCCGACACCGTCGGTTTCGGTGGCATGCGGGGCGTAATCCTCGCGCAAGAATCGGGCGAGCGCCGCGTAACCGCGGTGGGCCGCGTCGGCCCCGGCGCGCAGTTCATCGGTCTGCGGCCCATCGCCGTACTCCTCGACGAGGGCATTGTGGACGCCGACGTACCGCTCGGCCTGGGCCGCCGTTTCCAGTGCCTGCCGACGGGCCGCGCGCAGACCGCGGTCGAGACCGGCTTGCAGCGTCTTCTGCCAGCCGGCGAGCATCGTTTCGACCCCGGCCATCCGGACCGCGAGGACGTGCCAGTCGTCCGCGTCGCGGCGCGGCAGCAACCGGACCGAATCGGCGATCGAACTCAGCGTGCCGAAATGCGCCTGTACCTGGCGAAACGGCTCGTCCAGCTCGTGCCAGGCCAGTTCGGCCTCGAGGCTGTTCCGCAGATGCGCCGCCGCGATCCGGTCCGCGCGGGACTCGGGGGTCAGCTTCGCGAGGGCGGCGAGCGTGCGCCGGGCCAGGTCGGCGCGGCCCGCGAAACCGTCCGGGGTGAGGTCGGTGAGCGCGGTCGCGTCGGTGGTCACGCCGTCGAGGGTCGCGGCGATCGGGTCGAGCGCCGCCTCGGCCGTGACGTGGTCGGCGGACAGCTGAAAAATCGGGGTCACGCCGCCACGTTAACCGGGAACCGCCGCCGGAATATAGAGACGTTAGCGGGGTGCGGTCGCTGGTATAGAGGGAATGCCCGCGCCGGTGGTCCGGCGCGGGCATCCGCGGGAGGAAAGCCTCAGTCCGTGCCGGATTCCATCGCGGCGCGGTCGAGCAGTTCGACGTCGTCGGCCCGGCCGCGGGACGCGATCGTCTCGGCCCCGCCCTCGGGCATCGCGCCGATCAGGCCGGTCGAGGCCGCCTGCGCGGCGCCGATCAGCTTCGGGTGCGAATTGCCGCCGACCATGCCGAGGCTCGCGTACTGCTCCAGCTTGGCGCGCGAGTCGGCGATGTCGAGGTTCCGCATGGTCAGCTGGCCGATCCGGTCGACCGGGCCGAACGCGGAGTCCTCGGTGCGCTCCATCGACAGCTTGTCCGGGTGGTAGCTGAACGCCGGTCCGGACGTGTCGAGGATCGAGTAGTCCTCGCCGCGCCGCAGCCGCAGCGTCACCTCGCCGGTGATCGCGGTGCCGACCCAGCGCTGCAGGGATTCGCGCAGCATCATCGCCTGCGGGTCCAGCCAGCGGCCCTCGTACATCAGCCTGCCGAGACGGCGGCCTTCGTTGTGGTAGCTGGCGATGGTGTCCTCGTTGTGCACCGCGTTGACCAGCCGCTCGTACGCCGCGTGCAGCAGCGCCATGCCCGGGGCCTCGTAGATGCCGCGGCTCTTGGCCTCGATGATCCGGTTCTCGATCTGGTCGGACATGCCCAGCCCGTGCCGCCCGCCGATCGCGTTGGCCTCCAGCACCAGCTCGACCGCGGTGCCGAACTCCTTGCCGTTGATGGTCACCGGACGGCCCTGTTCGAAGCCGATCGTGACGTCCTCGGCCGCGATCTCGACTTCCGGGTCCCAGAACCGCACGCCCATGATCGGTTCGACGATTTCGATGCCGGTGTCCAGGTGCTCGAGCGATTTCGCCTCGTGCGTGGCGCCCCAGATGTTCGCGTCGGTGGAGTAGGCCTTCTCGGTGCTGTCGCGGTAGGGCAGGTCGTGCGCCTGCAGCCACTCGGACATCTCCTTGCGGCCGCCGAGCTCGCCGACGAACGCCGCGTCGAGCCACGGCTTGTAGATCCGCAGGCCCGGGTTGGCCAGCAGGCCGTAGCGGTAGAAGCGCTCGATGTCGTTGCCCTTGTAGGTGGACCCGTCGCCCCAGATCTGGACGTCGTCCTCCAGCATCGCGCGCACCAGCAGGGTGCCGGTGACCGCGCGGCCGAGCGGGGTGGTGTTGAAGTAGGCCCGGCCGCCGGTGCGGATGTGGAAGGCGCCGCAGGTCAGCGCGGCGAGCCCCTCCTCGACGAGGGCTTCCTTGCAGTCGACCAGCCGCGCGAGCTCCGCCCCGTAGGCGTGCGCACGGCCGGGGACGGACGCGATGTCGGGTTCGTCGTACTGGCCGATGTCGGCGGTGTAGGTGCACGGAACCGCACCCTTGTCGCGCATCCACGCCACCGCCACGGACGTGTCGAGGCCGCCGGAGAACGCGATGCCGACCCGCTCGCCGACGGGAAGGGAAGTGAGCACCTTGGACATAGGAATGATTATGCACGACGATGTATGAACGTGCATCCCCGGGTGGTGTGAACTCGCTCTCGCGCGGTTCCGGGAGTCCGTCGTTCACCGCTCGTGCAGCCGCTGGCGCCACCACGCGGACGCGTGCCAGCGGCTGAGGGAACTCGCCGCCGGATCGGGCAGGGTTCTTCGCCTGAAGTCGTCGTCGAGGGGAGCGATGATCCGCCGCAGTTCCGCACGGGCGCGGCGAGGGAGGGCTCGCAGGGCGGCTTCCAGATCGTCGCGGGCTTCGACCGGATCGCTGCACGGGCAATCGGGCCACGGAAGATACAACCAGCGGCCAGGCTGGCGCAGGAAGCTCCGATATCGGTCGAGTGCTGGAGAGACGCATCCGGCCCGCAGATCACGGGCCTCGGGTCGGTCGGCGCGGACCGCGCCGGGCTTCCTACGAGGCATTGCCCCTTCGGGTCGACATCATGTCGGGATGATGCCATATCCGTTGCTGCACGGCGTCATCCAATTCGGTCAGCAGGGCCTTAGTACGTGCGGCCCTTCCAGCCGGTCCGGCGACGTGCGGAGTCGATCGTCATCAGCGTGTACAGCGCCGCTGTGAACGGCAGCAACAGCCCCGCGACCAGGGGCTGCCGGTAGTACCGGGCGACCGGCACGAACGTCGCCGCCATCAAGGCCCACGCCACGGCGGCTTGCCATGAGCCGGTCAGGGCGAGTGCTGGCGGGGCGAGGAAAACGGCGATCATGCCCACGACGGTCCCGGCCAGCAGCAGCGGCGAATGCCGGAGCTGGGTGTAGGCGCTGCGAGCGACCATCTGCCACAGGTCCGCCAGCCGCGGATACGGCCGGACGCTCCAGACCTTCGACGCGTACCCCAGCCAGAGCCGGCCGCCGGCGGACGCGACCGCGCGGGCGAGCGCGACGTCGTCGATGACCGCACCGCGGATCGCGGCGATTCCGCCGGCGCGTTCGAGCACTGAGCGGCGGACGAGGACGCAACCGCCAGCTGCGGCGGCGGTGCGCCAGCGCGCGGAGTTCACGCGGCGGAAGGGGTAGAGCATCGCGAAAAAGTAGACGAAAGCGGGCACGATCAGGCGTTCCCAGAACGTCGCGGTGCGCAGAACGGCCATCTGAGATACCAGGTCCCGCCCGCTGGTGGAAGCGGCGACAAGGGTTTCCAGCGAATCGGGACCGTGTGAGATGTCAGCGTCGGTCAAGAGGAGGAGGTCGACGTCTCCCGCCTCGCGGACGCCGTGTGCGACGGCCCAGAGTTTCCCGGTCCAGCCGTCCGGTGGTTCGCCGGGGCTCGTGACGGTGAGCGGGAGTCCATCGGGGACAGTCAGCGAGCGGGCGACATCGGCGGTGCCGTCGCTGCTGCCGTCGTCGACGAGGATGACTCGCGCGTCGCCGGGATAGGCCTGGCGGAGCAGCGTAGGCAGGGTTTCCGGGAGCAGTTCCGCCTCGTCGCGGGCGGGCACGACGATGGCGACGGACGGCCACACGTCCGGCCGGACCAGCTCGGGCAGCCGCTGGTCGGTGCGCCAGAACCAGCTGTGGCACAACACGAGTCCGGCCCACACCGCCAGCGTTGCCCACGCGAGGACCGTGCTCATGCGCGGAGTGTAGTGACTGGCAGCAAACTGACAGGTCGCTCCCAGCCGACTCATAGAAACGCGGCTGAGACTGGTGTTCCCAGCACCGGAGAGGACACCTGGCATGGACCCGGACATCAGCAGAAGGCAAGCGGAGCGGGCGCGCGTCCGGCATCGCACCGCGTTCGTCACGGCGGTCGCGGCAGTGCTCGGAGTCGCAGCGGCCGGCGGCATCGGATACGGGCTGACGGCGGCCGGTTCGACGTCCACCAGCGGGACCACCTCGACCGGCAACGGGACGGGATCGAGCACTTCCGGCCAGGACCAGCTGCAGTCGCCTTCGCAAGACCTCGGCTCCGGCTCCGGCCACGCGCACACCGGATCGGGTGCGTCGTGACCGGGCCGTATTCGGCGGCGTTTCCCGCGCTCGGCACGACCGCGCGCGTGCTCGTCACCGAGGAGGCCGCGCTCGGCCCGGCGACCGCCTTGCTGCGGACGCGGCTCGCCGAACTCGATCGGGCTTGCAGCCGGTTCCGGACGGATTCGGAAATTTCGGCACTCCACCGTGCCGCGGGAAGGGAAGTCGAGGTGAGCCCGCTGCTGGCCGACGCGCTGTCGGCCGCGTTGCGCGCCTCGTGGCTGAGCGGCGGACTGGTCGATCCGACGGTCGGCGGATCGATGGCCGCGCTCGGCTACGACCGGGACTTCGCCGAGATCGCCGACGGACCCGCTGCGGCGCCGGTCCCCGCGCCGGGCTCGCATTGGGTGCTGTTCGAACCTGCCCGACGGGTTGTCGTGCTGCCTCGCGGCGTAATGCTGGACCTGGGCGCGACCGCGAAAGCGTTCGCGGCGGACCAGACTGCCGCGGAAATCGCGCGCCGCACCGGCTGCGGCGTGCTGGTGAACCTCGGTGGCGACCTCGCGGCGGCGGGCCCGGCACCGGCGGGCGGCTGGCACATAGCGATCGGTGACGACCACACGGACGCGGTCGCCCATCCTGGTACGACGATCACGCTCACCAGCGGCGGCCTGGCGACCTCCGGCGTTGCCCGGCGAACCTGGCGGCGCGGCGGTCGCGTGGTGCACCACATCGTCGATCCGCGGACCGGCGAGCCAGCGGATCAGTGCTGGCGAACGGTATCGGTAGCGGCCAAGTCCTGTGTGGACGCCAACACCGCGAGCACCGCCTCGGTTGTATTGGGTGCGGCAGCGTTGGACTGGCTGAGTTCGCGCGGATTGCCCGCACGGCTGGTGAGTTCGCGCGGCGCGGTCCGGACGACGGCGGGGTGGCCCGAGGATCGCCGGGAGCGTGCGTCGTGAGTTCCGCGCTCTGGTATTTCAGCCGTGCCACCGGAATCGTCTCGCTGGTGTTCTCGACGGCCGTCGTGGTACTCGGATTCCTCAATTCGGGAAGGTTCGCGACCCGGCGCTGGCCCCGCTTCGCCCTCGCGGACCTGCATCGGAACCTCGCCTTGGCCAGTCTCGCCTTTTTGGGCGCACACATCGTCTTCGCGGTCGTCGACGGTTATGTGGACCTCAGCTGGCTCTCCGTCGTCGTTCCGTTCGTCTCGGGCTACCAACCGTTCTGGATCGGTCTCGGTGCGGTAGCGGTGGATTTGCTGCTCGCCATTGTCGTGACGAGCCTGCTGCGAACCCGGATCCCGCCACGGTTATGGCGCGCGGTGCATTGGCTCGCTTACCTGTGCTGGCCGGTCGCGCTCGCGCACAGCATCGGTCTCGTCGCGTCCGACAGCGCACGTCCGCTGCTCATCGCGCTCGACATCGTTTGCCTGATCGCCGTTCTGGCCGCAGCGAGCGTGCGGTTCGGCAGTACCAGCCCCGACACCGAGGCTCGCCGCCTCTCTCCGCTTCGGAGGTGACTCTTGCTTCCCTCGCACCGGCATAACCTTGCCGCTCATCTGTCCGTCCACGGTGGACTCCCCGGCTTGGACCGCGATGCACTGATCCACGAAATCGACGCTGCTGGTATCCGCGGCCGAGGTGGCGCGGGCTTTCCGGCCGCGGCGAAACTGCGCTCCGTCGCACCAGGACGGTCCACTGTGGTCGCCAACGGCTGCGAGAGCGATCCGTTCAGCAGCAAGGATCGCGCGCTGCTGGAGCTCGCGCCGCACCTGGTGCTGGACGGTATCCAGGTCGCCGCTCACGCCGTCGGCGCGACCGAGGCTTATCTCTGCCTGCATGAGGGCAACCGAAGCGTCCTGGCCGCTTTGGCCGAACGCCGCGACGCCGTGCCGGTGAAGCTGGTCGCAGTCCCGCCCCGATACGTCGCCAGTGAAGAAACCGCGCTGGTGCATTTCCTGGGCACCGGCGATGCCCGCCCGACCGGCAAATTCCCCCGCCCGTCCGAACGCGGACTCCGCGGCCGCCCGACACTGGTCCAGAATGTCGAAACCTTGGCCCGATTCGCGATCGTCGCTCGGGTCGGAGCGGACCGCTATCGGTCTGTCCACACTGACCTGGTCACGGTCACCGGAGCGGTCGCCCGTCCTGGTGTGCTGGAAGTCCCGGCGGACACTCCCGTTTCCGCGATCCTCGCCCGCGCCGGCGGATCCGTTTCCGCACAAGCAATCCTGATCGGCGGTTACGGCGGTACCTGGATGCCGCGCTCCCTGGCCGACCCGTTGCCACTCGGGCGCGAACCCGGCCTGTCTTCGCTGCACCTGCTCCCGGAACCGCACTGCGGGATCGAGCTGACCCGGAACATTCTCTTCAATCTGGCCGCCGAATCCGCCCGCCAATGCGGACCGTGCATGTTCGGACTTCCCGCCATCGCCGGGGATTTCGCCGACCTGCTGGCCGGCCGGGACGCTACCGGCCGCCTGGCCCGCCGCCTCCCGCTCCTCAGCGGACGAGGCGCGTGCGCCCACCCGGACGGAGCGGTCCGCCTCGCCGCGAGCGCCCTGCGCGTCTTCGCCGCGGATGTCCACGCCCACCTGACGGCCGGCTCATGCCGAATCACGGCAGGTGCGGCATGAACCGCCTGACAGTAGACCCGATCGCCTGCCGGGCACACGGTTTGTGCGCGGACGTCCTGCCGGAACTGATCACTGTGGACGAATGGGGTTACCCGGTGGTACACGGGAAAACGGTGCCGGAGCCGCTGCTGGCCGAAGCGCGAAGGGCGGCTGCGGCTTGTCCGGCGTTGGCGTTGCGGTTGCGGAAGGTAGATTAACCGCAACAGTGGTCAATCACGCTCGGTGTCTCCTGGGTTGCGCCGCTCGAGAGCGTTCTGTCCGCCGTGCGGGCGGATGGTCACTTTTTCCCGCAGCAGCAAGCGACGGATAGTGCCATAGGACGCCTGATGCGCGTCCGCGATGCTCTGCATAGTCGAGCCAGATTCGTACTCGCGGACTATTCGCGCCACGTCGAGTTTGCGGCGCACCCCTTGGCGGATTTCCGGCAGCACGGCGCCTTCCCGCCGCAGCAGCCGACCGGTCCAGCTCAGCGACAGTCCGTGTTCCCTGGCGATCTCCGTGATCGACGCGCCGGCCCGCCAGGATTCGAGCATCCGGCGATTCCGCTCGGTCCGGTTCGCGCGTGCCTCGTCCGGCGTGTCCATGCAGGTGCTCCCGCTGCTGGGACTGAACGTGCTGGACCCTCCATTATCAGCCTCGCGGACGCGGAACGGGAACCGACGAACGTGGTGCATGCGGGGAGGTTCTTTGTCAGCAAATGCAGACGCAAGGTGAATCGACTAGTCAGTGCAGCACGCTGGCAACTCCGGAAAACGTAGAAATTTCATGGAGAAAGAGAAAAATCTGCTGTCCGATGGTCAGTGCGGCACCCGCAAGGTCACCCGGGTCCCGTGTCCCGGCGTTGATTCCACCTGCCCGGTGCCTCCGACCTCCGCCAGCCGGGCTTCGATCGACTGCCGGATGCCGAATCCCGGGCCTCGTTCGTGCACGTCGAAACCGCGGCCCTGGTCCCGCGCGACTACCGCCGTTCCGCCGTCGCGTTCCTCCACCCGGAGTACGACTCGGCTCGTCCCGGCGTGTTTCACCGTGTTGCGCAGTGCTTCCCGCACCGCTTCGCACAGTGCGGTGCGCCGGTCGGCGGAAAGGCGGTCGTCGTCGGCGAAGTCGGCGGCCACGAGCTGGGTGCGGAGGCCTTCGCGGGCCATTTCGGCGGCGACGTCGGCCAGTTCGACCACGAAGCCGCGTCCGGTGCGCGGTTCGATCGGCTCGGTGAGGCTCCGGCGGAGTTCGGCCGCCTCGGCGTGGGCGACCGAGCGCAGCTGGGCCAGCCGTTCGGCCGCGTGGTCGGCGTCGTCGGACGGGGAGATCGCGAGCGCTTCCAGGGTCTGCAGCACGCTGTCGTGCAGCAGCCGCCGCGTGCGCTTGCGTTCGGCCTCCCGGCCGCGGCGCAGGCCGATGTCGAGGGCGAACCGGGTGCCGACGCCCAGCAGCACGAGGATTCCGCTCGCCACCACGATCGACACGGCCAGCGCGACCAGGCAGCCGATCGACCGGCTGGTCGCGAGCGGGTTGTCCAGCCGCAGCCCGCCGGCCACGGTCAGCAGGACGCGCACCGGGACGGCCGCGGCGAGCAGCAGCAGCGCCGCGGGCAGCCCGGACGTTCCGGCCCACATCGCGACCGAGCCGACGAGCCACGTCCAGGTGACGTCGATCGCGAACGGCTGCACCGCCTCCGGCGCGAGCACCGCGATCAGCAGGTTCAGCGCGAGCCCCGCGCCGAGGTCGGCGGCGAGCACCCGCCGCGTGCGCCGCGCGGGCAGGCCGCCGGAGCGGAGCAGCCACCACAGGAATCCGGCGTTCGCGGCGACGCCCACCGCGGCCGCGGGCAGCACCGGGAACAACCCGGCGCTGCCGTTGGCCGCGGCGAATCCGATGTACACCTTGACGAACGCGGCGATCCGGTAGGCGACCGGCACGACGACCCAGTACCGTGCGGCGCGCGCCAGCGTCGCGTCGCCGACGGTGGCGAGGTCCCCGCCGGAGTCCGGCTGCTCCGGCGGGCTGCCCCGGTGCAGGAGCGTCCGCACGAATTCCCGGCGTGGTACGGCAAAACCCGGTCCGGGCATCGTCCCTCCCCGTGTCTCGCGCGAGGATATTCGATCGGTGCGGTCCAGCGTGGAAACGCCGGGTCACGCTCTGGACCTGGTCAGCCGCCACAGCATGGTGCGTTCCCGGGAGCGGGGTGCGTGCAACGGATCGGCACTGTCCGTGGCGCGTCGGTGTCTTGGCGTGGTTTCGCGCCGCCCCGCGACTTTCAGGCCCGCGGCGGAGATCCGCGCGAGCAGCTCGGCGCGGGTCCGCAGGCCGAGGTGTTCGGCGAGGTCGGACAGAATCAGCCAGCCTTCGCCGTGCGGTGTCAGATGGTCGGGCAGGCCGTCGATAAACCGGTGCAGCATCGAGGACGAGGCGTCGTAGATCCCGAGTTCCAGCGCCGAAGCCGGGTTTCCGGGCAGCCACGGGGGATTGCAGACGACCAGGTCGGCACGCCGGTCGGCGGGCCAGAGGTCGGTTTCGAGGACCTGGACCCGATCGGACAGACCGAGTCGTCGGAGGTTGTCCCGTGCGCAGTGCACGGCGCGTGGATTCAGGTCAGTTGCCACCACTTCGGCGGCACCGCGCCGGGCGAGAAGGGCAGCGAGCACTCCGGTACCGGTACCGGTACCGAGATCGAAGACGACCGGAGACCCCTTGCCTGGCAATGGTTCCTGCGCGACGAGATCTACGTATTCACTGCGTGTCGGCGCGAACACGCTATACGCAGGATACAATCGTGAGCTTAAAGCGTTGATATGAATGCCTTTCTGGTGCCATTGATAAGCGCTCAGCGCGCCGAGCAACTCACGCAACGAGATCAATGTGCTGGCGATGCCGCCGAATGCGTGATCGCAAGTGGCTCGAATGTCGGGAACTCGGCGGAGCTGAAGCGAATGGTCAGCTTCCACGAAGACCAGGACCTTTCCGAGCAGCGTCGCGCGTTCGGCGCGCGCTGAACGCGCCTCGGCGAAAGATCCCGAGCCCTCAGGGATTCGGCGGTCCATGGCGCGCACGAGCTGTCGTGCGTTGGGAAAGTCGCCGCGCCATAACATTCCGGTGCCAGCGCGCGCGAAACGCAGTGCGGCGGCAGCGGTCAGCCGGTCATCGACGACGACAATGCGGCCCGGCGGCGGAGTTCCGTTTCCGGAATGCCAACGGGCGGTGCGGATGGTTCCGTTTTCGGTCCACTGGACGGTGGACATGAATGCTCCCGGGAAGGGTCGAAGGGCCAGTCAGCCGTCGACGCTTCGCGGAGAGCAGGCGAGGATTCCCGCCGGTCAGGACAGCGGCGAACCCGCGTGCTCCCGCGAAACGCGGGAGCGGCGGTCGCCGAGAACCATGCCCATCAGCACGGCGCATCACATCCTGGAAGACTCAGTGGTGGGTCACGGAATGGTGGGTGACGGAATGGTGGGTCGTGCCGGTGCTGTGACCCTTCAGCACGACGAAGTAGACAATCGCCGCGATCACGATCAACGCGAGCACCGCCGCGATCGCGATCTTGGCCTTGCTCCACGGACGCTGGCCGTGGATCTCGCCGGTGACGCCGTTGACGAGGATCTGCCAGTTCTTCCCGGCGTAGACGTAGGTCGCGACCCACACCGGCAGCAGCATCAGCTTGAAGGTCACGTTGTTGTGCTGCGTGTCGACCGAATTCAGCCGCTGCGTGTCGCCGCCGATGTCGTACTTGCAGTCGTCGGCGATGATCGGGGCCATCCGGTTCTTGGCCTCTTCGAAACCGTTCTCCGGCTCGACGTCGTACCGCAGCGCGAAGTGTCCGGAGAGGAACTGCGGCTGGTACGGCGCGGCGTCGAGGAGCGGCCACGGCGCGAGGTTGTCCAGCTCCTGCAGCGGCAGCTGGGTGCTGGCCGGGACCAGGACGTCGTCGAAGTTCCGGGCGACCTGCCCGCGTGCGGGGTACCAGCGGGTATGGCGTACCTGGCGGGTCCTTTGCTCGCCGTTCTCGTAATAGGTCTCGGTGACGTAGTAGTACTCGCCGCGCGCACCGGTGTACACCGACACGGTTTGCGAGTCATACGTCCAATGCGGGATGTACGTGCTCTTCGTGGACTCCGCGGTGGTGACCTTCTTCAGCGCGGTCGGCGCGAACCAGCGCGAAGACGTCCACTTCTTCAGATGCGTGCTCACCGCGGGCCGGTCGAACGCGAACGGCAGCACGCCCTCGGGGACGAGCTGGCCGGACGCGGCGGGGTCGATCACCAGCGGCGCCCCGCAGAACTGGCACATGCTGGCGGTCTCGTTGGTTTCCGTCCTCGCCGCGCACCGCTGGCATACGAAGACGTACTTGCCGATCGAGCCCACCGGCTTGCGCGCCAGATTCGCCAGCTCGGCGAACGGGATCTCGCGGATCTGCCGGTCGCCGGCGGCGATTTCCTGCCGGAATCCGCAGTACGGGCACTGCATGGCCGTCGTGCCCGGCGCGAACTCCAGCCGCGCGCCGCAGCCGCCGCACTTGTAGGTCGTGTTGGCCACGCCGCTCTGCTGGGAACGTGGATCGGTCATGGGTCCCCCAGAAGGTCGGTGCGGCTCAGGACGGCGGCAGCGGCGGCGGGGCCGCGCCGAACAGCGCCGACACTTCCGGCACCTGCGAGGCCGGGGTCCACTGCGCCATGCCCGCCTTCCACACCAGGGTGTCCTTGGCGAGCGTGCCCGAGGAGATCTGCTGACCGAGTCCCGCACGGTCGAACGGGCCGAGCTGCTGGCCGTTCGCGCCGACGAACCACTGCTCGCCCTGCGGCAGCGGCGGCGGCATCGGCGGCGGGGCCTGCTGCTGGTACTGCGCTTGCGGTGGGGCCTGCTGGTACTGCGGCTGCTGGTATTGCTGGGGAGCCTGCTGCTGGTACTGCTGCGGGGCGGGCTGCTGCTGCGGTCCGGCCGCGCGCTGGCCGAGCGCCATGCCGAGGCCGATGCCGAGCCCCTCGCCCGCGCCGCCCTGGTTGTTCGCCGCCGCCTCGATCGCGTTCGCGGACTGGAACTTCGTGTACTGGTCGAGGTCGCCGACCACGCCCATCTGGGTCCGCTTGTCCATCGCGGCCTCGACCTCGGGCGGCACCGAGATGTTCTCGATCATGAACTTCGAGATCTCGATGCCGACCTCGCGCAGTTCGAGGTTCAGCGCGTTCGCGATCTTGCCCGAGATCTGCTCCTGCTGGGTGACCAGGTCGAGCATCGGCACCTGGGCGGCCGCGATCGCGGGCCCGAGCTTGCTGATGACCATGCTGCGCAGGTAGTCCGACACTTCTTCGGTGCGGAACTGCGGGTCGGTGCCGGCCAGCTCCTTCAGCAGCGCGACCGGCTCGACCACGCGGACCGCGTAGCCGCCGAACGCGCGCAGCCGGACCATGCCGAACTCCGCGTCGCGCAGGATGACCGGGTTCTGCGTGCCCCATTTGAGGTCGGTGAACTGCCGGGTGTTGACGAAGTACACCTCGGCCTTGAACGGCGAGTTGAAGCCGTACTTCCAGCCCTTGAGGGTGGACATGATCGGCATGTTCTGCGTCTGCAGCGTGTACATGCCGGGCGGGTAGGCGTCGGCGACCTGGCCCTCGTTGACGAACACCGCGGCCTGCGATTCGCGGACGGTGAGCTTGGCGCCCATCTTGATCTCGTTGTCGTAGCGCGGGAAGCGCCACACGATGGTGTCCCGGCTGTCGTCGGTCCACTCGATGATGTCGATGAACTCGCCGCGGATCTTGTCGAAGATGCCCACGTCTGACCCCTCGTCGTTGCCTCGTGCCCGCGGGCCACAGTACCTTGCGCCGCCCTCGCCGGATCACTCCGGCGCGGCCGCCTCCCGCCAAAAGTCCCGCATCTGCGGGATGCCGCCCGGCCCGTCCACCCCGCGCTGGGTGAGAAGAATCGCCACTGAACCGGTCGAAGGCGTCAAGTAGGCGCTGGTTCCGGTGCCGCCGACCCAGCCGTAGCGGCCCGGGACCTGCCACGGCTCCCTCGGCTCGACGTCGACCGCTCCGCCGAACCCCCAGCCCTGGCCTTCGAGGAAGAGCGGGTTGGCCGCGATTTGTTCCGCGGTCAGGTGGTTGGTCGTCATCTGCCGGACGGACTCCTTCGACAGCAATCCCGCCCCGTCGGAAAGGAGCATTCGGGCAAAGCGGAGCCAATCGTCGGCGGTGCTGACCAGCCCGCCGGATCCGGCCGGGAACCGCGGCACCTCGCGCCACTGACCGTCCGGCGCGTCGGCCAGTTCGAGGCCGTTCTCGCCGCCGCGGTAGTAGCTGGCGAACCGGTGCCGTTTGGCGGCGGGGACCTCGAACGCGGCGTCGACCATGCCCAGCGGCTCGAACAGCCGCTCGGCGAGGAAGTCCGGCAGCGACTGGCCGGACGCGCGGGCGATCAGGATGCCCTGCAGATCGGCGCAGGTGTCGTACAGCCACGCCTCGCCGGGCTGGTGCAGCAGCGGGAGGCGGGCCAGCCGGGCGAGCCATTCGTCCGGTTCCGGGCGCAGCCGGACCTCGCGGCCGTCGGTCTGCACCGTACGCAGCTCTTGGACCTGAGGGAGGGAGAAGTCCGACGGGAAGCCGTAGCCGGCGCGGAAGGTCAGCAGGTCGCGGACGGTGATCTGCCGTTTGGCGGGCACGACGTCGTCGACCGGGCTTTCCGGCGTCCGCACCACCAACGGGTCGGCCAGTTCGGGCAGCCATTCGGCGACGGGGGTGTCCAGGCCGAAGCGGCCGTCCTCGACCAGCATCAGCACAGCCGCCGCGGTGATCGGCTTGGTGATCGAGGCGAGACGGAAGATGGTGTCGCGGGTCATCGGCGCGGTGCCCTCGACGTCGAGATTTCCCACCGCGGTCACCTGGACTTCGTCGCCGCGCGCGACGAGGGCGACCGCGCCCGGGACGAACCCGGAGTCGACGTGGCGGCGCAGGACTTCGTGCATCATCGGTCGTTCCCTTCGCGGGCGGACGGTCCGCGGGGTGGTCGTTGCCCGGGCCTCCCGCCGGACATCCGCCCGGCGCGGATCACTCTAACGGCGCAGCGCGGTGGTCGGGGCCGATGCGGAGGACGTGCCCGGCCCAGTTTTCGCGCAGCCGCCGGTCGTGCGTGGCGGCGACGATCGCGCCCGGGCTGGTTCGGAGAGCCTCCTCGAGTTCGTCGCACAGCGTGGGGGAGAGGTGGTTGGTCGGTTCGTCGAGCAGCAGCAGATGCGGCGGGTCGGCGATGAGCAGCGCGAGCGCGAGGCGGCGGCGTTGCCCGACGGACAGTTCGCCGACCGGGCGGGAAGCCTCGCGACGGGTCAGCAGCCCCAACGAGTTCAGCGGGACCGCGGCGGCGCGTTCGGGGCCCAGCGCGGCGAGGTAGGCGCCGCGGGCGGTGCGCTGCGGGCGGGCGAAAGTGGTGTCCTGGCTGAGGATTCCGGTGCTTATGCCGGGTTTGCGGGTGATGCCGTTCGCGTCGAGGGCACCGGCCAGGAGGAGAAGGAGCGTGGACTTTCCCGCGCCGTTCGGGCCGGTGACCAGCAGCCGGGTGTCCGGCCGGATCTCCAGACGATCGACGGAAAGCCGGTCTGGCAGGTGCACCTTGTCCAGCATGGCAAGGGTTTCCCGCGGATTTTCGACCGCCAGCGCCTGCGGGCGGAACCGGAGCGGCGGCGGTGGCGCGGGAAGCTGGGTGCGTTCCCGCTCGTCCAGCCGTCGCGCGGTCGCCCGGACCCGGCGGGAGATCTGGTTCTGCACCCGGCCGGACCTGCGGCCGAGGCCCATTTTCTCGTTGTCCGGCGCGAGACGGCCCGGCGCGACCCGATGCGTGGTGACGCCGAGCGCGTCGCGCAGTTCCTCCAGCTCTTCCTGCTCTTCGGCGTAGTGCCGCTCCCAGCGCTCGCGTTCGGCGCGTTTCCAGCTGAGGTATTCGGTGTAGCTGCCGCCGTGGCGCACCGGACCGTCCGGGGCCGGGTCGAGGTCGAGAATGTCGGTGCACACCGCGTCGAGGAACGCCCGGTCGTGGCTGGCGAACACCGCCGCGCCGGGCAGTTCGCGCAGCTGGGCTTCGAGAAACGCGGCGGCTTCGGCGTCGAGGTGGTTGGTCGGTTCGTCGAGCAGCACCGCCGACGGACGTCGGACCAGCAGCCCGGCGAGCGCGAGCCGTCCGCGCTGACCGCCGGAAAGGGAACCGAGCGTGCGCTCGCGTTCGATCTCGGCGAGCCCCAGCCCGGCGAGCACGATTTCCGCGCGCCGGTCCGCGTCCCACGCCTCGTGGTGCTGCGCTTGGTCGAGCAATTCGGCGTACTCGGCCAGCAATCCGGCATCTTCCGGTGCTTCGGCGAGCAGGGCGGAGACCCGGTCGAGTTGGGTCAGCACTTCGCGGGCCGCGGCGAGGGCCTGGTCGAGGACATCGGCGACCGTCTCGGCCGGGTCGAACGGCATTTCCTGGTGCAGGAAACCCAGATCCGGCGGTCGTTCGACCTCGCCGCGATCCGGCGCGTCCACGCCCGCGAGCACTCGCAACAGGGTCGATTTCCCGGTGCCGTTCTCGCCGATCACCCCGATCCGGCGGCCGGGGGCGGCGGTGACCGACACTCCGTCGAGCACGCGCCGTCCCCCGAGCACCCGCACGATCTCGTGCGCGCGCAGGGCGGTCATTCTGTGATCCCGGCCGTTTCGCGAAGCTGGCCGTTGTCCAGCCGCAGCCAGCGGTCGACGCCGATCTCGGCCAGGAACCGCTCGTCGTGGCTGACCACCACGAACGCGCCCTGGTAGGCGTTCAGCGCGCTCTCCAGCTGGCCGGCGCTGACCAGGTCGAGGTTGTTCGTCGGCTCGTCGAGCAGCAGCAGTTGCGGTGCGGGCTCGGCGAACAGGACGCACGCGAGCGTCGCGCGCAGCCGTTCGCCGCCGGACAGCACCCCGACCGGCAGGTGCGCCCGCGTGCCGCGGAACAGGAAGCGCGCCAGCAGATTCATCCGGTCCGCGGGCAGCATTTCGGGTGCGGCGTCAGCGAGATTTTCCGCGACCGTGCGTTCAGCGTCCAGCAAATCGAGCCGCTGCGACAGATACGCGATCCGCCCGTCCGCACGGCTGATCTCGCCCGCGTCCGGCGTGAGAGTGCCGTGCATCAGCCGCAACAACGTTGATTTCCCGACCCCGTTCGGTCCGGTGAGCGCGATCCTTTCCGGACCCCGGACCGACAGATCCGCACCCTCGCCCGCGAACAGCCCGCGCACCCGAAGATGCTTGCCGGCAAATAACGTCCGCCCAGCCGGTACCGCCGTTTTCGGCAGTTCCAGGCTGATCTTCTGATCCTCGCGCAACGATCGTTCCGCCTGGTCAAGCTTGGCCTTCGCCGCACTGACCCGCGCCGCGTGCGTGCCGTCCGCCTTCGCCGCGGACTCCTGTGCGTTGCGCTTCATCGTGCCCGCGAAGATCTTCGGCAGACCAGCGCTGGACAGATTGCGCTGCGCGTTGCTGGCCCGTTTCGCCGCGCGTTCCCGGGCTTGCTGCATTTCGCGCTTCTCGCGTTTGACCTCTTGTTCGGCGTTGCGGATATTCTTCTCCGCGACCTCCCGTTCGGCTTGCACCGCTTGGTCGTATTCGGTGAAATTGCCGCCGTAGAACCGGATTTCGTCCGCGCCCAGTTCGGCGATCCGGTCCATCCGATCGAGCAGCGCGCGGTCGTGGCTCACCACGAGCAGGCAGCCGGACCAGTCGGAAAGCACCCCGTAGAGCTGCTGGCGGGCGGTGTGGTCGAGGTTGTTGGTGGGCTCGTCGAGCAGCAGGACGTCCGGGCCGCGCAGCAGCTGCGCGGCGAGGCCGAGCGAGACGACCTGGCCGCCGCTGAGCGTGCCGAGCAGCCGGTCGAGCGCGAGATCGCCGAGCCCGAGCCGGTCCAGTTGCGCCCGGGTGCGGTCCTCGATGTCCCAGTCCGCGCCGATGGCGGTGAAGTGCTCCTCGGCCGCGTCGCCGCCCTCGACGGCAGTGATGGCCTTGAGAATCGCGTCGATGCCGAGCACCTCCGCGACCGTGCGATCCGCGGTGAGCGGCAGGTCCTGCGGGAGATATCCGAGCACGCCGTCGACGGTGACACTGCCTGCGGACGGTTTGAGCTGCCCGGCGATCAGCTTCAGGAGCGTCGACTTCCCGGCCCCGTTGGGCGCGACGAGCCCGGTCCGGCCGACCGGGAAGGTGGCCGAGAGCTGGTCGAAAACGACGGTGTCGTCGGGCCAGGAGAAGGAGATCGCGGACAGGACGATGCGGAGATCGGACATGGTGAGGCCTCGCGGTGAATCGGCAGAGGGGTGCCTCTGCTGGTGTTGGTGTGGACGACTGAGGTGGGGCCATCCGCGACCAGCCCATGCCCGACCTGGTTGGCGGCGCGCTCGCGCCTGCCTGGGGTCGGTTGCCTCGCGGTCCGTGGGTCTCCTGGCGTACGCCGCCTGACCTGCACGGGAAACCTCCACGCGCGGCAGCGGGCCGCGCAGGGATCAGCGAGGGGCCGGTGCCGTCCTGGCCCGTGCCCCGGGCTCACCCGGAGATGTCGTCTTCACCTGCCACGATGGAAATCCTCTTGATCAAGTCTGCGGTCCGCGAGCCAGGATACCAGGAACCGGGCAACGCGCATCCGAATTCCACAGTGGACGGACGGCGGTTCAGAACGTCTGCCCGAGCCGCTCCAGCAGCGGCGCCGCCTTCTTCAGCACCGCCAGCTCCTCTGGTGAGAACCCCGACCCGAGAGACTCCGCGAACTGACGCATCCGGGCGTCGCGGCGAGCCCGCAGGACCTCGCTGCCTTCGGGGGTCAGGGACACGATCATCTGCCGTCCGTCGGCGGGATCGGGGGTGCGGATGACGAAGCCGCGCGCGGACAGGCCGCTGATGGTCGTGCTCATCGCCTGCGGGGTGATCTGCTCGGCACGCGCCAGCGCGGCGGTGGTGGCCGGGCCGTCGCGGTCCAGACGGGACAGCGCGGACCGTTCCGGCAGGGACAGTTCGGCCGTGACCTGGCTCTGGCGCAGCCTGCGGGCGATCAGGCTGACCGCGCCGTACAGCGTCACGGCCAGTTCGTCGGGGGCGGACATGGGAAGAGGCTAGAGCAGGTACTCCCTGACGGCGGAGAGGTCGCCCGCGTCGGAGATCAGGCCGATATAGCCGTCCGGGCGGAGCAGGACCAGGGTGCGGTCGGCCGGGGAGTACGCGCGGGCCAGGTGGCCGGAGGAGTCGGCGATCTCGTCGTCGGCGGCAGGCTCGGCGACGACGTGGAAGGTGCGGACGGAAGAGTCGAACCGGGGGCCGAAGTTCACCAGGGTGAACTGTCCGCCGCGGGTGAGGTCGAACAGGCGGCGTTCGCCGGTCGTGGTGGTGAGGCCGGGGGCGTCGGGGGCGCGGTCGCCCGCTCGGAGCTGGGCGGACTCGCCGCGGTCGTCGCGGGACAGGACGGAACCGCGGTAGTTGACGCTGAGCTGGGTCGTGTCCCGGTCGCTGCGGATGGGGATGCTCTTCTGCTCGGCGGCTTCGGCCAGCCGCGCGGCCGACAGCCGCAGCACGCCGGCGGCGATCGGGCGGCGTTCGGACTCGTAGGTGTCCAGCAGTTCCGGTGTTCCGGCGGCGAGTTTCCAGCCCAGGTTGTGCGCGTCTTGGATGCCGGTGTTCACGCCCTGGCCGCCCGCGGGGGAGTGCACGTGTGCCGCGTCGCCGGCGAGGAACACGCGGCCCACGCGGTATCGCTCGGCCAAACGGGTGTTGGAGCGCCACACCGACGTCCATTCCGGATCGTGCAGGCGGATGTCGGTGCGGCCGCTTCGCCGGTCGAAGATCGTTTGCAGGGTGGCGAGATCGAGGCCGGTTTCGCCGCCGATGGGCGCTTGGTACTGGAACAGCCCGGTGGACGGCAGCGGGCAGAGGCTGACGAAACCCTCCTGGCAGCGCCACATGTGCCAGGCGCCGCGGTCGAGACCGTCGACGGCCACGTCGGCGACGATCATCCGGATCCGCTCGTCCGTCTCGCCTTCGAACGCGATCCCGGCTTGTTTGCGGACGACGCCGCGGCCGCCGTCGCAGCCGACCAGCCACTGTGCGCGGACGGTTTCGGTCTGGTCGCCGGTGCGCAGTACCGCCGTCACGGCGTCGGCGGATTGGTCGAAACTCTCGAGCGCGGCACCGAATTCGACCGTGCCGCCGAGTTCGGCCAGTCGCAGGCCGAGGGTTTCTTCGACGCGCCATTGCGGGGTGATAACCGATGCCGGGTAAGGAACATCGGGACGCTCCTCGTAGGTCGGGCCGCCGCTCGTCCGGCCGTCGGGGTCGATCAGCAGGATCGGCATCGCCGACCGGCCGTTGGCGAGAATGCGGTCGATGACGCCGAGGTCGTCGAACACTTCGAGGCTGCGCGGCTGCAGGCCCTTGCCGCGCGAGCCCGGGCGCGGGCCTGGGGCCGCTTCGACCAGCCGGAACCCGACGCCGCGCCGAGCGAGTTCGCAGGCCAGCGTCAGCCCGGTCGGGCCCGCGCCGACGATCAGGACCGGCAAATCCGGCGTGGACAGATTTGTGCTCGGCATTGTCAACCCCCTGGCTCCGAACAACTCCTGTCCGCCAGAGTAGGGAAACTTGCTAAGAAAGGCAAAACTTTCTATCGTGGGCGGAGTGGCCCCTGAAACCGTGCGCCGCCGCCGTGGCGAGCAGCTGGAATCCGCGTTGCTGGCCGCCGGGTGGGACGAACTGGTCGAAGCCGGGTACGCACGGCTGACCATGGAATCGGTCGCCGTCCGCGCCCGGACGAGCGAGGCCGTGCTCTATCGGCGGTGGGCCAACAAGGACGAGCTCGTGCTGGCGGCGATGCGGCGGCACCGCGACGACCATCCGATCGCGATGCCCGACACCGGGAGTTTGCGCGGCGATCTGCTCGCGTACCTGACCGCGGCGAGCGAATCCCTGGCCGGATTCTTCGCCATCGCGGCCGCCGCCGCTATCTCCGGACTGTCGGCGCATACCGGTGCCACTCCTGGTCAGATCCGGGACAGGATCATCGGCGACCGGCTGCTCCCGCGAGACATCTACGCGCGCGCCCACGCCCGCGGCGAGATCGACCTGACGCGCCTTTCCGGCACGGTGCTCGAAATGCCGTTCCAGTTGATGCGGCACGACCTGCTGCTGGACCTCGCCCCGCTCCGGCCCGCGCGGATCCGGTCGATCGTCGACGAGCTTTTCCTGCCGCTCGTCCAGTCGCCTGCAGGAGTTAAAGACTTAACTCCTAGTCGGGAAAACAAGCCGCGACCGAAGTCCGGCGACCTTTTCCGGTCGATTCGCTGGGTGCGGCGCAAGCGGATCGAGGAATGGAGCCGCACCCGCGGCCTGACCTTCGAACAGGCCATGGTGCTCGGCTACCTGGAGCGGCAGCCTGGCGCCATCCAGCGAGACGTCGCCGAGATGAGCCACACGACGCCCGCGAACGTTTCCCTGCTGCTGAAGGGGCTCGAACGCCGCGGGCTGGTCGAGCGCCGCACGGAGGGCGGGCGCAAGCGCGTTTACGCCACGGAAGCCGGGCTCGATCTGGTCGCCGGGCTTGACGCGGTGCTGGCCGAGGCTGACGAGATGGTCTTCGCTCCGCTTGACCGGGACGAGCGGGACAAACTGGAGGCGATGGTGGCCAAGATCGACGCGCACCTGCCCGGGGGCTCGTGAGCGGCGAGAGCCGGGGTTGCCGCTCACGAGCCCTGAACGCGCGCCCTTCGGCGGGGTGGGGTCGGCTTTGGTGCGGCAGGGCTGGCTCGCAGGCCCGTGCCAGTGCGCAGCGAAGCGTCCCGGCTCGGCCTTGCCCGCGATGCCAGCCGCACCGCGAGCCCCTGCTCACCTTCGCAACCGCCGCAGATTGCGTTTCCCCAGCACCGTCAGCACCGGCTTCGTCGCCAGCCATTCCCCGAACCGGTACTCGTTCGCGGGCACCAGCCGTTCCGCCAGGTCCGGCCGGTGCCGCCGCAGGTAGTGGCGTGCTTTCTCCGCGTGCAGCGGATTCGAGACGATCTTGATCCGGTCCGCGTCCTCGATCAGCGGCACCGCGCCGAGCACGTTCTCCCACGTCGACCGGCTCTCGGTCTCCAGCGTCAACGGACCCTGATAGCCGTGCTCCCGCGCGTACCGTGCCATCAGCTCGGCCTCCGTCTCCGGGCCGCCGACGGCTCCGCCGCACAGCACCAGCCTCGACGGCCCCGGCGCCTGGGAACGTACTGCCGCCCGCACTCGCCAGCGGTTCACGAAATTGGCCCGCGACCCGCGGTTGCGGTAGCCGAGCACGACCACTGCCTCGCCGGTGCCCGACGTCCCCGGGCGGCCGCCCATCGCGCGGCGCGAGGACCGCCAGTGTTCCCATTCGGCCCAGCCGAACAGCAGGACGAAAAACATGATCGAACGGCGCGGCACTCACCCGATCCTACCATTGTCCACAAAGGACAGGCCGGGACGAGGGAAGACGCACGTCTGGAACTTGTTGATCCGCGAAGGTACTGTCACACGAACCGCTACGTCGCCGTCCGGTAGTCGGGAGGAGCAGTGTCGCTCGGAGGGATACCGTCGCAGGGCTCCGCCGTCCTGCGGCCGCCGATCGCCGATTCGTGGCGCCGGTCCCGGCTGTTCGGCGTGGAGCCGGAGCTGGACCGGGCCGCGATTTCGATCGCCGAGGTCGATCCGCGCAGCAGGCTGATGACCGCCGCCCGCCCGGTGCTGGACCAGCTCGTCGAGCAGCTGACCGGCACCCGCTTCTCCATCCTGCTCGCCGACCGCGACTGCCGTCTCGTCTTCCGCTGGTTCGGCGACCGCGGCTTGCAGCACCGGCTGGAGGAGCTCGGCGTGCTGCACGGTTCGCAGCTGAGCGAGGGCCGGGTCGGCACGAACGCGCTGGGCACGCCGCACGAATCGCGCCAGGCGGTGGAAATCCACGGACAGGAGCACTACGTCGACGCGTTGAAGCGGTTCAGCTGCTACGGCCATCCGATCCGGCATCCGCTCACCGGGCGGATCGAGGGCGTCCTCGACATCACCGGCGAAAGCGACAGCAGCAACCCGCTTTTCGGGCCGCTGGTGAAACGCGTCGTCGGCGACATCGAACAGCTCGTGCTGGAGAGTGCCCGCGCCTGCGAACGACGGCTGTTCCTCGCGTTCCAGCAGGCCACGCACCACCGCAGTGTGCCGGTCGCGGTGCTCGGCGGCGATCTGGTGTTCGCCAACGAAGCCTGCATCGAACAGCTTCGCCCCGCCGATCCGACCCTGCTGCGCACGTTGTTGCCGCAAGTGCCGGAACGCGGAGTATTCGACACTCGCCTCGATGTGGGTGACGGAATCAGCCTTTCGGTCGTAGCCGAACGCGTTGAGGGTTCGACGGACGGTGCCGTCTTCCGTATCGCGAAGAGCCCGAGCAGCAGCCGAAAACCGGCCCCCGCCGCGACAAAACCAGCACGCTCGGTCCTGGTCACCGGCGAATCGGGAACTGGCCGGACCGCTCAAGCCCGCGCGCGAGCCGGGGTGGACGATCCGGTCGTCCTGCACGCCGCCGCCGCGCTGCGCGAGGAACCGCGAGCCTGGGCAACGAGGTTCGCCGACCTCGTCGCCCAGCCGCGCACCGCCGTCGTCCTGGACGACGTTCACCTTCTTCCGGAGAGCCTGCTCCCGTTGGTCGGCGAGGCACTCGACAACCCCGGATCGGCCCGGTTGCTGCTCACTTCGGTCCCGTCGGACGCGATGTCGCCAGCCGTCGCGGCGATCGCCGCGAGATGCGCGGAAACCGTCACCCTCGCTCCGCTGCGCGAGCGCCTCGACGACCTGCCCGCGATCGCCGTGGCGATGCTCCGCGACGAATATCCGGACCGGAAACCGCACTTCACCGGCACCGCGCTGGCCGCGCTGCGCACGCATCCGTGGCCGGGCAACCTGCACGAGCTGCGCGCGGTGATGCGGGAAGTGTCCCGCCTTCCCTACACGGGGGTGATCGACCTCGCGCAGCTGCCGCCCGCGTACCGCGGCAGTTCGCGCACGAGGCAGCTCGGCGGGCGCGAACTCGCCGAACGGAACGCGATCGTCACGGCGCTGCGCGCCAGCGAAGGCAACAAGCTGCGCGCGGCCCGCGAACTCGGGATCAGCCGCACCACGCTCTATCGCCGCATGCAGGCGCTGGGCGTGACCGACGACTGTCCACTTCTGTAACACTTCGCCCCCGGCCCGCCGGGTGACGATGACCTCCGTCACAACGAAGTGAGGAGGCGCCAGGTGACCGCAACGGTGGAATTCCCCCTGCACACCCAGGTCCGGGAGTTCGTGTCCGGCCCGCTGGAGCTGCTGATCGGCGGGCGCTGGGTCCCGGCCGCGTCGGGCCGCACGTTCCCGACCTACGACCCGGCCACCGGGGAGAAGATCGCCGAGGTCGCGCACGGCGAGGCCGAGGACGTCAACCGCGCCGTCGCCGCCGCGCGCAAGGCGTTCGACGAGGGCCCGTGGGCCGCGATGAAGCCGAACGAGCGCGAACGGCTGATCTGGCGCATCGGCGATCTGCTGTCCGAGCGGGCGGAGATCTTCGGCCAGCTGGAAGCGCTCGACAACGGCAAGTCCGCGGCGATCGCGACCGCCGTGGACACCGGCTGGGCCGCCGACGTCTTCCGGTACTACGCGGGCTGGGCGACCAAGATCGAAGGCAGCACGGTGAACGTGTCGATGCCGTTCGCGCCGGACGCGCAGTTCCACGCCTACACGCTGCGCGAGCCGGTCGGCGTGTGCGGGCAGATCATCCCGTGGAACTTCCCGCTGCTGATGGCCGCGTGGAAGATCGCGCCGGCGCTAGCCGCGGGCAACACCGTGGTGCTCAAGCCTGCCGAACAGACGCCGCTGACCGCGTTGCTGCTCGGCAAGCTGTTCGAGGAAGCCGGCTTCCCGCCCGGCGTGGTCAACATCGTCACCGGTTTCGGCGACGCCGGAGCCGCGCTGGCCGCGCACGACGGCGTGGACAAGGTCGCGTTCACCGGCTCGACCGAGGTGGGCAAGAAGATCGTCCAGGCGGCGAGCGGAAACCTGAAGAAGGTTTCCCTGGAGCTGGGCGGGAAGAGCCCGAACGTGGTGTTCGCCGACGCCGATCTCGACCTCGCGGTGCCCGGTTCGGTCAACGCGTGGATGTTCAACCACGGCCAGTGCTGCGTCGCCGGAACGCGGCTGTACGTGGAGGACACGATCTTCGAGGAGTTCACCCAGGCGGTCGCGGAGGCGGCGAGCCAGGTGAAGATCGGGCCGGGCCTCGACCCGGAAACCCAGCTGGGCCCGATGGTTTCCCAAGAGCAGTTCGACCGCGTTTCGCGCTATCTCGGCGAAGGTCTCGCCGACGGCGCCCGCGCGCTCACCGGCGGAAAACGCTGGGGCGACACCGGATACTTCATCGAGCCGACCGTTTTCGTTGACGTAAAACCGGAATTCAGCATCGTCCGGGAAGAAATCTTCGGCCCCGTGGTGGCGGCCATGCCGTTCAACGCCGAAGCCGGCGTGGCGGCCGCGGCCAACAACAGCGAGTACGGACTGGCCGCCGGGGTCTGGACACGCGACGTCGCGAAGGCGCACCGTACTGCGAAGGAACTGAAGGCAGGCTCGGTGTGGGTCAACCAGTACAACGGCTTCGACACGGCGATGCCGTTCGGCGGCTACAAACAGTCCGGCTGGGGCCGGGAACTGGGCGCGGCCGCGCTCGACCTCTACACGCAGACCAAGTCCGTGAACATCGCGCTGTGATCCGCCCGCTCGAACAAAGGAGTTCCCGATGAAGACGAAAGCAGCGGTCGTCTACGAGGTGGGCAAGCCGATCGAGGTGGTCGAGCTCGACCTCGAAGGCCCCGGCGAGGGCGAGGTGCTGATCCGGTACACCCACGCCGGGCTGTGCCATTCGGACGTGCACATCGCGCACGGCGACCTGGAGGCCCGGCTGCCGATGGTGCTCGGCCACGAGGGCGCGGGCATCATCGAGGACGTCGGCCCCGGCGTCACCCGGGTCAAGCCGGGCGACCACGTGGTGTGCTCGTTCATCCCGAACTGCGGCGTGTGCCGCTGGTGCGCCACCGGGCAGCAGGCGATCTGCGACATGGGCGCCACGATCCTCGAGGGCTACCTGCCGGGCGAGCGGTTCCCGTTCAGCGGCCCCGGCCCGGTCAAGGAATACGGCGCGATGTGCATGCTCGGCACGTTCAGCCAGTACTCGACCATCCACCAGAACTCGGTCGTGAAGGTCGACGACGACCTTCCGCTCGACAAGGCGGTGCTCGTCGGCTGCGGCGTCCCGACCGGATGGGGTTCGGCGGTCAACGCGGCGAACGTCCGGCCGGGCGAGACGGTCATCGTGTCCGGTGTCGGCGGCATCGGCATCAACGCGGTGCAGGGCGCGCGCTACGCCGGCGCGAAGAACGTGATCGCGCTGGACCCGCTGGAGAACAAGCGGGAAAAGGCGATGGAACTCGGCGCGACGCACGCGGTCGCGACGCCGGAGGAGGCGGCCGAGCTGGCGCAGTCGTTCACCAACGGCAACGGCGCGGACAAGACGATCGTCACCGCGGGCATCGTCACCGAGGAGATCGTGACCGGCGCGTTCAACGCCACCGGCAAGGGCGGCACGATCGTGCTGACCGGGCTGAACAAGCTGTCGGTCAACAACGTCAACCTCCCCGGTTCGATCCTGACGCTGTTCAAGAAGACGGTGAAGGGCAGCCTGTTCGGCGACTGCAACCCGACCACGGACATCCCGAAGATCCTCGGGCTGTACCAGAGCGGGGACCTGAAGCTGGACGAGATCATCACCCGCACGTACCGCCTGGAAGAGGTCAACCAGGGGTACGACGATCTGCTGGAGGGCCGGAACGTGCGCGGCGTGCTGGTCCACGACGCGCCGTGACGGCTTTGTCGGCGGACTGCGGGCCGGTTTCCGGTCCGCAGTCCGCGGTTCCCCTCCTGGCCGCGGACGTGGTCGGCCGCCGCCGCGAGATCGAACTGCTGCTGGCCGGTCTCGACTGCGGTGCGCACGTCGTGCTCGAAGGCCCGCCGGGCACCGGCAAAACCACGCTCTTGCGCGCCGTCGCGGAGGCTGGCGGCTCGCCGTTCGTGTTCGTGGAAGGCAACGCCGAACTGACGCCCGCCCGGCTGGTCGGACAGTTCGATCCTTCGCGGGTACTGGCGGAAGGCTACGTGCCGGAGACCTTTGTGGACGGTCCGCTGATCGAGGCACTGCGCACCGGCGGCCTGCTGTACGTCGAGGAGGTCAACCGGATCCCGGAGGAGACGCTCAACGTCCTGATCACCGTCATGTCCGAAGCCGAACTGCACGTCCCACGCCTGGGCCGGGTACGGGCGGCCGACGGGTTTCGCCTGGTAGCCGCGATGAATCCGTTCGACGCCGTCGGCACCGCACGGATCTCGTCGGCGATTTACGACCGGGTCTGCCGGATCGTGATGGGCTACCAAAGCCAAGCCGAGGAGAGCGACATCGTCGCCCGGCGCGGCCCGTCGGTACCTGCCGAATGGCGTGACCAAGTCGTGGATCTGGTACGCCGCACGCGCGAACATGCCGACGTCCGGGTGGGTTCGTCAGTACGCGGCGCGATCGACGTGGTGCGACTGGCAGTTTCGCTGGCCCGCATCCGCGGCGGCTCGGCAACAGACTGGCGGATCGGCCACGACGCCGCGATGGCCGCCTTGTCCGGCCGCATCGGCCTGCACGAATCTAGCGGCCGCACCGCGGAATCAGTGATCGACGAACTGTATGTGGCAGTCTTCGGAACGGAATCTCCGCCGCAGGATTCGGAAAGCGGTGACCCGCCGGGGGAAGCCTGAGCCCGCCGCCGGCGGGCCCCCAGCAACAACAACGACCACCCCGTCCAGGTTCGGCGCGCAGCAGCACCACGCCGCGCTCCGAACTGTCCCGCAACGGCCGTTTCGCGGAAATCTCGCCCGAGGTCGGCACCTTGGACGAGGAAGCGTTCAGCGCGGTGTTCCGCGAGGACGCGGACGAGGCCATGGCTCTGCTGGTCGAGATGAGCAAAGCCACCGACGAATCCTTGCGCGCGGCGGCGCGACAATTGGCCCGCCGCTTGATGATCGACGTCGCACGACGCGGAGTAGCGCGGGGCCGAGGCGTAGGAAAGCTGCGCCGAGACCGAGCCGACCGAGGCGGCGAACTCGACCTGGACAGATCGCTGCCCGCACTGGTAGACGCGGCAGCAGTCGGTGGGGTCCCCGCACTGGACGACCTCGTGGCACGCCGGTGGGCACGGCCAGAATTGGCTCTGTGCCTGGTAATTGACACGAGCGGTTCCATGACCGGCGCACGCTTGGCCGCAGCCGCGCTCACCGCCGCGGCCTGCTCGTGGCGAGCACCGGTCGAGCACGCAGTGGTGTCGTTCGCCCGGACAGCGGAGGTCATCCGCCCGCTGCGGTCTTCCCGCTCTCAAGCTGCGGTCGTGGAATCGGTACTGTCGCTGCGAGGACACGGAGTCACGGCATTGTCGGCGGCCTTGCGCAAGGCGAACGAGCAACTGGCCCCCTCGCGCGCGGCCCGGAAAACGGTTCTCCTGTTGTCAGACTGCCGGGCCACCGACGATGAAGACCCGCTGCCCGCCGCCCGCGCGTGCGAAGAGCTGTTGATCCTGGCCCCCGCGGAGGACTGCGAGGAAGCCGAACGCTTCGCCCGCGAATCCGGCGCCCGATGGCATCCGCTCAGCGGTGCCGCAGCCGCCCCCGCCGCCCTGGCCACACTGCTGGACCGTCCGTGAGGGGACCCCTGAGAGACCGCTGCCGTACGTGAGGGGCCCGTTCACGGACATGGATTCCCTCAAGGAGCCCTTCACGGACTACCCACCACCCGGCCTACCACGCCGCACCCGATGTGGCATTCGTTGCGTCCAATGCACCCAACGCCACACCGGGGCCGCTAACGAGCCCTCAACCAGCACCCGCGAACCCAACGAGACCACGCTCCCAAGCCCCGCGCACTTCCCCAACCCGCGACCGACGCACCCAACCATCGGTGCACCCACACCACCCCCGCACCCCGATACGAAGCCTTCCTGCGGTCTGAGGGTGGTTGTCAAGGCATCTTTCCCGCCTTGACAACCACCCTCAGACCGTCAGCACAATTCAGCTTCGGGGCGCCCCACCGCACGACCCGGCGCAATGTCGCCGCCAGGCGACGAGCAGCCCCTCAACCCCCCTCAGGCTCCCCAACAAGCACCTCATCAGCGAACCCAGCCGCCAAAGCCCGCAACCCGGCATCCAAATACACCGTCAAATCGGCATCCGCCCGAGCCGACCACCGCTCATAAGCCGCCCGGCACGTGGCCAGCACCGCCCGCCCCACCGCGAGCGGATACAACGAATCCTCGACCTGCCCAGTCCGCCGAGCCACGAAACTGATCACAGCCCGTTCCCAAGCGTCGTAATGCCGCGTCGCACTAGCCGCCAACTCCGCCACCGTGCTGAGCAGATTCATCCGCATCCGCAACTCCGGAACGTCCTCGGCCCGGTAATGATTGGCAGCCAGCACCGCCCGCCGGACCGCTTCCATGACCGGAATATCGTCCGGCACCTCGGCGAGCAGCTCCCGGATCGTGTCCACCTCGGAGTCGAACTCGTTCCACAGCACGTCCGACTTCGCGTCGTAGTACCGGAAGAACGTCCGCCGGCTGACTCCGGCCGCGGCCGCGATCTGGTCCACTGTCGTCTCGTGGAACCCCTGCTCGGTGAACAGCCGCAGCGCGATCTCCTCCAGTTGCCGCGCACTGGTGCCCCGAGGACGGCCCCGCCGGGGCCGGGGCCGGTCCTCGCCAGGTTCGCCGACCGGTTCAGCAGGCATGCCTCCCCCTCCCGCGGACGCTTCTGTCACCGGGTGACACTACTCGGTCGCGGACATCGAGCGGCACCTGCGGCCCGCCGCGAGACCGTCCAGCGCGATCCACAATGGACTGTCGAATTCCCGAAGAATGCGCGCTCCGGGGTGGTAAGTCCGGAATAAACCGCAGATACCGATTCGCCGAGTGGCATTCGCCGATTGCCACTCGAAAGAGGGACGTTATGGACAGTGGACAAGTCTGTTGCGCCAGGTGTCAGATGTGAAGATCCTGCCGCAAAGCAGAATCGAGGATCCGATGAGTGAGGCAGTTGCTCGCCCGACCTCAACCGCCGCCGAGGGGATCGCCGATCCCGGTCCGCTCGGCCTGGCCGGCTTCGCCGCCACCACCTTCGTGCTGAGCGCGGTCAACGCCGGACTGATTCCCAAGGCCGTCGAACCGGTCGTCCTGCCGCTGGCGTTGTTCTACGGCGGACTGGCCCAGTTGCTCGCCGGGATGTGGGAATTCCGCAAGAACAACACCTTCGGTGCGACCGCGTTCGGCACCTTCGGCGCGTTCTGGCTGGCTTTCGCCTTCTACGTCTGGCAGTTCGCGGCGAAAATCCCGCCCGCCAACGCGGCGACCGCGACCGGGATGTTCCTGTTGGTGTTCACTATTTTCACCGGCTACATGATGATCGCGTCGCTGCGCACGAATGCCGTCCTCATCGGGGTTTTCGTCCTGTTGTTCCTGACCTTCCTTTTCCTCACCATCGGCGAACTGGGCGGCGCGGAAGGCGCGGGCAAGATCGGCGGCTGGCTCGGACTGGCCACCGCGGTGGTCGCCTGGTACGGCTCGTTCGCGGTCGTCACCAACGCCACCGCGGGCCGCACGCTGCTGCCGATCGGGCCGATCGGCAAGCGCTAACGCTCCGCGAGAGACAGCGGGGACTAGCGGTCAGTGAGGCGCTAGGGCCGGGGTTACTCCGGCCGGTCCTCGCCGCGCACCCACGAGTCGAGCACGATCAGGGTGCGCGTGCTCGTGATCCGGTGGCTGCGCCGCAGCTCGTCGATCGTGCTCTGCAGATGCGCCATGTCGCGGCTGCGCAGCCACACCACCGCGTCCGGGTCGCCGGCGATGGTGAACACCGCCTGCGCCTCCGGGATCCGCGTGGTGGTCTCGACGATCTCGGCGACGTTCGTGCTGCCGAAGAACCTCAGCTGCGCGAACGCCTCGATGCCCCAGCCCAGCTTCGCGTGGTTGACCTGCACGGTGAAGCCGGTGATCACGCCCTTGTCCCGGAGCCGGTCGACGCGCCGCTTCACCGCCGCGGTCGAGAGCGACACGCGCGCGGCGATGTCCGAGAACGTGCGCCGGGCGTCCTCGCGGAGCAACGCGATGATCTCGTGGTCGGTCGCGTCCAGCAGTTCTTCGGCCATGAGCGGCATCGTACGCAACAGATCTGCCCGATCCGCCCTCTCGCGCGTCATCCTTTGCGTCCTTGCCACTACAGTGGCCGGGCACGTTGCGCCGGATCCAGGCGTCGGGTGAGGTGGCTCACGTCCCAACGGCGGGTGCCCGCCGGCTGATGGCGTGCGGAAGGGAAGTGCGGATGAACGCCTTCACGTTGGAAGACCGGTACGTGCGCGAAGCGGGCACCGTCTACTTGACCGGGGTGCAGGCGCTGGTGCGCGTCCTGCTCGACCGGATCCGGCTGGACCGGCGGAACGGCGCGGATTCGGCCGCCTTCGTGTCGGGGTACCAGGGTTCGCCGCTCGGCGGGTTCGACCTGGAGCTGGCGCGGCGGTCGGCTTTGCTCGCCGAGCACGCCATCGTGCACAAGCCGGGCGTCAACGAGGAACTCGGCGCGACCGCGGTCATGGGCAGCCAGCTCGCCGCCCGGGCGGGCACGATGCGACCCGACGGCGTGGTCGGCATGTGGTACGGCAAAGCCCCGGGCCTGGACCGGGCCACCGACGCGCTGCGGCACGCGAACCTCGCCGGCACCGATCCGCGCGGGGGCGCGGTCGCGCTGGTCGGCGACGACCCGAACGCGAAATCCTCGACCATCCCGTGTGCGTCCGAGCACGCGCTCGCCGACCTCGCGATGCCGGTGTTCTTCCCGGCCGATTCGCAGGACGTGCTGGAGCACGGCAGGCACGCCGTCGAACTTTCCCGCGCGAGCGGGCTGTGGTCGTCGATGAAGATCGTCGCGAACGTCGCCGACTCCGGCGGCACCGCGGTGGTCGATTCGGAATGGACCGCGCCGGAAATGCCCGAGGGCGCGTACAAGCACCAGCCGAACAGCCGGCTGCTCGGGCCGGAGCTGATCACGCTCGAGCACAGCCTGCACCGCGTCCGGCTGCCGCTCGCGATGGACTACGTGCGGGCCAGCGGAATCAACCGGATCGTCCGGTCCGGACCGGGAGACCGGATCGGCATCGTCACCGCCGGGAAGTCCTATTTGGACCTTCGGCAGGCGTTGCGGATGCTCGGCCTCGACGAAGCCGAGCTGTCCCGCTACGGCATCCGGCTGCTGAAGCTCGGCGTCGTGTACCCCGTCGAACCCGGCATCATCAAGGAATTCGCCGAGGGCCTGGACGAAATCCTGGTGATCGAGGAAAAGCGCGCGCTGGTCGAACCGGCGATCAAGGAGATCCTCTACGGCCGCACCGGCGCGCCGCGCGTGTACGGCAAGTCCGATCAGCACGGCCAGGTGCTGTTCACCGAACTCGGCGAGCTGGACCCGGACCGCATCGCGAGCGGTCTGGCCAAGCGTCTTCCCGACGCGGAACCCGTTGCGGCGTGGAAACAACGGCGTCGCCGCGAGCGTATTTCCGTGCCGCTGCTGGCCCGTACGCCGTACTTCTGCTCCGGTTGCCCGCACAACTCGTCCACCAAGGTTCCGGACGGCACGCTCGTCGGCGCCGGAATCGGCTGCCACACCATGGCTCTGTTCATGGAGCCGGCGCAGGTCGGCGAGGTCGTCGGGCTGACCCAGATGGGCGGCGAGGGCGCGCAGTGGATCGGCATGGCGCCGTTCGTCGAGACGCCGCATCTGATGCAGAACATCGGCGACGGCACGTTCATGCACTCCGGCAGTCTCGCCGTGCGCGCGGCGGTGGCGGCGGGCGTCGACATCACCTACAAGCTGCTCTACAACTCCGCGGTCGCGATGACCGGTGGTCAGGACGCTGTCGGCGGGCTGTCCGTGGAGAAGGTCGCCGCACTGCTGTTGACCGAGGGCGCGGCGAAGGTCGTCATCACATCGGACGCTCCGCGTCGGCTGCGGAAGCGCAAGCTGCCGCGCGGGGTCGAGGTGCGTGACCGGTCAGAACTTCTTCGCACACAAGAAGAACTCGCGAAGCACCGCGGTGTCACGGTGTTGATTCACGAGCAGGAGTGCGCGGCGGAGAAGCGGCGCAAGCGCCGTCGCGGGAAGCAGGAAACGCCTGCGCGCAAGGTGTTCATCAACGAACGCGTCTGCGAAGGCTGCGGCGACTGCGGCGTGAAGTCGAATTGCCTTTCGGTGCAACCGGTCGAGACGGAGTTCGGCCGTAAAACCCAGATCCACCAGGCGTCCTGCAACGTCGACTACTCGTGCCTCGACGGCGACTGCCCGTCGTTCCTGACCGTCGTCCCGACCGGTGAGGTCAAACGGCGGCATCTCGCGCCGATCAGCGCGGACATCCTTCCGGAACCGGCGAAAGCCCGCTCGGACGTCGCCGTGCGGATCACCGGCATCGGCGGCACCGGCGTGGTCACTGTCGCGCAGATCCTCGGTGTCGCCGGGGTTCTCGACGGCAAGCAGGTGCGCACGCTCGACCAGACCGGCCTCGCGCAGAAGGGCGGCGCGGTCGTCTCGGACGTGAAGATCTCCACCGGCGCGGTCGAGCAGGCCCCGAAGCTCGCCAACGGGGAGTGCGACCTCTACCTCGCGTGCGACGCGCTGGTCGCCGCCGACCCGGCGTACCTCGGCGTGGCCGATGCCGAGCGCACGGTCGCCGTAGTGTCCACTTCGGAGGTTCCGACCGGCCGGATGGTGGTGGACAAGGAAGTTTCCTATCCGGACCAGTCCAGCATCCGCGGCGCGCTCGGCGACGCGACCGCCACCGGGCACTACCTCGACGCCCGCGGCCTCGCCGAGCAGATCTTCGGCGACGACCAGTTCGCCAACATCCTCCAACTCGGCGCGGCCTACCAGACCGGGTCGCTGGCCGTCACCGCGGAAAGTCTGGAACAGGCCATCAAGATCAACGGGACCGCGGTGGAGACGAACCTGCAGGCGTTCCGGCGCGGCAGGCAGCTGGTCGCGGACCCGGACGCGCTCAACGCGGAACTTTCCCCGTCGGCGGAGGCGTCGGCTCCGGCCGCGGTCGACGCGGAAGCGGTCCGCCGCGTGCGTGCGCTGGTGCGAGCGGAGGGCGAACTCGCCCGGCTGCTCGACCTGCGCGTCCCGGACCTCATCGCCTACCAGGACGAACGCTACGCCCGGGAGTACGCGGAGTTCGTCGAACGGGTCCGCATCCGGGCCAGCGCTTCGGTGACCGAGGCGGTCGCGCGGAACCTCTACAAGCTCATGGCCTACAAGGACGAGTACGAGGTGGCGCGGCTGTCGCTGGACCCGCAGCTGACCGCGGAAATCGAAGCCCAGTTCGGCGTCGGCACGCGGTTCGCGCACCGGCTGCACCCGCCGGTGCTGCGCGCGCTGGGCATGAACCGCAAGATCAGCCTCGGCGGACGCGGCTTCCGGCCCGCGCTCGCGGCCTTGCGGGCCATGCGCAAACTCCGCGGCACGCGGCTGGACCCGTTCGGCCGCGCGGAGGTCCGGCGGGTCGAGCGGGCGCTGATCGGGGAGTACCGGCAGGCGCTGACGCGCGCGCTCGAGGTGGCCGACCGGGGCGACGCCCGGCTGGTCGAACTGGCCTCGCTGCCGGACTCGGTGCGCGGGTACGAGGACATCAAGCTGGCCAACGTGGCGGCCTACCGGCGGCGGCAGGAGGAACTGCTGCGGGAACTGGAGATGCCGGACTCGGTGCGAGTCGCCACCGCCTGAGGCGGGCGACGCGTCTGAAGGGTGCAGTCGGCGGCGGATTCCGTAGGGAAATACGGCAATCGGAACGGGATCACCTTCGCTGAGCGCTATTCGACGCGGATTACCCGTTCCTCTTCCGGGCGGCACCGGAAACGGCGGGGAGACCGGGGAACCTGGTCTCCCCGCCGTTCCCCTCTTTCGAATCGGGCCGCGCGCGTCCGGAAAGCCCCGTAGGTGTCACACCAACCGGGGGTCCTGGCGGACCTCTCCGGGAG
>NZ_JACJHR010000006.1 GCF_014174495.1 Amycolatopsis echigonensis
GCGGGCGGCCCGACCACCCCGCGGCTCGTGATCGCGGCCGCTGCCGCGGGCGGTGCGGGGCTGCTCGCGGGCGGCTACAAATCCGCGGAGGCGCTGGCCGCGCAGATCGGCGAGGTGCGGGCCGCTGGCGTGCCGTTCGGCGTGAATCTGTTCGCGCCGAACCCCGTGCCGGTCGACCGGGTCGAGTACGAGCGCTACCGCGCGGCGATCCAGTCCGAAGCGGACCGGCTCGGGGTCGACCTCTCCGGCATCCCGATCACCGAGGACGACGACGGCTGGCGCGACAAGGTCGACTTGTTGCTGGCGGATCCCGTGCCGCTGGCTACGTTCACGTTCGGCATCCCGGACCGTGCCGTGGTTCGTGCACTGCGGGCCGCTCAAACGGTCGTCGGGCAGACGGTCACCACGGCGGCCGAGGCCGAAGCGGCCGTCGCCGCCGGTGTGGACCTCCTGGTGGTGCAGGGCGCGGCCGCGGGCGCGCATTCCGGGACCCTGAGCCCGGATCGGTTGCCGGAGGAGAAGCCGTTGACGGACCTCGTGCGCGAGGTGGCGGCCGTGACGAGCCTGCCCATCGTCGCCGCGGGCGGCATCGCGCAGAGCGGTGACGTCGCGGATGTTCTGCGGGCTGGTGCGGTCGCGGCGATGGTCGGCACCGTTCTGCTCCGCTCGGACGAAAGCGGTGCGTCCGCCACGCACCGCGCCGCGCTCGAACACGCCGCCCCCGGGCGGACCGTGCTGACCCGCGCGTTCTCCGGCCGTCCCGCGCGGGGTTTGCGGAACACGTTCACCGACCGGTTCACGGCGACGGCGCCGTCGGGGTATCCGGCACTGCACCACCTGACCACCCCGTTCCGGAAGGCCGCCGCGGCGGCCGGCGACCCGGAACGCTTGCACCTGTGGGCAGGCACCGGTTATCCCCACGCGAAAGCCGGGCCGGCCGCTGACATCCTTCGCAATCTCACCGCACACCTCTGACCCCTGGGGAGCATGCCCGATGATCTCGCTCGTCGACTACCAATTCGGCCGCGCCGCACGGGAACGTCTCGCCGCCAGCGCGGACCCCGGCCACGAGGGCGCCGTCGCAGCACTGGAAACCTTCTACTACGCCCTCAACCATCGTGACCTGGACGCGCTGTCCGCGGTCTGGTCGCAGGACGAGCTCGCCCAGCTGAACAATCCGGTCGGCGGCATCCTGCGTTCCGGTTCCGCGGTCACCGACCTGTACCGGCGGATCTTCGCCGGGAACCTCGCCTTGACGGTCACCTTCGGCGACGCGGCCACGTACGAGTGGCCGGAGGTCGCGGTGTTCGCGGACGGGAGATCGGGCAGTACCACGACCGCACCGGCGCGGAGGTGCCGCTCACCATCCGCACCAGCCGCGTCTTCGGCTACGACCACGCCGCGGGCCGGTGGCTGCAGGTCCACCACCACGGCAGCATCGACGACCCGGACGAGCTGGCGGCGTATCAGCGGGCTGTACGCGGCGAATAGTCTCGAGGCAACGCATCATTCCGCTGCAGGGACAACGATGTCATTGCGGTACGTCGACCTGATCGAGGGTTGCCGCCCGCATGCGAACAAAGAATGGGAGGGAGAGTCCCTCTCCCTCCCATTTTCTGCTTCCCGCGCGTACCAACTGGCGATGTTTCCAGCCGGTTGCTCCCTGGCTCCGGCGGCGTCACGGCGGCGGGAGAACATCCGCGACGTCGGGGATCTGGTTGAGGAACGCGTCGGACGGGCGACCCTTGATCGGGTCCGTTTCGGCGATGACGACCAGCTTTCCGTCCAGCCGGGACCGGTAGTGTTTTCCGGTGAAACGAAAGCCGCCTGCTTCGAGAACCTTTGTTCCGAACGGGGTGACGTCACCGGATCCGTACGTGTCTTCCAGCGTGCGGAGCTGTCCGGCTGATTCGGGCGACGGCATCTTCACCCACGTGACCGAGCCGGCGATCGTGTTCCCGGTCTCGTCCTGAACGACGAACAGCAGCTGGTCGAGCTTGTCGCACGGATGACGCAGGAAGAACTGCTGCACTCGTCCGAACGACTGGACGGCGCAGCGCAGATCTTTCTTGATCTCCTTCCTGGCCTCCTTGAGAGCCAGTCGTCGCCATGCCTCGGCGCGATCGCCGTTGCGTGCGGCCTTCTTGCTGGTGGCCGTGTCCGCGTCGGACACGCTCCTGGTCGTCGCGGCGTCGAGCCCGGCCCCGACCGAGGTGACTGCGTCTCCGCCGCTCGCTGCCGCCATGACTGCTGCCAAGACGGCCGCGCCGAAAACACCGCCTGTCTTGATCCATTTGCCGTCGGGGCCTCTGGGCTGGTTCGGGTCGAAAGGCACGCGCTGCGCTCCTGTGTCGAGTCAGGGACAGCTCGACTTTGCCGGAACGGGAGCCGGCGGAAAACGGCGAGTGGGAGAATCACCTGATCGTCTCAATGCGCGTGCGGGATCCACCTGGCTCCATCGCGCGGAAGACGCCCGTTCGCGGCACTGGCCCTGCCCTGAATTTCTCCGTGCGCCTTGGCGTACGGCCTCACCGACGTGCGGTGTTCCGTTCTTGAGACAGAGCGCGGCCCGCCGTGGGTTGGCAAACCGCTGGACACAGGCGGAAGCGACCTCGGCCGACTCGACGAACGACTGGAGCAGGCCCGATCTCCGGTCAGCGTCGGTCAGTGGATGCGACGTTTGTCGCACGGGACGCCCAATTCCGCCGTCATGTGTCGCTCGCGTTCCGGCCGTTCGAGCTAGAGGATGAGCCGATGGCAGACGACCCGGCCGGGCGGCGGCGAGCATCGGCCGTCGACGCCCTGTCGGTGCGCAACCGCCGAGCAGCCTTTCCGCGACGGCACGATGCGATTCCGGGTACTCGGGATCCAGCTCCACGGCTCCGACCGCGTGATCGCGTCGCGGCCATCGCCGTGCGGAGAACCGCCTGTCAACGGTCCGAGGCGGCGACCGGCGACCTGATTGCTGCCGTACCGTCCACAAAGGAATGACCTGAGCGGAGGCACGCGATGAGCGGCGAGCAGCTGGCGTATCCGGCGGCGAGAACCGTTGATGCCAAGGAGGTCGTCGCGGGGATGACGTTCCCCGATCCCTACCGGTGGCTCGAAGACGACTCCGAAGAAGCGACGGTCTGGCAGCAGGAGCAGAACTCTCTCACCGACGCGTTCGTCGAGGGATGGCCGCATCTGGCCAGGCTTCGTGCCGTGGTCGAAGAGTACGTCGCTGACGGCACCGGTTCGCCGAACTGGATGGTCGAACCGGCGCCGCGGTTCGCCGGCGGCCGCTGGTTCCGTCTCGACCGGACTCCGGCGCCGGAATACCCGGACCGTGCCGTGCTCGTCGTCTCCGACGAACCGGAAGGCCCCGGGCGGGTCCTCTACGACGCCAACGCCGCCGGTGACCAGCAGATCTCGTGGTTCGCTTCGTCCCCGGACGGGCGAAGGGTCGCCTTCGCGGTGTGCGAGAACGGCTCGGACCTGGGCGAGATCTTCTTGCTGGACGTGGAAACCGGTCGTCGCCTGGCGGACCGCATTCCACATCGGACGGTGGGCCCGCTGGTCATCCCGCAGTGGCTGCCGGACGGTTCGGGCTTCTTCTACACGGCCGGCATCACCTCCGAGGGCGCCTTCGCCTTGCGGGTATACCTGCACCTCGTCGGGAGTCCGGCCGCCGCCGATCCCGAACCGGTCGACGTCGCCAACGGGCCGACTGTCCAGGTGGCCGCGGACGGTCGGCACGCCGTCGTCACCAGCGTTTGGCCGTTGCCGCAGTACGTCTGCGATCTGCCGCGGCGGCAGTGGCGTCCGTTCGTGCAGGGCATCGACTCGTCGGTCGCGGGCGTCATCGACGGGGATTCCTACGTCGCGGTCACCAACCACGACGCGCCGCGAGGCCGCGTTGTCGAGATCCCGTTCGACGGACCGAATCCGTCGGACCCGGCCACCTGGCGCGAACTGGTCCCGGAATCCGAGCGCGTGCTCGGCAATCTCCGGCTGGTCGGCGGGCGGCTGGTGGTGACCGGGTCGGTCGACACCGAGGGCAGGGCCTGGGTCTTCGACCGCGACGGAACGGAACTGGAGGAGGTGCCGCTGCCCGGCCGGGGCGCGCTGCCTCTCGACGTGCTGCCCAACGCCACCCTCGCTCCCGACGGGCATCCGGACGAGTTCGTGTTCTTGTTCTCGACTCCCGTGTCGTCGCCGGGGCTGTACCGCTACCGGCTCGGTTCCGGGCGCGTCGACACCCTGCGCGCGCCACGCGCTCGGCTCCGGGGCGTGACCGCCTCGCTCTGCTGGGCGCGATCCGCGGACGGCACGCGGGTGCCGTACCACCTGGTCCGGCCGGAGGGCGCCGGAACGGGCCCGGTGCCCACCCTCGTCAGCGGGTACGGCGGCGGCCGGGTCTCGTGGCCCGCGCAGTTCCCCGGCCCGGTCGCGGCGTTCGTCGCGGCCGGCGGCGCGCTGGCCATCTCCCACCAGCGCGGCGGCAGCGACCTCGGATCGGACTGGGCCGACGCCGGGCGCGTCGAGCACAAGCAGAACAGCTTCGACGACCTTTACGCGATCGCCGAAGACCTCGTCGCCACCGGGGTGACGACCACCGAAAAGCTCGCGCTGACCGGCTGGAGCAACGGCGGCATCATGGCCGGGGTCGCGTACGCGCAGCGCCCCGATCTGTGGGCAGCCGTGGTGGCGCAGTGCCCGGTGCTGGACATCGTCGGGACCCACCGCCACCCGTACGGCCGGTTCGCCGTCACCGCCGAATACGGCGACCTCGACGACCCGGACGACGTCGCCCGTCTCGCCAGGATGTCGCCGTACCAGAACCTGAAGGACGGCGTCGCCTACCCGGCGCTGTACGTGCACACCGGGGGAGCGGACGTAGCATGCCCGCCCGGCCCGACGCGCAAGTTCATCGCCCGGGCACAGGCCGCGACCAGCGTCGGCGGCCCCGCACTGGTGCGGGTGTGGAACGAGGTGGGCCACGGCATGGCCACGAGCCGATCGGACAGCATCACCCACGCGACCCATTGGCTCGCCTTCCTGATGCGACATCTCGGCATGGTGCCGCCCGAGGCCGGATGACACGTCGCACCCAGTCAAGCGAGCAACGGTCCCAACCGGCGCGCGTGTTCCTTCAGTGCCGTCAGCAGCGCGTCGTCCAGATGCGCGATCCGGGTTGGCGGACCGCACAACGCCAACCCGGCGACCAGCTGTCCGTCCGCGTCCCGCACCGGCACCGCGACGCAGCCCCGGTCCGGCCGGAGTTCTCCGCATTGCCGGGCGACGCCGGTGCGGGCCGTTTCCGCCAGCGAGCCGTCGAGTTCCGCGGCATTCACCAGGGTCTGCTCGGTGAAGCCGCGCAGATCTCGGACCAGCGCGCGCCAATCCGGCTGTTCGGCGAGCAGCAGTTTGCCCAGGGCGGACGTGTGCGGGTAGCGGGACAGCGTCGCCTCGTCGGTGGGCGGATGATCCGGATCGGGGTCGACCAGGACGAGCCGTCCGGTGGTGAACGAGGCCAGGTGCACGCCCCACCGGACGATGCCGCGCAGGTGCTCGACCACGGTCCGGGCGGCGGTGCACGGCAAGGCCGCGGCGGGCACGGTCAGCCGGCCCGCCCGGCGGCCGAGTGCGAAACCGCGCAGGTCGGGGAGGCGGACCAGGTACTCCTCGGCGACCAGCAGGTTCAGCAGCCGGTACGTCGTGGCGGGCGGCAGGTGCAGTGCGGCGGAGATTTCCTTCGCGGTCACGCCGGGACCGGCCGCGATCACTTCCTCCAGCACCGCCAGCGCGCTCCGCACGGCTTTCGGCTGCCGTCCGGACAGCGGGGACGCGCCGCCCGTCATCGGTCAGCGTCCTGGCTGCCGAGCAGGTCGGCGGCGCTCGTCTCGTCGTAGATGCCGATCGTGGCGAGCCGGGACCGGCGGCGCAGCACCAGCCAGCCCGCCCACACGGCGGCCAGCACGACCATCCCCGCCCAGGCCAGCAGCATCTCGCCGCTCACGCCGGACGTGACGAAGAACCCGAGGACCAGCACGAGCACCAGTGCGCTGACTGCCGCCGCGACGACCGGTCCGCGCGTCAGTTCGCCGATCCGGCGCAGGAACAGCGGCGTCGCGATGCATACCAGCAGGTAGGCGAGAAGGTAGCCGAACACGGTGGTCGCGATCAGCACCTGGAGGATCTGCGCCGGCGACGCCCCGGTCAGCAGGAACACCGCCGCGACGACGCCGGCCGCTGGCACAGCGACGGCGATCGCGACCGACGGGGTGCGGAAGCGCGGGTGCGTCGTGCCGAACGCGCGGGGCAGAACGCCTTCGCGGCCCATCGAGAACAGCACGCGCACCAATGCGTTCCCGGTCGCGACCACGCTGGCGAAGAACGACATCGCGATGCCGATCTTCAGCAACGCCGCGAGCCACGGCATCTCCGCGGCGACTGCCAAGAAGGCGACCGGCTCGGTCTGGCCGGCCAGGCCGCCGGGAGTCGCGGCGTACCCCAGTTCCTGGACGTAGCACGCGAACAGGTACAGCACGCCGGACCCGCCCGCGGTCCAGAGGATCGCCCGCGGAATCGTCTGGAACGGCCGCTTCGCTTCGACGCCGAACGCGGCGGCGGCCTCGAATCCGATGAACGCGCCGAGCGCGGGCAATACCCCGGAGGCCACGCCGCGCAACGAGAACGACGGCACGCCGAGCCGGGCGAACTGGTCCGCCGCGCTAGCGCTGGTCAGCAACGTCGCGAAAATGACCAGCATCAGCACGATCGACACGGCTTCGACCACGAAAACCACCCGCGCGGACAGCCGGACGCCGCGCCGGAGCAGGACAGTCGCCACGCCGGTGAGCACGAGCACGATCGCGATCGGCACCGGCCAGCCGGGCGGCAGCAGCGCGGAGAGATACGCGGCGGCGCCGACGTAGGAGACCGCGGTGAGCGCGCCGTAACCGAGCAGGAGCGCCGCGCCGGACGCGAGCGCGGCCACTGGGCTGAGCCCCTTCGCGGTGATGCTGTACAGCGAGCCGGCGGCCGCCATCCTGCGGGTGAACTGGCCGATGCAGGTGCCGACGAGCAGCGCCACCACGGTCGCGACGAGGAAGGACCACAGCGCGGCCGGACCGGCGGTCGCGGCGACGATGGCGGGGGTCGCGGCCATCGCCGCGGTGGGCGCCGTCGCGGACACGGACTGTCCCAGCACTTCGGCGAACCCCAGCTTGCGGCGGTCGAGGCCGTCGACCGGGGAACGGGGACGCAGCCGGTGCCTCCCGGTCGTGGCCGCGGCGGCCAGTTCGGGATATGTCGTCAGGTCGGGCCGCCGGTGGTCCGCCATCGCCGGGCCTCCCGGTACTGCTGAGCGCGATGCGTGCGGACGAACGATAACCCGCGTCCGGTCCGTCGGCACAGGCTCGCGAGCTCGAATGAGAATTCCCGGCGCGGTCTTCTCCCGGCGCGGGAAAGCCGGGCCGGGAGGAGCGCCGGAACGAGAACGCCGGACCCGGTTTTCCCGGCGGCGCGGCGCCGGCCGTTGAACCCCGGCGGCGAGAAGGCGACCGTCGTCTCCCATCCCCACCGCCGCAGGAGGCAGAGATGGACACCTCGCGAACAACCGCCCCCGCTCCGCCGGCCGCCGAGCCGCGAACCCTGTCCGGCAAGCTCGGCGTCGGCTCGATCGTGTTCATGGTCGTGGCCGCCGCCGCGCCGCTCACGGTCATCGCCGGCGCGGTGCCGCTCGGCATCGCACAGGGCGACGGCGCGGGTTTCCCCGCCACCTTCGTGCTGTGCTGCGCGGTGCTGCTGTTGTTCGCCGTCGGATTCTGCGCCATGACCCGGCACGTGCCGAACGCGGGGGCTTTCTACACCTACATCCACAAAGGACTGGGTCGCAGCATGGGCCTCGGCTCGGCGTTCCTGGCGCTGGTCACCTACACCGCCGTGCAACTCGCCGTCTACGGCTACCTCGGCGCCACGCTCTCCGGTCTCGTCGCGCAGTACGGAGGACCGACGCTGCCGTGGTGGCTGTACGCGGTCGCGGCGCTCGGGCTCGTGTCCGCACTCGGGTACCGGCACATCGAACTGTCCGGGAAAGTCCTCGGCGTCCTGCTGGTCTGCGAGGTCGGCATCGTGCTGGTCTTCGACGCCGTGGTGAACGTCCGCGGCGGCGCGCACGGCCTGTCGACCGCTTTGCTGCAGCCGTCCCAGGTCGGTTCCGGCTCGCTCGGCATCGGGATCATGTTCGCCATCGCGAGCTTCCTCGGTTTCGAGGCCACCGCGGTCTACCGTTCCGAAGCGCGCCGCCCGGAGCGCACCGTGCCCCGCGCGACCTACCTCGCGCTGCTGCTGATCGGCGGTTTCTACACGCTGTCCAGCTGGTCGCTCGTCTCCGCGTGGGGCGACAGCGCGGCGGTCACGCAGGCGAACCAGAACCCTGGCGGCATGCTGATCGCGTCAGTCACCCGCTACCTCGGCGCGGCGGGCGGCGACCTCGTCCAGATCCTGTTGGTCACCAGCTTGTTCGCCGCGCTGCTGTCGTTCCACAACGTCATCGCGCGCTACACGTTCTCGCTCGGCAACGCCGGTGCGCTGCCGACCCAGTGCGGCCGCAGCCACGCGCGGCACGGTTCCCCGCACGTCGCTTCGGTGGCGCAGTCGGTGAGCGCGCTCGTGCTGATCGCGGTGTTCGCGCTGGCGAAGATGGACCCGGTCACGCAGGTGTTCTCGTGGATGGCCGGAACCGCGACGCTGGGCGTTCTCGCGCTGATGGCGTTGACCTGCCTGGCGGTGCTGGTGTTCTTCCGCCGCACGACGCTCGACCGCCGGCGTTGGAACACCGTCGTCGCGCCGTCGCTCGGCCTGGTCGGGCTGCTCGCCGCGCTGGCGCTGACCGTCGCGAACTTCCCGATGCTGATCGGCGGTTCCGGCGAGCTGGCCGCGGGGATCGGGCTGATCCTGGTCGCCGCTTTCGCCCTCGGCACCGGTCTTTCGCTGGCCCGCCGCCACCTTCTCGTCACTCTGCCCGCCTGACCACGACAGGAGTATGCGTCATGACCGTCACCGAACCCGCCGTCGAACTCTCCGGCCACCCGCTGCACCCGGTCCGCGAAGAGGAGGTGCACGCGGTCCGGAGGATCCTCGCCGACGCCGGGCTGCTGCCGGAGACCGTGCGCTGCTGCTTCTTCGGGCCGGAAGAACCGGAAAAGTCCGCCGTGCTCGCCGGGGACCCGGCCGACCGCCGCTTCCGCGTCCTGCTGCTCGACCTGCCGACCGGTGCCTCGCGCGACGTCGTCGTGTCCGTTACGCGGTCCACTGTGGACGCGGTGGCGGCGCTGGACCCGCGCCGCGACGGCCAGCTGCCGATCATCGACACCGAATTCGAGCTGATCGAGGAAATCCTTGCCGGGCACGAGGAATGGCGTGCCGCGCTGACCGGACGCGGGCTCGATCCGGACCAGGTGCGGGTAGTGCCGTTGTCCGCCGGTGCGTACTTCCCGCGGGAGGCTGGGCGGCGCGTCGTGCGGACGCTCGGGTTCTGGCAGGAGCACGAAAAGGACCACCCGTGGGCGCATCCGGTCGACGGCCTGGTCGCCTACGTCGACCTGACCACGCACGAGGTCATGGAGGTGCTCGACCACCGCAGCCATCCGGTGCCGCGGGAACCGGGCAACTTCGACGACCCCGCCCAGACCGGCCCGGCGCGCACCACGCTGAAGCCGATCGAGATCACCCAGCCCGACGGGGTGAGCTTCACCGTCGAGGACGGTCTGCTGCGCTGGGAGAACTTCGAGCTGCGGATCGGGTTCAACGAACGGGAAGGGCTTACCCTGCACCAGATTTCGATCGACGGCCGGCCGATCGTGTACCGGGCGTCGATCGCCGAGATGGTCGTGCCCTACGCCGATCCGTCGCCGGTCCGGTTCTGGCAGAACTACTTCGACTGCGGCGAGTACATGTTCGCCCGCTACGCGAACTCGCTCGAACTGGGCTGCGATTGCCTGGGCGAAATCAAGTACCTCGACGCCGTCATCGCCGACGACCAGTTGCAGCCGCAGGTCATCCGCAACGCGATTTGCCTGCACGAGGAGGACTACGGCGTGCTGTGGAAGCACAGCGACCTCTTCGCCGGTTCGCAGGAAACGCGTCGGCAGCGTCGGATGGTGGTGTCGTTCTTCACCACGATCGGCAACTACGACTACGGCTTCTACTGGTACCTCTACCTCGACGGCACCATCGAATGCGAGGCCAAGGCGACCGGCGTCGTGTTCACCTCGGCTTACCCCGAGGACGGCCATCCGTACGCCAGCGAAGTCGCGCCCGGCCTCGGCGCGCCGTACCACCAGCACCTGTTCTCCGCCCGGCTGGACATGATGGTCGACGGTCCGCGCAACGCGGTCGACGAGGTCGAAGCGGCCGCCGTTCCGGTCGGCCCGGGCAATCCGCACGGCAACGCGTTCACCGAGCGCCGCACCCGGCTGCACACCGAATCGGAGGCGCAGCGGAACGCCGACCAGGGCCGGGCGCGGGTGTGGCAGATCGTAAACCCGGAACGGCAGAACCGATTGGGGCGCAACGTCGCCTACGCCCTGTACCCGCAGGGCCAGCCGACGCTGCTGGCGGACGAAACGTCGGTGGTGCACGCGCGCGCGAACTTCGCGACCCGGCACCTGTGGGTGACGCCGTACGCGGACGCGGAGCGTTACCCCGCGGGCGATTTCGTCAATCAGCACCCCGGCGGCGGGGGACTGCCCGCGTGGACGGCGGCGGACCGGAACGTGGACGGCGAGGACATCGTGCTGTGGCACACCTTCGGGCTCACGCACTTCCCGCGTCCGGAGGACTGGCCGGTGATGCCGGTGGACTACGCCGGGTTCACGTTGAAGCCGGTCGGCTTCTTCGACCGGAACCCGACGCTCGACGTCCCGCCGAGCACCTCATCGCATTGCTGCCATGACGAGTGACGTGGCCTGGTCTCCGGGCTCGGCATGGCGACGGCACGTCCCGCACGCGGTGATGGCCGTCGCCATGCTGGTCATGCAGCTGGCGCCGATCGCGCCGCTGTCGCCGCCGGTGTGGTTCGTGACCCTCGCCGGCGCCGCGATCTGGCTGGCCTGCACCGAGGAACCGGCGACGCCCCGCTGGCACGGCACGTACGACCTGGCCGGCATGGCAGTGCTGACGCTGGCCATGCCGATGCCCGCAATGCCCGGCGGGTCGCCGTTGCTCGCCGGCTGCTGGCTGGCCGGGAAGCTGGCGCTGGAGATCCACCGCCCGCTGCGGGATCCGGGCAACCTGCTGATGGCGGTGGCGATGTGCTTGATGGCTGCCGGGGTAGTGGCGCACTAGGGGTTACGCACGCCCGACGACGACCCCGAAATCAGTCGAGACGCCTGGTAACAGCTGCGCTGCCTGGCCAGCACGTCCGAAAGATCGTCACCGGAGTACGTCAAACCGTCCACTGCGGACCGCGATGCGCGGGAGCAGGCGAACCTCAGAAGGACAGCTGGGTGAGCGCGTGCACCAGGCTCTTGCCGGTTGCCACGGCGCCCTCGCGTGCTCCGGTGAGCAGGCCCAGCGCGAGCGGGTCCAGTACCTTCTTCAGCGCGGTGAGGCAGGTGCGGACGATGCCTCGGTCCGGTTTCGGCTTGACCACCTCGGCGAGCACGGCGTCGGCGTTTTCGCCGGCGTCGCGGGCGTCCGCGTCGGGCAGGCCGAGGTCGTTGAGCTGTCGCTTGACCTTGGCGACGACCTGAGCGACCTCTTCGAACCCGGGCGCCACCTGCTCGGTGTGCGCGAAGTTCTGCGTGACGTTCCGGTTGTTCCAGGCCAGCTGCGAGTTGTGCACGCCGCCGTGGATCACGGGGCCGTGGTGATGGTGTTCTTCGGTGGGCACGGGTTTCCTCCTGGTCAGATGCGGTGGTCGGGCGTTGCCTGCTGGACGATGGTGTTGCCCCAGGTGAGCACGGACTGGACGACGTCCCCGTGGATGACCGGGCCGTGGTAGTTGTGCACGACCGGCGGCGGCTCGGGCTTCGGCTCGACCTCGATCACCCGCAGCGGCGAGCGGAGCTCTTCCAGCACGGCGCTGCCGTTGTGGTGAACGGCGTAGCCTTCGGACCCAGTCACATCGACGTTGCGCACGAGCGCCGACGCGCCGTGCAAATTCAGGCCGCCGGTCGTCGTGCCGGTGAAGAGGCTGTCGGCGAGATTCAGGTTGGCCTTCTCCGCGACGAAGACGCCCATGGACGCCGGTCCGGAAACAGTGAGCCGCCGGGCGGTCAGCGTCGCTGTGCCCAACACGCCCGCGCCACTGAGCTCGACGCCGCTGGCCTGGCAATCGTGCAGGTCGACATGGGTGCTGTTGTTCGCGCTGAACGCGATTTTGCCGCCGGAAACACTGCAGTTCGCGGCGCGTATCGACGAATTCTCGTGCCCGATCAATCCGACGAGGTCGACGTCGCGCACGTGCGCTTCGGTGACGTGAACGTCGGTCGTCCCCTTGGCTTCGACCGCGACGGGGGAGCGCGCGACGTGCAGCCGGGTCAGCTCGGAATTCCCCTGGCCCGCGAACCGCACGGCGGCGTTGTCCAGCCCCTCGACGACGGTGTCGGCGGCGACCAGACGTGCGTTCTCGACATAGATTCCGACCTTGCCGCCAGTGAAGCGGCAGCCGGCCAGGACCGGCGCGCCCTGGGTGGCCACGAACATGCCGAACTTCCGCGCTTGCCGGACGGTGACGTTCTCGAACCGCCCGATGCCGTGGGTGTTCACCTCGATTCCGGCCACCCGGGGGTGTTCGAAGGTGCATCCGCGCACGAGCGGGTCGGCGCCGTCGGTGACCAGCAGCCCGGTGTCGGTCGGCTCGACGTGCGTGCCGGTGATCGTGCCGCGGGCCCGCTGGCTGTAGAGGATGCCGGTGGTCTGTGCGGCCTCGATGCGGCAGTCGGCGACGTCGAGGCGCCCGTTCTGGTCCGCGGCGACCGAGGCGTTGCCGGTGCCGGTGAACTGGCAGCCGGTAACGGAGACGCGCGAGCCCCGGGAGAGCAGGCCGTGGATCCGGCACCGGTCGAATCGGCTGTGGCGAACGGTGACGTCGGCGCCGGCGGCGGCCCACAGCCCGTTGTTGGGGGAGTCGGTGAACACGCATCGTTCGATCAGGGCGTGCGAACTGGTGAAGACCGCGCGGCCGTACCGCAGCTCGGTGTCCGTCACCGTGACGGAGCTGCCGGGCGGACCGTGCAACGCAGCGGTGTCCCCGTGCGCGACAAGGGTGCACGCGCTGATCGCGAGAGTGCCGGCAGCGCAGCGGACCACGTCGTTGTCCTGCGCCCGGAGCACGAGGCCCTCCAGCCGGACGTCGCCCGAGGCCGCGACGCCCGCACCGGTCGGCGGGCAGATCTCCACTGTCCCCGGCCGCCGCGCGGTGATCCGCACCTTCCCCTGCACGAACAGGCTTTCCGGATAACGCCCGGGAGCCACTTCGACCACGCACGACCCTCGCCGCCCGGCGACACTGCGCAGTGCCGACCCGATGCTCTGGTGAGCTCCGCGCTTGCCGGGCGCGACTCGGACTTTGGCCGCCATTCCGCCCCCTCCTGTGGCCCCTGAGCATAGCGGTGAGCGTCCTGCCGCATGGGAATTCAGGCAGAGTGCGCCGTTCGGCCGAGGGGCCAGCACCTGCTTACGATGTCCCGGGGACGCACCTGGGGGTCGTGTCGCAGTCGTTGCCGGGGGCTGTAGTGGGCCTGCGTTGGCTGGCGAAATAGCGCCATCGACACCCGCTTCGCGGCCAGGTCACGACGGTTGTGCTCCCTCTTCGCCGCATCCCGTTTCGACGGCCGCGGCGTGGTCGCACCCGGAGCGAAGTGCGTGGAATTCAGCGGATGCGCAGCTGATCGTCGGCGGCCCTGCGGCCGGGAGCGCCGTTGAGCCGGTGGCGTTCGTGGATGTAGAACGCTTGGCCGACGGCGCCGAGCAGCATCCCGAGCGAGCCGACGATGAACAGCCAGATCGCGAGCATTTCGGTGGAATGCCAGACGAACAGGACGCTGCCGACGAAGAAGATCAGATTGCCGGCCACCCCGATGACGAGGTGCACAGTCGGGAACTCGCGGACGAATTCTTTGAGCATGATCAGGTCAATCCTCCAGTGGTGCGGGCGGGAGCACGGTCTTGGCTCGCACCTGGTTACCCGGAATCTGGGCGGGAACACGGAAGTTCCGGGCGTGAGTCGGCTGCGGCACCCCAGTCGGCGACCGCGCCCAGCCACCGTGGAGTCTTGGCTCGTGCAGGGCTGGGGAGTCGTGTCGGAGGTGTGCCGTCGCGTTCAGCAAATCGGCCACCACGTCGGGCCTTTCCAACGCGACAAGAGCCCCGCTCGGCCGGAAGTTCTCGGCGTCGCAGTCAGAGCTGTCGCTCCAGAGCGGATTCGGCGGAAGCAGTGCGCTCGTGCTGGGCGAGGTCCGGAATCGGGTCGTGGCGGAGCACGACGTCGTGCGCGGCGGTGTCGTCGCGGCCGGTCAGCCGGACGGTGCTGGTGCTCGGCGGGAATCCGGTCGTGACGACCTCGTACCGGCCGGTCGGGAGCCCATCGAACTCGTAGCGGCCGGTTTCGGAGGTGTCCCGGACGGCGACGGCCCCGCCGTGCTGGTCCAGGAGGGTCACGCGGGCTCCGGCGACGGGGTGTAGTCCATTGTGGACCACCCCGGTCAGGCGGCCTGCGGGCGGCAGCGCGATGTCGAGTGTTTCGTGCTGGCCCGGATGCAGGTGGAGGCCACGGACGGAGATCCTGGCGGGACCGGCGGTCGCGGTGAGAGTCAGCGCACCAGGTGCCAGTCCGTCGAACCGGAACGCGCCGTGCTCTCCGGTGCGGACGTTGCCGACGACTGTGCCCGAGTCGTCGGTGAGCACGACCGTCGCCGCGGTGACGGGAGTGTCGGTGTCGTCGTGAACGAGGCCGGAGACTCGAGCCGCGTTGTGTGCCAGCACGAGTTCGAGGGAACGGACAGGGGACGGGTTCAGCGGCACCGCCTCGGCGCGATGGCCGGCGCGCGCCGCGACCAGCAGCGCGGGTTCGTTCGCCAAAGCGGGGATCTCGAAGGTCCCGTCGTCGCCCGTCGTCGCGACGTGCAGCTGCTTGCCGTGGCTGTCGAGGACGGTGACGGCCGCGTCCGCGAGCGGTGTGGCGTCGGGTTGCCGGATCCGGCCGGTCAGCAGGTTTTCCGGAGCGGGAGGCCGGTAGTGGTCGGCGGACTTGCGACGGGTCGCCATCGCGGCCGCGGCGAGCGCGCTGCCGAGTGCCGCGGCGATGAGGAAAAGCCATCCGCGGCGGTAATCGGCGAGGGCGGGGGTTCCGCCGTAGATCGCGACGAGCACCGCGGTGCCCAGGACGGTGCCGATCTGCCGGGCGGTGTTGATCATCGACGAGCCCGCGCCCCATTTCGCCGGCGGCAGGACCAGCCCGACCACGCCGGACAGGCTGGGCAGGATCAATCCGACGCCCGCTCCGGTGAACAGCTGCCCGGGCAGGAGACCGCCGGCGTAGTCGGGTGCGGCGCCGAGCCGCCACACCCAGGTCGCCACGCCGATCGCGAACAGCAGGCTGCCGATCGCGGTCGTGACGCCGGGCCCGAACCGGCTGGCCAGCCGCCCGCCCACCGTCAGCGACACGACCACGACCATGAGCGGTCCGGGGGTGAGCCAGAGTCCGGCGACGACCACGGACTCGTGCCAGAGCCCGGTCAGGAACAGCACGTTGCCGAAGAGCATGCTGCCGAACGCCATGGTGAACAGCAGCATCGCCAAACAGCTGAGCCACAGCGTCGGGATGCGCAGGGAGGGCAGGTCCAGGACCGGCGTGGGATGCCGTCGCGAGCGCAGCACGACCGCGAGCAGACCGAGCACGGCGACCGCGAAGCCGATCAGGACTTCCCGGCTGCCCCAGCCGTGGTCCGGGGCGGAGACCAAGGCCCAGGCCAGCGCCCCGACTCCGGCCGCGAGGGCGACCGCGCCGGGCAGGTCGGGCATCCCGGAGCCGGTGTCGCGGCTCTCCCGGAGCACCCGGGGCCCGAACAGGAGAGCGAGCACGCCGACCGGGAGGTTGACCAGGAACACCCACCGCCACGAAAACTGTACGAGGGCCCCGCCGACGGGCGGGCCCAGCGCGGCGGCCACCCCGCCGACCGCGGCCCAGGTGCTCACCGCGGTCGCCCGCCGGGCGGGCGGGAACGCGGCCAGCAGAAGCGCCAGCGAGGTCGGCATCACCAGCGCCGCGCCGACCGCTTGGACGACGCGGAAGGCGACGAGCAGCGGGACCGACGGGGCGATGGCGCAGGCGGCGGAGCCCGCGGTGAAGACCGCGACGCCGATCAGGAAGACGGCGCGGCGGCCGTAGCGGTCGGCCAGCCGTCCGGCCGGGGCGAGCAGCGCGGCGAAGGCGACCGTGTAGCCGTTGAGGATCCACGACAGGCCGGCGAGGCCGGTGCCGGGGAAGGCCAGGCGGATGTCCGGGAACGCGATGTTGACGATGAACAGGTCCAGGCTGGCCAGGAACACGGCCGCGGAAACGACGAGCAGCACGGTGCCCGGTCGTCCGCCGGTTCGCGGAGCCGCGCCGACATCGGCGGTCATGCTGCCTCACAGTGCGGGGGAGGGGCGGGGATCCAGCTGACCGGTTCGGTCGCTGGAGGTGGCGGTGCGGCTCCTGGCTTGCGGGAGCGTTTCCGCCCGGGACCGGGCGGCTGCGGGCTCAGTAAGGGGAAGCGGCGTTGTCCTTGGCCCACGCTTTCTCTTCGGCGGAGCCGCCCGGGGGCGGTACGAGCCCGTTGATCATCCAGAGTTCTTCGCTGGTCTCGTCGGCGTGGAATTCCCAGTGCACGCCAGTGCGGTTCTCCAGATGCGGCCGGAGCATGCGGTTGATCCACTGCGCGGTCCGCCGTCGGGAGCCGGAGTCGGTGTTGTGGCGTGCGATGTGGTCGATCACGATGCGGAGCCCGGCGTCGGCGGGTTCCCCGCCCACGTAGAAATTCTCCGGCCGGGTCTCCTGGAAGACCGTGACCGCGTAGAACCGGGGCAGCCCGATCGCTTCGTAATGGTCGGCGACGCGGGACGCGAGTTCCTGTTTCTCGGCGTCGCTGAAGAGCCCTGGGGTGTGGTGGATCGTCCACAGTGGCATGGCGTTCGGCGTTCCTTCCGGTGCGGTGCGACGGGGTCAGCCGGCGACGGAGAACGTCAGGTTCTCCACCGGTCCGGACAGCGCTGCCTTGACGGCCGTGGTGACGTCGTCGGCCAGCACTTCGTTGTCCCCGGCTTCCAGTCCGTCGAGGATCCGCGCGGCGATCTGGGCGGGCGTGGCCTTCGGCTGGTCCATCGCGGAGACCATGTCGGTGTCGATGAATCCGGCGTGGACGCCGACGACCTGGGTGTGCTGCGGGGCCAGTTCGATGCGCAGCGAGTTGGTCACCGACCACGCCGCGGCCTTGGACGCGCCGTAGGCGCCGCTGCCCGCCATCCAGGACAGCACGGAGTGCATGTCCACGAGGGCGCCGCCGCCGTGCGCGGCCAGGACGGGAGCGAACGCCCGCGCGACCCGCAGCAGTCCGAAGACGTTGACGTCGAAGGTTTCGATCGTGGTCTCGAGGTCGCCGCCGAGCAGCGCCTCCGGCACGAGGACGCCGGCGTTGTTGAAGACGATCTCGGCGTCGGGCGCGGCTTTCGCGAGCGCGGCGACCGACTCCTCGGAGCGGACTTCGAGTTCGACGGGGACGACTTCGGGGCGTTCGTCGACGTAGAGCGAGCGGCCCGTGGAGTAGACCTTCCGCGCGCCGCGCGCGAGGAGTTCGTCCACCAGCGCCGCGCCGAGCCCTCGCCGCCCGCCGGTCACGACCGCCACCTTGCCCGCTGCTGCAACCACTGCGTCCTCCATCTGGATAACGAGACCGTTAGTCAGATGGAACCACACTCTGCTGAGTAACGCAAACGTTAGGTACACTGGGGCGGTGGCCATGGAGTGGGAAGAGCGGTTGCGGGACCGGGACGCCTGGGCGATCGGCGACCGGTGCTCGGTCGCGCGGACGCTGGACCTGCTGAGCACCAAGACGGTTTTCCTCGCGGTACGCGAGTGTTTCTACGGCACGACGAGGTTCGAGGATTTCGTGACGCGCATCGGGACGTCCGCGCCGGCCGTCTCGCGGGCGCTGCGCCAGCTCGAGTCCGCGGGGATCGTCGTGCGGGTCCCGTATCGGGAACCGGGAAAACGGGTCCGGGACGAATACCGGCTCACCGAGGCCGGGGAGGACCTGCTGCCGGTGTTCCTGTCGCTGGTGCAGTGGGGCGACAAGCATCTCCAGGACGGGCGCCCTCCGCTGTCGTTCGTCGAGGCAGGCACCGGCCGCCCGGCCCGGGTCAGCGTCACCGCCGATCCGGTGCGGGAGAAGGAATCCGGCGAAATCGAGATCCGGGCGAACCGCGGGCCGCGTGGACAGCGGTCCGGCTCAGCATGAGGAAGTCCGCGGTGATCGCTGTGGTGCGGCGCATGTCCGGGACGACGGGGAGAACGACGACCAGCCAGGTTGATTGCTCGCCCAATGGACGGCGCCGAACGAACTGGCCCGCGTTCCTCGGCTACTCCACCTGAGCGGATCGTGCGAGAGGAACCCAGCAGAAGGACTCCGGGAGACCACATGATCGGCTGCGCATACCGCCGGGGAGATACCACTCGCGTTCATTCGTATTGGTGGCTGCGGCGCGTGGAGGGCTGGGGGAGCAGGGCGAGACGTTCGGGGGTCCAGAAGCCGTTGTCTTCGTGGACGTCGAGGGTGCCGTTCTTGCGGACCAGCCAGAGCACGTCGAGGTTGCTGAAGACGGCGTCGCCGGGGATGCGTTCCAGCAGGGCGGCGGTGAGGCGGATCAGGTCTTCCTGCTGTTCGGCGACGTGGTCGTTTTTGTCCAGCTCGAACAGTATTTGGACGGTGGGGGTGATGGCGCCCAGTTCGGAGACCGGCGGGTGCCACGGTTGCGGGCGGGCCGGGCTGACCTGCAGCCAGGTCCGGCGGGTCGTCGTGCTCCACACGAGCAGCCGTTGAGCGGTGATGGATTCTTCGAGGATCCCCAGCGACTGTCCGGCCCTGACAACCTCCTCGGCGACCTCTTCCGGGGCCAGATGGGTCGTCAGGCCCAGGCTGTAGTCGAGCGACATGTGACCTCCTCGGCGGTCAAGGGAACCGAAGGACAATGGTGCCGCTCCGCACGCGCCGCTGCAGCAACGGAGTTGCGCCGCGGCGTCGCCTGGAGAAACAGCCCTTTGTGCACGGATGGCCACCGCGAAACGATTCCGAGGCGCGGCGCGCTGGGCACTGCCGTTGACGGAGTGGGAGGATCGGGGAGTGCCTGGCAATCTGTCGTCACCGGGAGCGAGCGTCGCCTCGCGGGTGTTCGCTCTGCTCGGCGCGTTCGACGCCGAGCATCGGTCGTTGTCGCTGACGGCGCTGGCGGCTCGGACGGGTTTGCCGCTGCCGACGGTCCACCGCATCACGGCCGAACTCGTCGGCCTCGGTGCGCTGGAACGGCGAAACGACCGCTACGTGGTGGGCCGGCGGATGTGGGACCTCGGGCTGCTCGCGCCGGTGCAGTCCGGCTTCCGGCAGATCGCGGCGCCGTTCCTGCAGGACCTGTACGGCGCGACCGGGGCCACGGTGCACCTCGCCGAACGAGACGGAACCCAGGTGCTCTACCTCGACCGGCTGCGGGGGAGCGCGTCGGTGCCGGTGGTCAGCCGGGTCGGCGGACGGCTTCCCTTGCACGCCACCGGCGTCGGCAAAGTACTGCTGGCGTGGGCACCCGAAGACGTGCAGCGCGAGGTCTTCGCGTCGCTGACGCGCGTTACGCGGCACACGATCGTCCAGCCCGGGCTGTTGCGGGAGCAGTTGGAGCGGATCCGCGCCGAGGGGTACGCCCAAACCGTCGAGGAGATGACGCCGGGCGCGTGTTCGGTCGCGGTGCCGATCCGGCGCGGCCCGGACGCCCCAGTGGTGGCCGCGCTCGGTCTTGTCGTGCCGGATCTGCGGCGCGGCCGGTCCCGGCTGGTCTCCGCGCTCCAGGTCACCGCAGCCGGGATCGGGCGCAGCTTGGCGGCGAACGGGCTTTCACTGAGTGAAAGCCCGGCGTAGCCTCTCGCGGCCGGGTCGGTTCAGACTCCGGGCATGCGTACTCAGGTCGCCATCGTCGGCGCCGGCCCGGCCGGTTTGCTCCTTTCGCATTTGCTCGACCGGTCCGGGATCGAATCGGTGATCGTGGAGACGCGGGAACGCGACTACGTCGAAGCGCGGATCCGGGCGGGAATCCTCGAGCAGTCCACCACGGACCTGCTGCGCGAGGCCGGCCTCGGCGACCGGATGGGCCGCGAGGGCGAGGAGCACCGCGGGATCTACCTGCAAGTGCCGCACGAACGCCATCACGTCGATTTCGTCGACCTGGTCGGGCGGCGCGTCACCGTCTACGGCCAGACCGAACTCACCAAGGACCTCGGGCGCGCCAGAGCGGCGGCGGGCCAGGAAATCCGTTACGGCGTCAGGGGAACCGCCGTGCACGATCTCGATACCGACCGGCCGTACGTGACGTTCACCGGACCGGACGGCGCGACCGAGCGTCTCGACGCCGACGTTGTCGTTGGCTGCGACGGGTCCTTCGGGCCTTGCCGCGCCGCGATTCCCGCCGCGGCGAAACAAACCTGGCAACGCACCTACCCGTACGCCTGGCTCGGGATCCTCGCCGACGTCGCGCCCTCGACCGACGAACTCATCTACGCCTGGCATCCGGACGGATTCGCGATGCATTCCATGCGCTCGCCGACCGTCAGCCGGCTCTACCTGCAGGTCCCCACCGACACGGATCTCGCTGAATGGCCGGACGACCGCATTTGGGACGCCCTCGCCACCCGCCTCGGACACGGCCAGGACGGCTGGACGCTGACCCCCGGCCCGATCACGGACAAGAGCGTGCTGCCGATGCGCAGCTTCGTCCAGCAGCCCATGCGGCACGGCCGGCTTTTCCTGGCCGGCGACGCCGCCCACATCGTGCCCCCGACCGGCGCCAAAGGCCTCAACCTCGCGGTAGCAGACGTCGCTCTGCTCGCGCCCGCGCTGACCGCTCTGCTCAAAGACCGGAACCCGGCCCTTGCCGACGCCTACTCCGACACCGCGTTGCGCCGAGTCTGGCGTTGCACCCACTTCTCCTGGTGGATGACCACCATGCTCCACCAGTCCGGCGATCCGTTCGACCAGCAACTGCAGCTGTCCCAGCTCCGCTGGCTCGCCACCAGCCGCGCCGGCCAGGCCGGGCTGGCCGAGAACTATGCCGGTCTGCCGATCGGACTGTGACTGGACTCCCGTTCGAAGAACCAGAGTCGCGAAGCGGCGGGCGCTGAGTCGTGGAGCTCGTGCTTCTGAGCAGGTAGGTCAGGTGTACGAGCTCGTGTTCCGGTCGGCGGCGGGAACCGGTCTCGGCTGAAGTTGACTGTGCTGGTTGCGTTCTGGACGATAAGCCCGCGTGTGGCGAAGTTGAGAGCCACCACCGTCAGCTGCTGCTGACGGCTGCGACGATCAGGGTGGCGAGTTGTTCCGGTTCCCCGGCGCCCGTGGGCGCGGAGGGATTCGGCCAGCTGAGTCCGCCAGCCGATGAACGCCTCGGCCGCGGTGGTGCGGATCGCGTCGTCGATGGAGTCCTCTATGGACACTGCCGGCACGGGGCGGCGGCGTTGATGCCCGATGACAGACGAGTTGCCGCGGCGTTTGGTGCCCGACGCGTTGTGTGCGCTGGCGGAGCCACTGATCCCGCCCGCGAAAACGCGCCCGCAATATGGCGGTATTTCGTGAGTGGACGGTCGCATTCGTCCTGACAGGGCGGCCGGTCCGCCCTGGGGGCCGTGGGGGAGAACACCGGTTCTCCGCCACGACCCGGGGAACCATGCGCTCGAATCGGGCCGAGCCGGTCGCCGCGCGAGACGGTGACTAGCGCGGCACCACTGAGAACCGCCGGAGTTCCAACGCCGGGTTCTTCGCTCGTACCTCAGCGATCCGCTCCCGTGACACCTCGCCGACCGCGACGCCGGTCTGCTCCCCGAGAGAGGTGACGACGACGCCCATCGGGTCGACGAGCATGCTGGTGCCCGACCCGGTCGGCGCGGCTTGGCCGGTCGCGGCGACGTAGAGCGTGTTCTCGATCGCGCGGGCGCGGACCAGCGTGCTCCAGTGGTATTCCTTCAGCGGCCCGGGCACCCATTCCGCCGGCAGCAGCACGACGTCCGCGCCCGCGTCCGCCAGCCGCCGGGTGACCTCGGGGAAGCGCAGGTCGTAACAGGTCTGAAGGCCGAAGCGGAGGCCGTCGACCTCGAATGTCTCCGGGTCGGCGATCTCGCCCGCGCGGACGACGTCGGACTCGCGGAAGCCGAAGGCGTCGTACAGGTGGATCTTGCGGTACACCGCCGTCACGCCGCCCGGTCCGGCTGCGACCAGCGTGTTGGAGATCCGCGAACCGTCGAGGCGCTCGTTCATGCCGCCGACGATCGTGATTCCGCGGTCGCGGGCGAGTGTGAGCAGACCCGTGACGAACGGGCCGTCGAGCGACTCGGCGGAGTCGACGAACCGCTGGTCCATCTCCGGGACGGTGAACATCGCGTATTCCGGCAGCACTATCACCCGGGCGCCGCGGTCGGCCGCGTCGCCCGCCAGTTTCGCGATCAGCGTGCGGTTGGCGGCCTTGTCCTCTCCGGGCGCGTACTGCGCCAAGGCGACGTGGGTCATGCGATTTCCTTCCGGGGAGCGGCGGGCATGCGGTCGAGTTTGCCGAGCACGACCGTGTAGCAGAAGATCCCGGCGAGCAGCACTGCGCCGGTCACGAGGAAAGCGCCGGCGAACGAGCCGGTCACGTCCACGACCGCGCCGGTCACGATGGGCGCGGCGATGCCGATCATGTTGGCCACGAAGTTGACCAGCCCGCCGAGCGTTCCCGAGCAGCCTTCGGGCGCGATGACCGCGACGATGCTCGATCCGGCGGGCACCGACACCGCGAGCCCGGCGGCGCCGATCGACAGGAACACCAGCGCCGCGGCGACCGATCCGGCGTAGGCGGCGCCGGCGACCGACAGCGAGACCAGCATGCTGACGACGAGGACGATCCGCCGCGCCTTGGTCTCGTCGCCGGTGCGGGCGATCAGCCGGTCCAGCACCATCCCGCCGACGAGGAACTGCGCGAGCACCGCGACCAGCCACGGGATCATCGTGTAGAAACCGCCGGCCAGCAGCTTCACGCCGAACTGCTTTTCCAGATACCCGGGCAGCCAGGTCAGCAGCACGTAGTAGGCGTAGGTGTAGGACGCGTACCCGAGCGCGAGACCCCACGTCTTGCGGCGGCGCAGCAGGTGCCCGAGCCCGGCCAGCGAGCTCGGCGCAGGTGCGTCTTCGTCGTCCGCGCCGCCGTCTCGCAGGTAGGCGAACTCCGCGGCGGACAGCCGCCCGCGCGCCAGTGCTTGTTTCGGCGTCAGGTAAAGCAGCCACCAGACAAGGAGGTAGCCGACGCTGAGGATGCCGGTGAAGACGAACGCCGCGTGCCAGCTGTAGGCCGTGACGAGGAACGCCATCAACGGGATGCCAAGAACGTTGGAAACCTTGGCGCAGCCGTCGAAGATCGCGGTGGCCCGGCCGCGCTCGGACCGGGGGAACCACTGGCCGATCGCCTTCCACCCCGCCGGGATGGTCGGCGCCTCGCCGAAGCCGAGCACCAGCCGGGACGCCATGAGCAGACCGAGGCCGCCGGCCGACGCGGTCAGGAACGACGCGATCGTCCACAGCAGGGCGGCCGCGCGGTTCACCCAGCGGACGCCGATCCGGTCGATGATCGCGCCGATCGGCAGCTGCAGCACCGCGTACGTCCAGAGGAACGCCGAGGCGACCACGCCGAGTTGGGCCGCGGTCAGGTGGAACTCGCGCATCATCTCCGGCCCGGCGATGGAGAGGTTGACGCGGTCGACGTAGTTGACGAACGACCCGACGCCGAGCACTCCGGCGATCGCCCAGCGCGTGCGGCCCGCGGTGCGGGTCCTGGTTCGCTCCGCGGTCGTCATCGCGCCCGCTTCGCGAGCGACGTGGTCTCCTCGAAGGCGGCGGCGAGGCCGGCGGCGAGCGCGCCGTGCTGCATGGTGAGCGCGAGCTGCCCGGCGCCGTGGGCGAGCGCGAACTCCTTCTCCTCCCGGCTCCACGCGGGCAGAACCCACGGTTTCCCGGCTGCCCGGGCGGCGTCGGCGACGCGTTTGAGATCGGCGAAATCGCCTTCCTCGCGCGTGTACGCGCCCCGCTCGCGGCGCAGGGAGAGGTCCGAAGGGCCGACGAAGACGCCGTCCACGGTGTCCAGCGCGAGGATCTCGGCGATGTCCTCGAGTGCACCGGCGTCCTCGATCATCGGCAGGCAGCGGGTGCCGCGGTCCTGCGCGGCCACCCAGTCGTCGGTGAAGCCTCGGTAGCCGGTGGTGCGGCCGCCCGCGAAACTGCGGTCGCCCAGCGGCGGGAACTTCGCGAACGCCGTCACCGCCTTCGCGTGCGCCGCGTTCTCGACGTGCGGGATCACCACCGCGTCGGCCCCGAAGTCGAGGGCCTGCTGGATCGGGCCGCGCTCCGGGCCGAGGACCTTCGCGAGCACCTCGAGGCCGAGGCCGCGCAGGAACGGGACGAACCGCTCGAGGTCGGCCAGGTCGAACGCGCCGTGCTCGATGTCGAGGACGGCGGCGCCGTAGCCGATTCCGCGGGCGATCTCGGCGGCCGCGAACGACGGGTCGGAAAGCCAGACGGCGTAGCGCCGGTCGGCGGGGGCTGGGGACATCGGGGAAACCTCCTGCGCGCTCGAAATCGGGAGCTCGATCGATGTGTGCACCGTGTATACACGATGGATATCCGTCGGTCCAGCGGCTAAGCTGGCCCTCGACCGAGGGGAGAGGCATGACCATCAGCGCACCGTCCGGCCCGGCCCGCGAGCGCGTGTACGCCTGGCTGCGCGACGGGATCATCGCGGGCGAGCTCGAAGGCGGGCGGTTCCTGGACGAGCACTGGGTTTCGGGCGTCGTCGGGGTGTCCCGGACCCCGGTCCGCGAGGCGTTCCACCGGCTGGAAGCGGAGCGCTTCATCAGCCTGCTGCCGCGCAAGGGCGCGCAGGTCCGCACCGTCACCGCGCGCGAGCTGGAGGAGGTCTACCAGAGCCGCAGGCTGATCGAGGGGCACGCGATCGCCGAGGTCTGCGCGGCCCGGGCGGGCGCGCCCGCCGAGATGGCCGGCCTGATCGAGGAGATGAAGCGGTACGGGAAGGCGCGCGACTGGTTCGCGGTGTCCGGTCTGGACCGCTCGTTCCACCGGGCGATCGTCAACGCGGCGGGCAACACGGTGCTGACCGAGCTGTACGACACCCTGCGGTCCCGTCAGCAGCGGGTCGCGGTCCGGGCGTTGGAGGCCCGGCCGGAGCGGCTGCCGGTGATCGACGCCGAACACCGCGCGCTGGTCGAGGCGATCGATGCGCACGACGCCGAGGAGGCGTTGAGGATCCTGAACCAGCACCTGCGCCCGGTGTCGGAGGTGGTCTCGGCGCTCGAGCGCGACTGACCGGCACGCGGGACCGGCAGACGCTCACCGTCCGATATGGACGGTTGTCCCGATACGAGCTTGTGCCGTGGTGATCTTCGCGCGGTCGATAGGGTGCCGATCGGTCGGAAAAGCTACCGTCGGACGCATGACGGCAAGCATCCTTCTGCACCGCCGCGCGCTGGGGAACCAGCTCGGCGTGGCCATGCTGTTCCTGTCGGTCGGCGGGGCGCTGATCGGCGGCGGCGTGCTCCTGCTGGGCGGGCTGTGGGGCACGGTCGGCGGGATCCTGCTGATCCTGGTGGGCGTGCCGTTCGTGCTGACCGTGCTGGTGCGGTTCCACGGCTGGCGCAGCCTCTTCTGGAAGGAAACGCTGCAGATCGGCGCGGACCGGGTCGCGGTCGTGCGCACGACGCCGGACATCCCGGACTTCGTCGTCGACTGGAGCGAGGTCAGCGCGCTTGGGCTGTACGCCGGCACCGCCTACAACACGACCGATTGCGTTCTGCTCTGCGCGCATTACCCGGACCGGCCTCCCCGGGTGGAGCGGCTGCCGCGCCGTCCCGAGATCCTGGCGGCGATCGGTGCCGCCGCCCCGCCCGGGTGGGGCAACGAACCGGTCCCGGACTGGCCGGTGCGGATCGTCCGCCCGGGAACGCCGCCGCAGGACGTGCCCGGGCCCGGGCCGTCGGCTTTCGCCGTCATGCAGCTGATGACGAAGCCGAACCGGCTCCAGATCATCGCCGGGCTGGCCCTGGCCCTGGGCATCGGCGCGCTGCCGTGGCTGCTCCTGCTCGACGGCCGCGACACGACGGCTCTGGTGATCATCGGGCTCGTGCTGTCCCCGCTGCTGCTGGTCGCGCTCTGCGGGATGTTCGCCCTGCCGACCGTCGTCGCGCAGACCTGGCTGACCCTTGATCGCGACGGCGTCGTCCACGAAGGAGTCAACGACACGACCCGGTGCGAATGGGCTCAGCTCGACCGGGCGTGGGTCGAGACCAGCCACGTCGACTCCGTCCAGGTCGGCATGCGCAGACGGGACGACGTCATGCTGCGACTGTCCCTTAAGGACGGCCGGTCGCTGAACCTGGACCTCGGCGACCAGCCAGTTCTCCTCCCGCCCTTGAAAGCCGCGTTCGAACGGTTCGGCGGCCCAGTCTGGCTCGGCGTCCGGAACAAGGGCCGCGACCGGCTCACCGGCTTCCGCCGTTAGCCGCTCGCGTCGGCCACGTAGCTCCGATACCGCGGGGCCGCTTCCTTCCGCTGCCGGAGAGCCCGGAGCTGCTTCACGTCCGGTGGGTGCCGAGCGTCCGGCGGATCGCGCTGCGCGTTTTGCGGCGCTGGACCAGGAACAGCGCCAGCCCGGCGACCTCGATCAGCCCGAGTCCAGCGAGCCCGTAGACCCCGCCGATGCCGTCGGCCAGCGCGGCCAGGAACGCCTGCCCGACGACCGCCATGAGGATCCCGCCCGTCCGGTCGAAGATTCGGATCGGCGTGGGCGCCTTGCTGGTTCCGTTGTCGGTGTAGCTGACCCAGTAGGGCCAGATGTCCGGGCGGAACACATGTATGGCGGCCCGCACTGGCCAGAACAGCAGCAGCCGGAGCAGCCCCAGCGTTATGCCGACGAACATCGCCAGCGGGATCAGCGGGATCAGCGTCCAGCCGGCGTACACGTGGTTGGCGTCCGAACCGCTGGCCTGCGCCGACAGCACGGCGCCGTCGCTGACCCCGGGGCCTTCCACCACGACGTCGTGGAGGAGAACCGGATCGGTTGTCCGGTCCGAACGGAACGATCCGGTGCATGTGGTGCTCCGTCCGCTGGGGTGACACTCGTTGACGGTGACCGTGCCGGGAATGCCGCCGCCGCCGAACACGGTGATGAAGCTGCCGGTGACGGTGCCGGTCGCGAGGAACGCCGCGCAGAACCCGGCGAGCCCGGCGATGGCCAGGAACTTGCCGATCGAGGCCCAGAACCGGGGCCGGACCTGATGGCTGGTGAACATGCCGCCCTGCGGCGTCCGGCGCTTGGCCGAGAACTCGGCGAACTGCTGGTCGGTCAGCAGGCGGCGAGCCCGCTTGAGGTACGCCGGTTCCTTGGTTTGGGCCATAGCCTGCGATTGTGCAGGATGCGGGCTGCGGATAGACCCGTTTCACGGCAGATGCCGCGACGAGCTCACGCTCTGGCTGATCGAGCACCTGTTCACCGGCAAGCCGTGGGATCGCGTCGCAGTCGCCGCTCGGCCGGAATTGCTCGCTTTGCACCGTGTCGGCCCGAATCCGGTACTGCTGCGCAAGGCGCTGGCCCGAACCGCGGCAAGCTCGAGCTGGGGCAGAAGCTGTGGGTCCGCTGAAGGAACCCCCGCGCTGCTGGCGATCCGCCGGGCGGCTCCCGATGATCGGGGCATGGCGGTCATTTCCGAGCGCGCGGCGGTGCGTCGGCTGCACGACCGGCTGGGATTCGGGCCCCGGCCGGGCGACCTCGACGCCGGATTCGCCGCGACCGTGACGCGGCTGCTGGCCACCGGGCCGGACGCGGGCGCCCAGGCGACGCCGCTTCCGGACGTCGGTGCTCCGCCGCCGCAGTCGGCGAAAGCGGACAAGACGGCTAAACAGCAAGCCGCGCAACAACTTCAGGCGCAAGCCTCGCGTGCCGTGCTGTGGTGGCTGGACCGGATCGCGGCCGCGGACCTCCCCGCGGTCGAACGGCTGACCTGGTTCTGGCACGGGCATTTCGCGACCAGCGAGCAGAAGGTGCGCAGCCCGCGGCTGATGCTCGCGCAGAACCAGACCATGCGGACGCTGGGCATGGGCAGCTTCACCCAGCTTGCCCACGCGATGATCGTCGACCCGGCGATGCTGCTGTGGCTGGACGGCAACAGCAACAAAGCCGGCAAGCCGAACGAAAACCTCGCGCGCGAGTTCATGGAACTGTTCACCCTCGGCGTCGGCAATTACACCGAAACCGACGTCCGCGAAGCCGCGCGTGCCCTCACCGGCTGGACCGCGACACGTGAGAACCCGGCCGCCCGGCTGACTGCGCGCCGCCATGACGCGACGCCGAAGACCATCCTCGGCCAGACCGCGAATTTCGACGCCGGTTCGTTCGTCGACCTCGTGCTGTCCCGGCCCTCCTCGGCGCCGTACGTGGTCGGCCGGCTCTGGTTCCGGCTCGTCTCGGCGACGCCGCCTAGCGCGGACGCACTGGCGCGGCTGGTCGCGGCGTACGGGCCGGGCCGCGACATCCGGTCCTTGCTGACCGCGCTGGTCAAGGAAGACGCGTTCCACGACTCGGCGACGTCCCTGGTCAAGCAGCCGGTGGAATGGCTCGGCGGTCTGCTGCGCGCGCTCCGGGTGCGTCCGTCCGCACTCGACGCCAAGGCCGGCACCCAGTTGCTGACCGGGCTGCGGGGGATGGGCCAGGTGCCGTTCGAGCCCCCGAGTGTCGGCGGCTGGGCCGCCGGCGGCGCTTGGCTTACGACGTCGGCCGGACTCGCCCGGCTGCACCTCGCCCAGCTCGTCGCGCAGCACGCCGACCTCGGCACGGTGGCGAAGGCGCAGGACAAACCGGCGGCGATAGGCGACCTGCTGGGCGTCGACGGGTGGTCTGAGCGGACGCGCGCGTGCCTCAGCGGCGTCGCGAACGATCCTCGGCAGCTGGCGGCGATCGCGGCGTGCGCGCCCGAGTACGTGGTGAGTGGGTAGGAGACCATGAACAAACTGACCCGTCGGCGGTTCCTGTTCGCGAGCGGCGTGACGGCCGCCGGCGCGCTCGCGGCCGGCGCCACCCAGGTCGACTGGACCCACCTGATGTCCGCGGCCCAGCAGACGCCGCTCGACCCGAAGGACGGCGTTCTCGTCGTCGTGACGTTGTACGGCGGCAACGACGGACTCAACACCGTCGTGCCCGCCGGCGACCGCGCCTACCAGAACGCCCGGCCGGAGCTGGCGTACCAGCCCGACGAAGTCCTCGACCTCGGCGACGGACTGGGCCTGAACCCGGGCCTGAAAGGCATGAAAGGCTTGTGGGACAACAAGGAGCTGGCGATCGTGCGCGGGGTCGGCTACCCGAAGCCGGACCACAGCCACTTCCGGTCGATGGCGATCTGGCAGACCGCGTCGCCGGACACGCCGGTGCCGACGGGCTGGCTCGGCCGGTGGCTGGACGCGTCCGGCGACGATCCGCTGCGCGCGCTGTCGGTCGAGCCGGTGCTTCCCCCGATGCTGGCGGGCGCGCAGACCGCCGCGGCGTCGATGCCGGTCGGCGGTCTGACCGTGCCGAAAGGCACGCTGGGCAAGGCTTTTCAAGCACTGGGCGGCGCACAGAACGGCGAGGGCTACTGGCAGGCGAAGGCGGCACGTTCGATCGCCGACCTCTACCGCGCCGAGCAGGTGCTGGGCGCGGCCGCGCACCCGGCCAAGGACGCGCACAAGGCCAACGGCGGCCGCAAAGACGGTGCTCTGGCCGCGCAGCTCGACGTGGTCGCCGGGCTGATCGAAGCCGGCGTGCCGACCCGGGCGTATTCGGTGTCACTGGGCGGTTTCGACACGCACGCCGACGAACGCGGTACCCAGCAGCGGCTGCTCACCGAGCTGGACGGCGCGTTGACACCGTTCGTGCAGCGGCTCGGCCGCACCGACCGCGGCAAGCAGGCAGTCGTGCTGGTGTATTCGGAGTTCGGCCGGCGGGTCGCCGCGAACGCCAGCGAGGGGACCGACCACGGCACCGCCGGTCCGGTTTTCGTCCTCGGCAATGGCGTGCGCGGCGGATTCCACGGTGACGAGCCGAGCCTGACCGACCTCGCCGACGGGGACCTGAAGGAAACCACCGATTTCCGCGACGTCTACGCGACCATGCTGGCGCAGGTGCTCGGCACCGATCCGGGCCGGGTGCTGCCTGGCCACGCCGGTCGCCTCGAGGGGCTACTCGCCTAGGACCGGCTCCAGTCCGGACAGGACGAACCGTGCTCCGCCGCCGGGACTTTCGACGCACCGGAGGTCGCCGCCGTGTGCTCGAGCGAAGCCGCGCGCGATGGGCAGTCCGAGGCCGGACCCGCCGGTGTCGCGGTCGCGGGCGTCGTCGAGCCGGACCAGCCGGTCGAAGATCCGCTCCCGATCCGGTTGGGGGACACCGGGTCCGGAGTCGGTCACCGTGCACCCGTCCGCGGTGACGTCCAGGGCGAGGCTGCCCTGTCCGTGCATCGCGCGCACCGCGTTGTCGGCCACGTTGGCCAGAATTTGCGTGAGCCGGTCCGCGTCGCCGCGGACGACAGTGTCCAATCCGGACACTTCTACCCGGATTTCCGGTGCCAGCACCGCGATCCGGTCGGCTTGCGCGCGGGCCAGCGCGAGCAGCGAGACCGGTTCCCGGGCGATCTCGGCGCCGGCGTCGAGCCGGGCGAGGTCCAGCAGATCGCTGACCAGTTTCCCGGCCCGTCGCGCCTCGCGGGCCAGCAGCAGCTGAAGCCGCGCGGCATGCTCCGGGTCGCCGGAGGCCTGCACCAGGGCTTCCGCCGCCGCCTGAACGCCGGCGATCGGCGTCCGCAACTCGTGCGCGGCGTCGGCGACGAACTGGCGGGTCCGCTCCTCGGACGCCCTCGCGGTCTGCTCGGCGCCCTCCAGCGCATCGAGCGCCGAGTCGAACGCTTCCGCCGCGCGGCCGAGTTCGGTATTGGTCCGGGTGGGCGTCAATCGGCCGCCGCGGCCGCCGGACACGATCGAACGGGCAAGCCGGGTCATCGCGTCCAGCGGCGTCAACGCCAGCCGGACGCCGACCAGCAGCAACAGCGCGGTCGCGACGATCGCGGCGAGCCCGGTGATGAGCAGCAGCCTGCCGAGCCGTTCTTCCGCCCCGGCGACGATCGAATCGTCCGCGATGAGGGTCAGCTTCGCGCCGTCGATCCGCGCCGGGCCGGTCAGCGTCGCCTTGACCTGCTTCAGCCGCGATCCGGCCGGCGGGGCCGGTTCCCCGACGACCGTGCCGTCCGGCAACGCCAGCCGCCCGTGCACGCCGGTCGTCTCGACCCGGTGCAGCAGGCTGGCCGGGCTGACGTTCTGCCGGGCGAGCTGCTGCGCGAGCTGGACCCGTCCGGCCAGCACCCGGTTCACGTCCTGTTCGGCCTGGGTGCGGAAAACCGCGAACACGACGAACCCGACCAGCGCGAGCACCGCGATCAGCACGAGCAGCGAGGTGACGGTGACCCGGCGGTACAGCGAGCCGGTTTTCAGCCGGCTCACGGACGGTCACCGCGCAGGACGTAGCCTTGGCCGCGCACGGTGTGCAGCAGCCGCGGACCGTGCGCTTCGAGTTTGCGCCGCAGCGTACTGACATTGACCTCGACGAGATTCGCGCTGTACTCGTCATAGCCCCACACCGCGCTCAGGATCTGCGCCTTCCCGACCACCCGGTCGCGGTGCGCGGCGAGATACGCCAGCAGCTTCCACTCGGTGACCGTCAGCTCGACCGGCTCGCCGCGGTAAAGCGCGAGCCCGGCGTCCAGGTCCACCACCAGATCGCCGATCTCGACCGCCGGCCGCGCACGACCGGTCCGGCGCAGCACCGCGGTGACCCGCGCGACCAGTTCGGCCAGCACGAACGGCTTCACCAGATAGTCGTCCGCGCCTTCGCCGAGCCCGCGCAGCCGGTCCTCGACGCCGTCCCGCGCGGTGAGCATGACGACCCCTGCCGCACAGTTCCGCCGCACGACCCGCAGCAGCGCGAACCCGTCGCGGCCGGGCAGCAGCACGTCGAGCACGACCAGATCGGGCCGGAAGCGGGCGAGTTCCGCTTCGAGCTGTTCGCCGTCGGGCAGCGCCCGCACCGCGAACCCCGCCGCTCGCAACGCGACTTCCACCGAGAGCCGGATCGCTTCGGCGTCCTCGACGACGAGGATGCGCGGTTCGCCCTGGACCATGGCCGAAGTCTAGGCACCCGCACCGGACCGGCGGTGCCGAACTCGACGATCGAGGTGGCGATCCGGTCCGGCGTCCGACGCTGTCCGCGGGCGCCCGACTGTCCATAGAGGAACATGCAGCTCGAGTGCGGCGAGGTTGGCGGCCCAGACCAGTGCCGCCAGTTCGTCGAAGAGCGCCGCAGCCGATGGTGGTGCCGCCGCCACGGGATCCACTGTCGACGTCGTGCGGGGTGCGTTCTGCTCGAAGAACCGTTGTCGCTACCGCGTTTCGCGGATCTGCCGATGGTTGGGATGCCTGCTGGCGTGGCGGTCCCGCGGTGCGCGCGCATCGGGATTAAGCGAGGGATCATCGCGAATTGGTCCGTGCGTCGTCGGGACGAGACGGCCGGGCTGGCACCGCCGTGCGGCATCGCGTTGACCCGGTTCAGCCGAGCCCGAGGGGTTTCGTGCCGCGAATGCGACGTCCGTTTTCTGCCAGGCGGGCGGCGACCTCGGACCGAAGCCGACCAGCGCCACAGCTCGCCGCGGCTTCAGAACGCGGTGCCGCAGGACGTCATGCGGAGCGGACAGCGGCGAGTGCCCGGTCGGTGAGCCGGTTGAGTTCGTCGAGCCCGCCCTGGCCGCCGCGCTGCAGCCAGATGGCGGTGGCGGCGTCGAGACAGGCCAGCGCGGTGGCGACGATCGCTTGGCCGCGCAGTCCGGGCGGGTCGTCGCTGTCGCCGAGGCGGCGTTCGACCTCGGGGGCGAGTTGTTCCTGCCACCGCAGGTGCTTTTCCAGGTGCGCGGCGCGCAAGCCGGGGCTGGCAGCGACCAGCCGGGCGATCGTGAGACCTCGCTGCGGCTGGGCGTGGGCGCTCAGCGCGAGGAACGCGTGTCCCAGGGCTTCCCAGACCGGCTCCTCGTCCGGGCGTGCGCGCAGCGCTTCCAGGATCACCGGGCCCTGCTCGGCGAGATCGCCGAAGACGATGTCCTCCTTCGTGCCGAAGTAGCGGAAGAAGGACCGTTTGGAGATCCCGGCCGCAGTGACCACCTGGTCGACGGTGGTGTCCTCGAATCCCTGCTCCAGGAACAGCCCCAGCGCGACGTCGACGACCTCCTCGCGGACTCGCCGACGGGTCCGCTCCCACATCGGCTCCTCGGCGGGCGCTCCCCGCCGCTCCTGGCGCGCGATCATGTCCTCCAGCCTAGCACGCAATGCCCCTTAGGCTCGCAACGCCTATTGGACATTTAGTGCTAACTTGGCACTCGATGCCAAGAGGAAGTTTCATGCCACTCGACCATCAGGGCGCGCTGACTCTCGTCACGGGCGCCAGCTCCGGAATCGGCGCCGAATTTGCTCGCCAGCTCGCGCGCCGGGGCTCGGACCTCGTTCTTGTCGCCCGCCGCGCGGACCGGCTCGAAGCGTCGGCCGCGGAATTGAGGGCCGCGCACGGCGTGGCCGTCACCGTGCTTGCCTGCGACCTCACGGTGCCGGGTGCCGTCGCACGCGTCGCTGCTGAGCTGCGCGAGCGCGGTCTGCGGCCAACTGGACTGGTGAACAACGCCGGCTTCGGCACGCACGCACCGTTCGAGCAGGAGAACCCCGAGCAGCTGCGCACTGAGATCGCCCTCGATGTCCAGGCGGTCGTCGAGCTGACCAGGACCTTCATCGAGGACCTGCGCGCGGCCGACCGCGGCGTCCTGATCAACGTCGCGAGCATGGCCGCGTACACCCCCGTGCCGCGGATGGCCGTCTACGGCGCGGCCAAGGCGTTCGTGCTCAGCTTCACCGAGGCGCTCTGGTGCGAACACCGTGGAACCGGCCTGCGCGTGCTGGCTCTGTCCCCGGGAGCCACCGAGACCGAATTCTTCGACACCGCCGGCCCCGAGTCGGCCAGTGCTCGGCGGTTGCAAACACCGCGGGAGGTCGTCGAGACCGCGCTGCGTGCGCTGGATCGGCGCAATCCGCCGCCCAGCATCGTTGTCGGCCGGACGAACCGATTGATGCTCGCGTTGGGTCGGCTGGCCAGCCGCAAGCGTTCGGTGCTGCTGATGGGCAGGCTGACCGCGTCCGCGTCGGTGTCCGCCACGACGGCGGCAAGCGCTTGATGAGCGTGTAGCGCGCGGTGAGATCCCCAAGATGGCCTGTGCTTGAGGATCTCACCGTCGGTTTCGTTTTCTCGCCGACATCCACCTGATGTCGCTGCGTGGGTGCTATCGGACCGTCAATCCGCCATCGACCCGCAGCACTGTGCCGGTCACCCAGCGGGCGTCGTCTGAGGCGAGGTACACGGCGGCTTCGGCTACGTCCTCGGGTTCTCCGATCCGCTGGGCCGGATACGCGTCGTGGACATAGCGTTCGTAGTCCGTGCGCTGGTTCGAGGACATGTGCGCGAGGTGGGCGCGTTCGAACGTCGGAGTACGGATCGAGCCGGGTGCGATGGCGTTGACCCGGACATCCGGACCGAGCTCGTTGGCCAGCGCCTTGGTGAGCGAGTTGAGCGCGCCGCGGGTGGCCGAATAGACCGAGGAGGGGCGTCCGGCGACCATTTTGTCCGCCCAGTAGCTGGAAATGTTCACGATCGCGGTCAGCCGCTCGCGCAGCAGCTGGGTCAGCAGGACCGGCACGCGCAGGTTGAGGTGCACCATGGCGTCGAACTGGGGCTTGGTGAGTTCGGCCAGCGGTGGCATGTGCGCGAGACCGACGTTGTTCACGAGCACGTCGACGTCCAGGGATTCGACCGCGGCGACGAGTGCGTCCTCGTCGTTGAGGTCGACCGCGATAGTGCGCGTGTCGGCCAAGGGGAGTGCCTCGAGCTTCCGTTTGTCGCGGGCGAGAAGCACGAGGTTTGCTCCTTCCCGCGCGAACGCCGTGGCGACGGCGAGGCCGATTCCCTCGCTGCCGCCGGTGATCAACGCGGTCTTTCCGGTCAGGCGATCCATCGGGTCTCCAGGTCGGTCAGCTGGCGGGTGCGGGCGGCGCGGATTCCGGCGGCGGCATCGCTTCCGACAGCGAGCCGCAGTGGTGGTTCCGGCAGACCGACCAGCGCGACGATCGCGTCCGCCACGTCCTCCGGCTCCGTCGGCCGATGGGTGTCGTGGCCGAGAAGGTCCAGCCGGGCGGCGAGATCGTCGTAATCGGCAATCGCTCCTGGACGTTCGCGTCCGGCCCAGCTCTGGCGAAAACCTGTGTTGAGGGCGCCCGGTTCGACAATGCCGACACGGATACCGAACGGAGCCAGTTCCTCGGCGAGCGATACCGACAACCCTTCGAGCGCGTGTTTGCTCGCCGTGTACGCGCTCATGCCCGGGGCACCGATCTGACCGGCCAGTGAGCTGATCTGGACGATGTGGCCCGAGCGAGCGGCCCGCAGGTACGGCAGCGTCGCACGCACGACCTCCGCGGCCGCGAAGAAGTTGACCTCGAACTGTTCCCGTATCGCCGAGTCGGACAGCTCCTCGAAGGCGCCGGCCGCTGCGTAGCCGGCGTTGTTCACCACGACGTCGATCCGGCCGAAGGCGGTGACGGCCTCGGCGACGACCCGTCGAACCCGCGCAGGGTCGCTGAGGTCTTCCCGGCTGATCGCGACCACCTCGTCCCCGGCCGTCGAGGCCGCTCGCGTCAGCGCCGTGCCGAGGCCGCCGGACGCGCCCGTGAGCAGCCAAATTCGTCTTCCCATGCTTCCGAGGCTAGACGGAGAACACTTCTCCGTCTAGCCTCGGGGCCATGACGGGACTGCGGGCCGACGCCCGGCGAAGCGAGGCCGCGCTGGTCGCTGCGGCGCGAGAAGCCGTCGCGGAAGCCGGATTGGAGGTGTCCGCCAACGAGATCGTCAAGCGGGCCGGTGTCGGACCGGGCACGTTTTACCGGCGCTTCCCGTCGCGACAGGCTTTGCTCGAGAAGATCCTGCTGGAGGTCCTCGGCGAACTCGAAGGCCAGGCAATAGAGGCGCTCGACGATCCCGATCCAGGCCAGGGTTTCGCCAGCCTGCTACGAGCGTTCACCCTGTCCCAGGCGGAAAACAAGGGCCTGTCGGACGCATTGGCCGCGGAGGGCGGAAGCCCCGAGGCCGACAAAGCGCGGGAACGATTGCGCGATCTCATCCGCCGGGTGACCGAACGGGCGCAGCGGGCCGGCGTGGTGCGCAAGGACCTGTCGTGGGCCGATGTGCCATTTCTCGCCGCGGCGGCGGCGAGGATGACGCAGAATTGTCTCGACCTCCACGCCGGTGCTGTGCAACGAGACCGCGTGCTCGCCGTCATCCTCGCCGGAACCGCGAATTCCGACCTCGAACTCCCTGGGGAACCCGCCGCCTTCGTGGCGGAAACGCCACAAACTTGAGACTGATCTTGGTGACATCCGAATTCGATAGTGCTGGAATGGCTGCGCCAGCGATCGCGCGAGCGGGTCGAAGGTCGTCGAGCACGACGCGCGGGGAGCTTTGCGTTCCGCGGCCGCGTGCTCGTCGGTTGACGGGTCCGCGGTCCGAGTAATGCGGAGAGGTCCACAAGCTGAGATATGACCTTGACGGCAGCGAGGCTGCGGAACCGCAGACAATAACGATGTCCCTTGTTGCCGCATCGTCGCGGTCGCGAGGCGCAGCCCAACCCGGAGAGCACGCCGCGGTGTCATAAGCAACGACGGCAGGCGGGATCGAAGTGTGACCGAGCGCCGCGCTTGAGCGTTTGTGGCGCTGTCCTCGGCCCGGCTGGGGACGGAGTTTTCTGCTGGTGAATGTTGTCATGACCGGTTCTGGGCCGTACGAAGCTGCCGGAATCCGAAGTGCAGCGGCCGACGGCAGCCCTGGCCGGTGCGCGAGAGGAGCGTCACCCCGATGACCGCGACCACTGCGGCCGGGGCCCATACGAGTGCGTGACCGGGCTCGAGTCGTTCGCCGGTGAGGAAATGCGCAGCGGGTACCGCGGCAAGCGGGTCCATCAGCACGAGCGCGGGCAGCGACCACGACAACGCGCCGCGGGCGTACGCCTGCTGGCTTCCGAGCTGCGCGGTGACCGCGACGAGCAGCGCAGCCCACAATGCCCCGCCGGTCAGGGTGTGGACCAGTCCGCTGTCGCTGAAGGTTTTCAGCGCCAGCGAGATCAGCACCGCGGCTATGCCCGCGGCGATCCCGGCCGCCGCCCCGCAGACCAACGCGCCCCATGATCCGCGGCCGATTCGGCTGCACGCACCCACCAGTCCGACGGCGATCACTACCGCGGCGACGACCACCCACGGCGATGCGCCGTGCCCGCCCGCGGTGGCCGCGGCCGGGCGTGCGGCGACGAGGAAGACCGCCAGGCCGCCACACGTGCACAACGCGCCGAGCAACTCCAAGCGGGACGGCAGACAGCTGTCCCGTACCGAGCGAATCGCCAGCGCCACCACCAGACTCCCCGCCAGCAGCGGCTGCACGATCGCCACCGGCGCCAACGCCAGCGCGACCACCTGCAGCACGGTGCCCAGCACCGTGGCCCCCTGACCGACCATCCACTTCGGACTGGCCACCAGCCGGCGCAGTTCCACCCCGCGCGTTCCGGCGCTGCCGACAGCGGCCTCGTGTTGCAGCACCGAGCCCACCGCGAACATGATGGCAGCCGCACCGGCGACTGCGGTGCCCGGGAGAAAAGCCGACAGTCCGGCCGGGACATGCACCCTCATCTGCTGCAGATACCCCGTGCGGCGGCTTCTATTCGACCACGCGTCAGATCAATCGTCCTTGGAGCTTCCGGAGCCGCGCCCGGTATGCAGCGCGGCCAGGCAGTCACACGGTCGCTCCAGTCGCAGTCAAGCCCGCCGAGTCGGTCCATCTCCGTATCGAGGAAAAGCATGTGCCCCGCGTGGTCGATCTCGACCAGTTCGGCACGAAGCCGGGTAACGCCCTGCGCGCGAAGTAGCCGTGGGCATTCAGGATTCGCCGGGAAAGCGGGCGGCGAGGGGCGGCCCGCGCAGGTGCCGGGCTGCTGGGGGAGGGAGTCGGACAGCCGTGCGTCCTGCTGATCTGCGGGCGTTATTCGGAACAGAAACGGACCGTCAGTTCAGTGCGCGGCGTGCTGGACGCGGACCTGGGGATACGGGCTGGAGCCGGTCAGCAGCGGTTCGGGTCGGCCCTGGGTCGCGTGGTCGGCGAACGCGGCGAGGTAGGCGTCGGCGATGGTGAGCGCTTCGGTGCCGTCGATGGAGCCGAGCGGGATTTGGGACCGGATCGGGGCGGCGAGGTAGTAGCTGCCGTAGTCGCTGAAATTGAAGTGCTCGGTTCCGGTGATCTCGTAGCACCAGGCGCCTCCGGTGCTGGCGGCCAGCAGCGTCCGAGCGGTGTCGCGACTGGCCTGGTCGCCGGGGTCGGCCGGTTGGCAGGTGCCGGTGACACAGGAGTTCTCGCTCCCGATGAGCATCATCGGTTTCGCGAGGCCGGTGTGCACGACCGTGCCGAACTGGGTGCCGTCGAGATCGGCCGCGCCGGCGCAGTGCGGGTCGGTGCGGCACGCCTCCAACGCGGCGGCGCCGCCGAAGGAATGACCGGCATAGACGATTGTGCCGGCGTTGACGTGCCCGGCGAAACGGCCGCTGGAGTTCAGCGTCGCGACCTGCTCGGCGGCGAATCGGGCGTCGGCCGCCCAGACGGCGACCAGGCGGTCTCCGTCGGCCTGTGCTTGGCCGGCGTGCTCATTCGCGGTGTCGGCCGCCACTGCGCCGGCCGCGGTCGCGGTCACCGTCTGTCCATTGAGGACGGTGAGGTTCGCGCTGTAGGTGGGGGTCACGCCGGCGACCAGGTAGCCGTGACTGGCCAGGTTTTCCGCGAGCGCGGTGTATTGCGGTGCGGCGAGGCCCATGCCGGGTTGCAGCACCGCCACGGGGAACCTGCCGGCAGCGAGCGGGACATCGGCGAACGAGTGCCCGCGGACGTCGGCGAAACTGGTCTCGCCAAGCCCGGCCGGGCCGCTGATGTGCAGTCCCGCCCAGGCGCCCGGGGTGTAGGGCGCAGGCTGCGCGCCGGGCCCGGGGACACCCGGGTACCACAGCCAGACCGACAGCTCCCGCGGTCTGCCCGGTTGCGCGGCGAGCGGATCGGTGCGGGTGCGGTCGGTCCATTCGAGGACAGTCCGGCCGACCTGGTAACGACCGGCGGGAGCGGGCAGCGCGACCGGCTGCCCGGCCCGGATCGCGACGTAGCCGACATAACCGCCGAGCACGACGACGAGGGTGAGCGCGATCCGTGCGACCCACCGGAGCCACCGGCGCTTTCTCTTGCCTGGCCCGTCTTCGCCCATGGCCGCATAGTACGCGACACGTAGCATCGAGTCGCGTACTATTGGACGCATGCACAGCTACGACGCGCAGATGCTGGTGCTCACCGCGCTCGCGAGCGGGCCGCTGCACGGGTATGCCGTCAACACTGAGATCGAGAAGCTGACCGGGTCCCGGCTCGGTCCGGGCAGCCTTTACGGCGCGCTCGCCCGCCTGGAGGCGCGGGGCCTGATCGAACCTGTCCCGGACCGTGCCGACGCGCGCGACCGGCAACGGATCGTCCGCATCACCGCGGCCGGGCGGGAGACCTTGCGGGCGGAACTCGAACAGATGGCCCGGGTCGCCCAGGCGGGCCTTCGCGCTCTGGGGGTCGCACCGTCATGAACGTGCCCGCGCTGCTGCTCCGGCTCTATCCGCCCGGAATCCGTGAGCGATGGGGCGGTGAGATCGTGCACGAGGCGCGGCTGGCCGGGCCTCGCTCGTGGTTCGACACTGCGACCGGCGCCGCGAAACTGTGGCTGCACCCCAGCGACTGGCCGGAAACGGCGAGCGGGCAGACCAGCCGGGTCCTGGCCACCGCGTTCGTCGCGGTCACCACCGCGGCCGCACTGCTGGTGCGTGCGGCTGGCCCTGCTTCGCTCACCGTGAGCGTCGATCGGCCCGTCACCAGCGCGTGGCTCGCGCCGATCTTGGCCGCGATCGCGCTCGCCGCTCCGTTGCCGCCGCTGCGGTGGGCAGCGCTCGGGCGTCTGGCAGCCACGGCGGCCCGCACCCTCATCGCGCCCGTCCTCGCGTTCGGCGGCCTGTTCCTGCTCGCGCACAGCGGATTGATCGTCCACCCGACCGGCATGGCCGACGTCCTGCTGATCGGCTGTTACTGGGCCACCCTCGGCTTCATCGGGATTCACCTGTGCCTGCTGATGGCGCGCGTCGGACGGATCGCCGTCCTGCCCAGCACCCGCCGGCTGCACGCCGCGTTGCTGTTTCTCGGGGCAGGACTGGCGTTCGCCGCCGTGCAGACCCTGCTGGCCGGCACGCTCGTGCTCTCGTGCGGGCTCGCCGCTCTCGCTGCGGCCGTGTTCGTTATCGGCTTCGACCTGCGGCGCGTCGCGCAGTGACCCGGAGGCGCTGTCCGGCGTGCCGCCAACACCACACAGACGGTCTGATCTCAACCATGCTTCACCCATGAAACCCAGGCGAAAACGCTGCTGAGAAAAGGTCGTCAGCCGGGAAGTCCGACGAGGCGTACGGCGGCGGCGCGTGTGGATCGCGCTAACCGGCGGCGGTCGTTCGTTCCTGGGCTGGTGCGTCGTGGGTGTGCCGGGTGTCGGCACCGTGGGAGAAGGTCGCTGCTTCCTTGCCTCGTTGGGGTTTGTCTTGTCCTCGCAGGCGGGGCAGGGCGAGCCGGAGGGCTTCGACGAGAAGGTCGGCGAGGTCGTGGCTGAAGCCGTTGCGGACGACGATGCGCAGGACGGCGAGGTCCTCGCGGTGTGCGGGGAAGGTGTAGGCGGGAACGAGCCAGCCTTGTTCGCGCAGTGCGGCCGAGACGTCGAAGACGGAGTACCCGGCTTCGCTTTCCTTGAGCGTGAAGGCAAACACCGGCAGCTGGCTGCCGTCGGTGAGGAGACGGAACGGCCCGAGTCCGGCGATGCGGCGGGCGAGGTCGGTGGCGACGTCGCGGCAGTATTGCTGGATGCGGCGGTAACCGTCGCGGCCGAGGCGGAGGAAGTTGTAGTACTGGGCGACGACTTGGGCTCCGGGGCGGGAGAAATTCAGCGCGAAGGTGGGCATTTCGCCGCCGAGGTAGTTGACGCGGAAGACGAGGTCGTCCGGCAGTGCCTCGGTGTCGCGCCAGGCGACCCAGCCGACGCCGGGGTAGACGAGTCCGTATTTGTGGCCTGAGGTGTTGATCGACGCGACGCGGGGCAGCCGGAAGTCCCATTCCAGGTGCGGGTCGCAGAACGGGGCGATCATCGCGCCCGAGGCGCCGTCGACGTGGACGGGAATGTCCCAGCCGTGCTGGTCGTGGAGACGGTCGAGAGCGGCGCAGATGTCGGCGACGGGTTCATAGCTGCCGTCGAAAGTGGAGCCCAGGATGGCGACGACGCCGATGGTGTTCTCGTCGCAGTGCGCGGCGGCTTGTTCGGCGGTGAGGTGGAAGCGGTCTCTGTCCATGGGGACGAGGCGGGCTTCGACGTCCCAGTAGTTGGCGAACTTTTCCCAGCAGACCTGGACATTGATGCCCATGACCAGATTGGGCCGGTCGGTGGGAAGGCCGGCGGCGCGGCGGCGGTGCTGCCAGCGGCGCTTGAGGGCCAGGCCCGCGAGCATGCACGCTTCGCTGGACCCGGTGGTGGAACAGCCGACGGCCGTGTCGGGGTCGGGTGCGTGCCAGAGGCCGGCGAGCATGCGGACGCAGCGCTGTTCGAGGTCCGCGGTGCGCGGGTACTCGTCCTTGTCGATCATGTTCTTGTCGGAGCACTCGGTCATCAGGTCGCGGGCAGTCGGCTCCATCCACGTGGTGACGAAGGTGGCGAGGTTGAGCCGGGCGTTGCCGTCGAGCATCAGTTCGTCGTGCACGACCTGGTAGGCGGTGTCGTTGTCGAGTTCGCCGTCGGGGATGCGGTCGCGGGGGATCGCGACGGGTTCGCGGGTGAAGACGGGGTTGACCGCGACGTCTCCGGTGCTGTGGTCGTGCGGATGCGCGGGATGGGTCAGGGGCATGGTCGGTCCTCCGGACGGGGTTACTGGCCTTGCTGGGAAGCGGCGGCGTGGGCGCCGAGGTCGTCGAGGGTGAGCGGGCGCCGCGGCGGCCGGTCGAGCACGATCCGGCGGGTGGCGGTCAGGTCCGCGCCGACGTGCAGGAGTTCGCCGGGCCGGAGGTTCTGCCAGCCGGGGTCCTCGTCCATGCGTTCGCTGGCGACGACGGTGGCGCGGTGGCGGGCGAGACCGCCGGAGCGGGCCCGGATCCGGCCCGCGGCGCTCGCGTGTTCCAGGTGCCGGTCGCCGTGCGGGCCGCCGGCACAGCGCTGCAGGACGTACAGGTCGTGGGTGTCGGGATAGCGGAGGGCCCAGAGTTCGTCCGGCGTGGTGAGGACGAGGTTGATCGCGTAGACCGGCAGGTTCGCGGCGGCCCAGCGCGCGGCGGCGGCGATCCCGGCGCTCACGTCGCCGTGGTGCGCTTCGGTTTCCTTGGTGACGAGGGCGAAGAAACGTTCGGAGTCGGTGTCGCCGTGGACGAGGTCCCGGTACTCGCCGAGCCGGTCTTCCAAACGGGGCAGATCGCCGAGAACGCCGTTGTGGGCGAACAACCGGCCGTGCTGGAGGAAGGGATGGGTGTTGGCCGGTTCGAGGCCGCCGGTCGAGGCGTAGCGGATGTGGGCGAGGAAGGTCGTCGATTCGCATTCCTTGGCCTCGCGGGCGAACTCTTTGTCCGCATGCGCCGCCAATGGCTGTTTCCAGACCTGCGGCGAGCCGTGCGCGTCGAACACGCCGAGCCCGGTCCCGTCGGGCTCGCGCCGGCTCTGGGCGGCGAGGCTGTCGGGCGCTTCGAGCAGCCAGAACGTGGCGGGCACGCGCTGCGGGCAGCGGACAGACCAAACAGACGGCACATGCCGAACCCTCCCGGTCGCGGTTCGGTCCCCGGTTACCCGGGGGAATCGGGCTAAACCTCGCTGACACCGGGGGCGGCTGACTGTCCGCGGGCGGCGTCGTGGGACTCCTGGGGGGCGGGGGTGATCGCCGGATTCGGCCATGCCTGGACTGGAATGCTGGCCGCCGAGCGTGTCGGCGGCCAGCGTTGGCGGTGTGCAATTTCTCCCGCGGCTCGACGCTCGCGCAGGGATCGAATCGGGGATGCGGTGTTCGGATCAGCGAGGCTGCCGCACCGTGGAATTGTCGGCAGGGCGCGAACGCCGGGCGGGCGCGGCGACCGTATGGGCGAAGGCCCACAGCAGCAGCACGGCGGCGAGGATGCTGCCGGCGTGGAAGATCCACTCGACCGGGAGTATGCCGGTCGGCTGCATGCCGAGGTGGCGGTGCAGCGCGGCGTGCGGCATCCACGAGGCGAGCAGCCACGCCGTTGCGATTCTGGCGATCTGACCGGCACGGGCGGTGTCCGTGCGCGCCGCGAACCAGCGGCGTCCGAGGAGCAGGATCGCGATCCCGACACCGAACGCGATGTTCTCGACCATGTTTTCGCCGATCAGTCCGGCCAGGACGGCGCCGTGCGCCGCGGGGGCGTCGGGATCGGGCGCCCAGAACCGGCCGAGCGGACCGTCCGGGCCGACCAGGACGGCGAAAACCGTTGCGGCTAAGGCGATGATGCCGAATCTGCGCATGTCGTCGACTCTCTTCCCGGACTCAGCGCAGCTGGCGCGCTTCGGTGACGTCGAACAGTTCGGGCTGCTCGTGGCTCTCCAGCAAAGCTTGGGACCGAGGCGTGCGGAGGACGGTCTCGAGCCGGGTGAGGAATCCCGCGGCTTCGTCGCGCGTAGCGAAATCGAGGTCGACGCAAACCAGCCGCGGATCCGCGGCGTGGCGGGAAATTCGATAGGACTGCACTCCGTGCTCGCGGCGGAAGCCGTCGTAGGCGTCGAACCCGGATTTCCACTGTTCGTAGTCGTTGACCTTGTTGTGGATGTGCAGCGCGAACATGACGTCCTCCGTGGGAATCGTGCCGAATCGGGTCTTGCCGAGCATCCGTCGGGCAGCGGGTCGAATCCCATCCCCAGGACTGGGGGTCTTCACCGCCGGCCGGGCCTACAATGCGGTCCGTGTCCACCCCGACCGCGGCGGCCTCGGACCGGATCGCGCGGTGGTGCGCGGGCTCGCTCACGCCGAAACGGCTTCGCGAGCTCGTGCTGGCCGAAATCCGCCGCGTCGTCCCGTTCGACGCGCACGTCTGGCTGATGACCGACCCGGTATCGCGGGTCGGCACGTCGCCGCTGGCCGACGTTCCCGGGCTCCAGTGGGCGGACCTGCCGCGGCTGGGCCGCTGGCGCTACCTGACCACGCTCAATCGATGGGCCGAGCTGATGGATTCCGGCACACCGGTCGCGCTGCTGCACGAGCGCACCGGCGGCCGTCTCGCCGCGTCGGCGTTGTGGCGCGAAAGCCAGCGCGACCTGGGGGTCGTCGATGTCGCGACGATCGCGTTCTGGGACCGCAACGGCTGCTGGGCATGGCTCGACCTGTGGCGGTACGCGCCCGCGCAGCCCTTCCCCCGCCGCGACGCGGGCTTCCTCGCCGACATCTGCTCGCCGCTCACCGAGGGGCTCCGGCTGGCGCAGGCCCGCACCTTCGTCCCCGACCAGCCGGCGCTGCCGCTGGACGGTCCCGCGGTCCTGGTCCTCGCGCCGGACCTGCACGTGCGGATCCAGACCTCCGCCGCGGTGCAGACCCTCTACCAGCTCAACCCGCCCGACGATCCGATACCGGCCATCCCCGCGGCCGCCTACAACGTCGCCGCCGCACTCGTCGCTCTCGAACAGCACGTCCCGGTCGGCCCGGCATGGTCGCGCGTGCATCTGGGCCACGGACGGTGGGTCACCCTGCGCGCCGCCCGCATCAGCCCCACCGGCGCCGGCGAAGGCGACATCACCGTCAGCATCGAAGCGAGCACCCCCGCCGAGCGGCTCGACGTGTTCGCTCGCGCGCACGCCCTCACGCCCCGCGAACGGGAAATACTCGAACACCTCACCCTCGGCGAGAACACCCGCACCATCGCGGAGCGCCTGGTCATCTCCGAGCACACCGTCAACGATCACGTCAAAGCCGTGCTCGCCAAAACCGGCTCGACCACACGACGCACCATCATCTCCAGAATCAGCGGCAACGCCTGACCACCGCTGCTCATTCGCCCCAGAGAACGGGAAATCACCACAAGCGAACCCGAGCGACGATGAGAATCGCTCGAGAAATGGGCTGGGCATGCACCCATTCTCGTGAACGAGATACACTCTATGCGCTCATCGCGCCGGGATTTCCTGCCGCTCATTTTGCGATGCCCGATCTTGCGGAGTCTCTTGCGGTCGCGACCCGAGCGGGCCGCCCCGCGGCGGTCGGCCTTGCCGCGGTGGCGATCAAGTCGTCCCGGTGCGGCACGTCATTGCCCAAAGGCCGCGTTCGGATGCGGCCGAAGCGGCTGCGCTCGCCTCTGGGGAAGCTGCCGATTGTGTCCGGGAACAACATTATTTGTTGGGCCCGACAATCGGCGGGCAAACCTCCTGGAAACGGTTCGAGCGGAGATCATTTCGTCTTGACGGTGCTTTTTCTCTCCAGTAGACCAGACCTCGAACTCGTCCTGTCCTGATGTTTCGGGTGGGGCTTTTGCGCTGAACCCTGAGCTGGAAGGAACGCGTCGTGGCGAAAGCGGTGGGCATCGACCTGGGGACGACCAACTCGGTCATCGCGGTGCTGGAGGGCGGGCAGCCCGAGGTGATCGCCAACGCGGACGGGGCGCGGACGACCCCGTCGGTGGTGGCGTACACCGATTCGGGCGAGCGGCTGGTCGGGCAGCTCGCCCGGCGGCAGGCGATCATGAATCCGAAGGGCACGATCTCGTCGGCGAAGCGGTTCATCGGCCGCCGTTTCGACGAGGTCGCCAGCGAGATCGACGCGGTGTCCTACGACGTCGTGCCGGGGCCGGACGACGCGGTGCGGTTCGACGTGCACGGCAAGAAGTACGCGCCGGAGGAGGTTTCGGCGCTGGTGCTGCGCAAACTGGTGGACGAAGCGTCGAAGTTCCTGGGGGAGAAGGTCGCGGAGGCGGTCATCACGGTCCCGGCGTACTTCAACGACGCGCAGCGCCAGGCCACCAAGGACGCCGGCCGCATCGCCGGGCTCGAGGTACTGCGGATCATCAACGAGCCGACCGCGGCCGCGCTCGCCTACGGGCTGGACAAGAAGCAGCACGAGACCGTCCTGGTGTTCGACCTCGGCGGCGGCACGTTCGACGTCAGCGTGCTGGACATCGGCGACGGCGTGGTGGAAGTGCGCTCGACCGCCGGCGACACCCATCTGGGCGGCGACGACTTCGACCGCCGGGTCGTCGACCATCTCGCGGACCAGTTCGAGCGGGAGAACGGCATCGACCTCCGTGCGGATCCGCAAGCGCTGCAACGGTTGTTCGAGGCCGCTTCCAAGGCGAAGGAAGAGCTGTCCTCGGTCACGCAGACCACGATCAACTTGCCGTTCATCACCGCGGACGCCTCCGGGCCGAAGCACCTCAACACCACCCTGATGCGGTCCACCTTCGACCAGATCACCTCCGACCTCGTCGAACGCTGCAAGGCGCCGGTGGAGCGGGCGCTCGCCGACGCGAAGCTCACCGCGAACGACATCGACGAGGTCATCCTGGTCGGCGGCTCGACCCGCATCCCTGCCGTGCAGGCGCTGGTGCGGCGGATGACCGGCGGCAAAGACCCGAACATGACGGTCAATCCGGACGAGGTCGTCGCTCTCGGCGCGGCCGTCCAGGCGGCCATCATCAAGGGCGAGGCCAAGGACGTCCTGCTGCTGGACGTCACCCCGCTTTCCCTGGGCATCGAGACGATGGGCGGGGTGATGACCAAGGTTATCGACCGCAACACCACGATCCCGGCCCGGCGCAAGGAAACCTTCTCCACCGCCGAGGACAACCAGTCCGCGGCGGACATCGTCGTCCTGCAGGGCGAGCGCGAGAAGGCGGCGGACAACCGGGTGCTCGGCCGGTTCCGGCTGGAGAACATCCCGCCCGCCCCGCGCGGGGTGCCGCAGATCGAGGTCACCTACGACATCGACGCCAACGGCATCCTCAACGTCTCGGCCAAGGACACGAACTCCGGCCGGGAACAGACGATCACCATCTCCGAAAGCTCCAACCTGGACTCCGCCGAAGTCGATCGCATGGTCGCCGACGCCGAGGCGCATCGGGCCGAGGACGCCAAGCTGCGCGAGATCGTCGACGCCCGCAACACCTTGGACAGCGCCGTTTACCAGGTGGAGAAAAGCGTCGCCGAGCTCGGAGACGCGGTGCCGGTCAATGAGAAGGCGCGCGCGGAAAGCCTCGCGGTGGACGCCCGGGACCTTCTCAAGCAGGACGAGCCGAGCCTGGAGAAGCTGCGTTCGATGACGTCGGAACTCCAGCAGCTGTTCCACGGGCTGGCCGCCGTCGCGTCCGCCGCCGGCGACGCGGATCCCGCGGGGACCTCGACCGGCGACGACGGCGACGACGTGGTCGACGCCGAGTTCACCACCTCCTGATCGCCATGGAGAACAAGCAGCACGACGCTGCCACGGAACCGGAAGCGGCGCCGGAAGGCACCACGGACGTCTCCTGGCTCCAGTCGAGGGTCGCTGAGCTGGAGGACAACTGGCGCAGGGCGATGGCCGATCTGGACAACCTCCGCAAGCGCACCGCGCGGGACACCGTGCAGGTGCGGCAGCGGGAACGCAGGCGGGCCGCCAAGGAACTGCTGACCGTGCTCGACAATCTGGACCTGGCCATCGGGCACGCCGACGCGGACCCGAAAGCCGTCGTTTCCGGCGTCGAAGCCGTGCGGGCGCAGGCTGACACGGCGATGGCCAACCTCGGCTTCCCCCGGCACGCGGACACGAAGGGGACCGCGTTCGATCCGCGACTGCACGAGGCGGTGTCGGTCGTTCCGGCCGCGGGCGTCGAGCCGGGCACCGTCGTCGAGGTCGTGCGCCCCGGTTACGGCGCCGCGGAGAACCAGTTGCGGCCCGCGGCGGTCGTCGTCGCGAAGGCGGATTGATGAGCGACAACGAGGACTTTTACCAGCTGCTCGGCGTCTCCCGGACGGCGAGCCAGGACGAAATCCAGAAGGCGTACCGGAAGCTCGCCCGCAAGTACCACCCGGACGTGAACAAGGATCCGGGCGCGGAGGAGAAGTTCAAAGCCGTCTCCGAGGCATACGACGTGCTCTCCGAGCCGGAGAAGCGCAAGCGCTATGACGCGTTCGGCAAGGATTTCCGCCAGGTTCCGCCGGACATGGACCCGGAAACCTACGCACGCGCCAAGGCGGGCAGCGGCGGGTTCTCCGGGTTCCAGAGCGGCGAAGGCGTCAACTTCGAGGACCTCTTCGGCGGCATGTTCGGCGGCGGCTTCCAGGGCGGTTTCGGCCGTCGGCCGCACGGCCCGGTCCCCGGCGCCGATCAGGAGGCCGGGATCGAGATCAGTCTGAGCGAGGCCTACCAAGGCGGGCGGCGTTCGTTCACCCTCGACGGTCCGGAGGGCTCGCGCACCGTCGACGTCGCCATCCCCGCCGGAGTGAGCAACGGCAAGCGCATCCGGCTGGCCGGGCAAGGCGGCTACGGAAGCGGCGAGGACGCGCCGCGCGGCGACCTGTACTTGGTGGTGCATTTGGTGCACGACAAGCGTTATCACGTCGACGGACGGGACGTGACCGTGGATCTTCCGTTGCTGCCGTCGGAAGCGGCGTTGGGCGCGACCGTCGCCATGGACCTTCCCGGCGGCGGCGAAGCGAAGCTGAAGATCGCGGCGGGAACGTCCAGCGGACGGAAGCTGCGGCTGCGCGGGCGCGGCATCCCGAACCCCCGGGGAAAGCCCGGCGATCTGTACGCCGCGGTCAAGATCGTCGTCCCCCAGGACCTGACCGACCGGCAGCGCAAGCTCTACGAGGACCTGGCCGCGGCCACCGACGACAACCCGAGGAGGCCGGGATGACCTACGCGCTCGTGCGCCGCCGCCCCGGTGCGGCGCATCTGGACCTGCCGACGTTCGCGCACGCGACCGGCCTGCATCCGGAGCTGGTCCGCCGGTTCACCGTGCTGGGCCTGCTGGAGCCGGTCGAGGACGCGCGCGGCGAGTGGTGGTATCCGGTCGCGCAGGTGTCCGCCGCGGCGCGGATCCAGCGGCTGCGCGCCGGATTCTCCCTGAACTACGCCGCGGTCGGCCTGGTCGCCGACCTGCTCGATCGCATCGCGGCCCTGGAAGCGGATCTCCGGTCCCGACGCAGCGGAGAATGACCATGGATCCCAACCGGCTCACCCAGAAATCCCAGGAAGCGCTGCACGACGCGCAGACCGCCGCGTTGCGCTACGGCCAGCCGGAGGTCGACGGCGAACATTTGCTGCTCGCGTTGCTCGACCAGCCGGACGGGCTCGCGTCGCGGCTGCTCGAAGAGGCGGGCGCGGCCCCGGCCCGCCTCCGCGGCGAGCTGGAAGCAGAACTTGCCCGCCGTCCCAAGGTGAGCGGCCCCGGCGTGACGCCCGGGGAAACCCGCGTGACCGCCCGGCTGGCCCGGGTGCTCGACGCGGCCGATCGCGAAGCGGGCCGGTTGAAGGACGATTACGTGTCCGTCGAACACCTCGTCGCGGCGCTGCTGGAGGAGGGCAGTTCGAGCGCGGCCGGGCGGCTGTTGCGCGGGGCGGGGCTGACCAGGGACAAGTTCCTGGAGGTGCTGCGGAAGGTGCGCGGCAATCAGCGGGTCACGTCGGCGACGCCGGAATCCGCTTACGAGGCTTTGGAAAAGTACGGCCGCGATCTGGTCGCCGACGCGGCGGCGGGCAAGCTGGACCCGGTCATCGGGCGTGACGCGGAGATCCGCCGGGTGATCCAGATCCTGTCGCGGAAGACGAAGAACAACCCGGTGCTCACCGGCGATCCGGGCGTGGGCAAGACCGCGATCGTCGAGGGGCTCGCGCAGCGCATCGACCGCGGCGACGTGCCGGAAGGGCTCAAGGACAAGACGGTGTTCTCGCTCGACCTGGGCGCGCTGGTCGCGGGCGCGAAGTACCGGGGCGAGTTCGAGGAACGGCTCAAGGCCGTGCTCAACGAGGTGACCGCCGCCGAGGGCCGGATCCTGCTGTTCGTGGACGAACTGCACACCGTTGTCGGGGCGGGGGCGACCGAGGGCGCAGGGTCTTCTCTCGACGCGGGCAACATGCTCAAACCGATGCTCGCGCGCGGCGAACTGCACCTGATCGGCGCGACGACGGCGGACGAGTACCGCAAGTACATCGAGAAGGACGCCGCGCTCGAACGACGGTTCCAGCCGGTGCTGGTGGACGAACCGTCGGTCGAAGACGCGATCTCCATCATGCGCGGGCTGCGCGAACGGCTCGAAGTGTTCCACGGCGTGAAGATCCAGGACAGCGCGCTGGTGGCGGCGGTCGTGCTGAGCCACCGCTACATTTCCGACCGGTTCCTGCCGGACAAGGCGATCGACCTGGTCGACGAGGCGTGCGCGATGCTGCGCACGGAGATCGACTCGATGCCCGCCGAACTCGACGAGCTGAGCCGGCGGCTGACCCGCACCGAGATCGAGGAGGCCGCGCTGGCGAAGGAAACCGACGCGGCGAGCAAGGCGCGGCTGGACGAACTGCGCCGCGAACTGGTCGATCTGCGCGCCGAAGCGGGCGGGATGCGGACGCAGTGGGAGGCGGAACGCTCCGCGCTGCACAAGGTCCAGGCGCTGCGCGAGGAGATCGAGCAGGTCCGGCACGACGCGGAGGCCGCTGAACGCGCGTACGACCTGGATCTGGCCGCGCAGCTGCGGCACGGACGGTTGCCGGACCTGGAGCGTCGGCTGGAGGGCGAGGAAGAACTGCTCGCCGCCCGCCAGGCGGGCACCCGGCTGCTGCGCGAGGTCGTGACCGAGGAGGAGATCGCGGCGGTCGTGTCGAGGTGGACCGGCATCCCGGTCAGCCGGCTGCAGGAGGGCGAGCGGGAGAAGCTGCTGCGCCTGGACGAGCTCTTGCACGAGCGCGTGATCGGCCAGGACGAGGCGGTGCGGCTGGTCGCGGACGCGATCATCCGCGCCCGGTCCGGGATCAAGGATCCGCGCCGCCCGATCGGATCGTTCCTCTTCCTCGGCCCGACCGGCGTCGGCAAGACCGAACTGGCGAAGGCGCTCGCGGCGGACCTGTTCGACACCGAGGACAACATCGTCCGGATCGACATGAGCGAGTACCAGGAACGGCACACGGTCTCGCGGCTCGTCGGCGCGCCGCCCGGGTACGTCGGCTACGACGAGGGCGGCCAGCTCACCGAAGCCGTACGGCGCAAGCCGTATTCGGTAGTGCTGTTCGACGAGATCGAGAAGGCGCACGCGGACGTGTTCAACACGCTCCTGCAGGTGCTCGACGACGGACGGCTGACCGACGCGCAGGGCCGCACGGTCGACTTCCGCAACACCGTGATCATCATGACCTCCAACATCGGCGCGCACTTCCTGCTCGACGGGGTGAACGGCGAGGGCGGGATCACCGAGTCCGCGCGCGACGAGGTCATGGCGGCGCTGCGCGGGCACTTCCGGCCGGAGTTCCTCAACCGCATCGACGACATCGTCTTGTTCAAGCCGTTGACGCTGCCGGAAATCGAACGGGTCGTCGAACTGATGCTGGGCGACCTGCGCACGCGGCTCGCCGAGCAGAACATCGCCCTGGAGGTGTCCGACAAGGCTCTGCGCTTCATCGCGGAACAGGGCTTCGACCCGGTGTACGGCGCCCGTCCGCTGCGCCGGTTCCTCTCCCGCGAGGTCGAGACCCGGATCGGGCGCGCGCTGCTCGCCGGTCAAGCGCACGACAACACGATCGTCGACGTGAGCCTCGACGACGGACTGCTCACCGTGACGTGCCGGCAGAACGAGGTCGCGGCATGATCCGCCGCGCAGTCTCGCGGGCGGGCCGATGACCGCTGGCGGAGTCGCCGGACTCGTCGACTGGGTTCGGCAGCGGCTGCCGCGGCTGATCGACGACATCTGTGCGGTGGCGTGCGAGCGGATCGGCCTCTACCGGGACGAGACGATCGTGCCGCGCACGGACCTCCAGCGCTCGATCGCGGTCAACGTGCGGTTCCTGGTCGACGCGCTCAGCGGCGTCGAAGACCCGGACCAGGGCGCACCGCAGGAGACCGGCAGCAGGCGCGCGCACCAGGGCGCGCCCCTGCCGGAGGTGCTGCAGGTGTACCGGATCGCCTGCGCGATGCTGTGGGACCTGCTGGCCGCCCGCGCCCGCGCAACCGGCGGCACCGGCGAGCTGATCGACGCGGCCAGCCTGCTCTGGCAGGTCACCGACGAGCACGCGATCCGCGTGACCGAGGCCTACCGGACGGCCAGCGCGGAAATCCTCGTCGCCCAGCAGCAACGCCGTTCAGCGCTGGCCGAGGCCCTGCTCACCGGTCAGCGCATCTCCGAAGCCGGGCCGTGGGAAGCCGGACGGCTGCTCGGGCTTCCGCCGGACGGGAAACTCGCCGTCGTCGCGGCCGAGACCCGCGGGCTGGCCGAGGAAAGCCTGGTCGGCATCGAAGGACGGCTCGGGCAGCTCGGCCTCGTCTCGGCGTGGCAGCTCACGCCCGCCCTGCAGGCCGGCGTGGTCTCGCTCCGGGACGAGCAATACAGCGCGGTGCTGACCGCGCTCGACGAAGCGGCGTCGACCCGTACCGGGGTCAGTCCGACGTACACGTTGCTGGCCGACACTCCGCGCGCGCTGCACCTGGCGCGGACCGCGATGGCCAGTGCCCCGCCGGAACGCGCGGGAGTCCGCGCGTTCGATCCCAGTCCGCTGGCCGCGCTCGTCGCCGACGACCCCGACGAAGGCCGGAGGCTCGGCGACCAGGTCTTCGGTCCGGTCCTGGATTTGCCCGCCGACGAACGCGATGTGCTCCTGGAGACGCTCGAGGCGTACTTGTCCGGCGGCGGCTCCTCCGAACGCGCCGGACAGACCTTGCATTGCCACTCCAACACCGTCCGCTACCGGCTGCGCCGCATCCGGGAGCTCACCAACCGGTCGCTGACCGACCCGCGGGATCTGGCCGAACTCGTCACCGCGATGCAAGCGCTGCGCATCGGCCCTCCCGAAACCCGACCCGTACTTTCGCACTCTCAAAGGGATCGACCATGACCGAAGCTCCCCAGATCACGGTGAAAACTCTCGGCACCCCGACCGGCGGGCTCTTCGACAACCCGTGGCCGCCCGGCTTCCCGGCCGCTGGGCAGCGCGTCGCGATCTTCGCCTACGAAGTGACGCGGGTCGACGGCGCCGACGAGGGCGACATCCGCACCTATCACGTCGGTCCGGTCGAAACCGCCGCGCAAGGCCCGATCGGGTCGAGCCGCGACGAGCCGCAAGGCATCACCGTCGCCTGGCGCGGCTGCGGCACCGGAACGGTCACCTCGGTGTCGGCTCCGCTGGGCCGCGAACGCACCTGCGAGGTCAGCCCGGACGAGGCGGGTCTTCTGTGACTACTCCGCAAGCGGTCCTCTCTCCGCTGACTGAAAGCGCGGTTTTCCTGACGCTGACGATGAATCCCGGGGGAGAGGCCGCGGTCCGCGACCTGCTGCCCGACCTCTCCGGAATGGTCCGCTCGGTGGCGTTCCCGCTGCCGGACGAACGCCTCGCCTGCGTAGCCGGGTTCGGCTCGCAAGCCTGGGACCGGCTGTTCACCGGCCCGCGGCCGGCCGGGCTGCACCCCTTCCGGGAACTGACCGGCTCGCGGCATCACGCGCCCGCCACGCCGGGGGACGTGTTCCTGCACATCCGGGCGACCCGGCACTACTCGTGCTTCGAACTGGCCCGGCGGGTGGTGAACCGGCTCGGCGACGCGGTTTCGGTGTACGACGCCACCACCGGCTTCCGGTACTTCGACCGCCGGGATCTGCTCGGCTATGTCGACGGCACGGAGAACCCCGCCGGGGCCGCCGCCGCGCGCGCCGCGCTGATCAGCGACGGCCCGTTCGAGGGAGGATCGTTCCTGATCGTGCAGAAATACCTCCACGACCTGGCGAAGTGGACGGCGATGCCGGTGGAGGAACGCGACCGGTCCGTCGGCAGGCACTTGGCCGACGACGTCGAAATCCCGGATGCGCGGAAAGCGCCGGACTCGCATGTCGCGCGCACCACCATCGAGGACCCGGACGGCACCGAACACAAGATCCTGCGCGACAACATGCCGTTCGGCTCCATCGCCCGCGGCGAGTACGGCACCTACTTCTGCGGCTACGCGGCCGATCCGGCGGTGACCGAGAAAATGCTGCAGCGGATGTTCGTCGCCGACCCGCCGGACCTCCTCCTCGACGTGTCCACCGCGGTCACCGGAAGCCTGTTCTTCGTGCCCACGGCCGATTTTCTCGACGATCCGCCGCTTCGGCAGGACTGAGCCGATGGCGGACTGGCACGCCGGAGCGCTGGTGCTCTTCGGGGTCACCGGGGACCTCGCGGCGAAAATGACCCTTCCCGCGCTGTACCGGCTGGAACAACGCGGGGAACTGCGCTGTCCCGTGATCGGCACCGCCAGCACGCGGCTGTCCCGGGCCGAGTTCACCGAACTCGCGCGCCGCTCCGTCGAGAAAGCCGTCGACGACTTCGACACCGCCGTATTCGCCCGGCTGGCCCGGCGGTTGGGCTATCTCAGCGGAGGCGCGACCGATCCCGAGCTGTACCAGGCACTCGCCGAGCGCCTGGCTGCCACCGGGAGGCCCCTCTACTACCTGGCGCTGCCGCCCTCGCTGTTCGCCACCGTCGTCGAGCGCTTGGCCGCCGCAGGCCTGCTGGCCGACGCCCGTGTGGCGCTGGAGAAACCCTTCGGCGCCGATCTCGCCTCAGCGCGGGAACTGCGCCGGCGCCTGGACGAGGTCCTCGACGAACAGCAACTGCTCCTGGTCGACCACTTCCTCGGCAAGGAACCAGTCACCGAGATCGAATACCTGCGGTTCGCGAACCACGCGCTCGCCGGACTGTGGGACCGCGACAGCGTGGCCGCGATCCAGATCACGATGGCCGAGAAACGGGACGTGGCCGGGCGCGGGCGGTTCTACGACCAGGTCGGGGCACTGCGCGACGTGGTGCAAAACCATCTGCTGCAACTGCTGGCACTGGTGGCGATGGACGCGCCGGTCGGGGCGAGCGTGGCGGATCTGCGCGCGAAGAAACTCGAAGTCTTCCGGGCGATCCCGTCCGTGGAACCGGGAGACTGCGTGCGTGGGCAGTACGAGGGCTACCAGGGCGTGCACGGGGTGACCCCCGGATCGGACACCGAAACCTACGTCGCGCTCAAACTGGCGATCGACAACTGGCGCTGGGCTGGGGTGCCGATCTTCGTGCGGGCGGGGAAATGCCTGCCCGCCACTGCCACCGAGGTCCGGCTGATCTTCAAACGCACACCACAGCTTCGGTTCTTGCCCGATGCCGCTCGGGTCGAGGCCAACCAGCTGGTGCTGCGGATCTCGCCGGACCCGGCGTTCCGGCTTCGATTGTCTGGATTGGACAGTGCGGGGCAATGGCGTCCGGTGCGCCTGGACACGACCTTCGAACGGGACCTGGGCACCCCGCGCTCGCCCTACGAACGTCTGCTGGCCGACGCGCTCGCGGGCGACGACCGGCTGTTCGCCTGGCTGGACGCGGTGGAGGAGAGCTGGCGAATTCTGCGGCCAGCACTGGCCTACCCGCCTCCGGCGCGGCGGTACGCGCCTGGCACGTGGGGACCTTCCGCCGCTGACGACCTGGTCGCTGGAAACCCAGCCTGGCAACCGCCCTGGCTTCCCGTCGCCTGAGACATCCTTGGAGGTGCGGATGTCCGTGCTCGAAGAAACCGACCTCGGCCAGAAACGCAGCCGGGAACATGCGCCGAGGAGGTCGAACAAGGCCGGAACTCGCGAGAGTTCGACGTGCTCGTCGGCCTCTCGCTGAGCGCCGCAACCACAGATCGTTGTCGTTTCCTGGTGGTGGCGGCGTCGGAATTCGCTGCTCTCAGCCTGAAAAACGGGCTGGGGCGGTGAATGCCGGGCCCGTTCGGGGGTTTCCGGCAGTCCGGAATCGGCCGCGAGGGGATTCGGTCAGCGGTGCTGGAGTTGACAGCGCCCAAGTGTGTGCTGATGCGGGCGCGCCTGAACGTCCAGAGCCGGAGCGTCGGTTGTGCGCGCGGAATCGACCGTTCTCGAATCCTCGAGGCGCACTCGCGGTATAAGCGTTTACGAGCAGTTCCGCGCCGAGGGCGACGGTCCACTGTGGATCGACTGGGCTCAGGACGCGCTGGAACGGTCCCGCAACACGCGCAGCACCACTGCCACGGCGACGATTATCGCGGCCGGCAAGGCGATCTTCTTAAGCAGCACCGGAAGAACTACCGCGCCGACGTCCACCGCTTCCGGGGACTCTTCCGAAGGGACCGGGTCGGGCGAGTTCAGCGTTTCCTCGAGCCGGGAGGTGAACTGCTGCAGGATCCGGTCGCCGACCTCGGCCAGGATTCCGCGGCCGAACTGGGCCGGGCGGCCGGTGAGGTCGAGTTCGGTGTGCACCCGGACCCGGGTCCCGGCCGGATCGTCGGTCAGCGTGGCGGACACGGTGGCCGCGGCGGTGCCGCCGCCTCGGCTTTCGCGGCCGGTGAGATCGAGCAGCATGGTCCGGGCGGCCTCGTCGCGGGTGACCGTGCCCGCGCCCTGGTAGCTCATCTGCACTGCTCCGACCTTGACCTTGACCCGTCCGGAGAACGAGGTTCCGTCGACCTGGTCGAGGACGGCGCCGGGCAGGCACGGCGCCACCCGTTCGAGGTCGAGGAACAGCCGCCAAGCCTCGTCGGGGACGGCGGAGACGGTGAAAGTGTGGTCGAGTTCCATGGTGGTCTTCCTGGTCTTGGGGGGGGTCAGGCGGACCGCAGCAGGTCGCGGATCCGGCTCGGGGACAGCGGGCCGCGGCGGATCACCACGCCGTGCGGGCGCAGGGCGTCTTCGACCGCGTTCGCGAGCACGGCCTGCGGTGCGATCGCGCCGCCTTCGCCCAGGCCCTTCACCCCGAGGTCGTTCATCGGACTGGGGGAGTGGAGTTCGTCGAGGTCCAGGTCGGGAATCTCGGACGACGTCGGAACCAGGTAGTCGAGGTAGGTCGCGGTGCGGGGCTGGCCGTCCGGTCCGTAGATCATCTCTTCGTACAGGGCGCCGCCGATGCCTTGGGCGACGCCGCCGGTCAGCTGGCCCTCGGCGATCGCCGGGTTGACGATGGCGCCCGCGTCGTGGACGACGACGTACTTCCGGATCTCCACCTCGCCGGTCCGTTCGTCCACCTCGACCAGGACCGCGTGCGCGCCGCTCGCGACGGCGAAGCCCGGCGGGCGGAAGTGGACGGTCTCGGACAGTTCGGCGGGACCGTCTCCGAGCAGCGGTGCCCCGGCGGCCAGTTCCGCGAGAGTCAGCGACGGGCCGGCGGGAGTGCCTCGCACGGTGAACACCCCGTCGGCCAGGTCGAGGTCGGCCACGGCCACCTCGAGCCGCTGGGCCGCGGCGGCCAATGCCTTGTCCCGCACGAGCTTTCCGGCTCGATGGGTGGCGTTGCCGGCATTCACGAGCGCCCGGCTGGCGATGGTGCCGACCCCGAACGGCGTCGCCGCCGTGTCGCCGCCGACGACGTCGATCAGGCCGGGCGGCACGCCGAGCGCGTCCGCGGCGATCTGGGCCATCGACGTGCGATGGCCCTGGCCCTGCGACGGCGTGCCGATCGCCGGCTTGACCCGTCCGGCGGGCGTGACCTCGATCCGTGCGGTTTCAAACGGCCCGAGCCCGGTGGCCTCGATGTACATCGCGAACCCGACGCCGACGCGTTTCCCGCCGGCCGCGCCGCGCTGGCGTGCCCGGACGGCGGGCAGATCGATCTTCGCGACAGCGCGCCGCAGCAGTTCGGGAAAATCGCCGGAGTCGTAGATCTGTGGTGCGCCGGACCGGTCGACCAGCCCGGTCCGGTACGGCATTTCGCCGGGCTGCACGAGGTTTCGCGCGCGGAGTTCAGCGGGTTCGAGGCCGAGCGCGACGGCGAGCCGGTCCATCGCGCGTTCCATCGCGAACACCGCCTCCGGCCGCCCCGCACCCCGGTAGGGGGTCGAGAACGTCGTGTTCGTCAGCACGCCGGCGACGTCGAGGTCGACGGCGGGCACCCGGTACGGGCCGAGCAGGTGGCACAGCGAGTTGTACGGCACGACCAGGCCGGTCATGTTGTAAGCGCCGAAGTTGACGGTGATCTTGTCGCGCACGGCCAGCAGTCGCCCGTCCGCGTCGGCGGCGAGTTCGATGCGGTGGATCTGCTCGCGGGCGTGCGACGACGCGGTCAGGTTCTCGTTGCGGTCCTCGCGCCAGCGGACCGCCCGGCCGAGCCGCCGTGCGGCATGCGGGACGATCAGCTCTTCGACGTATAAGATTCCCTTCTGCCCGAAGCCGCCGCCGACGTCCACGGCGAGAACGCGCACGTCTTGCGGGTCCAGTCCGAGCGTCCGTGCGATCGAATCGCGCAGCCGGTGCGGCGTCTGCGTGCCCGACCAGACGGTCAGTTCGCCCCGGTACGGATCGACGTGTGCGGCGACGGCGCGGGTTTCGATCGGCGACGCGACGTACCGGTGGGCATGGAACTCCTCGCGGATCACGGTGTGCGCGTCGCGGAACGCGGCGCCGGGATCGCCGACGCGGGTCGTGGCCGCGACCGCGACGTTGTCCGGGAGTTCGTCGTGAATCCTTGGCGCGTCCGGTTTTCGGGCCTCGTCCGGGTCGACCACGACGGGCAGCGGCTCGTACCGCACGGCGATCAGTTCGAGCGCGTCCTCGGCGAGGTATCGGTTCTCGGCGAACACGACGGCCACCGGCTGGCCGACGTACGCGACTTTTTCGGCGGCGAGCAACGGCATCGGCGTCATCCGCACGAGCGGGTCGACCAGGTCGGCCAGGCCGGGCGGCGTGCGCAGTTCTTCCCGGTTGAGCAACGGCGCGAGGCCGGCCAGATCGTCGCCGGTCCAGACCGCTGCGACGCCGGGCGCGGACAGCGCTGCCGACACGTCGACGGAAACGATCCGCGCGTGTGCTTCGGGGCTGCGCAGGAACGCCGCCTCCAGCGCGTTCGGCAGTTCGAGGTCGTCGACGTAGCGGCCTTGTCCGCGCAGCAGCCGATCGTCCTCGACGCGGGGCAGCGAACGGCCGATCCAGTTCGCCATCGCGGGGACTCCTCTCCGAACCGCGCGTCGAGGGCTTCCGTGACCGCGCGCCGGATGTTGCGGTAGCCGGTGCAACGGCACAGATGCCCGCTGAGCGCGTCGGCGACCTCCTTTGCGGACGGACGGGTGCCGGCCTCGGTCAACGCGGTCGTGGTCATGAGGAAACCCGGTGTGCAGTAGCCGCACTGCATTCCATGGCGTTCGTGGAAGGCCTGCTGGACCGGGGCGAGCGGGCCGTCGTCGGACGCGAGACTTTCGACGGTGCGGATGTCCGCGCCTTCGCATTGCACGGCGAAAGTGAGGCAGGAGCGCACAGGCGCACCGTCGACGAGGACGGTGCACGAGCCGCAGACGCCGTGTTCGCATCCGGCGTGGGTGCCCGTCAGGCGCAGCCGGTCGCGGAGGAAGTCCGACAGCAGGAGCCGTGATTCCACTTGCGCCGCAATGGGTTTTCCGTTGACCGTCAGTGTGACGGAGTGCCAGGCCGAAGGCTCGGCCAGAGGTGGAGTGTTCATCGGGTGCGCTCCCAGGCGGTCGTGACGGCGCGGGTCAGGAGATGGGCGGCGGCTTCGCGGCGATAGTCGGCGCTCGCGTGGACATCGCCGGGTGGATTCAGGTGCTCGCGCACGGCTGCCGCGGCGTCGGCGAGCGTGCCGGCATCGAGCCGGGCACCGGTCAGGACGGTTTCGGCGGGCGGGAAGCGCACCGGGGTGGCTCCGGCTCCGCAGAAGACGATCCGGACTGCCGAGGCGATGTCCGCGGTCCGGTCGAGCACGACGCACACGCCGACGGTGGCGAAATCCCCGTGCCGCCGTGTGAGCTCCTCGAACGCCCAGCCCCGTCCGGGCGACTGCGCGGGAAAGACGACCTCGGTGAGCAGTTCGTCGTCGGCGAGGGCGGTCTCGAAGGTGGCGACGAAGAACTCGGCCGCGGGCACCGTGCGGGTCCCGGCCGGTCCGGCGAGGACGAACCGGGCGTCGAGCGCGGTCGCGGCGGCCGGCAGTTCGGCGGCCGGGTCGTGGTGGGCCAGGCTGCCGCACACCGTGCCGCGATGGCGGATCTGCGGGTGTCCGATGTGGTCGATCGCGGCCGCGAGCAACGGCCAGCCGGTGCGCAGCTCCGGGTCGGCAGCGGCGGTCGCCTGCCGGACCGCGGCACCGATCCGCAGCTCGCCGCCGGGTCCGACGCGGTGCTCGCCGAGGCCGGGAATCCGGGTGATGTCGACCAGCAGTTCGGGGCGGGCCAGCCGCATCGACAGCATCGGGACCAGGGATTGGCCGCCGGCCAGCACCTTGGCCTCGCGGACGTCGCCGGAGATCAGGGCAATGGCCTCCGCGACGGTGTCCGGGGCGACGTAGTCGAAGGGGCTCGGTTTCACGCTGACCCTCTCATCCCTAAGTGATTGAGTCCTAAGATAGTTACACCGAAGGTTCCGCTTGGCAAGGGTCCGTCTGCTGTGGCGGGCGAGCAAGATTCGTTGCTTTGCTCGGGAAATGCCGGTCTACCGGCATGGTTGGCTCAGCGGTATGGCCGTACTCAGTTTGAACGGATGTTCAGAGTTAGGATGACCGGCATGAGCACCGAGGAGGTCCTGCCGCCCGCCGGGCGCGGCCGGGCCCAGGATCCCGCGGGAAACCGGCGTGCCGTCCTGGACGCCGCCCGCCGATTGTTCGCCGCGCGCGGGTACGAGGCCGCCACCTTGCGCGAGATCGCGGTCGAAGCAGGCGTGACGGCGGGGTCGGTGCTCGCGTACTTCGGGTCGAAGGACGGGCTGTTCCGTGCGGTCGTCGGCGGCGGCACGGGGATCGCCGTCGACATCGTCGGCGCAGCCGCGGACGGTCCGGCGCACCTGCCCCGCGCGCTGGCCGAGGCTTATCTGCAACGGTGGGACCACACGCCGGCGGAGCACCCGTGGGTCGCGCTGATCCGCTCGGCAGTCACGCACGCGCCCAGCGCCGAACGGCTGCGCGCCATCCTCGACGACCAGGTCACCGTGCCCTTGGCGGCCTTGCTTACGGGGGTGCCCGATGCGCGCGAGCGGATCGCGGTCGTGCGCAGCGTGCTGTTCGGGGTGGTGATGGAGCGGTATCTGTTCGCGCACGAACCCGCGCGCTCGGTGCCGAGCGAGGTGTTCGCTCCGTACTTCGCCGAGGCGCTGTCGGCGGCGCTGGACCGCGCGCACGCCCCGGCAGCGGACGCCGTCGACCACATCCTGGCGGAGTGGCGGAGCGAATCGCCCGGTCTGGACGTGTCCGCGTCGGCGGTTTTCGGGCGGCTGCACCGGTGTTCGGTCCTCTACCGCGCGTCGGTGAGCCGGATCGTCGAGGAGCACGGGATCAACCTCGCGGCGTTCGACGTGCTGACCGGCCTGCGCCGCGCGGGCGCCCCGTACCGCCGCACCGTCGGCGAGATCGCCGAATCGGCGCTGGTCAGCCCGAGCGGAGTGACCCAGCGCGCCGACCGGCTGGAACGGGCGGGCCTGATCGTGCGCGAACGGATCGACCAGGACCGCCGGATCGTCCACCTCCGGCTGACCGAAAGCGGCCTCGACCTCGTCGACCGCGTGGCGAACGCGCATTTCCCCCGGGAGAACGAACTCCTGGGCGAGATGGAGCCGGGCGAGCGGGCGGCATTGGCCAGGCTGCTGGGAACGCTGGAGAAATCCTTGTCCGCGGCCGGTGCGGAGTAACGGCGGGGCCGCGGGGGATCAACGCGGCCGGGCTTCGCGGTCCTGGTTTCCACCGGTGGCGAAGCAGACCTGTCGCTCGGAGAGATCTGCCTGGCGACGGTCGACGACCCGGAGGTCACTTCCTACGCGCAGCACACTCGACATCGACGCAATGTACGCGCAACCCGAACTGAAACAGGAACCATGGCAATCAGCTACGGTCTCGGCCTGTCGACAGACCTCTCAGCCGAACAATTCGCCCGCGAGACGACCCTTATCGGGCAACGACTGGGGCTTTACCCGCCCGACCTCGAACTCGAGCAGCTGGCCGGTGGCGGAGCGACGACCACACGCAACTCATGGAGCCGCATCCGGCCCACCCCTCCCGAACCATGGCAGCCTGAGATCACGGAGCTGGGAATCACCACCCGGGTCCGTATGGTAATCCGGCTGGACACAGACGACCAGCTACTCGAACAGGAAGACGATTTCATCGCACTGGTCGGGCAAATCCTGGCCAGCCTTCCCGGCGACGCGCTCATGAGCGGCCTCGACGTCCTCTGGCTCGTCCGAAAGAACGGCGTCATCGACGTCAACCAAGCCGACGACTTCTGGACCCCTGAACGTCTCGCCCTGCTCCCTCAGCCCTGCAATCGACGACCTATACCCTCGAATGACTGACAATGACGGAGTGCTCTCGCGACGTCGTTCAGGCAGGTCGACGGGCGCAAGTTTCGGACGGACTCAGTGCGGCTCGGGGGCTTCCGCGACCCATAAACTCAGGGTGGGCGTGTCCGTACGGCGCCGCGAGGGCGGTGAATAGTCCGAGTGTGCGTTAGCCTGCCACGAGCGGCGCGCAGGAGTCAGTGAAGTTTCGTCGGTGGGTGGTCGATACCGTTTTGCTGCGCCCGCTTGTAAGCCTTCTGATCATCAGGCTGGCCCGCGTTCTTGGCGTCGACGGCACCCTGCTCGTCACTGCTGAGCTTCGCGCCGGACTGCCCGCCGGGCCGCAGAGACCGGAGGGATCGGTGAAGGTCAGCGGGTTCTCCGACGCGTAGCCGCAGGCAGCTCCGGTCGCATCGACAAGCGGATCGACTGTGAGGTACGGGCGCGTGCGGGTCATTTGATGCCAGTACAGATCTCATGACGCGTCGATTGATACCGTCAGTGCATGGCTTTCACGCTGGAACAGCTGCGTGGGTTTGTCGCGGTCGCGGACGAGCTGCACTTCGGTCGCGCGGCGGCCAGGCTGAAGATGACCCAGCCGCCGTTGAGCAGGCAGGTTCAGAAGCTGGAGCGGGCAGTGGGCGCGCAGTTGCTGGTCCGGGACAACCGCCGCGTGGAGTTGACCGCGGCTGGCGAAGTGTTTCTGCTCGAAGCTCGCAGGCTGCTCTCGCTCGCCGACGCCGCGCCTGATCTGGCCCGCCGGGTGTCTTCGGGATCGACCGGAATGGTGCGCATCGGCTTCACCGCGGCATCGACCTACGGCACGCTCGGCATGCTGCTGAACCGGCTCAGCGCGGAACTGCCCGAAGTTGACCTCGGCCTCTACGAGATGGTCACCGGGGAGCAGGTCTCCGCTCTGCGCAACGAAGAGATCGATCTCGGTCTCGCGCGCCCGCCGTTCGACCACAAGACGTTCAGTTCGCACTTGTTGCACCGCGAGGAAATGCTGGTCGCTGCACCCGCCGGAGACCGGCTGCTCGAGCTCGGCCGCGACGTGAACGCTGACGACGTGAGCGACGAGCCGGTGATCATGCATTCTCCCGTCGAAGCCAGGTACTTCCACGACCTGGTGGTCGGCATCGTGCCGCTCGCGCGCCAGAACACGGTGCACGCGGTCAGCCAGGTGCTGACCATGCTCTGGCTGGTCGCGGCGGGGCGCGGGATCGCCTTCGTGCCCGCCTCGGCGGCGCGGCTGTCCGTTCCCGGCGTGGGTTTCGTCCGGCTGGCGACCGCGGTGCCGCAGCCCGCCGAACTGCATCTGCTGTGGCGACGGGACTCCCCGAACCCGGCACTGTGGCGTGCGCTGGAGGTGTTGAGGGGATTCGCCCCGCTCCCGTGACCGGTTGTGCGGTCTTCAAAGGCAGCAGCGAACGAGGCTCAGCGATACCTTACAGGTATTGCATGATGCGAAACGGCACTTGGACAAGCATCGATCTCGACGCTTACGGTGCCTGTGAACGCACACCGTGCATAGCTACTGGAAGCCAAGAGGACGACCACTGTGACGCCTATGCCGCCCGATGTCGCCGTCGAGGAACGGACCATGGAGCCGCTTGCGCCGCCGGTGACGTATCAGGACACCGAACCGCGCTGCTCGACCCGCACGGCGCGTACCCGGCCTGTCGACGGGTGACCAGTTCGGCGACAGGCTGTCCGCCCCTCGAGGCCGGAGCCGCGTTCAACCGCCCGGAGGCGGCCGCCGCATGCGAATGTGCTTTCGAGCGCGCAGGCTCCGCAGCTACGACGACACAACCATGCCCTGGATCCGGCCCCAGTGGCGCGGTACAAACCCGATCGATCGTGCTTGGCCCGCTGGCCCTTAGCTGAGGAGTGCTCATGTCCCCGTCCGCTGTGCTCGACCGGATCTCCTCGGTCAAGCTGTCCTCGGTGACTCTTCCGCTGCCGACCGGGATCAGCGATGCTAAAGTTCTGACCGGCAGGCAACGTCCGATGACCGAAGTGGTCTTCCTCTTCGCGGAGATCACCGCCGAGTCCGGTGCCGAGGGAGTCGGCTTCAGCTATTCGAAGCGGGCGGGTGGGCCCGCTCAGTTCGCGCACGCGCGTGAGGTCGCGCCCGACTTGATCGGCGAAGACCCCAGCGATATCGGCAGGTTGTGGACCAAACTGACTTGGTCGGGAGCCTCCGTCGGCCGCAGCGGCGCCGCCACGCAGGCGCTGGCGGCAATCGACGTCGCGCTCTGGGACATGAAGGCCAAGCGTGCCGGACTGCCGCTGGCAAAACTGCTGGGCGCGCACCGCGATTCGGTGCGCTGCTACAACACCTCGGGCGGGTTTCTGCACGAGCCGGTCGAGCAGATCAAGGACAACGCCACGCGCACGCTCGAATCCGGCGTCGGCGGCATCAAGATCAAGGTCGGCCAGCCGGACCTGGCCGAGGACCTGCGTCGCGTGGCCGCGATCCGCGAGCATCTCGGCGACGCGGTCCCGCTGATGGTGGACGCGAACCAGCAATGGGACCGGCCGACCGCGATGCGGGCCGGCCGCGCACTGGAAGAGTTCGGCCTGATCTGGATCGAGGAACCGCTGGACGCCTACGACGCCGAAGGGCATGCCGAACTGGCGCGGTCGCTGACCACCGCGGTGGCCACCGGCGAAATGCTGACCAGCGTCGCCGAGCATTACGAGTTGATCCGCCACGCTGCCGCCGACATCCTCCAGCCGGACGCGCCGCGTATCGGCGGCATCACGCAGTTCCTCCGGCTGGCAACGCTGGCCGAGCACCGGAATCTGCAACTGGCCCCGCATTTCGCCATGGAGATCCACGTGCACCTGGCCGCGGCCTACCCGCACGAGCCGTGGGTCGAGCATTTCGACTGGCTGTACCCGTTGTTCAACGAGCGGCTGGAAATCAGCGAGGGCCGGATGCATCTGTCGGAGCGGCCGGGCCTCGGTATCACCCTGAGCGAGCAGGCCCGCGCTTGGACCACCGACACCGTTACGATCGGTAATGCTCGGTAAAGAGTGCGCGACAACTGTCGTCGGTAGTGCGGTACCGGTGGTGCGGCCCGAAGGCGGCACAGTTGACGGCAAGCACATTGTTGGCCTAGCGGCCGGGCGGCGCGAAAAAACGAACTTCTTTGTGCGCGGATTCGTATGTTCGCGGCGTTAGAAGAATCGTGTTCGATTGGTTCCGCTGTGGGTTGTCCGTCGAGGTTGAGCGACATTTTTGAGCTTGTTGGCGGCGGAGCGACGCCTGGCTGTGCCTGCGTCGTTCGTTCGATGCCGTGTGTACCGGTGGGACGCTCTGGCCAACTTGGAGCGTCGTGGTCGACGGCCCGCGCCGGGTTGCTCGCGAGACGCGGCGGCCCGTTCTGTCCCTTGGTAAGGCTTCCGGCCAACGGGAATAGTCTCGAAGCGTTGCGGACGCTGATGCGGGGCGGAGTCACAGCGCTTGCTCCGTATTTCCGGGCCATCTGCGGCGTGGACCAGCCGTTGAGCTGCATGGCCACTCCGGCGGCAGGTCTTCCGGTCGGGCTGACCGTCCAAGGAGGACGGTTCGACGACCGCAGGGCCCTGCGCCTCGCCGAACGGATGGCGGAGACGTTGTCGAACACCGAGCCGGTGGACTGGGTTCCAGCCTAGAGCCGCACAGCCGCGGAGTGGAAATCTCGGCGCACCGTTTCGATCCCGGTCGTCGCGCGGGTGGGGTGGACACGGTTGGTGAGGAGGACATAGTACCGGCCCCGGCCGGGTTCGAACCACACGCTGGTTCCGGTGAATCCCGTGTGCCCGTACGAATCCGGTGCCAGCTCGGTGCCCACCGGGGAGCCGGGCACGTCCAGGCACTGCCAGGCGAGGCCGCGGCGCAGGTTCAGCCCGGGGGTCTGACAAGCGATCATCTCGGCGTGCGTCTCAGGTTTGAGCAGGGGAGCGGCGCCCGCGGCGAGAAGCTGTGCCCAGCGCTCCATATCCGACAGCGTGGAGAACAGGCCGGCGTGGCCGCAAATTCCGCCTAGCACCACGGCGTTCTCGTCGTGCACCTCGCCGCGGACGACGTGTCCGCGCCAGGGGCAGTCCTCGGTGGCGACGGCGTCCGCGACCGGTCCGAAGCCGGTCGAGGCGAGGCCGGCGGGCGTGCTGACCAGGTTGGCGACGAGCTGGTCCAGGGGGACGCCTCCGGCGGCTTCGGCGACCAAGCCGAGGAGGATGAAGCCCTGCGACGAGTACTCCACCTGTCCGTCAGTGCGACGCGGCCCGACACGGATCGCTTCGAGCAGGTCGGTACGGGTGGAATGGGTGCGCCACAACGGAGTTCCGCCTGGCAGCCCGGACGTGTGCGTCAGCAGCTGCCGGACCGTGATTTCGGCCGAGTACGACGGCAGGTACCGGGAAACCGGGTCGTCGAAGGACAACGAGCCCCGGTCGGCGAGTGCGCCGACGACCATCCCGACGACTGGTTTCGTCACCGAAGCCAGATCCCATCGGCTGTTCGCCGCGACCGCGGGGCCGTCCCGCCACAGCGTGCCGAGCATGCCCCGGTCGAGCACGCCGTCCGCGGTGCCGACCGACCACGCGGCGGCGGAATAGACGCGATTCTCCCGGCCGCGCGCCAGGATTTCGGCCAGCTCAGTCGTCATCCGGCACCGACCGGACCGGCGCACTGCTCAGCGCCGCCGAAATCCGGTTCGCCGCCTCGGCGACCAGCGGACCGAGTGTCGGGAAACTGTCGGGCGGCAAGGTGAACGTCAATCCGGCCACGCTGACCGCACCCGCCACCTGTCCGTCCGCGGCCAGCACGGGAGCGGCGACACAACGGACGTGCTGCTCGTGCTGCTCGTCGTCCACGACGTACCCGAGAGTGTCCACAGTGGTCAGGGACGCCCGGATTTCCGCCGGATCCGTGACGGTCTTCGGCGTGCGGGCGCGCAGCCGCGCGGCGTCGAGCACGGCAGCGACTTCTGGCGGCGACAGCCGGGAAAGGATCGCGCGGCCGACTCCGGTGCAGTAGAGCGGGACCTCGCCGCCGGGACGGGTGTTGAGCCGGTACGCCTGGTCCGGTTCGAGCTTGTCCACGTAGACCGCGCGGTCCGCGTGCCGCACCGCGTAGTGCACGGTGTGCCCGGTCCGCCGCCGCAGGTCGGCGAGGATCGGCCGGATCGCCGGACGTGCGGCGAGCACCGCCGCCGACATCCCCAGCAGCCGGGGTCCGACGGTGTAGCGGCCGCCGCCGAGCCCGACCGCGAACCCGGCCTCGGAGAATGTCTGCAGCATCCGGTGCGTGGTCGGTTTCGGCAGGTCGCAGGCCTCGGCGAGGTCGGCGAGCCGGTGCGGGCCGCCCGGTCGCGACAGCGCGGAGAGGACCTCGAGGGCCTTGTCGACGGCACCGCGGGGCTCGGTCCGTCCGGTGCCGGGCGGACCGTTGACAGCGTTCTTCACGCCGCCTACCTTAGCGCAATCGCGTTCCATCTGACGGAATGAGATGTCATCCCACGGAAAGGAAGACCCCGTGGCCCCACCTCCTCGCCTGTCCCGCCGCACGGCGCTCCGGCTGGCCGGGCTCACGCTGCCCGCGCTTGCCCTGCCCGCCGCGCTCGCCGCGTGCGCCACCGCGACCGGCAGTCCCGGCCGCGTGCTGCGCGTCGCCCAGACCGCCGACCCGAAGACGCTGGACCCGCAGAAACAGGGCGACCTGACCTCGATGAACGTCCTGATCAACCTGTTCGACACGCTCACCACGCGCGGACCGGACAACCAGCTCGCCCCGGGCCTCGCGCTGTCCTGGTCCTCGCTCGACCGGCTGACCTGGCGGTTCCGGCTGCGGCCCGGCGTGCGCTTCCACAACGGCGAGCCCTGCGACGCGCACGCGGTCGCGTTCAGCGTGCAACGGCTGCTGGACCCGGCGACGAAATCGCCGATCGTCGAGCTGCGCTATGTCAAGAAGGCGACGGTCGTCGACGACCTGACCGTCGACCTGCACCTCAGCGAACCGGACCCGATCCTGCCGGCGAAAGTGTCGCTGTTCGGCGGGGTTGTCGTGCCGCCGAACTACCTCCGGCAGGTCGGCAGCGCCGGCTTCGCGAAGCATCCGGTCGGTACCGGGCCGTTCGCCTTCGTCGAGTTCCAGCGCGACCACCAGACGCGGATGCGCGCGAATTCCGAGTACTGGGGCGGGAAACCGACGTTCGACGAGCTGGTGTTCCTGCCGATGCCGGACCCGTCGTCGGCGCTGGCGTCGCTGCAGAGCGACCAGGTCGACATCGTCGCGAACCTGACCCCGGACGCCGCCCTGCAGATCCAGGGGTACCGCGGCGTCGAGATCCGGCACTACCCGGGCATCCGCACGTCCTACCTGTCGCTCGACACCACCGCCGGCCCGCTGCGCGACGTGCGCGTGCGCCGGGCGCTCAACCACGCCGTCGACGTGCCGCTGCTGATCAGCGCGGTGCTCGACGGCAAGGCCCGCGAGGTGCCGACGATGTTCCCGCGCGAAGCGTTCGGCTTCGACCCGTCGATCCGGCCGTACGCCCGCGACGTCGGCCTCGCGAAACGGCTCCTCGCCGAGGCCGGCTACCCGAACGGCTTCGACACCACGCTCACCGCACAGACCGCGGACGCCAACACGGCCGAGGCGATCTCCGGCCTGCTCGCCCGCGCCGGAGTGCGCGCTCGGGTGGAACTGGTCGACGCCGGCACCTACAGCAGCCGCCTGACCTCGAACAACCGCGGGGCGCTCGGCCCGATCTACCTCGCCGCGAGCACCGGCTGGACGCTCGACGCGGAAAGCCTTGTGCAGTCCAACGTCCGCCACGACCGCAGGCAAAGCCGCTGGCGCAACTCCGAAGCCGACCGGCTCGTGGACGCCGAGGAGCAGTCGCTCGTGCCCGCCGAACGGCAGCGGGCGTTCACCGACCTCCAGCATCTTCTGAACCAGGAGGCGCCGTTCGTGTTCCTCTACCAGATCGACACCGTCTACGCGGTCAACACGCGACCGCGGTGGCAGCCGGGCGTCGTCGGCCTGCTCGCCATGGCTCGGGCGCAGGTGGCCTCGTGACCGCCTCGGCCGTCCCCGTCTCCCGCCCGGCCGCGGCCGGGACCGGGGTGCTGCGCGCGGTCGCGACCAAGGTGGCGACCGCCGTCGTCGTGCTGTTTTTCGTGGCCACCGCGGCGTTTTTCCTCGTCCGGCTCTCCGGCGATCCGGTGAAGCTGATCCTCCCGCCGGACGCGACCGCGCACCAGGAGGCGGCCCTGCGGGCGAGCCTCGGCCTGGACCGGCCGCTGCTCGCGCAGTACCTCGACTACCTCGGCGGGCTGCCGCGTCTGAGGCTGGGCACGTCGCTCGTCTACGACCAGCCGGTCTCGGAGGTCCTGTTCTCGCGCGTGCCGGCAACGCTCGAACTCGCCGGGGCCGCGCTGCTGGTCGCGCTGGCGATCGCCGTTCCGGCGGGCACCTACGCGGCGACGAGGCGGGGCCGCGCGGGCGATTCCGGCGTGATGACCGGTGTCCTCATCGGACAGTCGACGCCCGCGTTCTGGGTCGGCATCCTGCTGATCCTGGTGTTCGCCGTGCAGTGGCAGGTGTTGCCCGCGTCCGGGTACGGCGGGCTGGAGCACCTGATCCTGCCCGCGGTCACGCTCGCGGTGTACTCGGTCGCGGTGATCGCCCGGCTGCTGCGGTCGTCGCTGATCGACGTGCTCGGTTCGGACTTCATCCGCACCGCCCGGGCGAAAGGCATGGGCACCGCCGGAGTCGTCCTCTCGCACGGCCTGCGCAACGCCGCGCTGCCGGTGGTCACCGTGGTCGGGCTCGAAGTCGGCACTCTGCTCGGCGGCGCGATCCTCACCGAGCAGGTGTTCTCCTGGCCGGGGCTCGGCCGGTTGACCGTCGAGGCGATCCAGAACCGCGATTTCCCGCTCGTGCAAGCGGCCGTGCTGTTCTTCGCGGCCACGTTCGTCGTCGTGAACCTGCTTGTCGACCTGTCCTACACGCTGCTCGATCCGAGGGTACGGGTGACCACATGACCGCCGTGACCGTTGCCGTCCCGACCGCCCGGCCCAGCGTCGTGCGCGCGGTGCTGCGCAGCAAGCTGGGCGTCGTCGCGATCACCGTCCTGGCGCTGATGGTGCTGGTCGCAGTGTTCGCGCCGCTGATCGCCCCGTACGACCCGGGCGCGCAAGACCTTCTGGTGCGGCTCCACCCGCCGGCATGGGCGCACGGCGGCACCTCCGCCCACCTGCTCGGCACCGATCAGCTCGGCCGCGACATCCTGTCCCGGCTCTTCTACGGAGCCCGCGTTTCGCTGCTCGTGGGCGTGTGCGCGGCGCTGCTGGCCGGGCTCGTCGGCGCGGCGATCGGGCTGGTCGCCGGGTATCTCGGCGGCTGGTTCGACCGGATCCTCATGCGGATCGCCGACATCCAGCTCGCGTTCCCGTCGATCCTGCTCGCGCTCGCCGTCGTCGGCTTCCTCGGCTCCGGGCTGTGGTACGTCGTGCTCGTGCTCGGGTTCACCGGCTGGGTGTCCTACGCCCGGGTCATCCGGTCCGAGGTGCTTTCCTTGCGCACCAGGGAGTTCGTCACCGAGGCGCGGGCGATCGGCGTGCGCGGCGGGACCATCATGCGCCGGCACCTGCTGCCGAACGTGCTGGCTCCGCTCGCCACGATCGGCACGCTGCACGTCGCGGCGGCGATCGTGGCCGAGGCGTCGCTGAGCTACCTCGGCCTCGGCGTGCCGAAGCAGACCGTGACCTGGGGCGGGATGCTCAGCGACGGGCAGTTGTACCTCGGCACGTCGTGGTGGGTCGCGGTGTTCCCGGGGCTGGCGCTGATGCTCACCGCGCTGTCTGTCAACCTGACCGGCGACGTCCTGCGCGACGTCGCGGACCCGAAGGCGTACCGCTCATGAGCGCTCTGCTGGAGATCGACGACCTGCGGATCGAATTCCGCCTCGCGACCGGGACCGTGCTGGCCGCCGACGGCGTGAGTTTCGCAGTGGACGCCGGGGAAACCCTCGCGGTGGTGGGGGAATCGGGAAGCGGCAAGACCGCGACGGCGCTGTCGGTGCTGCGGCTCAACCCGGAACCGCCGTGCGTGTACGCCGGGGGAGAGGTGCGCCTCGACGGACGCGACGTGCTTCGCCTGCCGGAGAAGGAACTCCGGCGGATCCGCGGCAACGACGTCGCGATGGTGTTCCAGGACCCGATGACCAGCCTGAACCCGGTCAAGTGCGTCGGCGCGCAGGTGGCCGAGGTGCTGCGCCGGCATCAGGGCGCGACGCGGGCGCAGGCGCGCGCGGCGGCGGTGGAAGCGTTGCGGGAGGCCGGGATTCCCGATCCCGAGCGACGAGCCGGTCAGTACCCGCACCAGCTGTCCGGCGGGCTCCGTCAGCGCGTGATGATCGCGATGGCGCTCGTCGGACGGCCGCGGGTGCTGATCGCGGACGAACCGACGACGGCGCTGGACGTGACCGTCCAGGCGCGGATTCTCGATCTCCTGGTTGACCTGCAGCGCCAGCACGGCATGGCGATCGTGCTCATCACGCACGATCTCGGCGTCGTCGCCGAGGTCGCCGACCGGGTCGTGGTGCTGCGGTCGGGACAGGTGGTGGAAACCGGCGACGTGGTCCCGGTTTTCGGGCAGCCGCAGGAGGACTACACGCGCGAGCTGCTGCGTGCGACCCCGAAACTGGAGCGGGTATGACGAATCTCGTGGAGATGCGCGGGCTGCGCAAGCAGTATGGCGCGCTGGCCGCGGTGGACGATGTCGACCTCGACGTGCACGCCGGGGAAACCCTTGCCGTGGTAGGGGAATCAGGCTCCGGGAAGACGACGCTGACCCGGTTGCTGCTGCGGTTGGAAGAACCGAGCGCCGGTTCGGTGCGCTTCGCCGGCGCGGACCTGTGCGCGATGTCCGCCGTGCAGCTGCGGAAGGTGCGGCGGGAGATGCAGGTCGTGCTGCAGGATCCCTACTCCAGCATGAATCCGCGGTGGCGGATCACCGACGTGGTGGCCGAACCGCTGGTGACGCACGAGCGCGGGATGCGCGGCCGGCGCGGCCGGGCGAAGCTGCGGGAACGCGTCGGCGAACTGCTCGCCGAGGTCGGGCTTTCCCCGCGGATGCAGGACCGCCACCCGCACGAGTTCTCCGGCGGGCAGCGCCAGCGGATCTCGGTCGCGCGGGCGCTGGCGGTGCGGCCGCGGCTGGTGGTGCTGGACGAGCCGACGAGCGCGCTAGACGTCTCGGTGCAGGCGCAGGTTCTCGAGCTGCTCGCGGACCTGCAGAGCCGGTTCGGGCTGACTTATCTGTTCGTGTCGCACAACCTGGCCGTGGTGCAGCAGATCGCGGACCGGGTGGCGGTGATGTGCGCCGGGCAGGTGGTGGAGCTGGCCCCGGCGGACCGGCTGTTCCGCACGCCGGAGCACGAGTACACGCGGACCCTGCTGGACGCGGTGCCGAACCCGGACCCGCGAGCCCGCCGGCGGGTGGCCTCGTGAGCTCAGAGCTTCGACAGGACCAGACCGGCGCCGCCGAGAAGGGCGACGTCGTCGGCGGGGCTCTCGTTCACGACCACCCGCGGCGGTTCGGCGCCGGTGGCCCACGACGAGTCCTCGCGCAGCCGCTGCTCGATGCGGGCGCGGAAAGGGTCGCCGCCCTCGGCCGCTTCGCCGTGCAGGACGAACAAACCCGGGGCGAAAAGCTGCTGGATGTTCACCAGCCCGAGCGCGATGTTGCCCGCGTACTCGTCCAGGAGCGGGTCGCCGGCGAGTCCGCGCACGGTCTGCGCGGCGAGGCCTCGCCGCTGCGCTTCGCCGCGCAGCCACGGCGTGGTCGCGACAGTTTTCCAGCAGCCGCGCGCACCGCAGGTGCATTCGCGGCCGCTCGCGGCGACCGTCATGTGCGCGCCGCTGCGGCCGCCGGGCGGGGCGAGGACTTCGCCGTCGAACAGCAGTCCGACGCCGAGCACTTCGCCGGTCGAGACCGACGCGAAGGTGCTGCGGCCCTGGCCTGGCCCGAACCAGCGGTCGCCGAGGACCTGCAGGCGGGCGCGGTGCTCGACGTGGACCGGGACCCCGGCCAGGCGGCCGAGTACCTCGGCAATCGGGTAGCCGTGCAGCGCCGGCACCTCGTGCACTTCGATGATCGTCCCCGAGCTGGCGTCGACCAGCCCGGCGGAGGCGACCCCGATCGCGGCCGGCGCGGTCGGGAACCGAGCCACTTCGGCGAGCGCGGCCGCGATGCCCGCCGGGGCGGCGGTGCGCGCGTAGGTCGCTTCGGCGCGCCACCGCACCGCGCCCGCCAGATCCAGCAGCGCGGCGCGGATGCGGCCGGGGAGCAGTTCGACCGCGCCGAGCACCGGCCCAGCCGCGGACGGCGCCGCGACCGGCGCGGGAACCAGCCGCAGGGCCGGGCGTTCGCCGGAATTCATGCGGTCACGATGCCACGCGCCGCGCCGAGAAGGGAGGCCACATGTCCGAACTGACGCGAATGACCTGGCGGGAGACGCGCGCCGCCGGGCGGTCCGCCATCGCGGTTGTGCCGATCGGCTCGCAGGAACAGCACGCCGGGCACCTGCCGATGGGCACCGACACGATGCTCGCCGAAGCCGTCACCGACGCAGCGCTGGCCCGGCTCGGCGGCGACCCGGAGGTGGTGCGGCTGCCCGCGCTGCCGTTCGGCCATAGCCCGCACCACCTGTTCGCGGCCGCGGTGTCGCTGCGCGCCTCGACGCTGCAGGCGGTGCTGGACGACGTGCTCGACTCCCTGGCCACCAGCGGATACCGGCGCGTGATGATCGTCAACGGCCACGGCGGCAACGACGAGATCATGCGGCTCGCGGTGAAGCAGTACGTGCTGCGCGCGGACGTCGCGCTCGCCGCGTGCTCGTACTTTTCGGTCGGCGACGGCCAGGTGCCCGGGCACGCGGGGATGTTCGAGACCTCGCTCATGCTCGCGGCGCACCCGGACCTGGTGCGCCCGCCGGAGCCGCGGCCGGTCGTCGACCCGCCGCCGCTGTTCTACGACTCGCCGTACCCCGGGCTGACCGTCGAACGGCACGGCGAATGGGCCCGCGCCGGCGGGACCACCGACGACGCCGCCGCGGCCACCGCCGCGCACGGCGCGGAACTGCTCGCCGGGCGCAGCGCCGCGCTTGCCGAGGCGATCCGGGCGTTCGACCGCAGCACCCGCGACAGCCACGCATCCACCGAAGGGGCGCAATGAAGATCACCGACGTCGACGTGCGGGTCGTCAATCTGCCGCTGACCAACCCGTTCACCAGCTCGTTCGAGACGAAGACCGGCGAAACCCGCACCGTGGTGCGGCTGCGCACGGACACCGGGGCGCAGGGCTGGGGCGAGACGATGTGGGGCCGCCCGGTCGCCGAGCTGACGCGGAAACTGGGCGCGGAGATGATCGGGACCAGCCCGTTCGCGCTCGAAGCGTTCCACCGTCGCCACCACATGGTCCCGTTTTTCCACGGCTACCTCGGCTATGCCGCGCTCGCCGCGCTGGACGTGGCGTGCTGGGATCTCATCGGCCGCGCGACCGGCCAGTCGGTGACCGACCTCCTCGGCGGCCCGGTGCGCACCGAGGTACCGATCACCGCGCTGATCACCCGCGCCGACGCACCCGGCGCGAAAGGCGCGGAACTGGCGCAGGTCCTGGCCGAGCACACGGCGAAAGTGGTGGCCGAAGGCGGTTTCACGGCCGTGAAGCTGAAGGGCACCCGGGACATGCGCGGGGATGTCGAGATCCTGCGTGCGCTGCGGAGCGCATTGCCGGAGGTCGAGCTTCGCGTCGACCCCAACGCCGCGTGGTCGGTGCCCGACTCGATCCGCGCCGGGCTCGCGCTGGAGGAGCTGGACCTGGAATACCTCGAGGACCCGTGCGTCGGCATCGAAGGAATGAGCCAGGTGCGCGCGAAAGTGCGGATTCCGTTGTGCACCAACATGTGCGTAGTCCGCTTCGAGGAGTTCGCCCCGGCAGTGCGCCTCGGCGCGGTCGATGTGATCCACGGCGACGTGTACAAATGGGGCGGCATCTCGGCCACCAAGGCGCTCGCCGCGCACTGCGAAACGTTCGGCCTGGGCATGAACCTCCACAGCGGCGGCGAACTCGGCATCGCGACCGCCGCTCACCTGGCGGTAGTCGCGAGCACCCCGGTGCTCTCCCGCGCGATCGACAGCATGTACTACCTGCACGCGGACGACATCGTGGCACCGCTGCACCTGTCGAACGGCCGGCTGAGGGTGCCGTCCGGGCCGGGACTGGGGGTCGAGGTGGACGAGGAGAAGCTGGCGTTCTACGCGGCGAAGAACGAGAGGGAAGGCGACTTGACTGGCTGAGCGCGCCGGGACGCGCACCCGGTGCCGCATTCCCGCTCGAGCTCCGGGTCGAGAAAGCATTGGGATTGACGCGGATGGGCCAGGTGTCCCGGCACCCGTCAGGTTGTGGTTCCTCGGAGTGCCGGCTGGTACGGCATCATGGCGGTGGGAGGACATCCGCGACGTCGGCGACCTGGTTGAGGAACGCGTCGGACGGGCGGCCCGTGATCGGGTCGGTTTCGGCGATGACGACCAGCTTCCCGTCCTGCCGCGACCGGTAGTGCTTTCCGGTGAAACGAAAGCCGCCTGCTTCGAGAACCTTTGTTCCGAACGGGGTGACGTCACCGGATCCGTACGTGTCTTCCAGCCTGCGGAGCTGTACGGCTGATTCGGCCGACGGCATCTTCACCCACGTGCCCGATCCGGCGATCGTATTTCCGTTGCTGTCCTGCACGACGAACAGCAGCTGGTCGAGCTTTTGGCACGGGTGGCGCAGGAAGAACTGTTGAACCTGGCCGAACGACTGGACGGCGCAGCGCAGCTCCTTCCCGATCTCCTTCCTGACCTCCTTGAGAGCGAGCCGTCGCCATGCCTCGGCGCGATCGCCGTTGCGGGCGGCCTTCTTGCTGTTGGCGGTGTCCGAGCCGGACACGCTCTTGGTCGTCGCGGCGTCGAGTCCGGCGCCGACCGAAGTGACTGTGTCTCCGCCGCTTGCCGCCCCCACGACTGTCGCCAAGACGGCCGCGGTTAAAACGCCGCCGGTCTTGATCCATTTGCCGTCGGGGCCTCTGGGCTGGTTCGGGTCGAAAGGCACGCGCTGCGCTCCTGAGCTGAGTCGGGGACGGCTCGACTTTGTCGTAACAGAAGCCGGCCGAAAGCTGCGAGCACGAGAATCATCTGATCGTCTCACTCTCTGCAGTTCCGCGGTGATGCATTCGGATACTTCCTGCGGCACATCGGAATCGCTTCTCCACACGCAGAGGCACGGCCTGTTGTGGAGCGGTGCTGGTGGGGCAGGTGGAATTGCAGGGCGATGGAGATCGAATTGGCGGATGCGGTGGCGTCGGTGCGGGACGAGTTGCTGGAGGCTGCTTCCCAGAGCGCGGGTGCTGGGGTGGAGTTCGTGACGGGTCCAGCGGAACTGGAGTTCGCGGTCGAGTTGCGACGGGATGCGAAGGCGAATGCGGTGGTGGTGGCGACCTGCTCGTCGCAGGGGAGAAGGACCGGCGGGCGGGTCCGGGCGATGTATCAGGGCAGGTCGGTCGCTGACCGGAGAGGGTGCCGAGCACTCTGGGGGACCATCTGAACGGCGGGTGCGTTCTGGCTGCGAGGGTTGTTCGAGGAGTTCGCTACTGCCGCTGGGTGTGAGCCCGGACTAGGCTGCCCTGGTGCGCGAGGGGGCTCTCGCTACTCAAGCTTCCGTCGGATGCTCTGTCGTCCAGCGTCGAGCTGGCACGAGAGCTCATGCGCGCGGACGTCGGCCCCGCAGCGGGAGAGGAGCGGTCGTCGACCCCTCGCCTCAGATGTCGCCGAGGAGCCGTGCCGCCTTGATGCTGAGGTGCAGGACGAGGCGGCGTTCCCCGTCGCTGAGGTCGAAGCCGGTGAGGTCCTCGATGCGGCGGAGCCGGTAGTAGATCGTCGCCCGGTGCACACCCAGGAGCTCGGCCACCGCACGAGATTCGCCCGCGCGGTCGAGGTACGTTTCCGCGGTGACGAGGAGCTCGGGATCGGCGTCGACGAGCGCGGCGATCGCCGGCGCGGCTCCCATGCTGCGGAGCTGCTCGCGCGGCTGAGCGGCGAGCAAGGCGTAGATCCCCAGCGCGTCGTGGCGGGCGACGGGCCGGAACCGGGGGATGACGTCGGCGACCCGGATCGCGTCGAGAGCCTGCTCGTACGAGGTCGCGGCGTCGGCCAGGCGCGTTGCCGGACGGCCCACGCCGGCGACGACGGCCTGCCACCGGTCAGCGCGTCCCAGGCGCTGCTCCACCGACGAGCACATCTCTTCCGCGAGTCGCGGAACCCGCTCCAGCGCGCGCTGCGTCACGACGAGCAGTCCGTGGCGGGGGCGGATCAAGACCATGCTTTCGCGGACCGGCGTGGCGGTCGCTGCAGTGCGCAGAGCCGCGCCGAGCACCAGCCGGTCGCCCGCGTCGACCTCTTGCCCGGCCACCGGCAAGGGCGCGACGACGATGACGATCACGCCGTCGCGCGCCGCGAAGAGCTCTGATTCCACGAGCCCGTCGGCAGCGAGGGCGCGAGCCGCGGGGTCCTCCGACATCAGGTCCCGGAGGAACTCCCCGACGCGGGCGTCGTGCAGCTCGCCCAGCGCCCGCTCCCGGAACAGCACTTCCGCGGCTTCTCCGGCGGCAACACCGGCGAGAGCGAGCCCCGCGGCGTCCACCGGCTCGTCGGCGTCGATGAGCCACAGGTAGCCGAACTGGACGCCTTGAAACCGGATCGGGATCGCAACCCGAGGAAGCAGGCCGAGCTCCTCGGCAGCGGGGAGGCGTACCGGTCCCTCGGCGCGGGAAAGTCTGAAGCCCCGTAACCAGGCCACCCCCTCGGGGGGAGCTTCGCGAGTCAGGATCACCCGCGCTCGCATGTCGTCGATCGGACCGGCCTGCGCGCTGTAGGCGAGCAGCCGGAAGTGGACGTCGTCGATCGCGACCGCCCGGCCCAGCTGCCTGGACAGAGTGTCCACCACCCGCTGCAGGTCTTCGCTCACGCCAACCGCGTGCCTTCCCTCGTTCGCGGCGCCGCCGCGACACTCCATGTCCGCGCGTGAGACTAACTTCAGTGGGTGTCGTCAAGCGACGCGACGACGTCGAGCTCGACTCGAAACGGCGAGACCAGTTGCGCGCCGATCGTCGTCCGGGCGGGACGCCGTTCGGGGAACTCTTGGATCCAGACCTCGTTGTAACCGGAGAAGTCCCCGAGGTCGGCCAGGTAGGCGGTGACCTTGAGGATCTGTTCCGGCCGCGCGCCTGCCTCCGCCAGCACCCGCCTGACGTTCGCGAAGGCCGCGCGGACCTCGTCCTGGAACGCACCGGCGACCGGCCGCCAGCTGGCGTCGACACCGACCTGGCCCGACAACAGCAAGAGATCGCCCTGCCTGATGAACGTCGGTGCGGGCGGCGGGGTGACTGCGTCATGGCTCATCGAAGCCTCCTGGCGAGCTTGTCCGGCCACGGGCTCACCCGCGGCGCAACGGGTCGAGAGGGATCAGCTCAGGGGCGGCGGTTCCGCTCATGACCTGCCCGGCGAGCAGCTTCCCGGTGACCGGTCCCAGCGTCACGCCCCACATGCCGTGGCCGCCCGCGACGTGGACGCCGGGAACCTTTGTCGCTCCGATCGCAGGAAGGCCGTCGGGCGTCAGCGGCCGGGATCCGACCCAGGGTTCGCGGACGTCGTCCCAGCCGGCGTCGAGCAAGGGGCGGAGCGAGCGCAGGGCGGAGTCCAGGCGGCGGCTTTCGAAGGGCGCGTCCCGGTCGGCGATCTCCATGGCGCCCGCGACGCGGACCCGATCTCCGTACGGGGTGAGCGTCACCCGGGCGCCGGGCAGATAGACCGGGCTCGGGAGCGGTTCGGCGAGCCGGACGCTGCACGAGTAACCGCGTCCGGCCTGCACCAGTACCCGAACCCCCAGCCGGCGGCCCAGCTCCGGCAGCCATGCCCCCGTCGCGAGCACGACCGCGTCGGCCCGGCGCGGTGGTCCGGTCCACGTGTCCACCTGCAGTCCGCTCCGCCCGAACCCGATCGACCGCACGTGTGCACCCTCGACGAGCTCGCCGCCCCGCTCCCGCACCGACTCGGCGAGCGCGTCGAGGAATGCGCCTGGAGCGAGGAACCGCTGTCCGTGCATGTGCACAACCTGCGTGATCCGGTCGGAGAACGGAGCCTCGTGGCCTGCCGAGATCCGGTACGAGACCTCCTGGCCGGCGGAGCGGGCGGCGAGAAGCTCGTTTTCCAGCCCCGCGGTGTCCTGGCCGGCGGTGAACCCGATCCGGAAGGTCCGTTCGTGGACCTCGGCCGCGACGCCGCCCTTCATCAGCTCGTCGAAAGCGCTGAGGCTTCCCGCCGCCAACGGCTCGAGCGCGGCCATCCCTGCTCGCCATCGTGACGCGGTCGCATTCCGGGCGAATCCGGCCATGAACGCCAGCGTCGCCGCGGACAACCGTCGGCTCACCGAGACCGGCGAGCCTGGGGTGAGCAGACTTCGCACGCCCTCCCGCAGCAGGGACGGCTCCGCCAGCGGCACCACCATGGCCGGCACGAGGTAGCCGGCGTTGCCCCACGACGCACCCGCCGCCACCTCCGACCGCTCCAGGATGGTGACCTCCGCGCCGTGCTCCTGCAAGAACCACGCACACGAAAGCCCGATGACGCCGGCCCCTACGACCACAACGCGCCGAGGCGAGAGTTCTCCTGACATGTCGGCTCCTGAACGGGATGGGCTGCTCGGCCACCGCGGCAGCGCCTGCTCTCGACCGCCTCGCGCACGGTTCATCGCCAGACGCTCTCGGCCACGCGGAGGAAATTCCCGCCCAAGATCCCTTCGACGGCTTGCGGCGCGTAGCCGCGGTCCAGCAAGGCAGCGGTGATGGCGGGCAGGCGCTCCGGTTCGACGAACTCCAGCCGGTCCCATTGCGCGTAGCTCGGCGGGAACAGGTCCGGGTTCGCGGTCAGCTCGTCGCCTGCCTGGTCGAAGCAGAAATCCAGCCCGAGGCCCACCTGCTCCCAGCCGAGGAGCTCCACGGCGTGGTCGAGGTGGCGGAGGAGCGCCTCGGTGCTCGCGTCGTTGTCCCCCAGGAACATTCCCACCCCGTTGATCCCGACGACGCCGCCGGTCGCGGCACACGCGAGCATCTGGTCGTCCCAGACGTTGCGGGAGTCGTCGTGCACTGCTCGCGCGGCCGTATGGGACACCACCACCGGCGCCGTCGACGCCGCGAAGACGTCCATCGACGTCCGGTACGAGCAATGCGCGGTGTCGACGACCATCCCCACCCGGTTCATTTCGGCCACCACCTCTCGCCCGAAGTCCGTCAGCCCGCCGTCAGATTCGTCGTGGCAGCCCGAGCCGGCGGCGTTGCGCTGGTTGTAGGTCAGCAGCATGGTGCGCACGCCCAGGTCGTAGTAGGTCTGCACCAAATCGGTCCGTCCGCCGAGCGGGCGGGTGTCTTCCAGATCGAACGCGACGGCGAGCCGTCCGGTGGCCTTCGCCTCGCGCACGTCCTCGATCGTGCGGGCGAGCAGGTAGCGGTCGGGCCGGGCGAGCAGCTGGCGCCGGAAGCCCGACAACACCCGGATCGTGTCCGCGACGTCGTGCGGTGCGTAGCCGGCGTTGACCGACACGAACGACGCTCCAGCCTTCGCGTATCGCCACAGGACGTCGACGTCGGTGTCCGGATCGAGCGGCAGGCAGCAGTGCTGCTCCCACACCAACGCCTCTGCGTGGCACACCGCAGCGTCCTGACGGGTCGTGGGCATCAGTGGCTTCCGTTGACGCACGAGGGGCAGCCCGGCAGGCGCGCGCCGTGGTGGAGGGCGCGCTTGTAGTGCGTCTCTTCTTCGAGAGCGGGACGAATGTCCGCGGTCAGCAGCGGCTGTTCCGGCAGCGCGTCGCGATCCACCACCGCGCCGTCCTTGATGACGGCATGGATGGCCTGGTAGTTCTTGGCTCCCAGCAAGGGGTTCTCATCGAGGACGACCATGTCGGCGATCTTGCCGGTTTCGAGGGTCCCCAGGTCGTCGTCGACCTGGTAGGCCTCGGCGATGTTGCGGGTGGCGGCGCGCAGCAACGCCATCGGCGGCATGCCCTTTTCCTCCATGGCCCGAAGCCAGACGAAATGACCCGTTGCCAGGCGGTTCAGGCCCTCGTCTTCAGGCAGGCCGTTCCAGGTGCCCTTGATCATCGGCTCGTTCATGAATTCCGGGGCGAAGATGCCGCCGTCGTTCGCGAGGAGGATGGACGCTCCTGAGCCGATGAGGTTGCGGGCGTTGACATCCGAGGCTTTCCAGATCGTCCATTCCGGGTCCGAAATGGACTCCTTGAGGATCTTGAACCCGTTTTCGGTCAGCGGGAAGACGACGGCGCCGCAGTTCTTCTCGGCGAGGAGATCGAGGGTCTCGCGCGGGATCTCGGCGGGTCCGGTCGTGTTGGCGTGCTGCACGAGGTCGCAGCCCGCCTCGATCGCCATCCTCAGGCCTTCGACCGACGAGGTGTGGGCCTGCGCGGTGAGCCCGGCTCGATGAGCCTCTTCGACGATGACGCGCTGCGTGCGTTCCGAGAACTGGATGAACGCGCCGGCCGAGGCCCCGCCATGCTCGTTCGAGGCGTACTTGACGAAGTCCACGCCGCGCTCGACGTACGCGCGGACCTCCTTGCCGACCTCCTCGGGCGTGAGCCACATCAGGTGCCGCCCGACGTTCTCGACCCAGGTCGCGTTCACCCGGTCGACGATGTGGGAGCTTCCGACGCCGGGGATCCGCTTGTCGAAGTCGTCGGAGAACGGGCCGTCGAACCCGACGATGTTGCCGGCGCAGCGGATCCGGCTGCCAGGCGTCTCGCCCCGGTCGATCCGGTCGCGCACCGCCATCAGCGCCCGGCGCGGACCCCAGGTGTCGAAGACCGTCGTCAGGCCGCCTTTCAACGCGACTTGCGCGGCCTCGGCGATCAAGTCTTCGTAGCGACCTTCGTACCGGACGAGTGTCTCGAACATGATGTTGACGAGGAGGTGCACGTTGGCGTTCATCAGCCCGGGGATGATGAACTTCCCGCTGAAGTCGAGGGTCTCGGCCCCTGCGGGCACGGCCAGCTCGTCCGGGCGGCCGATCGCCGCGATGCGGCCGTTCTCGATCAGGATCTCGCGGCCGTCGATGCCCTTGTCCGCAACGCCGTCGATGACGGTCGCGCCTGTCAGCAGGAGTGACATCGTCGTCTTCCTTCCGTTCTCCAGTACGTCACAACACGTTAGATCCGTCGGTGCCGCCCAGATATGGACAGGAGTCGCACCGGTGGGCTGTCTCGTTCGACTCCAGTCGAATGCGGTGCCCCCGCCGGCTTGACAGAATTGCTTGATGCTCACTTCGGACGAACTGGCGGACCGGCTGTCGCGTCTGGCGGAAAAATTCACGGTGACGGGCGCGTCGGCCGCCCTGTGGCACGACGGCATGCTCGTCCAGGCCGAGACCGGCACCGTCAATGTGACGACCGGCGCCCCGGTGCGGCCGGACACGCTGTTCGCGGCCGGATCCGTCACGAAGACGCTCACCGTGTCCCTGGCGATGACCCTGGTGGAGAAGGGGCGGCTCGACCTCGAAGCGCCCGTGCTCGAGTACCTCCCTGATTTCACCACGGCCGACCCCGTCCGTTCCGCGGCCATCACCGTGCGCATGCTGCTCAACCATTCGTCCGGTCTGCCTGGCAACTACCTGCCCGACCTGGCGCCGGGCGACGACGTGCTCGAGCGGCTCATGGGAAAACTCGCGACATTGAACGTCACGGGCGTCCCCGGCCGGCGGTTTTCGTACAGCAACATGGGGATGAGCACGCTCGGCCGGCTGGTGGAAGTGGTCACCGGCGAGCGCTTCGACGTCGCGCTGCGTACCCGCCTCATCCATCCGCTCGGCATGACCGCGACCGCGGACGCCGAAGAAATGCTCCTCCATTCGACCGCAGTGGGGCACGTCGTCGACCCGTCGAGCGGGGCCGTCTCCCGAGTGCCTCGGCTGCGGGTCTGGCCCGAATACGGCCCGGCCGGCTCGCGCTTGTGGCTGGACGTCGAATCGCTGGTCCGTTTCGGGCGGATGCACATCGATGGCGCGACACCCGACGGACACCGCATCCTGTCGCCGGCATCCGTGGCGGAGATGCGCACGCCCCAGTACGACGACTTTTGGGGCTGCCTGCGCGGGTGCGCGAATTTCGGACTCGGCTGGGGAATCTTCCGGGAGGGCGACGACCCGGTGCTGACGCACTCCGGCGCCAACCTCGGCATGCATTCAACGCTCTACGTCATCCCGGCGCAGAAGGTCGTGTTGGCGGTGCTCACCAACAGCGCCACCGGGGGGATGCTGCATTCCACCTTGTGCACGGAACTTCTCGACGAGTTCTTCGACGTTCAGGGCCCGGCTGCCCTCGTCCCGCCCGAGGCAGGCGTCGAGGTTGACGATGAACGCTTCACCGGTGCGTACCGGGCCTCCGACGGCCAGGTAAAGGTCGAGATGCGCGACGGCCGGCTGCACGTACGGTTGATCCCGCATGCCGGCCTGGCTGAATGGGACCGGCTGATGGGCAGTCCTGCCGGGGACGGCCGAGCCATGCCGATCACGTGCATCGACAGTGAGCGGAACAGGTTCATCATGGATTCCGGCAGTCCGGGGAGTCAGGTGGCGGTGCAGTTCTTCGAACCGGGCTGGGACGGGCGCCCGACCCTGGTCCGGCTGGGGACACTCTACGAGCGGGCAGCATGATTGTGCAGCCCGAGGCTGCTTGCGCGGCGACCTCGAAACCGATCCGCTCCGCCTCGCCGAACGGACGGAGCAGGTCCGGTCGGTGCGCTTGATCGCGCTGCCCGTCGGTGCAAAGGGGAATCGTGTCTTTCTCCGGCCTGAACTTTCCGCAGCCGACCGGCACACCCGCGCTGCTGCAAGCTCACAGATCTCAACCACCGCCAAGTCAGGGGGCGACGGTGCGGCTCGGCGGCGGTTGGATGAGGCCAAGATTCGGAGGTTCCAGGATGCCATCGCGGCCGGGATCGCCCCGGCGGCGGTTGTAGAGAGCATCAACCGGGCGCAGGCGGACAGAGCGGTGGTACAGGCTGAGTTGGCGTCCGTCGGGGAACCCGCCGGGCTGAGCGAGGCCGAGGTCTACGCGATGGTCGACTCGCTCGGAGACAACGGCGCTGCGCTCGCCGACTCGGAGCCGGGGAAACTGGCCCAGCTCTACCGGGACCTTGCTCTTGACCTGCGGTTCGACCACGAAAAAGAGGCCGTCGATCCGACGGCCTCTCCACGGGTGAATAACGTGTGTGTCCGAGGACGATCTTGCTCGCTAACCACAACGCTCGCACCGCGTTCGTCGGGCAACCTCTGAGTTAGGCCGTTTAGCGCCCGGCGCGGGCAGGCGGGCGGTGCTGTGTCCGACGCGCAGCAGCATTGATCACGGGCGTCAACGATCAGCCGAAACCGTCATGACTCCGCGGAAAACCTTCTTCGCGCTAACGCTGTCACCGCGAAAAGAGACTCTTGGATCCGCGCCCGGACAGACATGCTAGCGCAGATCGACAGGGCACCAGACGATACCCGGCCCTGGGCCCTGTATTGCACCGTGATCCCAACTGAGGTCCTGAGCATCCACGCACCGAACGATTGAAATCTCGAAGTCCGCGTATTGCAGGGCAGCCATTCGCGTGAACAGCTCGTCAGGAAAAACCTCTGAGCGGGTGCATAGGGCGGAAAAGTCGGCAGACTGGTCGTCTGTTAGGGAGATCGACTCCTCGCAAGACCATTCGTCGAGGCCCACCAGAAGGTCGACACATCTCCCAGTGGGATCGAATCGAAGGCGGAAGGTCTCATGGACATCAAAATCGGGTGCCAGCCAGTAAACCTGCGCAACAGGGTCATCCACGGCACCCACCGTCATGGTTGCAAATCCGTGCGTCACGTGCCCGTAGGCAGCGATTCCCAGCCAACCCGAACGCCAGTCGTCAAGTTCAGCAGGCAGCCACGACTCCGTCGTGCTCGGATCGAGTGGAGCAGTATCGCTGGCGTCATTCATCGTCGGATCCTCATCTCGCTGCGGTGCCGCAACAGTTGCCTAGCGCAAGATTCCTAATGTGACACTGGGACTGCAAGGCACAGTAATGTAACTATCGATCGCGGAGGTGCGCCTGACGGCCGAAATGGTCTCACCCAACGAGAACGCTGACGGGGCGACGCTGGGGTTCGGCCTGGCCCCAGCCCGTCGACTGATCGTTTATCGCGGAATGAGGCAGTCTGAAGATGCCGGTGAGAGGGCGGGTGCTGCATCAGGAGGACCTCGATCAGCGCGTCGCTCGTATGTCCGGGCGGTGCTTCCGCGGCCCCTTGACACGGCAGGTGCCGGTGGAACGGTCATCGGGGCTGTCGTGCTGTGACAAGGCGGACTGGTGAACGAGGGCGTTCTGATAGGGGCGGGGTCGTCGGCTGGGCGCAGCCATGACAGGGTGACGTGCATGAACATCAGCGCGACCCGGCTTCGTGAGGGCGCTATCGGCGTCGGCTACGAGGGGCAAGAGATCGGGCCCTTCGTGGAGGCGCTCGCACGGCGGGGCGTGACGCGGCTGGTCGATGTCAGGCTGACGCCGATCTCCCGGAAACGAGGCTTCAGTAAGACGGCTCTGGGCCAGGCGTTGGCTGAGGTCGGGATTGTCTACGATCATCGTCGTGAGCTGGGGAACCTGAAGGCCAACCGCGCTGGGTTCGCCGGAACCGAAGCCGAGCTCGCTCAGGCGAAGTCCAGGTATGCCGAGCTGCTTGACAGTGCCGAGGGGCAGGCGAGTTTGAACGAGCTGGGGCGGTTGGCGGCTTCGGAGCGCATTGCTGTGTTGTGTTTTGAGGCCGATCAGCGCCGCTGCCACCGAGACGTGGTGCTCGGGGAGATCGCCCGCCGGTTACCTCGAGCCTGAGATGCGGCGAGGCGGGTAGTAGACGCCCAGGACGCTGAATGTCCGGGGGTGGGCTGCCACATTCCCTACGTAGAAGGCAACGTCATGGTCGGGGCCGCAGATTTCTCGGAGGAATCGCTGCCGGAGCGCTTCCTGCGCCGCGGCGTCGTCGAGATGATTCAGCCGCAGCTGGAGCCGGACGAACTCCCAGTCGATGAAGCCTTGTTTGTGACCCCGGCAGTTGACGTCTTGGCACTCGTAGTGGTACGTGCCGGTGAATCGCGGTGCCCGGAGTGGCGTGCGGTCCTCGTTGCCGAAGAGGCTGATCTGGCTGACGTAGGCGTCGATCTTGGCCTGTTGGCTCGGTGACCAACCCTGGTGACGGGCGATGCGGAGCGAAGTGATCTTCTTCGGCCTCATGAGGGCCAACGAGGTGCTGTCCATGGTGGCACCACGGTGCAGCTGGCACATCGTTGTCTCGGCGACGGCGGTGTCAAGCCAGGGGCGGCGGCGGTGCCAGCCGGTCAGGTGTTTCTCAACCTTCAAGGTCGACATCCGCGGCCGCCAGCTTTCTCTGCGGGAGTCCTGGCGTGCGGGTACCGCGTCGACGGACACGATGTCGTATTTTTTGAAGGTCGCGTCGCCGCCTAGCTCGCGGAAGTTGATGGGGTACAGGCGTATCCACCCTGGCCTAGCGGGATCAAGGCTCAAGCCGGCTACGCAGACTGTCTCGCCGTACTTGTCGGAGGGGTTGGGGGCTGCTTTGACCGTGACCAGCACCCGCAGCTGTACTGCTTGGTCGCCAGTCGGTTTTCGCTCGGGCATGTCCGGGGGTTGGCCGAACATGGGAAGTTGTGTCATTGGTCCTCCCCGTGACCAGCATGACTACTGAAAGTAGCGCCGTAGTCGCAGTGCTGTGAACGCCCGTAGGAGTGAATGCGTTAGCCGGTAGGGCTGCAAGCGAACGGGTTGACGGCGCCAGCGGAGGCGGACATTGACTTGGGGCGTGATCACCGCCAACCCCGCGACCGTTGGCCCGGGGAGTCGAGGCGCTCGTCAGCCTAACGGTGGAATGCCGATCAGCGACCGCGGCAACTTTGCACTGATCATGAGCTCAACTCGCCCCGAGCGCCCCGATATGCAGTGCTCCGCTTGTCTCGTAGACGGCACCGCGCCGGTCTCCGGTTTTGACGACCTTCTCTTGATCGAGGAGCGATCGAATCGCGGGCCCCCACTGCGTCTCGTCGATTCCGGTGAGTCGGATGATCTCGGCTTTGCCGAGCTGCCGCCCTTCCCGTTCCAGGCAGGCGAGGATGGTTTCAGCGGGGGTCGCGCGTTCGGCGCGTTCCGGAACGGCTTCGACGGGTTCGTCAAGGTGTCGTCGGATCGGGATCACCTTGGCTGCGCCGACGCGACGATACCGTTCCGGCGTGCAGGTCAGCACGATGATCTGCGAGTTGGTGTCCGCGGCGTTGAAGACGGCGCTCACGCGGGCGAGCCGCTCCGGGTCGCTGTGGCCCAGCGCGTCGTCGATGATCACCGGTGCGCCGTCGGCGGGGTCGATCAGCGCGGAGCAGGCGAGCCGGGTAATGATGCACAGCTGCTCGCGTGCGCCAGTCGACAGATCTTCGTAGCCGACCGTGACGTCGTCGAGGGTACGGCTGACGATGCGGAGATCGCCGTCGATTTCCAACCGCAGCGACTGCCCGAAGACGATCCGGCCGAGTCGTTCGATCTGGTTGCGGAAGGGTTTGACGTACGCCTGTTTGGCGGTTTCTCGTGCGGCGTGAAGCTTTTCGAAGAGAAGCCGGGCAGCGCTTCCACGGCTGTGCACGCTGTCGTACTGCCGCTCCGCCTCCGCCAGCGCCGTGCGTGCTTCCCCGAGTCGATCCTGCCGGCCCTCCGTGCCCGCCAGTTCGAGGCGTCCCGTCAGTTTGTCCAGCTCGGACGTGCCCGCGTCATGGTCTTTCCGAAGGCGTTCTCCCCAGACTTGTGCTTCGGTCAGCCGTGCTTCAACCGCGTCGGGATCCTGAGCGGTGAGGTTGGCCTCTGCGGCGTCCAGCGCGAGTCGAGCGTCGGACCGGGCAGCCTGGGCATCGGCGAGCTTCGCAGCCAACGACTCGTCGGAGGCGATGAGGCGCGCACTCGCCACCTTCTCCCGGGCGAGGCCGAGCTGCTCCTGAGCAGAGTCGGCTTGCGCGCGCAGCACGATCGCGCTGGTGTTCGCTGCAGTTTCCGCCGATTGACGTTGCTGGTAGATGTCCGAGGCGTCGGAGAGTTTGACCCGAGCCGTTTCTGCCCGGGCGCGGGCGTCGAGTTCGAGAGCCGTGGCCGACGTGAGGTCAGCGTCGGGACTGCCGGCTGCTGAGTAGGCGCTGACCCGAGCGGAAACCCGGACGCGGTCGCTCCAGATGTCGTCGAGGGTCCGACCGTCCAGCGCGAGCGCCAACGCCTGCTCGGCTTCGCGCCGATTCCCCTCGGCTTCGCGGCGGCTGGTGATGACGGCACGGGCTTCGGCGAGGTCGGAGACGCACATCTCGGTGCAGCAGCGCCGGAACTTGGCGTCGGCGTCCTGAGCCGCACGCCTCAGGTCCTGACCACTGCCGGGCTCGATCCGGAGTACCGCGAGATTGGGAATGGCGAGTTCGAGGGAATCGGTGACCGACTGCCGCGTGCTCTCGCCCGCGGCCAGGGTGATTTGCTCTCCGTTGACGAGAATGTCGAGCGTCGAGAGCGCGTCGAGCGCGACGGTAGGTGCGCTGGCTTCGAGCACTGCACGCGCTTCCCGACGTGCCGCATCGGCAGCTTCGAGCTCGGCGAGGCCAGCTTCGTCGAGTGCGCACACCGCGAGGAAGGCATCTGCCCGGTCGCGCTGCCGGACGGCGTCCGCGGCCCGGGCCTCGCGCCGGTCGAGGTCGTCGAGTTCGGCTTTGTCGCGGAGGTAGCGAACGTGGTCGGCAGCTCGACGTTCGTCGCGAGACGCGTCGTCAAAGGCTTGCTTGGCGTCGGTGAGCGCGCGCTCGGATTCGCTCGTCAAGCCCTTGGCCGTCGCGGCGGCGGCCTCCGCCCGGGACGCCTCTTCACCGATCGCTGCCACTGTGTTTTCCTGCTGAGTCACGGCAGACAGAAGCTCACGCCGAGTTGCTACGGCGGCCTCTGCGACATCGGCTTCTCCCGACGCGGCGTCGAACCGGTTGGCCAACTTCGCGACGTGAGTGCGCTGCTCGTCGAGGTCATGCCGGAGACGCAAGCATTCGGCCAGCTCGGCTTCCTGCTCGACCTGGCCGGCCGCCAGGACCTGAAGCTCCCGGGTCACTTCGGCGTGCCGCTCGACGTCGCGCTCGACTTCGCGCAATGACAGCTCGGCGGCCTCGACCGCGTACCTGGCCGCGTCGCGTCGCTCGTCCGCGGCCTTCAGCTCGGCCTTCGGCTTGCTGCTGGCCGTGTAGTACTGGAGAAACTCGCGCTCGACGCGTTCGAAGATGGTGGACTCTCCGCCGGTTTCCTGCGTGCCGCCTGCGGCTGCGTCGAGTGCGCGTGCCAGAGAATCGTTGCCGCCCAATGCGCTTTGGCTGATCGGCCGGTTCTGCTCGATCCGCAGCGCGGCCCACAGGTCGCCGTCGAGGGTCTCGGCGAGGATCTGCTCGACCCGCTGGTGCGCTTCCCGGCCGGTGAGAGTGGCCGGTGACGGCTCGAGCACGCGCAGAGTGGTTTCCGGCCGCTTGTACCACCGCTTGCGGTAGACGAATCGGTAGTTGCCGGCGGTGATTTCCGCGTCGACGTCCGGCCCGGCGTCGACGTTTCTCGGCCGGACAGCGAAAATTTGACTGCTCTTCGCGGAGTCGGGGCTCTTCAGCAGAAGGTCGATCGCTTCGATCATGCTGGTCTTGCCGACTTCGTTGGCGCCCTCGACGACGGTGACGCCGGACTCTGCGAAGTCGACCCTGCGGTCGGCGACCCCGCGGAAGTTCCGGAGGTGGACGTAGTGGATTTTCATGCTGCGCTCCTGGCGAGTCGGTAGAGCAAGCTGAGTGCGTCTTGGGCGGCCGGGTCGCCGGCCGCTGCCCCGACGAGTTCCTGCGCGGCGGCCGCGACGATGCCGGACAGTCCGAGGTCGGTGAAGTCGTGATCGTCGGGGAGCACTGCGAGATCCGAACGCCTGCTGGACACATTGAGCGCGGCGAAGACGTCGGAATGCGTGTCGGTGATTTCGTCGAGCCGCGCCTTGTCGGCGACGCTGATGCTGCCGACCAAGCCCAGCTTCAGGACGGTGCGGTCCTTGTTCGGCAGGTCGTGCAACCAGCGGTCGAATTCCTCGACGTCGGCGGCACGGTTGAGGTGGCGTTCGGCGGCGATGAACGACCAGGTGCCTACGCGGTGGTGCGTCACCCGGGCCTCCAGGTCGCGATCGAGGTCGACCACGAGGACGTTCCCCGGGTCGGTTTCGATGAAGTCGGTGACCTCGGGCGCACCGGAGTACCAGATCGCCCTGCCGGCGACCTGCGTCGTCGAGTGCCGGTCGCCCAATGCCACATAGTGAATCCGCCCGTCGGCCAACGCGTCGGACAGCGTGCCGGTACGGATCGTCGCCGGATTGCCCGGGTCCGGGCTGAGGGTGTCGACTGCACCGTGCCCGACGAGAATCCGTTGCACGCCAGGGTTCGGCACCAGCGCCCGGCATTGGTCACCGGGCAGGTCGGTGAGCGGATGCTTGACGTTGAGCGGTGCCGCGACCAGCTCGATTCCCGGCGCGATCTCGTGCACGCCTGGATCGGCGAGCACATGGACGTGGTCCGGGCAGCGGTGCTTGAACGCCGCCGAGCGATAGACCGAGCCGGCGTCGATCGTGTCGTGGTTGCCGGGCAGCAGGTACACCGGGACGGGAATCGACGTCATCGCCTCCAGCGCCCGTCCCACGACCTGGGGATGCAGCTGGTTCGCGTCGAACACGTCGCCGCAGACGACGACGAACTCGCAGTGCTGCTCGGCCGCGAGGTCGCCGATCGCCCGGACTGCCGCCAGCCGGGCGTCGGAGAACCGAGCTTGTGCCTCCGGTGACAGGAAATGTCTGGTCATGCCCAGCTGCCAGTCAGCTGTGTGCAGGAAACGCATCGATTCCTCTTTTCGGTCAGTGCCTCTTCGGCCCTCTCGCTGGCCGGTTGAGCCAGAAGCCGCTGGAGCCGTTGGCTCGGTGTGTGGTCATTGCCGGCCGGTCAGCCGGCGGCGGAGCTTGTCCAGGGCGCGGTGTTGGGCGACCCGCACGGCACCGGGAGTGGAGGACAGGAGTTCGGCGGTCTTCTCCGAGCTCATTCCGCCGATGACCCGGTGCACGAGAATTTCTTGTTGTGTGTCCGGCAATGTCCCGAGGAGCTCGCGCACCATGTGCCGCAACTCCGCGTCGAGCAGGGCCTGTTCCGGACCGCTGTCGGCATCCGCTCGCTCGGGCACGTCGGTCACGGCCGTGGCGAGGTCGCGTTGCTGTTTGCGATGGAAATCCGCGACCTTGTGGGCCGCGATGCCGAAAACGAAGGCGAGAAAGCTCCGGCCGGTGTCTCGGTAGGACGGGAGCGCGGTGAACACTCCGGTCAGCACGTCCTGGGCGACGTCGTCGGCTGAGGCGTAGCCCTGGCGCGAACCGATCCGCGCCCGGCAGTACCGGATCACCCGCGGCTGGATGGCCGTGAGCACCGCGGCGACCGCGTCGCGATCTCCTTCACCCGCCGCCTTGGCGACCGACTCAAGGTCGATGCCGTGCTCTGTGCAGGGGGTCATGGCTGCGCCTCACTGTGCGAAACATTCCGTCCGGCTGTTGACTCGACCACGATAAGACACGCATTGTTCACAGTCAACAATCTAATTCACGATGTGCTAAGCTAACGGCCAGTAAGCACGGAGGTGGGCATGTCAGACGAGGCAACCGTGACGTCGGCGGAGATCGCTCGGCTGGCCAACGTGGGCCGGGCCGCGGTGAGCAACTGGCGGAAGCGGCATCCGGACTTCCCGGAGCCGGTCGGCGGCACTTCTACGTTCCGCCGGGACGAAGTGGAGCAGTGGCTGCGCAAGCAGGGCAAACTAGCCGACGCGACCGCGGCCGACGCCGTGTGGCGGGTCCTCGACGCGCAGCCGAATGCACTCGACCTCGTCGCCGACCTTGCGGCTTACGTGGCCGACCAGCCCGGTACGAAGCCTTCGGCGGAGGTCCGCGACCTGCTCGACGGCCTCCCTGCATCCGAGCGCGCGGACCTCGTCGAAGCGCTCTGCTCCCGCGTGTTCGAACGGCAGCAACGGCAGCACCTCATGACGCCGACTGGCCTGTCGCATCTGATGGTCGAGCTCGCGGCCCCGCTCGCTGGCGTGGTGTTTGATCCTGCGTGCGGCTCAGGCAATCTCCTGCATGCGGCGGATCAGGCCGAGACACTCGTTGGGCAGGAGTTGGACCAGACGTTGGCCCGCCTGGCTCGCGCGCGCTTGAATACCGAGATCGCTGTCGGCGATGCGCTCCGGGCAGACGCATTCCCGGACCTGCGTGCCGATACCGTCCTCTGCGATCCGCCGTTCGGATACCGAGATTGGGGCCACGAGGAGCTGGGCGTCGATCCGCGGTGGGAGTACGGCTTCCCGGTAAAGGGGGAGGCGGAATTGGCGTGGGTGCAACACTGCCTCGCGCACACGAAGCCCGGCGGCACCGTCGTGATTGTTCTGCCGGCTAGCGTGTCCAGCCGCCGTTCCGGGCGGTTAATCCGCCAGGCGCTGCTTCGGCGCGGTGCGATCCGCGCGGTGGTCGCACTCCCGGCAGGGGCATTGATGTCGACGGGGATTGCCTTGCACCTATGGGTGTTGCGAAACCCCGCCGAGCAAGGCGTCGATCCGGTACTGCTCGTCGACGCCAGCCATCACCAGCCGCCGCGTCGGGGCCAAGTGGATTGGGCGTCGCTGGAAGCGGAGGTGCTCCATCCGTGGCGCGAGTTTCGGGAGACCGGTTCCGTGACCGATATTCCGGGCCGATGCCGGGCGGTCGAGGCCATCGAGCTGCTGGACGAAGACGTCGACCTGACGCCTGCGTTGCACCTCCCACCCGTGCCGGTCGAACTTGATCTTACCGCGGTCGCCGCAGCGCAATCGCGGGTGACTCGTCTCCTGGGCGAGCTCGGCGAGCTGCTCCCGGCGGTGCGGCAAGCCCCACGAGCTACCCGGGTGATGACGACGATCCACGACCTGTCCCGTGCCGGGGCGTTGGCTCTGTTCCAGCAGGCCGGCCCGGTGAACACCCGCGAAGGCGGTGCCGGTCCGCGGGTGCTGACGGGCCGAGACGTCGTGGCTGGCGAGTCTCCGACAGGGCGCGTTTCCGCGTCAGAACACGTCATTCCGCTTCAGCGAGGTGACGTAGTCGTCCCGATGCTCGCGGCTGGCGACGCCGTTGTTCGCCCGGTCGTCATCGAAGAAGACGACCTGGCCCTGGGCCCGAACCTGCAGCTCTTGCGCGTCGACGAAACCCGTATGGACCCGTATTTCCTGGCCGGTCAGTTGCGCGGCGCGAAGCCACGGACCTTCTCCTCGACCCTGTCCGGTGTGCACCGGACGGATGTGCGGCGGATCGAGGTACCGGTGCTCGATCTGGAGCGGCAACGCGTGCTGGGGGAGGCGTTCCGGCGGATCGCAGCATTTCAGACGGGGGTGGAGCTGGCGGCCGGGCTAGGGACGGAGTTGGCTGCGCAGCTGATCGAGGGGTTAGCCGACGGGGCCGTGGAACCGGGCGATTGAGCGGCCCTATCGCGTCCGAGTCATCTCGACGGACGACGAGCCTTTCGCTCGGGAATAAAGGGGCTGGGGGTGCCGCTCCAGGACACCGCGAGCGCGTCGCGTGCCCGGGTGCACGCGACGAAGAGCAGACAGCGCTCCTTGAGCAGGTCTGCTTCGTGCTGTTTCCGATCCACGTCAGCGGGCGTGATTTCCTTAGCGAACGGCACGACCTTCTCGTTGACGCCGACGACGGCGACGCATTGGAATTCGAGGCCCTTCATGGCGTGCATGCTTGCCAGACGCACTCCTTCAACTTCGGCACGAGGCTGATCCTTGACTCGTTCGGTCGGCACTCCGTCGGCACGAAGCTGGTCTTGGACCTTGTCGAGAGTCAGGTTGAAGCGGGCGCAGACCGCGATCTCGTTCGAACGCACGCCTTGGTCGATCCAGGCGCGCACGAGTTCCGACACAGCCACCGCTTCGTCCCGCGCGGAGGGATAGCCCTCGGCGATCGGCCATTTGCCGTGCAGCAGCGAGCGATATCCGGTCAGGCTGTCGGTGCCGTCACCGCTCAACTCTTCGACCGGCGTCCCGTCGATCACTCCGGTGGCCCAGGTCAGGATTTCCGCGGTGCTCCGATAATTCACGCGCAGCCGGCTGCTGCGGCCGGCAACCGAGATGCCGACCGCGCGCAGCGAGACGTGTGAATCGTAGATCCGCTGATGCGGGTCGCCGGTGATGAACAGGTCGTCCGGACCGGGTTTGACGGCGGCTCGCAGGACCCGCCACTGCGTGGGGTGGAGGTCCTGGGCTTCGTCGACGACGACGTGGTCGACGCGATGCTCGTCCGCGGTGGCCAGCAGTTCGGCCGCGCGATCGCAGATCTGAAGGTGGGTGGTGGTGCCTGCAGCACTCAATTCGGCGAGGAAGGTTTCGATCGCCGGCCAGACCTTCACCCGCTGGGCTTGCTGCAACGGCGCACCGCGGCCCCGCCGGTCTGCGAGCAGGTAGTCCTTGCGTGAGTGCACTTGTTGCGCCAGCACAACATGCCGGAATTCCTGCACCAGGAACTGCTCCGACCAGGGCAGATTCTGCGCGCGGATGATGCGCCGCCAGATCTGCCGTTCGTCCGCGTCGGTGATCGGGGACTGAGCGCGGCCCGAGATTTCCCGGACAACGCGGTTCGCGTAAGCGTCCACTGTGGTCACCTGCACGCGAGCCAAAAGGTCATCGTCTTCCAGGAGCAGTGCGAGATTCTCCCGAAGGCTTTTCGCCAATGCGGTCGTGAACGTGGTCAGCAGCACTCGAGTGTCGGCGGACCGCGACAGCAGGTGCTTGACGCGGTGCAGAGCGACCACGGTCTTCCCGGTGCCCGGACCGCCGGTTACCTGGGCCGGCCCGTTGTAGGAAACCCGGTAGGCGACGCGCCGCTGCGACCGGTGCAGGAACACCCGCCAGGCTGCGAACGGCTTCTCCAAGATCTCGGTGAGCTCGTCCGGGTTGGTGATCAGAGTGATCCGGCTGCGGGTGTTGACGATGGCGCGCGCGAGGCTGTCTCCAGTGTCGTCGGCATCTTCCGCAGGCCGTCGTTCGACCACGAGATCTCGGTAGACCTCTTCGGGCGTGAACCCTTCGGTGAGGAACTGCAAGACCTCGAACTGGTCTTCCGGCAGCAGACCTCCGAACGCTTCCAGCTGTCCTTCGTCGGTGATCGCCCGCGCCGCTCGCAGCACCTGGTCGTCGATCCCGAGGTCACGCAGCACCGTGTCGGAGTACTTGGCGAACAGGCGCGTCGGAGCGTTGCTCGCTGCCTGTTCGAGCGGCGGCGTGAGTTCCTCGATGGCGACGACGTTGCGGACCTCCACCGCCCGGGTGGCGCTGTTGACGGTGTACAGCCGCTTGGCCGCCCAGCCGTAAGCGTCATCGTGGGGAACGACGTTGAGCAACAGGAAGACGTCGCTGCCGTCATCGGGTGCGAGCACGACGCCGCGCCAGAAGTCGGTGATGCGGATGGTGCGCATCCGAGGATCGCGCGCGTTGTCGACCGACTCCAGGTGCAGGCCCTTGTCGGCGTGCAGCTCGGCGACGCTGAGCTGCTGGAACTTCTGCATCGCTTTGCGCACACCCGACTTGACCTGCTTCTCCAGCCGGTCGTAGGTGTCCCAGAAACTGTGCGCAAACGCGAGATTCGGCATGGCTGCGGATCATATCGCCGGGGCGACAAGGCGGGCCAGTTTGTCCATCGACTGGCGCAGTTCCGCGGGCGGGAGTTCAAGATCGAGCGCGTGCTGATGAATCGTGATGCCAGCGTGCTTAACCTGGTGGGAAGCTTGCTCCGCGGCCCCTTTGGCGTAGACGAGATGGCCGGCAGGCAGGCCGAGCGCGGTGCAATACGCGAGCATCTGGTAGAGATCGGCGTCGGGGAAGCCTTCCGGCTTCTCTGCCTTGTACTTGGCATCGGCGACCGCGAGGGGTGTGCCGTCGTCGGCGTAGTGGACGAAATCCGGGATGATGCGGATTTCCGCGTTCTCGTCGAGATGGTGATGCGCTTGGCTGCGGCTGTATCCGGGGCAGACAGACAGCGAATCACGAAGTGCCGTTGTCACGAAATCCTCGAACACACGGGCCATGTCGAAGAGGAATCCGCTCACCGTCACGTCGCCGCGTTGGTTATCCACGGACGCTCCGCGCATCACGATGTCCGCCAGCCGGAGAGCCACGTGGTAGCGCATGTTGAGCCGGCTGGGATGCCATCCCGGCATCGGAGAGCCCCGCCTGAACGGCGTGACTTCGCTGAGGCGGGCGCGTAATCGAAGCAGCTTGCTCGTCACCTCGTAGGGGATCCCGCCAGGAATCCGGAGCAACCGCTCGCATGCGGTCCGCAGAATGCGGTTTTCGGTGATGTCCTCGGTGAACTCGTCATGGCTGATTTCGAGCGGCAGCAGTCGCCCATGGCGCCGACCGGCTTGTTCGCTCATTCGCACGCGGCCACGCATAACGAGGGAGGTCTCGTCCACGCTTCGGTAGCCCTTGAGCAAGCCTTGGCGCAGAGTGGCGTCGGCCTGGGCGGCGTAGAGACGGGCGAGGGCGGGCAGCAGTTCTTGATCTTCTGCCACCTGGACGTCTTCTGTCCGCCAGCCCTTGGCGCTCAGGCTGAATCCGAGAAGGTACAGCAGCCGCGCGATGGAGACCTTCGGCGTGATGCGGAGCTCGATCGAGCCGCCCCCAGCCGTCCGCAGCTTCGCCACGCCAACCCTGTTTTTGGCCCGGACGCGCCACCGGCCGGGGTTGAAGGGATCCGGTGCTGCCTCGACCAATCGCGACGCAGCGAGTGCTTGTCCCTCGGAGTCCGAGATCAGTGCCGACAACTCCGCGCCGAACTCTTGGAGCTCGAGCACGGTCATGACGCTGTCGGATCCGTCGGTCCGGTGCCGATTGCTCTGCGAAGTGCGGGCACACCGTAGCGCTTCTCCACGTCGATGTCTTCGCCGTAGTGATGCTCCTCCAACAATGGCAGGATTTTCGTGCGCCAGGTCCGTTCCAGACCACCGTCGCGGTAGACGCCGCGTTTCATCAGATAGGACGGACCGACGTGGAAGTCGGGGTCGGCGATCCGGGAGTTGAGCGCGTCGAGCAGGTCTGCCGGCTCGGGGTCCCTGCCCTCGTGGGCGAGCCAGCGCCGCAGCAGTCCGCGCGTGGGCTCCGTGCGCGGCGAGAGTTCCACGAAGGAGAACCGGCGGCGCATGGCGGCATCGACCAGCGCGATCGAACGGTCCGCCGTGTTCATCGTGCCGATCACGAACAGGTTGGGCGGCAAGGCGAAGTCGTGGCCCGAGTAGGTGAGCCGGACTGACCGGTTGCGGTACTCGAGCAGGAAATACAGCTCTCCGAACACTTTCGCCAGGTTCGCCCGGTTGATCTCGTCGATCACCAAGAAATGCGGCACGTGCCGGTTGCCCTCGCGCGACGCAAGGTCGGCAAGCTCGCGCAGCGGCCCGGCGGTGATCCGGAACGCGACGTCACGGGTCTTCGGATCCTCTTGCGGGCGGAAGCCCTCGAAGAAGTCCTCGTAGGCGTAGGACGGATGGAACTGCACCAGCTTGACTTGCTCCGGCCCGCCGCCGAAGAACTCGGCCAACTTCAGTGCCAGATAGGTCTTTCCGGTGCCGGGTGGGCCGTAGAAGATGAGCTGGCGGTCGTCCCAGAGGAGATCGCGAACTTCGTTGAGCCACTCGACGTTGTGTACCAACAGATCTTCGGCGAGTTTCGTGGACGGTTCGGGCAGCTCGAGTTCCCGACGCGCGATCAGGGCGGCATGCTCAATGCTGGAGTCACCGTCGCTGTCCTCGGCTTCGGCCTCGAGTTCTTGATCACTGCGCCCCAGTCCGGCGACCAGCGCTGCCACGTTGGTCAGGTCGACGACGTCCTGCTGGATCGACAGCTTCTGCTGGAGTTCCTCCGGCAATTCGTCGTAGGGGTAGCCGACGCTCTGCCATTCCGCAGGGCGGCGCAGATTCGAACGGCCGCCGTCCGACTCGACCTGGACCGCGCTGCCGGTGATTTCGCCGAGATAGAGGTCGCCGTTGGAGATCGTGCACACCGTATCGCCTGGCTTCATCCGTGACAGGAAGACGTGTAGTTCGTCGACGAGGCGTTGCCGCTGGCTGTAGGTCAGGATCGACTCGTAGTCCTCGTCGACGATCACGCGGATGTCGTCCTTGGTCAGCTCCTCGCCGACCCCTTCGCGCAGGCGACTGCCGGAGAGCGTGATGAGGTTTTCCGGCAGCCAGAGCCGCTGGACGAGATCGAAGCCGGCCACATTCGACCCACGGACGAGCCAGGTCCGCGCCGCACCGGACCAGGGCGACTTGATGAACTCGTTGAGCGGGTATCCGTCGGAGGTCTTCCACTCGGTGAATCCGTTTGCCGATCGGCCGAGCAGGATTTCCGCCGCCGCCGACGGCGAGTTGCAGGTGATGTCTTCGGTCGTCTCAAGGTATCCCGGCCAGGTTGACGACGCGGTGATCCCGCCGGTCGCGATCAGCTGCTCGCGCAACGCGTTCGACGATGACATATGGACTGCGAACGACGGCACGACGTCCGGTCGCGCCGGTGAGCCGGCCAGGACCAGGAACTTCTGGCTGCCGTTGTTGCCCTTCTCTCCGAGCAGCTGTCCGTGCGCGGTCGGCCCGCCCCGCGGAAGCCGGAGCTCGAAATCTGGGTAATCGTCGGGCATCAGGCGTCCTCGCCGTGTTCGTTCCGCGGCGGATGACGGGGACCGTGGCCGGGTGGCGGGTTGAGCGTGGAGGTGTAGTTCTCGCCGTCGACGAGCGGGTTGTCGATACTGACGCCGGCTTCGGCCATGCGGTCGTACTCAGCGAGGATCAGGTCCTTGGTGCGGTAGGTGCCGTACTTGGCCTCGTCCTTGCGCTTGACGATCGGGAAGGTGTCGAGGATGTAGTCGACGTCATCGCGGTCGATTCCGTAGAGGTGGAAGAAGAGCGCGTCGAGTTCTGCACGGATGATCGCGCGGCGGTCTTCGTCCCACCGGAACGGCGCGCCGCTACCTCCCAGGTCGCGCGCAAACGGCTCCATGTCGATCGCCGTATACACCAATTCCTGAACCCGTGGACCAAGAAACGCTTCATGCGTCTGCATCTGAGAAGGGGTGAGGAAAGGAAGTTGTTCGAATTGGAAGAAGTTGAGGTTTGTGCCGCCGAGCTTGTTGCGTAGCACGAAGTCCAGTGTCATAGAAACGACATTGGAATAAAGAACTGCGGCGGGGGAACCTGGCTTTGGCAGCATGATGTTTCCCGAGTCCCCGAGCCCTCCCTTTGGATACGCAAACCCAATAATCGTCCGCTCGTCAGTTGCGCGGCAAATCTTCCGGAAGCCGAGGAGCCAGCCGCGGTTCCAGTGCTTAGAGGAGAGGCGTGTGGTGACCCCTGCTTCCTGAACGCGGTTGCCCTTCTTGTCGAAGCGGTCGGTTGGGACGTCATCTTCGGAGACCCAGTAGCGCGGAAGGACAACGGCATGGGGGTTCTGCTTGTCCTCCAGGCTCAGGTCGTGGGTAGCACCGTCCTCGCCGTAGGTGGCCCAGCGATGGTCGTAGTGGTGCAGCATCTTCGCTTCGTAGAGGGGGAGCATACGGGCGGAGTCGCGGGTGAAGATGTTGCCGTCGAGCTGCCAGCCTTCGTGTTCCAGCTCGTCGCGACTGCGGAAGAGGTGGGCGTCGTTTGACATGTGGAACATCGTCATGAACGACACGCCCCACGGGTTGCTGCCGCCCTGGCCACGTTCGTCGGGCTCCTTGACCAGGACGGGTACGCGGCGGTAGATGCCGAGGGTGATCTCGGCGTCGCGGCGGGAGCGGAATACCGGGCAGGTGCCGGTGTTGGGGTTCAGGAGCGTGATCTCCTCCGGAGTCAAGGCGAACACTTTGCCGGCGTCGTGGAGTTCTTCGGTGTTGTCTAGGAAGAAGGCGAATCTGCTGATCTCGTACGACACCTGGCGGCCAGCAATGGAAAGTAGCGAGAAAGGATTCCGGTCGTCGGTTCCTGGAAAGATTCTACGTATTTCCCGAAAACTGTAGAGTGAGATCAAACGACGACGGGCAACCAGGTCCTTGAAGAAATACTGGGTCGTCGCGTCGGTGGCGATGCCAGTCGGCACGATCACGCCCATGCGGCCACGCGGCCCGGTGAGCGTGCGGTCGGTCTCGGCGAAGACTGCGTAGGTGTTGATGTCACCGCGGCCTGTGAGCGGGTAGCGACCGCTGTTGCGGAGTAGGTGGCTCTCGCCTTCCGCTTGTCGTTTGGTCTCCTCGAACTCCTTATAGAGCTCGTGGCGTTCTGTGTTGTTCTTCAGCTGGGCGATCAAGTCTTTGCGTGCGGCCGCGTTCTTGGCGGTGGCGATCTTCTCGTCGCGCTGTGCGAAGAACTCCTGTTCCTGCAGCTTGACCCGCTCCCAAGGCGGGTTGCCAAGCACACAGTCGAAGCCACCCGACCATCCCGCGGCTTCGATGGCAGTTCCGTTCCTGGCCACCGTGAAGACTTCTGGGAACTCCAGGTGCCAGTGGAAGAAGCGATACTGCTGTGCAAGCCGGGCGACCTCGTCATGGGTGCTTTGCGGTGCGGCGTCGACCTCGGGGTCCTGGAGCGCTTGGAAGAGATCCTCCGTCACGGCGCGTGGTGCGTCAGCCGTCTTGGGCCACAGGAACGCAGCGCACCAAGCGTTCGCGACATGGCGGGCATGGGTATACGTAGCCGACGCTTCCAGTTCTTGGAAGGCAGCGGCCTGTTGGTGTACGTCCGCAAGCAAATCCGAAGGTGCCGCGGTGATACGGCTGACGTCGACGGCAAAGGTCGCGTTGGAAACCTTCACTTCGGTATCGAGGTCGAACAGCCCGAGTTGGTTCAGGCGTTCGGACTTGTTCTGGCTAGTCAGCGACCTGGCGATCTTCTTGTCGTCGCCCTCGATCGGCTTGAACGCTTCGTCGGGGATGCCGCCGCGCATCAGAGCGGGTGTGGCACCGATCAGCGCGTTCCCGCATTTGACGTGGGCGTCCAAGAACCCGAGGGGCTTCCCCGGCTCCAACGCCTCCAACCACAGCGAGACCTTGGCCAGCTCGACGGCCATCGGGTTGATGTCAACTCCGTAGATGCACCGGCTGATGACTTCGCGTAGCGCATGCTGGACGGCATCCAGCGTCGGCTCGGGGTTGTGTTCCCGCACGGCAGCCACGCGCTTGGCGATGCGCCGCGCGGCGGCGACCAGGAAGTGTCCCGAACCGCAAGCCGGGTCGCACACGCGCAGCGAAAGCAGCTCGTCCACGATGAACTCGGAAGGGTCCGAATCACCTGCCGCGGATGCAGTTTGCTCGGCGCGTTTGACTGCGTCGTCGAGCACTGGGTCCAGCGTAGAATCCAGCAGGCATGCGATCAGCGACGACGGGGTGTAGTAGGAACCCGTGGTCTTGCGTGCGTTGCCGGCGACATCGTCGAGGAGTTCGAACTCCCGGTCCACCGCACTGTGGCGGGGCACCAGTTCCAGCAGCGACTCGTAGATCGAGCCCAGCTCTTCGGCATCGAGATTCCGATAGTCGACCGATCGCCAACGCCGGGCTCCGGCGTCCCGGGTCTGCGCGAGGTGGCGCACCGCGGTCAGCAGGGCCTCGTTGGAGAGCGAGAGCCCGCGGAGAGGAGCATCCGCCTCGTTGTCGTCGAAAATGCCGCCGAGGCCGGGCAATCCAAGCTCAGGGCGGCCGTTTTCGTCCCCGAGCGCGTCGAGGACGATCCGCAGCGCCTGATACAGATCGTCGTGCGCGGTGCCCCGGCGACGGCGCGCGTGATCGCGCAATCTGGCCGTGGAGAAGTACTGGGCGTACCGCTCGCGAGTCTGCTGATCGACGTCGGGCTCGTGCAGTTTGTCCCGGTCCTCGGCGACGAAGACGAACAGCATGCGGTACACGAGACGCAAAAGAGCGGCGTGCAGCTGAGTGACGTCCACGGACTCGCGCAGGGCGGTGTTCGCAGGATGCTTGAGGAACCCGGTGCCCAGGGCCGTGATTGCGTTCTGGACGCCGATGCGCAAGCTGTCGAGCGCACGGGTGCCCGATGCGATCGCTTCCAGTCGCCACTTCTCCAGCCAGCACGTCGACGGAGCAGCTTCCGCGGCGATTGCGAACCGCGTGACGTGCAGCAGTCGGTAGAGCAGGACGAAGTCGCTGAACAGTTCGCCGTCGAAGATCGCGTCCAGATCGAACTCGATGTATGCGGCGGTCGCGAACGCACTGGAGTCCCGCAACAATCGCAGCTGCCTGCCGTTGGTGACTACTCCCCACAGATGCGCGTCCGTGCGGTTGAGCAGCTCCTGGACCAGCGACTGGGCTGGCACACTGCCCGGACCGCTTGGCCGACGGTCCAGCGAGACGTTCCATTCCGTCAGGTGGATCGGCACGTGGTTCCAGCGGTGGCTGATCGCGAAGGACTTCGTGCTGTCGTCCGAAACGAGACCGGTCGAGTCGAGCTTTGTCAGCTGCCCGAAACCGAACTCGCCGAATAGGGGCAACAGCCATTGGGTGATCGCGAGGCCCATGGGGTCGGCTGGGGTGTCGGCGGCCGGCGCGGACGGGAGCTCCTTGCGCAGCTCGGCCCACAGGGATTTTAGGTAGTCCCAGTGCCGCTCGGCGTCGTCGCGGACCGAGCGTGCGCCGACGACATGGTAGTCGCCGGGCAGCGAGCCGGAGACGTCCTTGCCCTCGGAGATGCGGACGAGCATGTCGGCCGGCAACAGGCCGCCGACGGTGTGGACGTTGGGGAAGACCTGGCTTCGTGCTGCGCTGGACATCAGGCGGCCCCTCCCGAGACCGGCAAATAGACATAGGCACCGAGAATGTCGGCCGGCTTCTGCGCGACGACATTCACACCGCGGACGATTTCGGCGGACGCCTGCCGGACGCGGCGGTGCGAGGCGAGCAGCTCTTCGGCAAGTTCGTCGCCGTGTGCCTCAAGGTGTGGCTTCGTGGCGTCGAGGCTGTCCAGTACCCGCCGCATAGTGCGGACGGCGAAGTCGCGGTCGGTGTTCTCGTCCGCGGTGACATCTGCCAGCGCCAAAGCATCGTCAGCGGAGAGCCACGTCGCGTTGGCGGGGGAGCCCTGGAACGCCAGTAGCCGCGCATCCTCGGCCACCAGTTGGCGTTCGCCTACCCGCGACGGCAAGGTCAGGTGGAACCGGTACCGCACGAGAAGCAAGGTTGTCCGGGTGTCGACGGTCTTGGTTCGGATCACCCCGCATCGACGGGCTGGACGCAGACTGGTGCTGTCGTCCAGGGCAGCATTCAGCACGTAGCCGGCGATCGCGCCGACCACCGGGTCGGTACGCACAAGCGCGGCTTCGCCCCGAGCCACAGCGGCGGTCGTCCGGAAGGGCACCGGACGACCCGACTCGACGGTGTTGCCGCCGACAACCGGCGCGACTGCATCGCGCAGGCCGACGGGTGTGCCGCTCAAGTCGGCGGTGAACCCGTTGTCGTCCTTCCGCAGCACGGCTTCCAACGAAGCCAACGCTTGCCGGGTGAAATTCTGGACCTCGTCGGCCCGGCCGAGCGTTTCGCGGACGGCCAGCACTTCCTTGGCGACTTCCTCTGGCCGGATCGAGCGCTGAGCGAACCTCGAACGCGAAGCGGTTTCCCGTTCCGCGGCGGAATTCCAGTCCGCCTCGAGCTTTCCGGACATGGCGTCGATCGTTTCGACGTCGAACAATGCGGCCTGTTCCGGACTCTCGTGGCGCATCAGCAGCCACTCGACGACAGCGTTGGTGACACCGGACGACGACTCGTCCGGCACCGACACGGAGATGCCCAGGTCCTTGCGGATCTGCCGGTGCTTCTTGATCAGCACCTCGAGCACCTTGCCGTCGATGCCGTTGTCGCTGCCGTACAAAGTGATGACCTTGACGGTGTCCCGTTTCTGCCCGTAACGGTCGACGCGGCCTTCTCGCTGGTCGTGCCGGGTCGGATTCCAGGCCAGGTCATAGTGCACGACGGCGTCGAAATGGTGCTGGAGGTTGACGCCTTCGGAGAGACAGTCGGTCGCCACCAGGACTCGGCGTGCGGCGGGGTCCTCACCGGCTTCGTCGCCCAGCTCCTCGATCCTCTGCAAACGCTGCTGAGGCGACAATGTGCCGGTCACCGAACGCACGACAGTTTTGCGGCCGAGCTTGCCGTCGAGCTGGTCGGCCACGTAGTCGGCGGTCGGGATGTACCGGCAGAAGACAATCGGGTGATAGCCGTCGGCCAGCAGGGCCTTGAGGTGCTTGACCAGGGTGGCCAGCTTCCGGTCCTCGTCGACGCCTTCAAGCCCGGCAGCACGATCAGCGAGCTCGGACAGCCGGACGCTTGCGTCGTCGGTCTCAGCTCCCGGGGCAACGTCGAGCCCCTCCAACGCATCTGCGTCGGCGGCATCGCGCGTCAGAGGAGCGCCGAGCCTGTCGGCTTCTTCTGCGGTCGCAGCCGCTGCGGCGGCGGACCGGGTGCGCAGAGTCTGGGCAGCTGCCCGAGGCGACGACACCAGCGAGCGCAGCAATGCGATGGCGGACCACCAGGCAATACGGGCCTCCCACTTGCCTTGGTCCCCGGCCGCGGTTACCCGCTCGCTGGCATAGGCGATCGCGTCGTCGAGCAACGCCCGGTAAGCCTGCGACAGCGTGTAGGTCTCGTCCTTGAAGTAGCGGTCCGCGGGAAACTTCGTGTCCTCACGGAGGTTGTCGTTCGTCAAACCGTCTTCGGTCGTGAGGAACTGGCGGACATCCGCTCGTTTGCGCTGGACGAAATGTGTGGCAAGCAGTCGCCGTCCGGCGTCGGAGTCCAGTTGGACATGCGCAAGCTCGGGCTTGAGCAGACCGAGCAGGGCGCGAAACGCGCTTTCCTTGCCGCTGTGCGGAGTCGCGGTGACGAGGAGCAGGTGCCGGTCTTCGTCCGCGGCGATCTTTTGCAAGAGCTCGTAGCGGAGCTGATTCTGCGTGGCCGCACTCTCTTCGGCAGCGACACAGGTGTGTGCCTCGTCCACAATGACCAGGTCCGGGCAGTGCCGGACGAAGTCGTCGCGGTGCCGGGTGGACTTGATGAAGTCGGTGGACACGACCACGTGCGGGTGCTTGTCGAACAACGATTGCCCCAGGTCGAGCCCGCGCTCCAATTTGGACACTGTCGAGGCGAGGACCAGCTCGGCGTCGATGCCGAACTTCGTCCGAAGCTCCTCTTGCCACTGCTCGGCGAGCGCGGGCGAGCAGAGCACCGCCAGCTTCCGCGCGCTTCCCTGGGCAAGCAGTTCACTGGCGATCAGCCCGGCTTCCACCGTCTTGCCGATGCCAACGTCGTCCGAGATCAGGAGCCGGACTACCCGCTGGCGCAGGGCCATCATCAGCGGAACAAGCTGGTAGGCCCGCGGTTCGACCGCGATCCCGGCGAGAGAACGGAAGGGGCCGGCGCCGGAACGGAAACCGATCCGCAGCGCGGATCGGAGAAGTCCGGCGGCGAGTGCGTCCCCGAGGTCGTCCGCGGAGGGCGGCTGGAACTCGGCGCTGCGGATCTCCTCGAACGCCGGGAAGACGGCGGCGACGTCGTCGTCCGAACCTCCGAGCGGGCGCAGGACGAGCATGTCTTCGGCGCTTTCGGGGAGGACGACCCAATCCCTCCCGCGAGCAGACACCAGCGAACCGGCGGTGTAGGTGGACATCAGTGCTGTGGCCTCGTTCCTCGATCAGACGCCCACGCCGGGCCCGAAAACATGCCGATTGTTCTTCACGACCGCGGGCCAGTCGTCGTCATACCGGAATCGCACGACGTCCCAGCCCTTGTCGTACAGGCGTTCTTCCGCGTCGGCGTCGCGCTGCGAGATCGTCTCGTGGTCGTGCACCGGCCCGTCGATGAAGACGGCCACCGGGGCGCCGGGCAGAAGGTAGACGTAGTCGGGCCGGGCGAGGGCGTCAGCGACGAACTCTTGTGTCTGGTCCGGCAGCCGGAGACCATGCTCCTTGAGCCACTCGAGGAACTCCCGCTCGAGACTGCTCTCGGCGTGCTCGGCCAGCCGGGCCGTCTGCTCCGATCGACTTTCGCCCCGTCCCTCTGGCACTGTCTGCGCCTGCGCGAGACGTGCCAGCAGGTCCCGGATCGAGTGCCGGTCGATCTCACCGTGATCAGACTGGTTTCCGTAGGTGAGCAGGCATTCGTAGCAGCCGCGCGCACATGGCCGCTCGTTGCTCGGACCGCCGAGATCGTTGCCTTCGCCGTCGAAGTGGCAGATTTCAAGGGCGGCCCTCGCCGCCGTGGCAAGCGCCGTCACCTCGGACTCCATCAGCCGCAGAACACCGGCCCCGCCTTCTGCGGCTTCGGTGAACAGGAACCGGTCGCGCGGTCCTTCGTCCGGCGGCAGCAGCTCGCTGGTGAGCTCGGAATCCTCCAGCTCGTACGCCGCCTCGATGCCGCGCTCCAGTGCGTACATGAGGGAGACGGCGACCGGCCGGTCCAGCGGCTCTGCGAGCTTCATGACGAGAATGTTGCGCCGGTCTTCCACGTAAGGGATGACTCGCTTCTTCCGGCGCGACTCGTTTTCGCGGTCGTCGACCACTGGCAGCTCGCTCGAGTCGCCTGCGGCGTCCGCGGCGTCGCGCTCGTTCATCCAACGGCCATCGGCCGGATCGAGCCAGTACCCGTCCGGCTCGTCCTCTTTCGCGCGCAGACGTCCGAGGTTGGTGATCCGGACGGTCGCCGAGTCACCGTAGATCACGGTGGCCAGCTTTCCGTGGCCGTCGGCGACTGAGCCGTCACGGCGGCCCGGCCGGTCTCCGTGGTCCTGGAAACGGTAGGAGGTGACCAACCGGAAGCCGGCGCGACGGCGCTCCTCTTCGTCCGACGAGATCCGCTCGCGTCGACGGGTGTACACGGTGTGCAGCTGGAGCAGACCGGTCGTATTCATGGCTTTCGGCTCGTTGCACAGCTGGCACTTGTCCGCGTTGTCGCTCTCATTGTGGTGATAGCCGCACGAGACACAACGCCACGCCGTGGTGGTGACGACGTCACCGGTGCCCTCTGGCGGCAGCTGGATGCGGGTGACCTGGTAGCGCGCGCCTTCGTGGTAGATCAGCGCTCCCGGACCGAACTCGCGGATGGCGAGGAATCGTGGGCGCTGCAAGTAATCGCCATCACTGAAGCGTCGCCCGGACGACGGGATGTAGGCCGCGAGCGGCAGCCGCGGGAAGGAATAGCCGGGCAGGAATCCTTCGCTGGCTAGGTACCGGTACGGGTTGAAGTCGGACAGCACCGAGTTCCGGTCTACGCTCTCGTTCTTGAGCAGGTTGAGTTGGGTCTCTGCTTCATTTCTCCGCTCGACGGCGATACCGCGGTCACGTTCGGACAATGTGTGGTCGAGAACGCGGCGGTTCTGCTCGGCCTGGTCGCGCAAGGCAGCTTTGTACAGTTTGCGCCAGCGCTCGAAAGCGTCTTTGAACTGGTGCGCCGCGCCGCGTGCGGCCTCGTCTAGCCACTGGTCGTCCCACCAGGCTGTCTCGGCGAATTCGGTCTGCAACGCGCCGAACACGGCACGAGCGGCGACGGTTGCGCGGCGCTGCGCGTCGGGGTCGAGCCGCGCCTGGTCGATGTGGCTATGGAGGGGCAGCTCCGGGTTCGGGATCCGGGCACCCTCGTCGTGGCTGATGTCGATGATCTCGGGAATCGCTCGGCCGAGCTTGAGGCCAACCTCGGCGAGCCAGATGGCCTGGACGTGCGAGCGTACGAGATCCTCGTTGGTCAGGTCGAGCCGCGGACGGGTGATCACCCCGGAAACCATGCGCTCCGAACGCCGGAAGTAGTACTGGTCGTGGCTGTTGCCGGTCGCGCAATAGGTTGTGACCAGGGCTGGCTGACCGGACCGGCCGGCTCGGCCGCTGCGCTGCGCGTAGTTGGCCGGCGTCGGCGGCACGTTGCGCATCATCACCGCGTTGAGCTCTGCGATATCGACTCCCAGCTCCATCGTGGGGGAGCAGTAGAGCAGTTTCAGATCGCCGTTGCGGAACTTGTCTTCTCGGAGTTCCCGTTCCGGTGGCGGCACCTGGGCAGTGTGTTCCTTCGCCGACAGCCCCGCGAGCGCGCCGGCGGCGTCCCGATACAGGTCACGGAAGAATGTGTTCACGCGGGGACCCTCGCCACCTGCGTAGGTGCGGGTCAGCGGGTCGTGCGCGCCGGACATGCCGGTGTCGGCCTTCCAGACCAGCGCGACGGCGGATACCCGGTATCCGGTCATCGTCTGGCGTGCCGAGCGAGGGAACCGGCGGACGAACGGCGGCGCGACCTCCACCTCGGTCACCAATTCGGCTTTTGCCAGTACCTTGAGCACGTCGCTGATGATCTTTTGGAGGTCGTCGGGAGTCGCCTCTTTGAAGTACGACCGCTTGAGGAACTTCCCGACCTTGCTGCGCCCGGAGACGAACAGCGCGTTCCGTTCCATCCCCGGCCGGGAACTCTGCGGGAACGCGGTCCCGACTTGCGCGCGATCGTGCGACTGGGCCAGCACCCATGGCTCGATGAGGCGTTCTTCGCTGGCCCGCTGTAGGTTGTCGAAGTCATCACGGAAATACTGCACGTCGATGGCGAGGCCGCGGCGCAGGTGGTCCAGCAGCGTGCGCATGATCTCTTCGCGCTGCTCCGGATCGAGGCGGGCCAACTCCGGATCGGCCTGGGCCCAGCGGCCTTCTTCGTTCGCGAGCCAGGCTAAGTCCTCGTATTCGATCTTCAGCAGACCGGTCTGCTCGAGGTTCGGCATGGTGACCCGCCAACCGCGTTGCAGGTCGGTGTAGAGCCGGAAAGCGATCACGTCTTGCAGGGTCTTGGCCGCATTGCGCTGCAGCGCAGGTGCCTGGTCTTCGTTGCGGACGTAGTCGGAAGCCGCGAGGTTCAGCGCGGCAGCGACCCGGGAAGCGAGCTCCTCGTGCCTGAGCCCGTCATCACCGGCGTCGAGCACCGCCCGGTAGAGCGCCGAGCGCAACTGGGTGACCTGCACGAAGTCGTTGAAGTGGCCTGCCTGCAGAGATGCGTCCTGCCGGTTGTCCACAAAGGTCAACAGCTTGCGCGCCTTCTTGTCGAGCGCGTCGGCAGGGACCTGCTTGAGAGAGCGCAGGATCGAGGCGGACACGAGCGACGTCGCGGAAGAACGCCCCTCCTGATCGAGCGTGGCGAGCTTGGCGAAGTCCTTGCCGCGCACCTGCTCGTAGCTCACGTTGCACTGCAGACAAAACCGGAAGGGGGCCGGGATAAAGGTCGCGGGCAGATCGCCGGCCCCTTCGTTCCCGTAAACATCGACGGTGACCGAGACCGGGACCCGTTGACGGTAGGAGTCCTTGACTACCTCACCGCGCACGTCGTCGAGTTCCAGCCACGAGTCGGGAAGGCGACGATCGGCGATGGCCCCCTCGATGGTGTTAGGCCACGGCCGGGCCGGGTCGATGTACAGGTATCCGTCCTCGGCGCTGCCGCCCGTTCCCGTGGTGTCACGACGCGGCTCGTAGACGATGCTGCCGTGTTTCTCCCGCCGCCACACAGTCAGATACTCCTGGCCACATTCGCGGCAGAAAGCGACTGGAAGCAGGATCTTGCCGTTCGAACCGGGCTGGATCCGTTGGTACTCCCGCGTCAGGTGGCGCTCCTTCTTGCCCTCCAACGTGACGTAGACGGTGTCGCCCTTGGAGAGAAACTGATGCAACCGGAAGGCGAACAACGGTCGTTCGGTGTTCGGGTTCCTGGCCTCGGAGCCAGCCTTCAGCGTTTCCCGGATCGCGGCCGCGCACTGGTCCGCCTCGACCCCGCTGGCTTCCGAGAGTTCCTTGGCAGCTACTTCGATCTTGGCGGGCTTGCTTCGGACGAGATGGCCAGCGTCATCGACGGCGAGGCCGAACCGGGTCTCGATCCAGCGGGCCAGCGGGTCCGCGACCAGGTCGGCGTAGGCACGCGGTGCGTGCTCGCTCTGCAGTCGTTCGGCGGGAACCACGGCAGGCGCTTCCAGCGTGGCTCGCTCGAGCGTTTCACCGATGACGTGGTCGGAGCTCACCTCGGTGCCAAAGAGAGTGGTCGCGACGGTTGCGACAACATCTTTCTGAGCCGCGACCGTGTCCTCGCTGGACATCGTCGCGGACGTGCCGATGCATTGGAGATTCCCGGCTTGGCAGGCCTGCCGGACCCGACGGATGAGCAGCGCGACGTCGGCCCCCTGCCGCCCCCGGTAGGTGTGCAGCTCGTCGAAGACGAGGAATTCGAGGCCCTTCGCCATCCGGATGAGCGAGCGCCGGTCGTCCGGCCGGGTCAGCATGAGTTCGAGCATCACGTAGTTGGTGAGCAGGATGTCCGGCGGATTGTCCCGGATTTGTTTCCGTCGCTCGTCGCCCTCCTGCCCGGTGTAGCGTGCGTAGGTGACCGGCTCGCGGCCCTCGCCGTACCCGTCGAGCAGGAATTTGTCGAGCTCCTTGAGCTGGCTGTTGGCAAGGGCGTTCATCGGATACACGATGATCGCGCGGACGCGTTTGCGCGCCTTCGCGCCCTCTTGCGCGCGCTCCTTCAGTACCCGGTCGACGATCGGCACGATGTACGCGAGCGACTTGCCGGAGCCAGTTCCTGTCGTCAGGACGTAGGAAGCGCCTGATTGCGCGACCTCGATGGCCTGCCGCTGGTGGCGATGGAGCGTCAGCGGGCGGCCGTCGCAGACTGTGCTGTCGGGTTTCTTGCCAGCCTGGAAAATGCGTGAGCATTCCTCATGCAGGAGTCCCTGAGAGGTCAATTCGGGAAGGTTTCCGCCGGAGGCGAAGAAGGGATTCAACGAAAGCCACGGGTCCGGCCATTGAGACTTCGTGTCGAGGGTCTGCTCGACGAACGCTTTGATTGCTGGATCCCGGATGACCGTGCCGCCCTCGGTGAAATCACGGTAATCCTTGATGAGCTGCTGGTGGATGCCGAACACGTCCATTCCGTTCAGCATCGGCCGCTCGGCGGGCTTGGCAGGAGCCGAGGAGATGGGGTCGCGCACGTCGTTGACCCACTTGACCGGGTCGAGCGCTTCCCAGCCGGACACGGACGCGTCGCCGGTCGCCAGGGACAGCAGCAGCTCGCGCACCGCGACCGCATCGACCGGACGTTCGTCGGGCTTCTTGGCCAGGAGCGTCTCGACCAGCCGCACCAATGGACTGGGCGCGTCCGGACGCAACAGTGCGACCGATGGGGGAGGCTCCGTTCGGTGTTTCTGGCCGAGCTCGTAGCCGGACGGGCTGGAGAACGGTGGAACCCCGGTCAGGAACTCGTACAATACGCAGCCCAGCGCGTAGAGGTCGGCGGCAGGACCGACAGCTGAATCCTCGAACTGCTCGGGTGCCATGTAACGGGCGGTGCCGACGGTGACGCCCGAGCTGGTGATCCGGTCGTCATCCGTTCCGTCGATGATCAAGCTCATCCCGAAGTCGAGGACCTTCGCTGCGCCGCCCTGGACGAGCATCACGTTGGACGGCTTCAGATCGCGGTGGACGACGCCCTCGAGATGCGCCGCGGAGAGGGCATCGGCTATCTGCGCGCCCAAAGCTGAGACCCACGCGACCGGCAGCTGAGGATGTTCGACGACCAGGTCATCCAGAGACCGGCCGTCCAGGAGCTCCATCGCGAGATACGGGAGGCCGGTGGCGTCCACGCCGCCGTCGACGAGGTACGGGATGTTGGGGTGGTGCAGCCGGCGCATGATCTTGACTTCACGCGCGAAGCGGTCGGCCGAGGTGCCCAGTGCTGTCGCGTCGAGCAGCGTGTTCCAGCGGGTTCGCAGGATGAGCTTGACAGCGACCTTGTCGTGATCAGGAGCCTCAGGCTGCATGTCTTCGGCTCGGTGGACCTCGCCCATGTTTCCCCTGCTGATGGGCGAGAGCAGCTTGAACCGCCCCGCTACAAGTCCTGAGTTCGCTGGCACTCTTGCTGGCCCTCCCCGGGTGATGCTCCACGGCCTGGTACGACCGTATGTCGATGCAAGCACACTCAGCGCAACATCGTACACATATCGTTCTGCTAACTTGTGGAGTGTCAACGTTGTCAATGCTGTTGGATCGACCGGCGGACCTGTGGTCGAGGCGGAACCCCGTTGGCGGTTTGCGTCAGCGGAATGTCGAGGTTCCGGGATTCTAATTTCGGCCGGTTATTTATGCGGTGAGCCTGACCGATCGAGATTCGTGAACCGAAGCTGCGTGATAGCGGCATTAAATATGGAGGCCTTGTACTAATCGGAGATGGCTACGTGGGTCGTGTGTCAGGCGTGTCGCCGAAGCGCTCGTCCGGCACAACGAGGCCAGAGGCCGGGTACGGCTGCTCGGATGGCCTGGCAGTCAACCCCTTGGCCGCCCGGACCGTTCGAACTGCCACACCGCGTGATCGAGTTCCCACTGGGTGCAGCCCAGGCGGGAAGCGAGCGCAGCGAGGAGGTCGCGCGCCTCGGCAACGCTCACCAAGGTGTCGAGGCGCAGATGCCGAGTCGGCCAGCGTCGGATCATTCGGTCGGGTTTGATCCGGTTGTCGTCCCCGGCAAGCATCCACAGGTAGCTCAGACGGGTGCCTTGGCCATGCCCCGGCACCTGAGCCAGCCGTGCTTCCACGGGATCCACGATGGAGGTGTCGGTGGGCGCCGCGGCGACGTCGTCGATCCGTTGCAGTCCGCTGTCGGCCAGGATCTGCGCGTATTGGACTGCGGCATCGGCCTTGCGAATGTCGCCGCGCATACTGGTGAGCGACCGGTTGACCAGGACGTCGGCGGCGAGCCGCTCGCCTCCCAGTTCGCGCCCCAGCTTGGCCAGCTCGGCGACGGACTGCTCGCGATCTGCTCCGATCACGGTGTGCGCATCCGCGGCAGGCAACAGCCGATCCGGCAGGGAGACATAGTCCGCGTAGGCGTTGTATACGTTGACCACGTTGTTGTAGTGGGCGTTGATGGAAAAGACGGCGTCCAGGACGCACAATGACAGGTGTGTCCAGCGCCGTGGTCGTGGACTGATCACCAGCTCCGTCGTGGGCGCGGATGTCAAACATCGACCCTGTTCGTCTCGCTCATCTTGATCTCGCCTCCGATCGCGGGTCGATAGCCGGAAGAAATGACAATTTTTGCTTCACCGGATCAGTTCTCATGCCATCGTCACGTTCATGACGCTGCGGCGATCTCCGCGACCTGTGCGAGGGCGAGTGGCCGGAGTATGAGTATGCGATTAATTCCCTGCTTGCGCGCGGGTCGGCGAATTTCTTCCTGAGCCTGACAGACGGTCGCTGTCAAACGCCTCGCTTGTAGGCGACCATGTCGGTATAGGACTCCTCTACGGCGTCGTGCTCGTCGATGCCGAGATCGGCGAAGACGGCGCGGAGCGAATCGAGCGCGGCGGGCACGTCGTCGGCCTCGGCCATCGTCTCCAGCTCGATGAACGTTTGCTCGTCCAGCTCGGGGATCGTGACGACGGTGGGGCGAGTTGCACACTATCCACACGACTGTCGCTCCGTTCACGAACGGAATGTCTCTGACAACCTGTCGCTGGTTCGCGGCACCCCGCCGAAGCCTCCGGCATTACGGGGTATTCGTCGCCTGCGGAGAACGAATCGTCTGCTCAGCCGGCCGCATCGTGGTCGTTCTCCGTACCCGGCGAGACGGCGGCTGCCGCTCCGGTCCGGGCGGGCGGAGATCACGCGGGCCGGTAGAGCGGTCCGCGTTCGACGACTCGGAGCAAGAGGTCTTCGTCGATGTCCTCGGCGATCTGGACGGTACGGGGCTGTTGGCCGGTGTAGCCGAGAAGTTCGCGCACCTCGCGGTTCGTGTAGTAGCTGCCCGCGGCCGCGAGCAGGACTGCTTGGTACCCGGCGTCGTCGAGTTCTCGCAGGTGTTTGAGGGCGGCGCCGGCAGGCAGCCCGGTGGTGGACGTCCACGCGCGGAGCAGGTCGGGGAGGAGGTCCGGTCGCGCTCGGAGGACGACGTCGAGCTGTCCGCTGTCGATGCCGGCTGCGGCGGCGGAGGGCATCGGGCCGACTGCGGGGATCAGGTCGTCGGCGAGTGCTCGCAGCCAGTCGCGGCACTCGCCGGGCAGGTGGTGGTCCGGTGTCGCGGGCATGAGTGCTCCGATCAGGCGGGGACGGGCTGGTTCCGGCGGTTCGCGATCAGGTGTTCCGTTGCGCGCAGGGCGAGCGCGGCGATGGTGCTGGTGGGGTTGACGCCGCCGGAGGTGACGAACACGCTGCCGTCCACGATGTACAGATTGGGGATGTCGTGCGATTTCCCGTACTCGTCGACCACCGACGTCGCCGGGTCGGCGCCCATCCGTGCGGTGCCGAGGAGGTGCCATCCGGAATACCGCATCAGCGATTCGGTCGCGACGTCGCGGGCCCCGGCCGCACGGAGGGAGTCGGTGGCACGCGCGATGTGGAAATCGAGGAGGCGACGGGAGTTTTCGCTGACGGAGTAGTCGATCCGGGGCGCGGGGATGCCGGAGGAATCGGCGAGCCCGGTGCCGACCGTGACGCGGTTTTCCTCGTCGGGCAGGTCTTCGCCGAAAATGCCCCAGCTGATGGTCCGGCCGAGATGGCGGCGGATGTGCTCGTGGTGCGCCGGCCCCCACACCTCCTCGCCCGCGCGGGTCGGCAGCGCGGCGTTGAGCGGGCCGCCGGTCGGGGCGAGGCTCCACTTCGCGCCTCGCACGAAACCGCGGTCGGTGTCGGTTTCGTAGAACTGGTAGGAGGTGATCTTCGCGCCGACGTGGCCCCGCCAGCTTTCCAGGTCCTCGTCGAAGTATCCGGTGACGTTGGCGAACGGGTGCACCATCAGCCGCCGCCCGAGCAGGCCGCTGGAATTGCCGAGTCCGTCCGGGTGCGCGGGCGTGGCCGAATTGAGCAGGATCCGCGGCGTGCCGATTGCGTTGGCCGCCATGATCACCACGCCGGCCCGGACGGAATGCCAGGATCCGTCCGGGAGGACGTACTCGGCTCCGGTGGCGAGTCCGTTGGCGGACATCAGGATCCGGGCCACGCGCGCCCCGGTCAGCAGGCGCGCGCCGCCGGCGACCGCGGCGGGCCAGTGGGTGAGGTCGGTCGATGCTTTGGCGCCTTCCGGGCAGCCCTGCATGCACGATCCGAACTGGACGCACGGCCGCCGCCCTTGGTGCGGTGCGGACAGCACCGCCTGCGCGGCTGGCCACCAGTGCCATCCCAGCTTGTCGTGCGCTGTCGCCATCCGCGCGCCGATCCGGCCGATCGGCAGCGGCGGGAGGGGCGGTTCGGCACCGTCGGGGTAGGCCGGGTCCCCGCCCGCGCCGGACACGCCGAAGGCCGCGTCGGTGCGTTCGTAGAACGGTTGCAGGTCCGCGTAGCGAAGCGGCCAGTCGTCGGCGACGCCGTCCAGCGTGCGCACCCGGAAATCGGACGGCAGCAACCGCGGCCAGTCGCCCGCGTAAAGGATCATGCTTCCGCCGACTCCCGAGTACATCAGCGGCGCGACCGCGGAATGCGAGTCGTCGACGGGGTAGTCGGCGGGGTTCTGCCGGATGTTCGGGCTGGCCGACCACTGTTTGCGCGCTTCGAGTTCGTACGTTTCGCGCTGGGCCGGGTAGCCGGCCCGGTCGGGCCAGTCGCCTTGTTCCAGGCAGACCACGTTGAATCCGGCCTTCGTCAGTGCTCCCGCGGCGACCCCGCCCGACGCTCCCGCGCCGATGATCAGGACGTCAGCTTGCTCCATCGGATTCCTCTCGCACACCGCCGTTGGTAAGCGCTTTCCGGCGTACCGTAGGCGAGGTCGTTCCCGGATGCAAGAGGCGGCTCTGGTCCAGAGAGGACGCGGTCGTCGGCCTCGGCGGGGCGGCAGGCGGGCGGAAAGCTGCTGAGCGCGCGCGGTCAGCCGGCCGAAGAGCGTGTGCTGTCGCGGAGCACGACTTCGCCTCGGACCCGATGGCGCCGCGGGGGGCTGGCGGGTTCGTCGAGGGCGATCTGCACCGCGGTCGCGCCCATGTCCGTCATCGGGAGGCGGACGGTGGTGAGGGCCGGAACGACGTCCCGAAGCGGGCTGATGTCGTCGAACCCCGCGATGCCGATGTCCTCGGGCACCCGCAGGCCCGCGTCCCGCGCCGCCGCGAGCGCGCCGAGAGCCATCACGTCGTTGACGGCGAACAGGCAGTCGACCGGCGGCCTGCCTTCGGCCTGGTCGAGCAGAGCCTTGGCCGCGGCGTATCCGCCGGACCACGTGAACTCGCCCGAGACCTGATGCTCGGCCTGGGGTTCCGCGCCGTGCTCGGACAATCCGAAGGCGAACCCTTCGGCCCGGTCGCGGGCGGTGAGCAGCGAGGGCGGCCCGGCCAGCACGGCGAACCGCCGATGTCCCGCCCGGTAGAGCGCATCGGCGAGCGCGGCGGCGCTCAGCCGGTTCTCGACGACGACGGTGCCGATCCCGAGCCCGTCCTGCCCGATGCACGCGGCGCGTCCGCCGCCGCGGGTGTACTTCCGCAGGATCGCCCGCATCGGGTCCAGCAGGGCGGGATCGTCGACCCGTGAGCCGGCCAGCAGCACCGTCTGCGCGCGCTGCCTGCGCAGCAGTTCCACGTGCCGCAGCTCGGCGGCCGGGTCGCGCTGGGTGCTGGCGACGGTGACCAGCAGGCCCCGTTCGCCGGCGGCGGCGATGACTCCGGCCGCGATGCTGGAGAAGTACGGGTCGGCGATGTCGTGCACGATCAGCCCGAGGGTGGCGGTGCTGCCCCGGGCCATCGCCTGCGCCTGGGCGTTCGGCGAGTAGTCGAGTTCCGCCGCGGCGGCGAGAACCTTGGCTCGCAACGCTTCTTTCACCTGGCGGGTGCTGCCGTTCAGCACCCGCGAGGCGGTCGCGAGCGAAACCCCTGCCCGTTCGGCGACATCGGCGAGGGTGGCCGCGCTGCCCGCGGCTTCCTCGGGTTCGTCCGGGCTCGGCGTACGTCGGCGGCTCACGGTCGCGATGCTAACGCTTTCCGGAACTTGAGCGCCGAGTGGCGGGGGTTGACGCGGCCGGACGGCGATCGTACTTTGGAAAGCGCTTTCCCGACGTGCCTGCCCGGTTGGGCGGGAAGGCGCAGACCGCAGCAGCCCCGCTCCGGCCGGGGCCGATCCGACGACGCATCCCCAGGAGAGTCCATGGCTCAGCGAAGCATCGGCATCATCATGAACGGCGTCACCGGGAGGATGGGCTACCGCCAGCATCTCGTCCGGTCCGTTCTCGCGCTGCGCGACGAGGGTGGGGTGCGGCTTCGCGGAGGCGAGCGGGTGCAGGTCCGTCCGCTGCTGGTGGGCCGCGACAGCGCCAAGCTCGCCGAACTGGCGCGACGGCACGACATCGCGGACTGGACCACCGACCTCGACGCCGCGCTCGGCGACGACCAGTGGGACGTCTACGCGGACTTTCTCGTCACCAAGGCGCGGGTGGCGGCGCTGCTGCGGGCGATCGCCGCGGGAAAGGCGGTGTACACCGAGAAGCCGACCGCCGAGACCGTGCCCGAGGCGCTGGAGCTGGCCGCGCTCGCCCAGGAGGCGGGCGTGCCCAATGGTGTTGTGCACGACAAGCTGTATCTGCCCGGCATGCGCAAGCTGGCGAGGCTGGTGCGGTCCGGATTCTTCGGCCGCATCCTGTCCGTGCGCGGCGAGTTCGGCTACTGGGTCTTCGAGGGAGACGGACAGCCCGCGCAGCGGCCGAGCTGGAACTACCGGGCCGAGGACGGCGGCGGCATCGTCGTCGACATGTTCCCGCACTGGAATTACGTGCTGGAGAATCTCTTCGGAGAAGTCCGCTCGGTCTACGCGAGGGCGGTGACGCACATCCCGACCCGGTTCGAAGAGAACGGCGCGTCCTACTCCGCGACCGCGGACGACGCCGCGTACGCGATTTTCGAACTCGACGGCGGCGTGGTCGCGCAGCTGAATTCGAGCTGGGCGGTGCGGGTGAACCGCAAGGAACTCGTCGAATTCCAGGTCGACGGCACGCACGGCAGCGCGGTCGCTGGCTTGTTCGGCTGCCGGGCGCAGCACCGGACCGGCACGCCCCGTCCGGTGTGGAACCCCGACCTCGCCGATGCGCACGACTACGGAGCCGACTGGAGCGAGGTCCCGGACAACGAGGTGTTCGAGAACGGTTTCCGGGTCCAGTGGGAGGAATTCGTCCGGCACGTGGTCGACGGCGATCCGCACCCGTACGACCTTCTCGCCGGAGCACGCGGGGTCCGGCTCGCCGAAGCGGGACTGGAGAGCTCCCGCACCGGTGCGCGGGTCGAACTTCCCCCGCTTGAAGCGCCGCGCGTGGCGCTGGCGAACGGAGCGGCGAAATGACGGAAGTCGCTCTGGTCGACTCGGCCGCCCGGGTCACTGGTTACCGGCTGCGGACTCCTCCCGCGCTGAAACGTCCGGAGAGTCCGTCGCGGTCGCGGATCGCCTTCGCGGCGGCGCACGTCGTCCCTCGCGCGACCGCGGAGAACGTGCCGGGTGCACCCGCGGATCTCGATTGGGACGCCACGCTCGCGTTCCGCCGCCACCTGTGGTCCTGGGGGCTCGGCGTAGCCGACGCGATGGACACGGCCCAGCGCAACATGGGACTCGACGCGGCTGCCACGCGCGAGTTGATCGCCCGGAGCGCGGCTGAGGCGGCGTCGGTCGGCGGAGCGCTGTTGGTCGGGGTCAACACCGATCACCTGACTGAAGAAGTGTTGTCCTTGAGCGAAATCGTGGACGCCTATGTCGCCCAGCTCCACTACGCCGAAGACCGCGGTGCAGGTGTCGTCCTGATGGCCAGTCGGCATCTCTCGCGCATTGCGACGTCGGCCGCGGACTACGAGAAGGTGTACCGCGAGGTGCTCGCGCGGGCGGGCGCCCCGGTCGTCCTGCACTGGCTCGGCGAGGCGTTCGACCCACAACTCGCTGGCTACTTCGGGTCCGAAGCGGACGCGACCGTACTCCGGATCGTGCACCAAAACGCCGACAAAGTGAGCGGGATCAAGATGAGCCTGCTCGATCCGGGCCGCGAAATCGCGCTCCGCGCCCGGCTTCCGCACGGCGTACGGCTCTTCACCGGGGACGACTACCACTACGTCAGCCTGATCGAAGGCGACGGCCAAGCGCACAGCGACGCGTTGCTCGGCGCCTTCGCGGCCGTCGCTCCGCTTGCGGCCACGGCATTGCAGGCGCTCGACGCGGACGATCTCGCGGAATACCGGCGCGTCCTCGAACCGACCGAAGCCCTGGCGCGGCACATTTTCGCCGCGCCGACTGCCTTCTACAAGACCGGCATCGTTTTTCTCTCCTGGCTCAACGGCCACCAGCCTGCCTTCGCGATGGCGGGCGGTCTGCACGCAGCGCGTAGCCTGCCGCACCTTTCCGCTGCGCTCCGGCTCGCCGACGAGGCAGGGGCGCTGACCGATCCCGAACTGGCCGCGCGGCGGTGGATCTCGTTGCTCGCCGTGCACGGCCTCGATGACCGGGTTCCGGCGTGACCGCGCACCCGCGGATGTCGTTGAACCAGGCGACGATCCGCCACGCGGACTTCGCGACCGCGCTGCGCGTCACGCGGCAAGCCGGCATTCCGGCGATCGGGGCGTGGCGGGAACCAGTGGGTGCGGTCGGGCTGCCGGCGGCGGCCGCGATGCTGGCGGATTCCGGACTGCGGATGTCCAGCCTGTGCCGCGGCGGATTCTTCACCGGACCTGACACGGCGGCCGCGCTCGACGAAAACCGCAGGGCGATCGAGGAAACCGCCGCGTTGGCCGCGGCCGGGGCGGCGGGCTCCGCTCCGGTGCTGGTCCTCGTGGCGGGCGGTCTCCCCGAGGGCGACCGGGACCTCGCCGGAGCCCGGAACCGGGCGCGGGACGCGGTCGGCGCGCTCGCCGAGGACGCGGCGGCGGCCGGGGTGGTGCTCGCGATCGAACCGATGCACCCGATGTACGCCGCGGACCGCGGGGTGATCTCGACGCTGGCGCAAGCGCTCGACATCGCCGAGCAGTTCCCCGCGGGCCGCGTCGGAGTCGTGGTCGACACGTTCCACGTGTGGTGGGATCCGTGCCTCGGCGAACAGATCCGCCGCGCCGGGCTGACCGGCCGGATCGCCTCCTACCAGGTCGGGGACTGGATCACGCCGCTGCCGCCGGACGCGCTGCTCGCCCGCGGCCTGCCCGGCGACGGGCACGTCGACCTGGCGTCGGTCTCGGAGCTGGTCGAGAAGGCCGGCTATCACGGCGACGTCGAAGTGGAGATCTTCAACGAGGACCTCTGGCGGGCCGACCCGGTTCGCGTGGCCCGGCGGGCGGCGGAAACCTTCGACGGTGCGGCGGGAGTGCCGGGATGACGGCCGGAGAACGAGCCTTGCGCGTGCTCGTCGCACCCGACTCGTTCAAGGGCTCGGCCGGCGCGGCCGAAGCCGCCCGGTGGCTGGCTGAAGGCTGGGCCGCGGTGCGCCGGCACGACGAGATGCGGGAACTGCCGCTTGCCGACGGCGGCGAGGGCACTCTCGACACGGTCGCCGCGGTCGTGCCGGGTGCGCGCAGGATGCCGGTCACCGTGCCGGGGCCGCACGGCAGCCCGGCGCACGCGTACTGGCTTCTGTTGCCCGACGGCACCGGCGTTGTCGAACTCGCCTCGACCAGCGGCCTCACGCTGCTCGACCGGCCCCGCCCCGCCACGGCGCACACGCTCGGCTTCGGCCGCGCGATCGCCGCCGCTCTCGACGCTGGCGTGCCTCGGCTTCTGCTCGCCCTGGGCGGGTCCGCATCGACGGACGGCGGCGCCGGGGTCCTCACCGCGCTCGGTGCTCGGCTGCTCGACGAGGCAGGAAACCCGGTTCCGCAAGGAAATCGCGGTCTGGCACAGCTGCGAACCATTGACTGCACAGGGCTCCGCCCCCTGCCGCGCGCGGGTGTGACGGTGCTCAGCGACGTGACCAATCCGCTGCTCGGACCTACCGGCGCCGCAGCAGTTTTCGGCCCGCAGAAGGGGTTTTCGCCGGTCGATCTCCCCGCCGCCGAGCGCAATCTCCGGCGGCTCGCCGACCGGCTGGACGCCGATGCGGCCGCGCCCGGGGCCGGTGCGGCGGGCGGGACCGCGTTCGGGCTCCTGGCCTGGGGAGCGCAGCTGGCCTGGGGAAGCGAGTTCGTCGGCGCACTGGCCGGGCTGCCTGCCGCCGTCGCGGGCGCGGACGTCGTCGTCACCGGGGAGGGCCGGTTCGACACGCAATCCCGGTCGGGAAAACTCGCTGGCCACGTGTCCGCGCTCGCAGCCGCGGCGCGGGTGCCCGCGCTCGTCGTCGCGGGCCGGATCGCCGCGCCGATCACGGGACTGTTCCAGGCCGCCGAGGACCTGTCCGAACTCGCCGGCGACCAGGCCCGGGCGACCGCCGATCCGGCGCGCTACCTGCGCCGTGCCGGAGAAAGGCTGGCCCGCCGGATGCCAGCGCACTGACCTGCCCGTCGATCACGTTCGCGCCCGCCGGGCGGGCGCCCGAACCTGCACAGGAAAGGAAAGCCATGACGATCGCCAGTGTCGATCCGACGACCGGAACCGTCCGCAAGGAGTTCGCCGCGCACAGCCCGGCCGAGGTCGAGGACCGGATCGCCGCGGCGCAGACCGCGTTCCGCGAACTGGCTGGCACCACCTTCGGCCAGCGCGCGGCGTGGCTGCACCGCGCCGCCGACCTGCTGGAGGCCGAGGTCGACGACGTCGCCGAGCTGATCACCGCGGAAATGGGCAAGACGCTCGCCTCCGCGCGCTACGAAACGCTCAAGTCGGCTGCCGGCCTGCGCCATTTCGCCGACCACGCCGAGCGGTACCTCGAGCCGGAACGGCCGGTCGACCCGGCGGCTGTGGGCGCCGCGGACCTCGCCGTCCGCTTCGAGCCGCTCGGGGTGATTCTCGCGGTCATGCCCTGGAATTACCCGCTCTGGCAGACGATTCGCTTCGCCGCGCCCGCTTTGATGGCCGGGAACACCGGGCTGCTCAAGCACGCCTCGAACGTCCCGCAATGCGCTCTTTACCTCGGAGAGCTTTTCGACCGCGCCGGATTCCCCGCCGGGTCTTTCCCCGCCCTGCTCATCGAAGCGAAGCAGGTGGCTCCGCTTCTCGCGGACCGCCGGATCCGCGCGGCGACGCTGACCGGATCCGTGGCAGCCGGCTCCGCTGTGGCCGAGGCAGCGGGGCGGAACATCAAGAAGACCGTGCTCGAACTCGGGGGCACTGACGTGTTCCTGGTACTCCCGAGCGCGGACCTCGCGAAGGCCGCCGAAGCGGCGGTGACCGCGCGGGTACAGAACTCCGGGCAGTCCTGCATCGCCGCGAAGCGCTACTACGTCCACGCTGATGTCTACGACGAATTCACCGCACGGTTCGTCGAAGGGATGGCGGCGACGACTGCCGGGGACCCCCGTGACCCGGCAACGACTTTCGGTCCGCTGGCCACCGAACGCGGGCGGCGTGACGTCGAAGAACTCGTGGACGACGCGATCGCGAAGGGCGCGACTGTCCTGACCGGCGGCCGGACGCCGGGCGGGCCGGGGTTCTTCTATCCCGCGACAGTCCTTTCCGGACTGACGCCGGACATGCGGCTGTACCGCGAGGAATGCTTCGGCCCGGTCGCCTGCGTGCACCGCGTCGCCGATCTCGACGAGGCGATCAGGCTCGCCAACGACTCCGACTTCGGGCTCAGCTCCAGCGTCTGGACCGCCGATCCGGACGAGATCGAGCGCGCGACCCGCGAGATCGAAGCCGGGGGAGTGTTCGTCAACGGGCTCACCGCTTCGTTCCCCGGCGTCCCCTTCGGCGGGACCAAGGATTCCGGCTACGGCCGCGAGCTGTCGGCGCACGGGATCCGGGAATTCGTCAACGTCAAAACCGTCTGGCGGGCCTGACCTGTCCTCGTTCCTGCCACTAGTCCACCGCGAAGGAGTTTCAACGATGAAACCGGCACCGAAGATGCAGGCGGTGATGGTGCTCTACCATCTCGGCGAGCAAGGCCTGTGGGAGCACCATTTGTTCGGGGCGCTGCGACAGCACTACCGCGACGCAGAACTGTCCGGGCTGCGCGAGGGCCTGGTCGGTCTGTCCACTGTGGGCTGGCTGGACGTGGTCGGGCAGCGCAGCCATCGCGGCCATCTCCTGCGCCGCTACGCGCTGGCCGCGTCCGCGAGGCGGCTCGTCGAGTACCAGCTCGACCTTCGGCGGTACCTGCCGGTCGAACTGCCAATCCCCGCGGGGAGGCAAACATGAGCGCCTCAGGCTCTGCGGCCGACTTGGCCGAACGGTCCCGCCTGGCCGACGGCAAGAAGACCCGGATGGGGATGATCTACGCGATCCTCGCCGCTCCCGCGCTCGGCCTCGCCTTCGGCTTGCTGGGCTCGATCGTCTCCACCCCGCCGTTCGACCGGCAGCAGCCGACCGGCGCTTTCGCGCTCGTCGCCGCGCTGCAAGTGCCGTTCGGCGTCCTGGCGATCGCGGTGTTCCTGCTCGTGACCGGAACCTGGCGCGACACCGGCCGGATCCTCGGGCACCGGGTCAGCTGGTGGAACCTCTTCGTCGCGGTAGGCGGATTCGTGGGCGACCTGTGCTTCGCCGCCGCCTCCGGGCTGATCGGCGGCGCGCTCGCCGGGTCCATCGGAGCGCTCGCCGGCGTGGTGGGCGCGATCGTCGCGGCCGTGCTGTACCGCGAACGCATCCTGCGCGCCTCCACGGTGCTCGGCCTGGCCGCACTGGCCGTCGGGATCTGGCTCGCCGTCTCCGGCGGCGAACTCGGCGCGCCGACGCACGGCTGGTACTTCCTGGTCGGTCTGCTCGTCATCGTGGCCGCCGTGCTCACCTGGGGGTTCGAGAGCTTCGCGATCACCGCGGGCACCGACCTCATGCCGCCGGAGAGCTTCCTGTGGTGGCGGGCGTTCCTCGAACTCCTCATCGCCGACGTCCTGCTCGTCGTGCTGTTCCCGGAAGGACGGCGGATCGCGGCCGACGCCTGGGCGCAACCGCGGCTCGTGGCGATCGGAGCGGTGATCGGGCTCGGCTGGGCGATCTGGATGATCATGGGCTACTACATCGGGATCTCTTACGCGGGCGCGGTCCGCGGCGGCGTGCTCACCAACACTCTCGCGTTCTTCTTCATCGCGTTTTTCTCGCTCACCGTTTACGGGGCGCCGTTCAGCACGTACGTCATCGTCGGATCAGCCATCACCATCGTCGGCACGCTTTTCATCGTCACCGAACCCAAAGCGCACCTTGCCCGGCTGCGCTCCTGAACCACCGCACCCAGAACGGAGACCACATGTCTGCCCGAATGTCCACATCGGACTCGACCGACGACGGCGCGCTCGCCGACGCGTACCTGCGCCGCAGCGCCCGCGCCAAGCTGCGCCGCCTCTCCGGGCTGATCGTGCTGTGCGCGCTTCTGCTCGCAGTCCTCGTGCTGATCTACGCCGAAGGCTGGTACTCCGGGCCGGGAGCCGGCGGCGCGGGCTGGGTGTTCGTCGGCATCGGCGTGGCGGCGGCCGCGATCGCGGCGGTCGTCATCGACATCGTCTACCGGAAGGAACTCTGAGATCATGGCTTCTCCTGCCGAACCGCCGTCCGAGACCGTCGCCCATGATCTGCCGTTGCTCAACGCACGCCGCTGGGCGCTGGGATTCCTGGCCTTCGCGATCGTCCTCGCAGTCGTGTTCGCTGAGTTCCTGGTCGGTTTCGTTGCCCACGCGCACTGACCTGGGGCACCGGACGGCGTGAGCGGGTTCCCGCGGCAGGCGCACGAACGACGAAGGCAAGTCGCAGGGCGTTACCATCGGCGCGTGGGCGACAACGTGTCGAATGAATCGACGGAGCTGCTTTCGGTGCGCGAGGAGCAGCGGAGGATGACGCGGCAGCGGATCATCACCGCGGCGCGGCAGGTGTTCGAGGAGCGGGGGTACGGACAGGCGTCGATCGGCGACATCGCCAAGGCGGCGAAGGTCAACCGGGCGACGTTCTACCTGCACTTTACCAACAAGGCCGAGGTGTTCACCGAGGTCTACCGCGCGGTCCGGGAGGACCAGAGCGCGCAGTACTGGTCGCTGCTCGGGCGGGCGCTCGCCGAGGGCAAGGCGGCGAGCGTGCGCGCCTGGCTCGACGGGGCGCTGTCCTGGTGGGAGAGCCAGGCGGCGCTGCTGCCCGCGATCCACGAGGCGATGGCCAGCGACCTCGAGGTCGCGGCCCGGTGGAAGGACCAGATCGACCAGCTGGCCGGCGGCCTGGAGGAGTACTTGGCCCAGTTCCCGGAGGCCCGGCGCGAGGAGCGGCGGCTGCGGGTCGAACTGCTCATGGTGCAGCTCGACCAGGTGTGTTTCCGCGCGATCGTGCAGAAGGTGTTCGCGATCGAGCGGACGCAGCTGCTCGATGTGGTGACCGGGCTGTGGGTCGACGCGCTCGGGCTGGAGCGCGACTGACCCGCACCTAGATCAACAGCTTGACGCTTGACTCGACACAGTGTCGTCCTTATTCTTCGGGGGACACCTGCGCCGGCAGTGAACGCGCAGGTCAGGCGAGTACGGCCGCAGCCCTGTGCGGCCTGCCCGCCTGGTGTCGAGGCGTCGACAGGGAAGACGCCGGTCTTCGCCCACCTGTCAACGATGACTCGGGAGCGTCCCCCTATGTCCTCCAGTCCTGGCGTCTCCGCTCCGTCTCCGGCGCTGATGCGGCGCGTGGTCTTCGCGTCCGCCATCGGCAATACCGTCGAGACTTACGACTACGCGGTCTACGGCTTCCTGACGGTCGTCCTTTCGAAACTGTTCTTCCCCGCGCAGCAGCCGGGTGTCGCGTTGCTGTCGGCCTTCGCGGTGTTCGGGGTCGCCTTCGTGGTGCGGCCGCTGGGCTCGCTGCTGTTCGGCTCGATCGCGGACCGGATCGGGCGCAAGCCCGCGCTGGTGGCCACGGTCGCGCTGATGGCCGGAAGCACGGCGGCGATCGGCGTGCTGCCGCCGGTGGCGTCGATCGGGGTGTGGGCGCCGATTCTGCTGGTGCTGTTCCGGTTGCTGCAGGGGCTCGCGGCGGGCGGCGAGTACGGCACGGCCATGACTTACGCCGCCGAGTTCACCCCGCGCGGCAAGCGCGGCGCGATGACCAGCCGCGTGCAGATCGGCAGCGTGGCGAGCCTGCTGCTGGCCGCGGGCTCGGTGCTGTTGCTGAGCACCCTCCTGACGCCCGCGGCGATGGCGAGCTGGGGCTGGCGGATCCCGTTCCTGCTGGCCCTGCCGCTCGGCCTGGTCGGGCTCTACATCCGTTCGAAGCTCGACGAGTCCCCCGAGTTCCGGGCGCTGGAGAACCGCACGCAGGTGCCCGCCTCTCCGGTCAAGGAGTCCTTCGCCGCGCACTGGCGGCTGATCGTGCTGATCTTCGGCATCGCCGCGTTCCAGCAGGTCGGCTACTACATCGCCTTCACCTACGCGCAGGCGTACTTGATCCGTCTGGGTTTCTCGCAGTCGCAAGCCACTTTGGCCACGGTGATCAGCATTGCGGTGGCGGTCGTGCTGGTCGCGCTGGGCGGACCGTTGTCGGATCGGTGGGGCCGGTGGCCGATGCTGCTCGGGCTTTCCGCGGGCACCTTCGTGCTGGCCTATCCGCTGTTCATCGGGCTCTCCTCGGCGAAAAGCCTCGGCGCGGCCATTGCCATGACGGTGCTGCTCGGAGTCCTGCCCGCGCTGTACACGGCGGTGGCTCCGGCGTCCTACGTGGAGGTTCTTCCCGCGCGGGTGCGTGCCACCGTGTTCGCGGTCGGGTTCGCGTTGGCGGCGACGTTGCTGGGCGGTCCGGCGCTGTACGTCAGCCAGACGCTCGTGCAAGTCACCGGGGACAACCGCGCGCCCGCGCTGTTCCTGATGTTCGGCGCGCTGGTGAGCCTGGTCGCGGCGTTGTTCGTGCGGCGGGCGGCCAAGCGGGTGGTGGACTCGGAGCCGGCCCCGGCGGTCAGCGAGCGGTCTCGCGAAGGGGTGTGACCCGTGTTGCTCACCGATCTCGCTGAGCAACTCGACACCGCGGCCCCGGGGATCACCGGCGAACTGATCGACCAAGCCGGTACCTGTCTCCTCGACGCGCTGGCCTGTGCCTACGGCGGACGCGACCTGCCGTGGGCCAGGCAGGCCAGGGCGATCGCGGGCAGCGGCGACGCCACGATCTGGGCGACCGGCGGCCTGCGGAGCGGGCTCACGGACGCGGTGTTCGCGAATTCCGTTGCCTGCCACGCGTTGCTGCACGAGGACACGCATGCCGAAAGCCGCGTGCATCCCGGGACGATGGTGATTCCGGCGGCGCTGGCGATCGGGGAGCGGCTCCGCTCGCCGTTGCCCGCGCTGCTGCGGGCGATCGTGCTCGGCTACGAGGCGATCGCGCAGGTTTCGGCCGCGGTGCTGACCGAGGAGTTCGGCGCTCGCGGATGGCGGGCCAGCAGCGTGTTCGGTCCCTTTGGCGCCGCGGCGGCGGCCGCGCATTTGCTGGGGCTCAAACCGATCGCTGCCGCGCACGCGCTCGGTATTGCTGCCAGTTCCGCCGCGGGTCTGTGCCAGTGGGCGCGCGACGGGACCGCCGAGGTGTTCTTCCAGAACGCCGGAGCCGCGCGAGCAGGCGTCGTCGCCGCGTTGCTCGCGGGGGAGGGCGCGACGGGCGCGACGTCGGCGGTGGACGGGATTTTCGGCCTGCGCCAGGCATTCGGCGGTGCGCGTGGCGAAGCAGGACCGCCGGACGTCCGGCTGGATCGGATGGCGATCTCGCAGACGTTCTTCAAAGCGCACCCGTCGTGCGCCTTGACTCAGGAACCGATCGACGCGGCGATCTCCCTTGCTGCCCAAGGAATCGACCCCGCGCAGGTCGTCGAAGCGACGGTGCACACGTCCGGCGTGGCGGCCCGCTATCCGGGCTGTGCCAACGCGACTGCGCTGACCGCGCCGATTTCCCGGCAGATGAGCCTGCAGTTCGCCGTGGCGGCCGCGCTGACCGACGGCGAAATCAGTCCGGAACGCTATGCCGGAGCGCTCGATCCTGGGCTGGCCAAGCTGGCCGCGCGGATCTCCGTGGCGGTGGATCCGGTTGCGGACGCGGCTTTTCCGGCGCGCCGGGACGCACGCGTGACAGTCCGGCTCACGGACGGACGCGTCGTGTCCGCAGAAAGCTGTGAGCGGGTGCAGGTGTCCGTGATCGAGAAGTTCCGCTCCTACGCGGAGCCGGTGCTGGGCGCGGGGATCGACACGGTCCTGCGGGCTGTCCGAGAACCCTTCTCCGGTACCGATTCCGCGGAGCTCGCCGCACATCTCCGCTGAATCGACAAGATGTCGCTTGACTCGACAGTATGTCGTGTCTAATCTGGCTCGCAGGCCGGGGGCCGTTCCACGGAAGGACAATGACGTTGCGTTCCGAAGTCACGTTTCAGATCGGGTGCGACATCGGCGGTACATTCACCGACGTCGTCGCGCTCGCCTCGGACGGACAGTCCTATGCGGACAAGTCCGACACCGTCCCGGACGACCTCGCCGCGGGATTGCTTGCCACGCTGGAAAATCTCGCCGGTCGTGTCGGACTGCCGCTGCCCGGACTGCTCGCCGCGACCACGCGGTTCGTCAACGGCACGACCGTGGTGACGAACGCGGTCGCCGAACTGCGCGGCGCGAAGGTCGGCCTGATCACCACGCAGGGCTTCGGCGACAACCTGCTGATCGCGCGTTCGGCCCGCAACGCGCACCGCGATCACCACAAGCAGCTCAGCCTTCCGCAGATCGTCGCCCGCGAGAACGTGCTCGAGGTGCCCGAGCGGATCGACCGCAAGGGCCGGGTCGTCGTTCCGCTGACCGAGCGGCGGGCGCGCGAGGCGGTGGAAGCGCTGGCGGCCAAGGGCGTCGATTCGATCGCCGTTTCCCTGTTGTGGGGCTTCGCGAACCCGGAGCACGAGGAACTGCTCGCCTCGATCGTCGAGGCCGAGCATCCTGAGCTGTTCTTGAGCGTCGCGTCGCGGCTGCACCCGGTGATCCGGGAGTACGAGCGGACGATGACCACGGTGCTCAACGCGTTCACCGGAATCCGGGTCGCCGAGTACACCGAGCGGATCGAGCGCGAGCTGGCGGCGCGCGGACTGCGCGAACCGGTTGCGTTCATGCAGGGTTTCGGCGGCACGTCGAGCGCGGCGGAAGCCCGGCAGCGCCCGATCACGCTCATCGACTCCGGTCCGGCGGGCGGCGTGATCGGGGCGCGGGCGCTGGCCGACCGGCTGGGCCTGAAGGACATCGTGACCGCGGACATGGGCGGAACGTCGTTCGACGTCTCGGTGCTGCGCGACGCGACCCCGAACGTGACCCGGCGGGTGATGCTGGGGGAGCGGTTCCTGACCGCGCTGTCCAAGATCGACGTGCTGCCCATCGGCACCGGCGGCGGCAGTATCGCGTGGCTGGATTCGCGCGGCGTTCCGCAGGTCGGGCCGCACAGTGCGGGAGCCGAGCCGGGGCCGATCTGCTACGGCAAAGGCGGCACGCGGCCGACGGTGACCGACGCGTCCGCGGTGCTCGGGCTGCTGGATTCCGGGTCCTTTCTGGACGGTCGCCGGTCGCTCGACACGGTCAGCGCCGGCGAAGCTCTCGCCCGCGAGATCGGGAAACCGCTGGGCGTGGACGCGGTGCAGGCCGCGGCGGCGGTGCACCGGATGGTGGTCGCGGACATGGGCAACGCCGTCCGCGCCGTGACGGTGGAGCGCGGACACGATCCGCGCCGGTTCGCGATGGTGGCTTTCGGCGGCGCGCTCGGCCTGTTCGCCGCGGACATCGCCCGTTCGGTCGGCATCCGGCAGATCGTGATCCCGGCCGAAGCGGCGGTGTTCTCCGCGCGCGGCTTGCTTTCTAGCGACGACATGCGCACCCGCGCGCGGTCGGTGATGTGGCAAGGCGGCGGCGCCGATGCGGTGCGTACCGCGCTGAAGGAGCTTGACGCGGAACTGGTCGAGGCCTTGCACGCCGCGGGCTATGCGGACGACCGGATCGACATCCGCTGGGAGGGCGACTTCAAGTTCCTCGGCCAGCAATGGGAACTGCGGGTGCCGATCCCGCGCCGCGACGACTTCGGCGAAGCGGATCTGGTCGCGATCCAGGACGGATTCGCCGCGCGCTACGAGCAGGAGTACGGCGAGGGCACGGCTTGGGTGGGCAGTCCGGTAGTTCTGATGTCGGTGCGGGTCACCGCGACCGGCCGGGTCGACTTCTTCGAACCGGCCAAGCAGGAGCCGACCGGCGACGTGGCAGAACCGGTCGGGCGCAGGCGGACCCAGCGGGCCGGACAGTCCGAAGTGGACGTCTACGACGCGCGGCGGATCACCGCCGGGGCCAGGATTTCCGGTCCGGCGCTGATCGAACACTCGCTGACGACCGTCTCGCTGCCTGAGGGCTGGGAACTGAACGTGGACGGCTGGGGCAACTACCTGCTGACCGACACCGACCGGACGACCGGGCTCACCGGGGAGGAAACCGCATGACCGCCGCCGCGACCGGGCTCGACCCGGTGGACGTCGAAATTCTCGCCAAGGCACTGGACAACGTCGCCGCGGAAATGGGCGTGGTGATGATGCGCGCCTCCGGCAGCCCCGCGATCGCGGAGGCGGTGGACTTCTCCACCTTCATCGCCGACGCCGAGGGCGACATCATCAGCTACGCCGGCTACATCACGATGTACCTGGGCGCGGCCCGCCAGGCGGTCCGGCACCTCCTCGCGACGTATCCCCGCGAGCAGATCCGGCCGGGGGACATGTTCCTCTGCAACGACCCGTTCACCACCGGCAACGCGCACGCCGTCGACGTCGGCGTGGTGCGGCCGATCTTCTTCGGCGAGCAACTGGTGGCGTGGTGCTGGGCCGAGGCGCACGTCAACGACTTCGGCGGTGCCGCTCCCGGCGGGATGGACCCGACGGCGACCGAGGTCTACGGCGAAGCGCTGCGGCTGCCCGGGGTGAAGATCGTCGACCGGGGGCGTCCGGTCGAGGACGTGTGGCGGATCATCGAGACCAACATCCGGGTGCCGGAGCTGGTGCTCAACGACATCCGGTGCTTCATCGCGGCCTGCCACCGCTGCGACGAACGGCTGCAGGCGCTCGTCGCGCAGTATGGCGTCGACACTTTCCGCCGGTATGTCGAGGCCGCCAAGGACTTGGCGGAGCAGGCGGTCCGGCGCAGGATCGCGGATCTGCCGAAGGGCACGTTCACCGCCGAGGAATTCGCCGAGCACAACGGGCACGCCGACGAGCTGTACCCGATCCGCTGCACGCTCACCGTCAGCGAGGACGCGCTGCGGTTCGACCTGACCGAGTCCGCGCCGCAGACCGACGGGTTCATCAACGTCAGCGCGGCGACCACGCTGGGTGCGGTTGTCTCCCCGCTGCTGATCACCCTGCTGCCGGACCTGCCGATCAACCAGGGCACGCTGCGCCCGATCGAGGTGGTGACCCGGCCGGGCACGATCTGCGACGCGCGCCAGCCCGCGCCGATGGGGGCCGGGCACATCGAGACCGGATTCCGGATCGGGAAGGTGGTCACGAGGCTGCTCGCCGATCTCCAGGCCGGCAGCGAGAACGCCTTCGTCCGCGACCACGTGACGGCGCCGTGGCAAGACTCGTGGAGCGCCAGTTTCTTCTACGCTCCCGACGAATCCGGCCGGCTCGTGCCGTTCCCGGACATGAACGGCGGCGGCAGCGGAGCGGGCGCGCAGGCGATCGCGGACGGCATGGACGTCAGCGGCGTGCTCGCCCAGCCGCAGAACAGCATTCCGGACATCGAGATCAACGAACTCGCGTATCCGGTGCTGTACCTGTGGCGCAAGCTGAACCCGAACTCCGGCGGACCGGGCCGGACCCGGGGCGGCGCGGGCATCGACCTCGCGTTCACGCCGTGGTACACGCCGGGCGGCCAGGAGCACGTCATGGCGGCCTGCTGGCAGGTTCCGCCGTCCGGGGTCTTCGGCGGCTACCCCGGTTCCACGAGCGGTTCGGCGCTGGTCTCCGGTGCGCAGGCGGACGAGGCGTTCGGCCGGGGCGAGGTGCCGCGTGGGGTCGAGGACCTCGCTGCCGCACCGAAACCGTTGCAGGGCAAGCAGTTCGGGCTTTCGGTCGGTGCGGGCGACGTCGTGGTGCTGCGGGTCGGCGGCGGTGGCGGGTACGGCGATCCGCTGGAACGAGGGCCGGAGCTGGTCGCGGCGGACGTGCGCGCGGGCGTCGTGACGGCCGACGCGGCGAGGGTTTCCTACGGCGTCGTGCTCGATGCGGCGGGCGACCCCGAGGTCGCCGAGACCAGCCGGGAAAGGGAGCGAATCCGCGCCGGCAGGCGGGAATGGCCCCGGGAAGACGGCTTGGCGGTGCGTCGAAGCCCGGCGCACGAACGGCTCGCCGAACGCGGCCAGTGGTGCCAGCCGAGGCCGGGGGTCGAACTCGTGGAGTTCGCCGACCCGGAGACCGGAACGCTGCTGCGCGCCGATGTGGTCGTGCACCCGGACGCCCGATGACGGGCCACAACGAAAGGCGGAACGACGTGGTTGCCCCGGATACTTTCCCGGACGCGCTGGCGGCGCTGGCGAAGCTGTTTCCCGGCGAGGAGGCGGTGGTCGCGCCCGAGGGACGGCTGACCTTCGCCGAGTTCGCCCGGCGCTGCGACGACCTGGCGGGCGCGTTCCGCGCGGCGGGGCTGCGGCCGGGGGAGCGGGTGGGGATCCTGCTGCCGAACGGGCTGCGCTGGCTGGTCACGATGCTCGGCGCCCAGCGGGCCGGGCTGGTCGCGGTGCCGGTCAACACCTGGTACCGGTCTGCGGAGCTGGCGCATCTGGTCGGCACCGCTGACTTGCGCCTGGTGGTTACCGAGAAGCAGGTGTTCGGCAAGGACATGCTCGCCGAACTCACCGCCGCCGGGCACGGCGAGGTCTTCGAGAGCGGAGCCCGCGCCGACGGATATCTGGGAGCGTTGTCCTGGCCGTCCGCCGAGCCGTTCCCGCCCGGGCTCGACCCCGCCCCGGCGCCGGAGCGCAGTGCGGGGCCGGACGACCTCGCGATGATCCTCTACACCAGCGGCAGCACGGCGTTGCCGAAGGCGGTGCCGCTGGAGCACGGCAAGCTGCTGCGCAACGGCTACGAGATGGGCGAGCGGATGCACGTCGGGCCGGGCGACCGGCTGTGGTTCGCGATGCCGTTGTTCTTCGGTTACGGGGCCTGTAACGCGCTTCCGGTCGCGCTGAGCCACGGCTTGACCTTGTGCATCGAGGAGAAGGTCGACGGCGACGCGTCGCTGGCCTTCATCGAGCGCGAACGGTGCACTGTCTCTTATGGACTCGCGACGGCGGTCCGTGCGCTGCTGGCCGCGCCGAGCTTCGGCAGCAGGGACATCTCGTCGCTGCGGACCGGGCCGGTCGGGTTCAACGCCGAGGACAAACGGCTGGCCATCGAAGGGCTCGGCATCACCGAGGCGTGCAGCGCCTACGGGCTGACCGAGTCGTACGGCTTCGTGACCATGACCGACGCGAGCGACCTGCCGGAAGTCAAGCTGCACACCCAAGGCAGGCGGCTGCCGACCCAGGAGATCCGCATCGTGGACAGGTCCGGTGCGGAGTGCCCGCCCGGCGCCACCGGCGAGATCGAGATCCGGGGCTGCGTGATCGACGGCTACCTCAGCGGGTCCGATGTCAGCGGCGGCACGCATTCCCCCGACGGCTGGTTCCGCACCGGCGACCTCGGTTCGGTCGACGCGGACGGGCGGCTGTCGTTCGGCGGCCGGTGGAAGGAAATGCTCAAGATCAAGGGGATCAACGTCGCGCCGGTGGAGATCGAGGGCATCCTCGGCGAGCACGCCGAGGTCGACCAGGCGTACGTCTTCGGACTGTCCACTCCGGACGGCGACCAGGAGATGGCCTGCGTCGTCGTCGCGGACGAGCGCAGCGGTGCCGACGGAACCGAACTGGCGGACCGGCTGCGGGAATACGTCCGGTCCCGGGCCGCGAGCTACAAGGTGCCCGCCCGGGTCGTGGTGCTGGATTCGGCCGCGGTGCCGCAGACCCACACCGGGAAGGTCAGCAAGCTCAAACTGCGCGAGATGCTGGAGGCGGGATGACCGGGCGGCGCACCCCGGCGTTCGCGGACCTGCCGACGCTGCCGGACCGGGACGAGCACCACGCGTGGGACGTGTGGGGGCGCGCGGACGAAATCGGCACGCTCAACCTGATCGGACCGCAGCAGCGGCTCGCCGCGGCGAAGACGGTGCGCAGCGGGCAGATGATCCCGCTGACGCTGCCGCTGAATGAGCCTGATCCTGGCCTGTTCGACGAGCGCGATGTCTTCCAGCACGTCGTGGAGGACACCGCGGCCGGGCACGACGACCGGCTGGACGGGTTCTATCTGCAGGGTTCCTCGCAGTGGGACGGGCTGCGGCACATCAAAGCCGGACGACACGGCTACTGGGGCGGCCGCAGCGAAGCCGACTTGGCGGACAGCGAAGTTCTGGGCGTCGACCGGTGGGCCGAGCACGGCTTCGGCGGGCGGGGCGTGCTGGTCGACGTCGCCGGGCACCTGGCGGCGCAAGGCACGCCGCTCGCGCCGGACGAGCCAGTGGAGATCACCGCCGCGCTGCTCGACGAAGTCGCCGACGCGCAGGGAACCGTCTTCGCGTCCGGGGACATTCTCGTGGTCCGCACCGGATGGACGGAATGGTACCGGCAGCTGCCAGCGCGGGACCGGGCCGCGCTGCGCGGAACGATCGGCACCGGTTTCGCTTGCCCCGGGCTGGAGTCGGCGAAGGACATGGCCGGCTATCTCTGGGACCGGGAATTCGCCGCGGTCGCGATGGACAACGTCGGCGTCGAGGTCTTCCCGGTGAACCGCGCCAAGGGCTTCCTGCACCGCCGGCTGATCGCGTTGCAGGGCATGCCGCTGGGCGAGCTGTGGCTGCTGGACCGGCTCGCGCGGGCGTGCGCGGAGCGGGGGAGCTACGAGTTCCTCCTCGTCTCCGGGGTGCTGCCGCTGCCGCGCGGGGTCGGCAGCCCCGCCAACGCGCACGCGATTCTCTGACGCTTCGAGAAAGGAACGATCATGCCGCTAGGACCGGTACGCCAGGTGGCGATAGTCGGGATCGGCATCACCGAGCTGTCCCGGAAATCCGCGCGCAGCGGTCTCGACCTGGCCGCCGAGGCGCTTCAGCTGGGGCTGGACGACGCCGGACTCGGTGCCGGGGACGTGGACGGGCTGTTCACCAACGTCGGCTATCCGCTGTCGATCGACTACGACCGGGTGGCGGAGGCGTTCGGCCTGCGGATCCGCGCCGCCGTGCAGACCTGGAGCCACGGCCGTTTCGTCGGTCCCGCGCTGCAAGCCGCCGCACAGGCCGTGGCGCTCGGCACCACGGAGGTGGCCGCTTGCCTGGCCGGGGTGTCTTTCTCCGGGCTGGGCATGGTTGGCGGCGCGGGCGACGCGGAAGGCCTGCGCCAAGGCGGCGGCTCGCACGGGGAACTGCCGCATTACGGGATGACCGCTCCCGGTGCGGGCGCGGCGATGGCGTTCCGCCGGTACTGCGAGCGGTACGGCGTCGACCCCGCGCTGATCTCCGCGGTGCCGATGGCCATGCGCCGCCACGCCCGGCTCAACCCCAACGCGCAGATGACCAAACCGCTGGAGCAAGCGGATTACGACGCGCAGCCCTACATCGTGGAGCCCTTGCGCCGTCCGGACTTCGCGCTGCTCAGCGATGGCGGCACCTGCCTGCTGGTGACCACAGTGGAGCGAGCGCGCGATCTGCGGCAGCCCGCGGTGATCGTCTCCGGAATGCAGGGCCTGCGCGCCGGCCGGGACGAGTTCATCTTCGCGCCGCCCGGGCTGGGCGTGTTCACGCAGGGCGACGAGCGCCGAGTCGAGGACCATCCGGTCTACGCGATGGCGGGCCTCTCCGGGCCGGGCGATGTGGATTCACTGCAGCTCTACGACGCTTTCTCGCCCAACGTGGTGTTCGTGCTGGAGCGGTTCGGCTTCGCCGGCGAGGGCCAAGCGCTCGAATGGCTGCAGGACGGCCGCATCGAACTCGGCGGCGAGCTGCCGGTCAACACCGCGGGCGGCCTGCTGTCCGAAGCGCACCTCTGCGGCTGGGGGCATATGGCCGAGGCGGTCCGTCAGATCCGCGGCCAGGCCGGGGACCGCCAGGTGGCCGGATGCGAGGTCGTCCAGTGGGCGACGCCGTTCGGCGATTCGACTGTTTTCACGAAGGACCGGTGACCACGATGACCACTGCGCGACCTCTCCCGCTTCGCTACCCCGAGGACGCCGAACACCTCGACGGCGCGGCTCGCGGCGAACTGCGCGTCCCGGTGTGCGGCTCGTGCGGCGAGGCGTTCTGGCCGCCGTCCCCGGTGTGCCCGCGCGATTTCCGCCGCGACGTCGGGTGGGCGACCGACGCCGGGACCGGCCGGGTGCACAGCTGGGTCCGGTTCCACAAGCGCTACTTCGAGGGTGACGGCGTGCCGTACGTCGTGGTGCAGGTCCGGCTCGACAGCGGCCCGAACCTGACCACGACGTGGACCGGCCCGGACGACCCTGTGCTCGGCGAACCGGTGACGGTCTCGTTCCGCGAGGTCGGCGACGGGGTGTGGCTGCCGGAATTCGGGCCGGGGGAGCAGGCGTGAAGCCGTCTCGTGGACTGGCGGCCCGGATCGGACCGGCCGGCGTGTGGCTGTCCGTTCTGGCGGAGGTTCCCGCCGCCGAGGCCGCGAAGGCCGCCCGGGTGGTCGAAGACCTCGGCTACGGTGCGCTGTGGATTGGCGAATCCCCGGCGCACAAGGAAATCTTCACCAACGCCGCGTTGCTGCTGTCGGCGACCACGCGGCTGACCGTAGCCACCGGAGTCGCCGCCATCTGGGCTCGCGACGCGGTCGCCGCCGAAGGCGCGGCCCAGACGCTCGGCGAGGCTTTCCCCAGACGGTTCGTGCTCGGCCTCGGCGCCAGCCACGCGGAGGCCGGCCGCGGGAATGGCCATGACCGGCCGCTGACGGCGTTGCGCGAATACCTCGACGTGCTGGACAGCGATCGCTACCGGGGGCCGCGGCCGGACCGTGCGGTGCCTCGGGTGCTGGCGGCGTTGCGGCCCCGGATGCAGGAACTGGCCCGCGACCGGGCCGCCGGGATGCACTCGTTCTTCGTGCCGCCCGCGCATACCGCGGCCGCCCGGGAACGTCTCGGTCCGGAGCCGTTGCTCGTTCCGGAACAGGCAGTGGTCGTCGATGCGGACGCGGCACGGGCGCGCGAGGTGGCGCGGGAGCACGTCGCGACCCGGCTTGTGCTGCGGAATTACGTGAACCACTTGCGTGCCTTGGGTTTCGGGGACGAAGACTTCGCCGACGGCGGGAGCGACCGGCTGGTGGACGAGTTGGTCGTGTGCGGCGCTGCGGACCAGGTGGCGGCGCGGGTTCGCGAGCATCTCGCCGCGGGGGCTGATCACGTGGCGATCCATCCGTTGACCCGCGCGCCAGGCGTCGAGCCAGTGCTGGACCAGCTTCGGGCACTGGCGGCAGAGGGAGGAATCCGATCGTGACTGATCGATATCGCGCGGCCGAAGGGCAGTTCCAGCTGACCGGCGTCCAGGCGCTGGCTCGGCTGCCCTTCGAGGTCCGCCGCGCCGACCAGCGGGCAGGGCTGCGGACGGCGGCGTTCGTGTCCGGCTACGAGGGCTCGCCGCTCGGCGGATACGACCTCGAACTGGGCAAACAGGCGAAGCTGCTGGCCGAGCACGACATCGTGTTCAAGCCGGGCGTCAACGAGGAACTGGCCGCCACCGCGGTGCAGGGCGCGCAGCTGGCGGCCAAGTCGGAGAACCGGCGCGTCGACGGCGTCACCGGCTATTGGTACGGAAAGTCGCCTGGCCTGGACCGCGCCTCGGATGCCCTGCGGCACAACAACCTCATGGGCACTCATCGCCTCGGCGGCGCGCTGGCGCTGGTCGGCGACGACCCGGGCGCGAAGTCCTCGACGGTGCCCGGCAGTTCCGAACTGCTGCTGGCCGACCTGGGCCTGCCGACGCTGTACCCGGCGGATCCGCAGGAGGTGCTCGACCTCGGGCAGCACGCGGTCGCGCTGTCGCGGGCCTGCGGGCTCTGGGTCGGGTTCAAGATCGCCACCAACGTCGCAGACGGAACCGGCGCCGTGCGCGTCGACCCCGGCCGGTTCCGGTCCGTGGCACCGGGTCCGGTGGTCGACGGGCGGCCGTTCGTCCACGAGATGACCGCCCGGATGCTGCAACCGGACCTCGGCAGGCTGGAGCGCAGCCGGGACGGCGCGCGGCTCGAACTCGCCCGTCGCTACGCCGCGGTCAACGGGCTGAACACGATCGTCGGCGCTCGCGACGCCCGGGTCGGGATCGTCGCCGCGGGCAAGACCTATCACGATCTCCGTCAGGCGCTGGAGATCCTGGGCCTGGACGAGTCCGAATTGGAGCGGCGCGGAGTCCGGCTGCTGCGGCTCGCGATGGTGCACCCGCTCGACCCCGAAATCGTCACCCGGTTCGCGGCGGGACTGCGCGAAATCGTGGTCGTGGAAGAGAAACGTTCCTTCATCGAGACCGCGATCAAAGACCTGCTCTACGGCCGCGCCGACGCTCCGGCGGTCACCGGCAAACGCGGCCCCGACGGCACGGCGCTGGTCCCGGCCGACGGGGAACTGGATCCGGACCGCATCGCCGCGGCGCTCGCGCTCCGGTTGCGTGCGCACGGCGGATTCCCGTCCGTGGAATCCTGGCGGGCCCCGCGACGCACGATCGCGCTTCCGCTCGCCGCGCGCACGCCGTACTTCTGCTCGGGCTGCCCGCACAACTCGTCCACGAAGACGCCGGAGGGTTCGCTGGTCGGTGCCGGGATCGGGTGCCACAGCCTGGTCCTGATGACCGGGCGCGAGGACTACGGCGACATCACCGGACTGACCCAGATGGGCGGCGAGGGCACGCAATGGATCGGCATGTCGCCGTTCGTGCGCGACGACCACCTGGTGCAGAACCTCGGCGACGGCACCTTCCACCATTCCGGCAGCCTCGCGGTGCGCGCGGCCGTCGCGTCCGGGGTCAACATCACCTACAAACTGCTGTACAACTCGGCCGTCGCGATGACCGGCGGGCAGCAGCCGACCGGGGGCATGACCGTTCCCCAGGTGATCGCGGCGATGCGGGCCGAGGGCGTGCACCGGATCATCGTCACCACCGAGGAACCGGCGCGGTACCGGCGGGTGCGGCTGGGCCGCGGCGTGCGGGTCTGGCACCGGAACCGGCTGGCTGAAGCGCAGGAGACGCTCGCTCGCGTCCCGGGCGTGACGATGCTGATCCACGACCAGGAATGCGCGACCGAACTGCGCCGCAAACGCAAGCGCGGGCTCGCCCCGGAACCGCCGCAGCACGCGGTGATCAACGAACGCGTCTGCGAGGGCTGCGGCGACTGCGGGGAGAAGTCGAACTGCCTTTCGGTGCAGCCGGTCGACACCGAGTTCGGCCGCAAGACGCGGATCGACCAGTCGTCGTGCAACAAGGATTTCTCGTGCCTGGACGGGGATTGCCCGTCGTTCCTCACCGTCCTTCCCGGCAAGAGCGCGGGGAAACGGCCACTTGCCGAACCGTTGGCGGCACCGCTTCCGGAGCCGAAGCGCACGGTCTCGGCTGAGCGCTTCACGGTGCGGGTGACCGGGGTCGGCGGCTCAGGCGTGGTCACGCTGTCGCAGATCCTCGCGACCGCGGCGAGCATCGCCGGGCTGCCGGTGCGGTCGCTGGACCAGACCGGGCTCGCGCAGAAGGGCGGTGCGGTCGTCTCCGACGTCAAGATCGGCGCGGCGCACGCGAACAAAGCGAGCGACGGCGAGTGCGACCTCTACCTCGGCGCCGACGTGCTCGTCGCCGCCGACCCGCGCTACCTCGCCGTCGCCGATCCGGGCCGGACCACCGCGGTGGTCTCGACGTCGAAGGTCCCGACCGGGGCGATGGTCGCCGACACCAGCGTCACGTTCCCGGAGGAAACGGCGTTGCTCGACCGGCTCCGCGAAGCGACCGGAACCGTGACCGCGCTGGACGCCCGGGAAATGGCCGAGGTGTTGTTCGGCCAGGACCAGTACGCCAACCTCCTGCTGACCGGGGTGGCCTACCAGCGCGGTGCGCTGCCGATTCCGGCCGAGGCGATCGAAGAAGCCGTCTCCCGCAACGGGGTTCGGGTCGAGACCAACGTGCAGGCGTTCCGCCGCGGTCGGCAGTGGGTCGCGGACCCGGGGGCGCTGGCGGCCGTGCTCGCGAGCTTGCGCGGAGAACCCGAACCGGAGCCCGCACTGACCCCGGAAGCCCGCGAACTCCTGTCCACTGTCGGCGAGAGCGCAGAACTGGCGCGGTTGCTGCGGGTCCGGGTGCCGGATCTGATTGCGTACCAGAACGTCGCTTACGCGCGGCGTTATGTGGAGCAGGTCGAACGGGTGCGCCGTGCCGAGTCCAGCGCGGTCCCGGGTTCGACGGCGCTGACCGAGGCGGTAGCGCGAAATCTGTACAAGCTCATGGCCTACAAGGACGAGTACGAGGTCGCGCGCCTTTCGCTGGATCCGGTGCAAGAACGCCAGGTCCGCGCGCGGTTCGGCGCTGACGCCCGCATCGCGTACCGGTTGCATCCGCCGGTGCTGAAGGCGCTCGGGATGCGCCGCAAGATCGAACTGGGACCGTGGTTCAAGCCGGTTTTCCGGGTTCTGGTGGCGGGACGGCGGTTGCGGGGCACCCCGCTGGACCCGTTCGGCCGCGCCGCGGTCCGGCGGCTGGAGCGCGACCTGATCGCCGAATACGAACGGGTCGTCGGGGAGCTGGCCGAGCGGCTGGACCCGGAAAACCATTCTCTGGCAGTGGAAACGGCTCTCTTGCCGGATCTGGTGCGCGGTTACGAGGACGTCAAGCTCGGCACGGTCGCGACATACCGGAGCACGCTCGCGCAGCGGATGGACGAGTTCCGTGCGGCGAAAGCCGGTGCACCGTGCTGAACGAACTCCGCCGGGCGTTGCCCGCTGGCCGGGTCCTCACTGATCCGGACGTACTCGCCGCTTACGCCCACGACGAGGCGGTCTGGGCTCCGCACGAGCTGCCGTTGGCTGTCGTGCGGGCGCACACCGCCGAGGAGATCCAGCAGACCGTGCAGGTGTGCCTGCGCCACCGCGTGCCGATCGTGCCGCGCGGGGCTGGCACGGGTCTGTCCGGCGGCGCGAACGCGGTCGCCGGCGGGATCGTGTTGTCCACCGAGCGGATGACCGCGATCCGCGAGATCAACGCCGCCGAGCGGCTCGCGGTGGTCGAACCCGGGGTCGTGAACGAAAGCCTGCGGTCGGCGTGCGCGGAACACGGCCTCTGGTACCCGCCGGACCCGGCGAGTGCGCCGTGGTCGACCATCGGCGGCAACGTCGCGACCAACGCCGGCGGGCTGTGCTGCGTCAAATACGGCGTCACCCGCGATTACGTGCTCGGGTTGGAAGTCGTCGCCGGGACAGGGGAATTGGTCCGGCTCGGCCGCCGGACCGCGAAAGGCGTGGCCGGATACGACCTCGCCGGGCTGATGGTCGGCTCGGAAGGCACGCTCGGCATCGTCACCGAGGTCACCGTGCGGCTGCGCGGCGCACGGGCCGCCGAACGCACGGTCGCCGGGTATTTCCCCAGCTTGTCGGCGGCGGGAGACGCGGTCGCGGCCGTCAGCGAGTCGGGTGTGGTGCCGTCGGCGCTGGAGCTGATCGACCGGCACACCCTCGCCGCGGTGGACGCCTGGAAGAACATGGGCCTGTCCGCCGAAGCCGAAGCGGTGCTGCTCGGCCGTACCGACGCGCCCGGCGAGGACGAGGCGAAGATGCTGACCGACTGCTTCACCGCGACCGGAGCCACCTGGGCGGCCGCATCGTCCGATGTGGACGAAGCCGAGGCGCTGTTCGCCGCGCGGCGGCTGGCATACCCGGCGCTCGAACGGCTGGGTCCGGTGCTCACCGAGGACGTCTGCGTACCCCGCGGCGCGGTGCCGGAAATGCTGCGTCGGATCGAAGCCATCGGCGTCCGGCACGCCGTGCGGATCGCGAACGTCGCGCACGCCGGGGACGGCAACCTGCACCCGGTGCTCGTCGTCCCGCCCGAGGAAAGGGCACGAGCGGAGGCCGCGTTCGAGGAGATCCTCGACGAGGCGATCGCGCTGGGCGGCACGGTCACCGGCGAACACGGCGTCGGCCTGCTCAAACGCGGCGGGCTCGCCCGGGAACTCAGCCCGGCGGTGCTGGCGATGCACGCGGCGGTCAAGAACGCGCTCGATCCGCACGGAATCCTCAACCCGGGCAAGGTGATCGCGTCGTGCGCGCCGTCGTCCTGAGCGCTCCGGGAGAGCTGGCGGTCGCCGAGGTGGACTGCCCGCAACCCGGCAGCGGCGAGGTCCTGGTGAAGGTCGCCGCCTGCGGAGTGTGCGGGCACGACCAGGCCGACCGGGCCGGTTTGCTGGACCTTCCGCTGCCTGCGGTGCTCGGCCACGAGATCGCCGGAACCGTCGTCGCTGGCGGGACCCGGTTCGCGGCCGGTGCTCGGGTCGCGGCGAAGCAGTTCGGCACCTGCGGCCGCTGCGAACCGTGCGTGACCGGCGATGAACTGCGCTGTCCGCAGCGTGCGTTCCTCTACGGCGGGTTCGCCGAGTACGCCGTGCTGCCGGAATCCGCCCTGCTCCCGGTGCCGCCCGGGGTGTCGCTGGCGGAGGCCGCAGTGGTCGCCTGCGCGGTCGGCACCGGACTGCAAGCTCTCCGGCGGGTGGCGCGGGTCAAGCCCGGCGAGACGGTCCTCGTCACCGGAGCCGGTGGCGGGTTGGGGTTGCACGCCGTCCAGGTCGCCGCCGCGCTCGGGGCGCGAGTGCTCGCGCTCACCGGGAACCCGGACAAGGCCGCGCAACTGGGGAATGCCGCTCAGGTGGTGCTCGCCGGGGACGCCGCCGGGCAGGACATCCTCGACCTGACCGGCGGCCGGGGCGTCGACGTCGTGCTTGACAACACGGGGTTGCAATCCGTGTTCCGCCGAGCTTTCCGCGCGCTCGCCCATGCGGGCCGGTACGTGCTGACCGGACAGGTCAGCGGGGAGCCGATCCGGGTCCATCCGGCTTTCGTGTTCGAGAAGGAAGCCGTGATCACCGGTTCGGGGTCGACGCTCATGCGCACCTTCGCCGAGGCGATGGCGTTGGTCGCCGAGGGCCGGGTGCGACCGGTGGTGAGCCGCTACCCGTTCGAAGACGCGGCGCGCGCTTTCACCGACCGGGTCGCCGGCCGCGCCGTGCTCGTCCCTTCGGGAGGACTGTCATGATCAGACCGTTGACCGGCACGCATGTTGTCGAGTGCGCGAGTTTCGTCGCCGGGCCGACCGGCGGCCTGACCCTGGCGCAATTGGGCGCCGACGTCGTCCGCATCGACCCGATCGGCGGCGGCAGCGATTACCTCCGCTGGCCGGTCGCGCCGACGGGGGAGAGCTACTACTGGGCCTCGCTGAACAAGGGCAAGCGTTCGGTCGCGATCGACCTGCGCGATCCGGAAGGCCGCGAACTGGTCCTCGCCCTGGCCACCGCTTCCGGCCGCGATCGCGGGATCCTGATCGACAATGCGGTCGGCCGCCCGTGGCTGGCCCGCGAACGGCTGGCCGCCCGCCGTCCCGACATGATCCACGTGCGCGTCCAGGGCTATCCGGACGGACGGCCCGCGGTCGACTACACGGTCAACGCCGAGGTCGGGGTCCCGGGGATCACTGGCAGCGGCGACTGGGCCGCCCCGGTGAACCACGTGCTGCCCGCGTGGGATCTCGTCACCGGGCTGAGTGTCGCGACCGGCGTGCTCGCCGCGCTGCACCACCGCGACCGTGCCGGCGAAGGGTCCTATGTGGAGCTCGCACTGTCCGACGTGGCTCTCGCCGGCGTCGCGAACCTGGGCTGGCTGTCGGAAGCCGCCGACCGGCACGGCGAACGGCCCCGGCACGGCAACCACGTCTACGGCAGTTTCGGCGTCGACTTCGCCTGCCGCGACGACGCCCGCGTGATGGTCGTAGCGCTCACCGACGGCCAGTGGCGCGCGTTGCAGTCGGCGACCGGGACCGCGGAGGTGTTCACCGCACTGGAGAAGGCAATGAACGCGGACCTGCGCGACGAGGCCGAACGGTATCGCCTGCGCGAGACCATCGCGGCAATCCTGCGGCCGTGGTTCGCCGCGCGCGACCTCGACGAGGTGGGCAAGGAACTCGACGCCGCGCGGGTCCTGTGGGGCCGTTACCGCGGGATGGCCGATCTCGTGGCCGAACACCGCGAGCGGGCACACGACGTGCTCGCCGACCTGCGACTGCCCAGCGGCAGCCCGGCCATCACGGCACGGTCGCCGTTGCGCTTCTCGGGCGAGCGCGGTCCCGCCGGGGCGTGCCCGGCGCTCGGCGCGGACACCGATTCCGTACTGGCCGAGGTGCTCGGCCTCACCGCCGCCGAACTCGGCGGCCTGCACGACCGGCGGGTCATCGCCGCGCCGGAAAACCCGTACAAGGAGGTACGTTGACCATCGATTCGAGCATCGCCCTCGACCGCACCCGGTTCTTCATCGACGGCGTCTGGACCGAGCCGAAGGGCACCGAGACGCACCTCGCCCTGGAAGCGGCTACCGAGAAACCGCTGGGCCGCGCCGCGCTGGGCTCCGACGCCGACATCGACGCTGCCGTCCGCGCCGCCCGCCGCGCCCTCGACGAGGGACCGTGGGGCCGGACCACCGCAGCGGAACGCGCGGCGACGATGCGCCGGTTCGCTGAGGCGCTGGCAGCCCGCGCTGCCGACACTGCCACCCTCGTCAGCCGGGAGAACGGCATGCCGATCGGGCTGTCGAACGCCTTCAACGGGGACGCGCCGGCCGGGCTGCTGACCATGTACGCGGATCAGATCGAGGCGGCGCAGCTGGAAGAAGTCCGGCCGAGCGCGTCCGGATCGACGGTCGTGCGCCGCGCCCCGGTGGGCGTGGTCGCGGCGATCACGCCGTGGAACTACCCGCAGGTGCTCGCGATGATGAAGATCGCACCGGCACTCGCCGCGGGCTGCACCGTGGTGCTCAAGCCGTCGCCGGAAACCGCGCTCGACGGGTACGTTTTCGCCGACGCCGCCGCGGAAGCCGGGCTGCCGCCGGGCGTGCTGAACGTCGTGGTCGCCGGTCGCGAAGCTGGTGCCGCGCTGGTGTCCCATCCGCTGGTGGACAAGGTCGCGTTCACCGGATCCACCGCCGCGGGCCGGACGATCGGCGCGGAATGCGGGCGGCTGATCCGCCGGTGCACGCTGGAACTTGGCGGAAAATCGGCGGCCATCGTGCTGGACGACGCGGACCTCGACACCTTCGTCGCCGGTCTCGACAACGCCTGCTTCCAGAACAACGGCCAAACCTGCACGGTCCAGTCGCGCATTCTCGCCCCGCGCTCGCGCTACGCCGAAGTGGTCGACGCGGTCGCGCAGTACGCGCGCGAAATGGTGCTGGGCGATCCGCTCGACCCGGCCGTCACCTGCGGTCCGATGGCCAGCAAAGCACAGCTCGACCGGGTCCTCGGCTACCTCGAACTGGGCCGCGCTTCCGACGCCCGGCTGGTAGCGGGCGGCGGCCGTCCCGCCGCGCTGTCCCGCGGCTGGTTCGTCGAGCCCACCGTGTTCGCCGACGTGGACAACCGCGAGCGGATCGCGCAGGAGGAGATCTTCGGCCCGGTCGTCACCATCACCCCCTATGCGGACGAGGACGACGCGGTCCGACTCGCCAACGACAGCGAATACGGACTCGGCGGCTCGGTCTGGACCGCCGACGAGGACCGCGGCCTCGCCCTCGCTCGCCGGGTGCGGACCGGGACCATCGGCCTCAACTACTACCTCCAGGACCTCGGCGCGCCGTTCGGCGGGATGAAGGGCAGCGGCGTCGGCCGAGAACTCGGGCCCGAGGCGCTCGACAGCTACCTGGAATTCCAGTCCGTCTACGCCAGCGCCGCCCAGCTCTGACCCAGAGCTGCCCCGGGGCCGCCGCACGCGGCCCCGGGGACTGACCGCGGAGGAGAAGACCCTTGTCCACTGTTCGACGCCTGCGCTCTGTCGCGCTCGCCCTCGCGCTTGTCCTGCCCCTGACCGCTGTCCCGGACGCTGCCGCCACCACCCGCTACCGGGTCCAGCGGCTGGTCACCGGCACCACGCTGCACTCGCCGAACGGCATCGCCGTCGCCCCGAACGGAGACCTGCTCACCGCGAGCCTCGCCAGCGAAACCATTTCCGCAGTGGACCCCCGCACCGGACGGAACCGCACTCTCGTCGGTCCGCGCGACGGTCGTTCCGACGATCTCGCGGTAGCCCCCTCCGGCGAACTCCTGTGGACCGACCCGGTCGGCGGTGTCGTGAAAGGCCGTGCACCGGACGGCCGGATCCGCACCGTCGCCCGCGACCTTCCCGGAGTCAACTCCATCGCGTTCGACCGCTCCGGCCAGCATCTGTACGTCGGGCAGCTGACCTTCGCCGACGCGCTGTGGGAGATCGATCCCGCAGGCCAGGCCGCGCCCCGGCTGGTCGCGCGCGATCCGGGCGGGCTCAACGCGTTCGCCTTCGGACCGGACGGCATGATCTACGCGCCGCGTTCGAAATACGGGGAAGTCGCCAGGGTCGATCCGCGAACCGGAGCGATTTCCGTGCTCGCTCAAGGATTCCGTCAACCGGTCTCCGTCCGCTTCGACGCGCAAAACCGCCTCTACGCGCTCGACGGCGCGACCGGCCAGCTGGCCCGGATCGACCCGGCCGGCGCCAAGCACACCGTGGCGATGCTGCCTGCCGCCGATGACAACATGATCATCGACTCCACCGGGCACGCTTACGTCAGCAATATGGCCGACAGTTCCGTCTCCCGAGTGGACCTGAACACCGGAACCGTCAGGGCCATTACGTCGAGTCGGCTCGCCTTTCCGTTCGATATCGCCTCCGACGGGCGGACGCTCTACGTCGCCGACGCGACCGCGCTGCGCACCGTGAACCCGCGTACCGGTGCGGTCGGCGAAATCCAGCGGCGGTTGTCGTCCTCTCTGGAGTTTCCGTCCGGGATCAGCGTCACCGCAGCACATTTCGTGCTCACGTCGGAGCTGATCGGGTCGGTTCAGGTGGTGGACCGCCGGACCGGGAAGGTCGTCCGCGAGGTGCACGGACTCGACAATCCCGCGGACGCCGTCGAGCTGTCCGACGGCAGCCTGGTGATTTCCGAACCCGCAAACGGAAGGCTGCTGCGCGTCGTCGGCGAGGAAATCCGTCCGCTGGCGGAGAACCTCGGCACACCAACGGGCCTCGCCGTCACGAAGCGCGGGACAGTCCTGGTCGCCGATGCTCAGGGCCGTCTCGTCGAGGTCGAACCCGCCTCGGGGAAGGTCGTCGAACGAGCTGCCGGACTCGGCGGACTGCGGGCGGTCGCGGTGCGGCCGGACGGATCGGCTGTCGTCCTCGACGCCACCGGACACCGCGTGCTTTCGGTGAACCGGCAAGGAAAACCCGAGGTCCTCGCGGCCAGCCTCGACGTCGGCTACCTGGACGTCCCGTACGCCCGTTCCGGCGGTCTCGCTCTCGGCTCCAACGGAACGGTCTACGTCGCCGCGGACCGGCACAACGCCGTCGACGCGATCCGGAAGACGCACAGATGACCGCACGGGAGTTCCGGTTCGGCGTCAACCTGCTGACGCCGTCCTCAGGCGCGGAATGGCAGGCGCGGTGCCGCGAAGCCGAAGACCTCGGCTATGACGTCATCGCGGTCGCCGACCACCCCGGCATGCCCGCGCCCTTGCCCGCGCTCGTTTCGGCGGCCGAAGTCACCACCCGGCCGCAGCTCGCGGTGTTCGTGCTCAACTCCGGGTTCTACAACCCGGTGCTGCTGGCCCGCGATCTCGCCGGAACGGACGCGCTTCTCGACGGACGCCTCGAGATCGCGCTCGGAACCGGCTACGTCAAAGCCGAATTCGACCGCGCCGGGATTCCCTGGCGCACCGCGTCCGAACGCGTCGACCACCTCGAGCGCACGGTGCTGGAGGTCGGGCGGCTCCTCGCCGACCCGGACCACCGCCCGAGCCCAGCGCGGCGGCCGCCGCTGTGCGTCGCAGGCAACGGCGACCGGGTCCTGCGGATCGCCGCCGAACACGCCGACATCGTCGCCTTCAGCGGGGCCGCACCCGGGCACCGCCCCGGCATGCTCCGGTTCCTCGGCCCGGACGCGCTCGCCGCGCGCGTGGATCACGTGCGGCAAGCGGCCCCGCACCGCTTCGACGCCCTCGAACTCAACCTGCTCGTCCATGCCGTCGCCCTCGACGGCGAGCGTCAGGCCGCAGTCGAGCGGTTGCCCCGGTTCGAGGCGCACCCGATCGATCTGGCGCAAGTGCCCACCGTCTTTTCCGGACCTCCGGCGGAGATCGCGGAAACCCTTCATCAGCACCGGAAGACGTTCGGCATCAGCTACGTCACGGTGCCCGAACCGGCGATGCGCGACTTCGCGCGCGTCATCGCCGAAGTGAGGAGCTGACCCTGATGGCTCGTTTGGCCCGGACCGCCGGTCTGACCGATGTGCAGCAGGAGATCCTGTCCACGGTGCGTTCGTTCGTGGACAAGGAGATCATTCCGCACGCGCAGGCTCTGGAGCACGCGGACGAGTACCCGGCGGAGATCGTCGAGGGCATGAAGGAGATGGGCCTGTTCGGGCTCACCATCCCGGAGGAGTACGGCGGTCTCGGCGAATCGCTGCTCACCTACGCGCTGGTGGTCGAGGAGATCGCGCGCGGCTGGATGAGCGTTTCCGGCGTGATCAACACGCACTTCATCGTGGCGCACATGATCAAGCAGCACGGGACTGCGGAGCAGAAGCAGCACTTCCTGCCCCGGATGGCGACCGGCGAGGTGCGCGGCTCGTTCTCGATGTCGGAGCCGGATCTCGGCTCCGATGTCGCGGCGATCAAGACCCGCGCTAAGCGCGAGGGCGACGGCTACGTGATCGATGGCGCGAAGATGTGGCTGACCAACGGCGGTTCGTCGAACCTGATCGCGTTGTTGGTGAAGACGGACGAGGGTGCGGAGAAGGCGCATCAGAACCTGACGACGTTCCTGGTGGAGAAGCCGTCCGGGTTCGGCGAGGTGCTTCCGGGCCTGACGATTCCGGGCAAGATCGACAAAATGGGCTACAAGGGCGTCGACACCACCGAAGCGGTGTTCGACGGCTTCAAGATCGGCGCCGACAAGGTCCTGGGCGAGGCTCCGGGCAAGGGCTTCTCGTACATGATGGACGGTGTCGAGGTCGGCCGCGTGAACGTCGCGGCGCGCGCGTGCGGGATCGCGATCCGCGCCTTCGAACTCGCTGTCGCCTACGCGCAGCAGCGCACGACGTTCGGCAAGCCGATCGCGCAGCACCAGGCGATCGCGTTCAAGCTCGCGGAGATGGCGACCAAGGTCGAGGCCGCGCACCTGATGATGGTCAACGCCGCACGGCTCAAGGATTCCGGCGCCCGCAACGACGTCGAGGCCGGGATGGCGAAGCTGATCGCCAGCGAGTACTGCGCCGAGGTGACCCAGGAAGCGTTCCGGATCCACGGCGGTTACGGCTACTCCAAGGAATACGAGATCGAGCGGCTCATGCGCGAAGCGCCGTTCCTGCTGATCGGCGAGGGCACCAGCGAAATCCAGAAAACCATCATCAGCCGCGGCCTCCTGCGCACATTTGGCCGACCTTAGGAAAGACTCGTCGTGGAAAGTCGGCCGGTGAAGTGGGTCCCTTGCTTCGATATCGAAGCAACGACGGCGGGCTCGGGTTCCGGGTTCTTGGTCGGTGCCTCGATTGTGGGAGACAGCCGGTTTTGGAGCACCGACACGATCGCTCTGCTCAAGCCGTCGAATGTGATTTCGTACAGACCTTAAGAACTGCTGTCCAGGCTTCCGCTGCACGTCGCTCTCACGGTTGAGGCGAGAGCGTCGAAGAGGGGTCCAGTCGTTCGCGTGCATCTGCCGGCGGGCGTGAGCCGTCCGCGATGAGGTTTCGGGACGCGCGGGCCGATGTACGTTTTCACAGTGGTGCCGGGCCCTCAACTGCTCTCCAGGGGTGCCCAGTGGTGATCGTCGCGACCATGAGCCGAGTTCCGCTGTGGACGGCGCGCGTGCCCCTGCGTCGTTCAGGACGTGTCGGACGACCAGCACCATCACGAGCGTCGCCGGCGCACTCGAGGCCGACGTCTTCCTCGTTGCCGCCGGGGGGCGCTGTACGAGGTCGCGGCTGCCGGTGACGCCGGTCGTCTCGCTCAACATGTCCTGCCAACTCGCCGACGTCCGCCTCGACGCCGCACCCGGCCGCCTCGTTCTCTCCGACTGCTCCGTCGCGATTCGCCTCGCACTCGAGTGCGGAGCGGGTTTGCTCGCCGCCGAACAGGTCGGTGTGGCCCGCTGGTGCTTGGAGACGACCGTCGAGTACCTCAAAATGCGCCGTCAGTTCGGCCGCGTGGTCGGCGGGTTCCAAGCCCTGAAACACCGGCTGGCCGACCTGTACACGAGCGTCGAATCGCCGCCGCAGCAGCCCAGTACGTCGCGGCGCCCCTCGCAACGGGCGAGACCCGGACGTGCCGGTCGCGGTGGCCGTCGCACAGGCCCACTGCAGCGACGTCACCGTCGTGGCCGCGGAGGAAGCCGTTCAATTGCACGGTGGTATCGGGATGACCTGGGAACACCCGGCACACCTCTACCTCAAACGCGCCAAGTCGGACCAGATCGCGCTCGGGACTTCAGGCTTCCACCGCTCCCGGCTCTCGGCGTTGATCGACCTTCCATCTTGATCAGCGGCGGCCACTTCGACGCGCGAGTCCCGCGCCGAGGACGGCTGCGAATGCTCCTGGACAACTGTTGTCGAGGGCGGTTTCTCATCGACGTCCCGGCAACGCTGGCGTCGATGCCGTGGTGGCCGGGTTCGAGGCCGCGTGGGTGTTCTTCGGCGGCGTGTTCGCGGTTGTGTTCCCGGACAAGATGAAAGCGATCGTGGTGCAGGCCGACGCGATCGATCCGCGGTTGAACGAGGCGGTCCGCGAGCACGCCCAGTCGCGCGGGTCGTGACGCGGTGCGACCCGGCTGGTTGTTGGTCTGTTCGGGCGGCGCTCGTTTGTTTCTCGTCATCGGCTGGTCTTCGTGCGGTCCCGGTTGCGGGCCGGCGGAGGGAGTTGCGGTGGGTGGGTTGAGCGGTGCGGGTTTTGCGAGTGCGGTGGCTGCGCGGCGTGGCGGGTCGCGCGCGTCTGGCCGGGTCGTGAGTGGTGTGCGGTTCGCGTTCTACGGGCGGATGTCGACTTCCGATTTTCAGGATCCGCGGACGTCACGTGGATGGCAGCGTGCGGTGGCGGATGAGCTGGTGGAGGGGGTCGGGAAGGTTGTGGTGGAGTTTTTCGATGAGGGCCGGTCGCGGCGGTGGTCATGGGAGGAGCGTCCGGCGGCGTCGGATCTGTTGGCGGCCGCGGAGCGCGGGGATCGCGGGTTCGATGCTGTGGTGGTGGGGGAGTACGAGCGGGCGTTCTACGGCGATCAGTTCCGGGAGGTGGTCGCCCGGCTGGGCGCGGTGGGTGTGCAGGTGTGGTTGCCGGAGGCCGGCGGCCTGGTGGAGCTGGGCAGTCCGGTGCATCAGGCGTTGATGACGTTGCTGGGTGCGCAGGCGCAGCGCGAGGTGGTGCGGGCGCGGCACCGGGTGATGGCGGCGATGGCTGCGCAGGCGCGGGTGCAGGGGCGTTTTCTCGGTGGTCGTCCGCCGTACGGGTACCGGTTGGCCGACGGTGGGCCGCATCCGAACGCGGTCCATGCGCGATGGGGTCGGCGTGTGCATGTGATGGAGCCGGATCCGGCGACGTCGGGGTGGGTGCGGTGGATGTTCGCCGAGCGCGCCAGGGGCAGGTCGATCGCGTCGCTGGCGCGGGAACTGAACCAGCGTGGTGTTGCGTGCCCGTCGGGCGTCGACCCGGCGAGGAACTCGCACCGGTCGGGTGCCCGGTGGATTGTCCGCACAGTGGCGATGATCCTGGAGAACCCGCGTTACACCGGCCGGCAGGTGTGGAACCGCCAGTCCACGAAAGGGCACGGCGCGGGCGGACGGCGTGGGGGTCGCGGCTCGGGTGCGGTGCGCCGGAACACCGCGGGGGAGTGGGAGGTGTCCGAGCGTCTGGCGCATGCCCCGCTGGTGGACGAGGCGACGTTCGTTGCTGTGCAGCGGATCCGGGCCGGACGCCGCGCCAAGGACGGCGGCACGCGCGAGTACGCGTTGTCCGGGCTGGTGGTGTGCGGGGTGTGCGGTCGTCGGATGGAGGGGCACTGGGTCCACGGCCGGCCGGGGTATCGGTGCCGTCACGGCTACAGCACCGCCGCGCCGCGCCCGGTCGACGGGCCGCGCAACGTCTACGTCCGCGAGGAACACCTGCTGCAGACCGTGGCAGGACTGATTCCGGCGGACGAAGCGGCTGACCGCAGCCCGCGCGCGATACAGGAGGCTCTTCGCGACCGGGGTCTGGAGATCTTCTGCGGTCGCGCGACGCGCGAACTCCGACCGGCCGCGGCGCGAGAAGTCGTCTGCCCCGGAGGGCCGCCGGGGCAGCTTGCGCTCGACGTGGACTGCGGCCCCCTCGCCGGCGCGCCATCGGCGCACCGGACGGAGCCCGCCGAGGAGCACGACCGCCCGTTCCCTGCAGCCGACGAGCGACCGGTATCACCGGGCCGCGACCGTCTACCGGCATAAATTTACCCCACGGATCTGAAAATCCGTGGGGTATGGGAGTGTCCGAGGCGAGTTGCACACTACTCACCCGCCTAAGCCTACGCGGATGACGGATACGCAATCTGGACACAGAGGGGCGGAACGATGGAAACTCACACGCTAACCGCGAAGCGACCGAGGCGAACATTGAATAGGCCTTGAAAGTGAAATTCCATTCTCGGCCTGCGCAAACCCACTGGAGGCATGTTCGCGCCTATTTAACAGCACGACGTCCGCCACGACGCCATCCTCAAAAAATTTATCGAATATACGCCTTCTCACCTCTAAACTTTCCATCACGGACGACTCAGGGTAGACTATCAACAAATCAATATCCGAACCGGTCTCCCACGTCGGACACACATGTCCGCGAGGTCTACATCTTGAAGCGCTGCCAAAAATAAAGACCTCCCAACCATCAGGAACCAGCCCGGCGAGCTCTCTCCTCGCGCTCTCGAGGAGACAAATACTCCAAGAACTTCTTTCCGTCATAATATACCGCACCTAAGAAGTCTCGTGCCCGAAAAAGTCCCACATTCCGCTCTTTGGCGTACTCTTTCGCTTCGTCGGAGAAGTGGTTATAGTCCATAGTCGAGACTATGCAAGTTGTATCCGGGGCCTTGCCAAGAATTTCAACAACATCCGCGAGACCTAGCTGATACATATTAGTCAGGTAGACCTTAATTGTCGACTGGGTTACTCGACGAACTTCCATCTTGAAATCGTCAATGACTTTTACTGACGATACGGTCGGACGCGACCCAAGATGGTCAAGCAAAAACTTGCGATGCTCTGGTCGTGGACGTTTTTCGTAGTAACCGCTCTCAGGCACAGTCTCTCCTGTCGAATTACATCGGTTTGAATACGCTATCGAAGGCATCGGGAAACCTGGGTGCCGCTTGGTTTATAACACCACTCAGGTGTCGTTCTTCAAGCGCTGCCGCATGCAGACGGAACTGCGCCACAACATCCAGTTCATTCGGAGCCAGATGATCTGAATTGGCCTCTAAAAGTTTTACTATTTTGAGGTTATTCGGTATAATCTCAGTGAAGACTTTGCTGCGCCAGACGTCGCTGACGTCCGTTATTATCAGTTGTCCGCTAGCAGAATCAGGACCGTATTGCCGCCAGATGGCGCGGTTATCCAAGAGCAGGCTATATATTGCAACGTTCAACTCGCCACGTGTTGAGAACCTCTTTATCTCAAGGACACCCCGAACCCGCGCCTCGTGAGATCTCTTCCATTCCTGCATAAGTTCAACAGGAAAAGAAGCATGAGCCTTATCTACAATGGTATGACAGTTGGGGCATAGCAACAATAGATTATCAAAGCTGGCTAGCACTTCCTCCTGCGCCCCCGAATCCGCTCTGGGGCCATCACTGCTTGCCGCAACAATATGAGCAACCTCGGCGAGTTTTACCGCGGTCTTGTCTTCAAGGACATGCCAGAGCGAACCTGTTGTGCATTCTGGCCTGTAGCACCAACCAGCACCCGCTCCGACCAGACGCATAACTGTATCTTGCAGAATCTTCCTGCCGCGATCCCGCTCACAGCGACTTGAGACCGTACGGGCCACTATGACACTCGCCAGGTCACGCATGACGGCGACACAATGTCACCCTTCCCGCCCCTTAGCTTTATAGCCAAATCCCACTCCCGCCCTCTCACGCGCTCTGAGCCCGGAGTCCGCGCTCTTCTGCCCAGCATAGCCGAAGACGCTACCCACGCGTCATGGATGTAACTGTTCAACGGCGAGCCATGCCACTTCCGGCAGATAGATGTTCTTCGGGGGATCCGCCAAAGCTGGCGATCCAGGGACGAGCGCCCCGGCGGCGCACCGGGTAGTAGATCCGCGTGCCCTGCGGCGGTGTTCGCAGATAAGCGTTGGAACGTTTGCAGGCAATTTAGCCTCTAGCTCTTTCAAGAAAGATAAATTCGCTATCCAAAATCGCATTGGCGGAAGCCTGCAGTGCTGGCAAGGCTGCCTGCCTCGTAAAAGCACTTAGATACCACGACTGATCTGGGTTCAGTCGCAGGTCCAGAGCTGATGGCCTGTACCGAATAAGACTCGACACGAGGTACATCGACAAATAGCGAGCCAGGTCGGACGGAAGACCTATGAATTCCGAATCCGATAGACTGATGGCAAGCGTTCCGTCAAAATATCCATGCGGAGAACCGAGCATTGGGCGAAGACTCGAAATCAACTCCTGTTGCCATTCGTCATAGCGAAGGTTTGCGATGTGCACCCCATCGCCCGCTCGTACGTACTTCCCTTCCCGTGGAACAAGTAGGACAGAACTATCAAGGCTGAGCCGCGACGACATGGCGAATACCTGCCATGGATTCTCGTGATGAAGCGGCGGCATTTCCTCGAACATCAACTGAAGAAATTCCCAGCTAGGCCTGTTCTGCTGAACTATGCCGTAACCTTCGACCAGAAGATGGCTCCAACTATAGACACCGTCAGTGACGATTGCCTGATACAGCGGAACGGCCTGCAAAGGCAGCGCCCTGACTTGCCCGTACTCCATGCCTGACTCTAAGCATCGAGCGAAAAGCTGGTCAGGGTTAATCTCGGAAGGCAGGAGCGACGCAGGTATGCCCATTCGCTTCTCGTATATCAGCGGGAATACACCATTCCTCAGGGGCCTGATTCGCCAATCGTCAAATTTCCCTGTCGCATGAACTGCGCTAATGCCGTGGGATAGTTTCTTTCCAATTATCAGATCGGGTCGCCAAAGTAATAGCTCGGCCTTTGCGAGATTCAGCAGTGAGTAATAGTATTGCAATGCCGAACTGGGTCCAGAGATTTCCTGGCCCGCGCGATAGTATACTTCAGCCTGGCTAATAAACGCGGAAAATTCATCGATTAATTCCGCTCGATCGGACCAAGAAACGCCAGCTAAGCGCTTAGAGCAAGCTGGCACATACGCGGCGCGCCGAAGCTGGTCCCAGAGGAGGTCGGGATTCGGAGATTCCAGTGCAACTTGAGCCTGATCGCTGACAAGAGGTCGACAAATACGATTCCTCAGATAGCTACTCTGCTGCAGATCCAAGGCAATGCCATGCGACCTCATGGAAAAACCAAATTCGGTGGCAATGCTGGACACTCTGGTTAGTGCTTCGCCCTGAAACTCAGGGGACGGTGGGTAAGTCTCCGACCGTGCGTCTACGTGAACCCACGCGAGGCTAGAGTCAAGCGGGTCGTCCGGTCGGCCAGCCGTAGTCGGGCTTGCGTCGATGCTCTCCGCTTTGAATCGACTCATCAGCTCCGCTAGCCGATTGGGAGGACCTGACAGGTTCATCGAAAAGTGTCCGGGCTTTGACATGCGCCCAGATTACACGGAGAAGCATCCATTGCCGAGCAATTCAGAGGCACCGTGGCCGGCCGTGAGCCGCCATGCAGCTACGGGTGGCAGTTTCCCGCCGACAGGGGGTCATTCGAGCGCATCAAGTTTGCATCCATCCTGAGCCATTGCCACGGCTTTCTGGTGCTCACTCCGAAGCAGATTGAACAGTTCAACCCGTCCCTGAGCATCAGATGGCAAGCTGAACCGTGAACGCCGATTACATCAATACAACTACATCGGGTCTGGACCTTTGGCTTTCTTCTCATGACATGAACCTTCAGCACTCTCACAGAGAGTACGGTACTCAACAACTCGGGACTTCCTCCATTCTGCGATTCTCCCCGAAGTCACGGCAAGACTACCTAAAAACAGTGGTGGCAACTTGCTGAATCTTTCTATAAATTCCAAAAGCGGGTTGTCGTGAGGGTCATCCTCGGGCCCACTTTGGTACACATATGTAATATCTGGGTTCTTGCTGACAATCGCATGTATCCGGCGAACATGTTCTTCGGACGTCAACTCGGCCAACTCTTGCGGCTTATTGTCTTTTCTGACTCTTTTCCAGAAGCGACTGCCAACCGGCTTATCCATTCGAGAGTCAATACGACTAAAACGGACCAATACGGTCCGGACTTCTTCGAAATCTTCCGGAACAGCTTCAAGATTCTTCAGGTTAACCCCATCGATGCATATTTGCATCATCCAAACTATTGCAGGCGCTAACTGGTCATAATTTTGAGAATTTCTTTTCAGTTGATCAACTGCCGCAAAGAAGGTGGCTTCCACCTTGGCGCGCAACGGAATCCAGTCACGCTTCCAATTGAAGGGAGCCTTGCTTCCGAGATTGTCGAGCATGAGATGGCAGCGGTAATGCCAGAATAGGTCGCACGATGCAAGTAGCAAGTCATAACCTTGATTCAAGGATTCAGCTCTGCGCTGCTCGCTCTGCCCAATAAGGTCCAACCGCTTGGCCCGGAGCGTTGCGTACGCCGCAATTATTGCCACAAGCAGCGCGCATGCTCCACTGATAATCGCCGTCGTCACGTTGACATCATCTGGCACCGCTCAGCTTGCCTCGGCTGACATGCGCAAGAAGGATGGAAAAACCACTCCTTTGGAGTAATGTTTGGTTGCTGTCGGCGGAAGGTGTGGGGTTCCTCTGACGCTTCCGCTGCCACACATGCCGGAATGAGAGCACAGCCTACTCGGCTGTTCGGACCGCAGCAGCGGTCCGGATCATTTCCGCAGCGATTCTATGTCCTCCGACGTCGAGCGTGTGTTGGGCGATCGCAAGCTTACGTTCGTCGTCGCGTGTTCCAGTGTCTTCGCACACTGCGATAACTGCCCTCAGCTCCTTCTCTCTCCCCGCACTGAACCGCACGGCGCTAGGCGGCCGATGCTGTACGCGGCGTGTGCTAGCAGGCTAGAGCTGGACCGGATGTCGGTGGGTGGCGGAGCGTTTTTCCATGATGGGCTGTGATCTGCCGGATTAGTTCGATGTCTGCCTCATATGGACTGCCGGTCTCGCACGGGTCGACAGTGAAGATGCCGAGGCCTTTTTGTCCGCAGTAGACGACCGTTTCTCCGCTGTCCATGGAGTATCGGTCGAACGCTGTCGTGAGGCCGGCTTTCCATGCCATCTCAGAAGGAACAACGTGGAGCGTGAGTGATCGTGGCCCCGCGACGGCGCGGGCAGTGAATCGCAGGGTTTGGCCTGCGATGCCAATCCCGTCGCGGATGGCGTGATCGGATACGAAGGCCTCCAGCGGGGCAAGCTGCGTATCCGGGTACAGACGCGGGATCCGCAGCACCTCCGGGATGGCGAATGGATCCCAAGTGACGATCGATTGTGCGGACTCATCGTGCGCGGCTAGCGCTATGGTCCGAGCAGGAGAGCCCGGCGTGCCGCGGACGACCCAGCACTGTTCTGCTGCGCTCTTGGCAATGTGGAGAATGTCGCGCCTTGCTTCGCCGACCGCGCCGATTGCGCCCAGGATACCTGCGACGTCCGCGAGACTCGGCGCGCGGCGCGCTTGTTCCCAGCTGGACAGCATCGCGGGCGCAACGCCGATTCGGCGTGCCAGCTCGCGGAGTCCGAAGTTGGCTTCGATGCGCGCGTTTCGGAGGCTGGCTCCGAGGATGCGCGTTCGAGGAGTCGGGGGCATCGGCAGTTGGCTCTATCTCGTGCTACCGCGACAGCGCGGGATGATTCGGCGGGATCGGGATGCCGTTGGCGCGGCGGTACTGATAGTCGCAGTGGACGCACATGACGAGAACGCAGTTGGAGTCGCGGCTGTCGCGTGACTTGAAACCGGCTGGCGCGGTGAGGCCGCACAGCATGGTCACGTCTTCGCCTGGATCCGGGACTGAGTCGAGGAGGGCGCGGTGCCACACGCCATCCACGACTGGGTGGACGTGATCGAGATCGATGAAGATCAGCGCTTGCATGAGGATCCCCGTACCGGTGGTTGGCGCGTCTCGAAGCCGTCACAGAGGGCCGGGTGGCCGCGGAGTGGCGTGACACGATGAAAGCGGCTTTGAGCTGGGCGAATCACGGTTGTGACGGCTGTGACGTGTCCCAGGACCCTGCTCTCCGGAGCGCCTGAGACGCCCGGTTCGAGCCGGAGTCGACTGCTTCGTCTGGTGTCACCGCGTTTCCGCGCCAGCTGGCATCCGACCTCTCCTCGACAGCCTGCGATCTGTTGAAATCATTCAATGCGTGCGGTTGGTGCGAGACCACGGCGCTCGTGTGGCAGGGCTGTGGCACTTGTGCGTATAACCTGCGTCTGCATTTGCTATCGTCCAACTTGGCTGGCCGGAAGGGGCGAGGTGCGGCGATGGCGGAGCGGCGAGAAGCGCTGATTTTGGCTCGCGAAGACGCTGGTCATACACAGGAGACGCTCGCCGCGGTGCTCGGCGTCGACCGGACGACCGTCGCGCGGTGGGAATCCGGTGGGCATCGTCCGTTGCCGCATCAGTGGCCGGAGCTGGGAAGAGTGCTCGGGCGACCAGTGGCGGACGTGCGGGCATTTTTCGGGCAAGGTTCGCCTGAGGCTGGAGGCTCCGCGCTTACGTCGGCGTTCGATTGGTTGGACAGGTCGGCGGGCTGGGTTGCAGGGACAGCTCGGCGCGCGGTACGACCGAAGTCAGGCCGTGAACGTCGGATCGGTCGCCGGGCTGAGGAGGCGGAGGTGCTTCGACAGTTCTACGGCGCTCCCGAGGGCGAACACTTCTACTTCGATGCGGAGGTCGGTGGCGAACTGGTCACCACGAGCGTCGTGACCAGACCCGACTGGACTGATCTCCGCTGTGCGCTGGACGCCCAGCGGGATGTGCTCGTGCTTGATGCGCGAGTTGCTGCAGCGCAGCGAGCTGGGACAACGGACGCCGCTTTGACTCGGCTGACAGAAGCAGCGGCATCGGACGTCCGGATTGCCGATCGGCCGCTGTACCGGCTGCTCGACGTCGATGTTTGCGCAGATCATGTCGGTGGCACAGTCGGCACTACGTCGTTTGTCGAGTATGCGTTGGGTCCAGACCTGCTCGAACGGGAGTTAGCGGCTGGCGAGACCTTGTTGCGAAGTGAGCTGCTGCCGGACTTCGCTGGTGTTCTCGACGCGCGCAGTCGTCTTTGTGCTGGTGGGGTGCTAGCTCTGACGGCGATCGCGCGGCCGGCGGATCCCGTGCGTGGTGAGGCTGACTACCTCCTGCTTGTACAGGAACGATCCGGCCATGTGGTCAACGGGTCGGGTCGGCTCGCCGTGATCCCGAAGGGGTTCCACGGTCCTCTGGCGGACCAGCGTGGCGATGCGCGGATCGGCGCAACGCTCCGGCGTGAGCTGGAGGAAGAGCTGTTCGGCCGGGACGAGGTTGACACCACGACGGAGGTGCAGCGCGCCGCGGATCCGATGCACCCGGCGCGGCTGTCGGAACCGATGCGGTGGCTGATGGCGGAGCCGGATCGGATACAGATGGAGTGCACTGGGTTCGGGTTCAACCTGGTCAGCGGCAACTACGAGTTCGCGACGCTCGTCGTGATCGAGGACGAGGAGTTCTGGCCGCGGTTCGGCGGAGTGGTCGAGGCGAACTGGGAGGTCTCCGGTCTCCGGCAGTACTCGTCGCTCGACCGTGAGCTGGTCGGCGAGCTGATCACCGATGAGAAGTGGACGAACGAGGGTCTGTTCGCGTTCCTGCTCGGCCTGCGCCGGTTATCGGAGATCGGTGGGGCGCGGGTGGCGTTGCCGCCGATCGACCTACGCTGCTGACGGCCACCGGACGGTCAGCACGACGGAGTCGGCGAGCGCTTCCCAAGAGTGGTCGATTCCGGGACCCCACATGACGTAATCGCCTTGGCGTGACATGGTTTTCGTACCGCCGGTGACATCGATGCGAAACTCGCCGGAGATGAGCATGACGAGCGTGGTGCGCTGGTCGTCGGCTGTCCACTCGGGACGCTTGTCTCCTACGGGGTGGTTGGCCCACTTGACTTCCACGTCGTTCGTCGCCCGAACTCCGTGCGAGGGGTCGAGGAAGTGGCCGACCAGCCAGCCGCGGTTGCCTGCGGCGTCTTCGTTGGCGTTGCCGCTGGTCCAGCCCTCGGTCACTCGCTGATCTCCCACTCGATCGTTGGCAGGCGCACCCGGTCTCCGCCGATTTCCGCGAGGCGTCGGAGCCCTTGCGTCATGGCGAACAAACCTTCGTTGCTCCACGCTACATCAGTCAGCAGTTCGGTCAGAAGCTCGATGTCCGTGGTCGAATACTGGCGCAGTGTCGAGGATTCCCAGTTCGCGGCGACGATTCCGCCGTACTGGTTCCAGAACTCTTCGTCTTCGATGACGATGAGGCTGGCGAACTCGAAGTTGCCGCTCACCAAGTTCAGCCCGAACCCGGTCGTCTCCATGCGGAGGCGGCCGGGTTTTTGCATGAGCCAGCGCATCGGCTCCGACATGAGCGTTGGGTGCATCGGGTCCGCGGTCAGCGAGTCGGTGACGGTGTTGTCGATGTCCGGGCGGCCGAACAGTTCCTCTTCCATCTCGCGCCGGAGGGTCGCGCCGATCTGTGCGTCGCGGCGGACGTCGGTGAGGGGCTGGTGGAAGCCCTTCGGGATGACGGCCAGGCGGCGCGCGGCGTTCAGGACGTTGCCTGAGCGTTCTTGGACTAGCAGGACGTAGTCGGCTTCTCCGCGGAACGGGTCGGCGGGGCGGGCAATTGCGGTGAGAGCGAGTGCGCCGCCGGCGCAGAGCCGGGTTCCGACGTCGAGGACTGACGCCAGGTTAGGGAGGTAGCGGTCTCGCAAAGGGAGCTTGAGCGGCCCGCCAGCGATGATGGCGTCGGCCAGTTCGCCCTCCAGCAGGTCCAGTGTCAGGGCGTAGTGGACGAAGTGCGTGGTGCCAAACGAGCCGGCGAGCTGGTGTTCGGCGATGTCCAGGGCAAGCGCGCGGTACAGAGGGCTGTTCACGAGGCGGGTGTTCATGGCCAGCGACTCTGCGAGCCGGTGAACTGCTGCGGTGGCGGCGCGCTCGTCGAGTGCCAGGTCTGCCTCGGGCTGCGCACTGGCGACCTTGAATCGATCTGATGCGGGGCGTAGCTCGCAGTCGAGATCCAGCCAGTTCGCGCAGGTGAGGACGCTGGTGTTCACGAGTTCGCTGCTGACTCGCGCGGTGTACAGGCCGTGGTCGCCGGTTCGGCTGCCGTAGTAGGCGGCAAGTGCGTCGGCCGTGTCGCGCTGGGTTACCCAGCTCCGGCGGGTGCTTCGGTCGCGCAGGGCTTGGGTGTCCAGTTGCGCGGCTTTGGCGGCGACTGCGCGACGCGCGGTTCCGGGAGACCAGTGTGCGTGCTGGTCGATCCATTCGAGCGCGGACGCGATGTTCGGGTCGTCGTCCAGGCGGGGATCTCCGGGTGTCTCGGCCGGTGCGGTGCAGGTCAGCTCGGCGAAGCGGGCGCGCTCGGCGTCACCGACTTGCTCGTACGCGCGGTCGAGCACCTGTTGCATCTCCGACCGCGGGCGCAGGTCCGGCTTTTGATGCCAGGACGCGACCGTGCGGACGCCGATGCCTAGGTGTGCGGCGAAACCCTCGTTGCTCATTCGGAGAGCTGCTTGCAAGGCCGATGCGGTGCGGCCCGTCCATTCGTCGGCCGGATTCATCGGCGCGCGCTTTCCGAATTCGAAGCTGCATTAGTCGTGCACTGCTCATGCACTGGCGATGCATGGGAATGGTCGCCGTTTCGGCCTTGAATTCGGGGTATGGAAACCACCAAGTTCATCACAGCGGCGCGCAAGCCGTCAGCGCTTCTTCTGCACGTGGTCGACGACGGTCGCCAGGCTGGTCTGGACGTCGTCCAGCCGGTCGAAGATCTCGTCCAAGCGCTGCTCCAGCGCGTCGAGGCGAGTCGAGAGTTCACCGCCGTCGTTGGCTGGCTCGTCGGGGTGCGGGGGCGTGCGGTTCTGCAGCACGGCCTGCAGATGCTGCGGGTGCCAGCCGAGTGTGGTCGAGAGTGCTTCGAGCGTGCGCGCGCTCCGTCGGCGCTCGACCGTGTGGTGCTGCAGCTCGCGCACGATCGCCTGCGACACGTGCGACCGCTCCGCCAACTCTCGCTGTCGCCAGCCGAGTTCGTGCACGCGCATGTCGATCGCCTTCGCGACCGCCGCCCAATCCTCCGACACCTATTCCTCCGCGCTCCGCCTCAGCGCCGAGATTAGCGCGTCATTGCGCTTTTCTCGCGCCGCGTAGCGGGTGTGCCGCGGCGCGTCGGATATCTATGCCCTTCGGGCAGCTGAAATCAACAACATAGTCTTGAAATCATCAGATTGGCCTTTTCTTATGAACTCGAATCTCACTTTTCACACGCCGGATGAAGCGGCTTGGCTGCTCGGCGTCTCGCGGGGCGCGGTCAGTCGGGCCATCCGGAGTCGCAAGCTGCGGGTGGTCCGTCGCCGGGAAGGGCTGAGGATCCCGTCCACCGAGCTGACGCGCGTCCTTCGCGGAGGTGCGGCGTGATGGACGAACTCACCTTGATCGGGATCGCTTGGCGGCTCGACGCGCTCCGTTGGGTGCCGTCCGACGTGCTCTACGACGTCGTGACCAGGGACGGACTCTGTATGTGGCCACCAGACGCTGACCCGCCGCCCGCGTCGTCGGACGCGGAACTCGCCGCCCGGATGTGCGGCGGGTGTCCGGTCTGGGACATGTGCCTCGAACTGGAGTTGCGGACGGCCGGTGTGGCGACGGTCGGTGTCTGGGGCGGGATGACGGACGACGACCGGCGGGCGTTGCACCCGCACTGGCTGCGCCGCGGCGAGCGGGCAGGGGGTGCGCGATGAACGGGCTGACCGTGACGCCGACGCAGCTCGTGGCCGGAGTCGGCGTGCTGCTGGTGCTGTTTTGGGTGTGGCGTGCCGGTGCGCGCCGAGCGAAGGCAGCGGCGGAGAAGGCGAGGTCCGGGGCGAGGCTGGTGTCGTTGGCCGGGCGGGTCGTGTTCAACGCGGCGCTGATCGTGGCGGTTCAGTGGGTGGTGATCGCTCACCAGGGCGGGACGTGGGTCTTGCTGGCGGTGTTGGGGTTGCCTGCGCTGTTCGCTGCGCACGCACTGACTCGGGCGCTCACCGTGACGACGGTCGACACCTCGAAGCGGGGTGGTCGGCGATGAGTCGGGCGCAGAGGTTGGCGCAGGACGCGGCTGAGGCGGCGGAGGTTAGGGCGTATCAGACGGATCCGGACGTGGTGGCGTTGCGGATTGAGCGGGTACGGCGGCAGGTTGACTGGATGGCGTGGTCCGGGATCGTGCTCGGGCTGGGCTTCACGATGACGAACGTGCAGACCTTCGCGTCGGCGGCCACGGCGGTTTGGTCGTTGCCGTGGCTGGCTGCATGGGTTCTGGATCCCACTGTTTCGTTGGTACTGCTGGCGATTCTCCGGGCGGAGCAGGTGACGGCGCGGTACCAGGTGCGGACTGGTCCGTGGGTGCGGCGGGCGAAGTGGTTCACGCTCGCGGCGACGTATGTCATGAACACCTGGACGTCGTTCATGGCCGGTGAGGCTGCGGCGATCGTGTTGCATTCCGTTCCGCCGCTGGTGGTGTTCGTGGCGGTGGAGGCGGTCACGGATCTTCGGGACAAGCTGACCGATGCTGTGCTGGTGGCTGCTGGTGAGCGTCGAATTGTTCGGCCGGTCGAGGGCGGGCGGCGGAAGCTGTTCGCGGACTATCTCGCCGAGGCGCGGGCGGCTTGGGCTCCGGGTGTGGAGATCACGCCGGCGTGGGTTCGGCAGGAGACCGGGTGTTCGCGCGGGTTGTCACCGCGGTTGGCTCGGGCCTTGCGCGCGGAGGTGGCCAATGGCTGACGACGCGCTGGTCAAGGCTGATCCGATACTCGATGGCGAGTTGGTGGATGACACGTTGCCTCAGCCGCGTCCGCGGAAGCGGCTTGAGTCCTGGTGGCTGCGGTCGCGGTGGGTGCCGACGTGGTTAAAGGACCGGAACCAGATACGGCAAGCGGCGAAGGACTTCGTTGCGGGTGTGGCGCGTTCGCCGTTCCGTTGTTTGGGCGCGGTGGCGCGTGGGTTGGTCGCGGCTGCGCGGTGGTGGCGAGCTTGGGTGACCGTTCGGGACTTCCGGGAGGCGGCGGAACAGTCCGAGAAGCTGGCGGACAAGTTCGCCGATATCCGGGCGCTGACATTGTTTCGGTGGAAGGTCACCGGTGCGGTTGTGGCTGGTGCGGCTGCGGTGACGCTGCTGGCTGACCTGGTCTACGGCATCGTTGCTCTTTGGATTGTCGGTGGAGTCTTGGCGGTTGCGTTGGCCGTGCTCGGACGGCAGCGCGAAGGGAGTCCGGGACGAAAGGCGGTGCTGGCCGGGCCGCGGACGTTGCGCTGGACGATGGATCCGCAGGTGCTGGTCGACGCGTTCCGGGACGCGAAGCTGGTCGGCAAGGACGAGACGTTGCGGCTGGTCGAGCGCGCGACGCGGATGGGCGACGGCTGGGCGATCACCGTGGATCTTCCGGCTACGCGGAAGGCCGCGGACGTGATCAAGAACCGGGAGGCGCTGGCGTCGGCGCTCGCAGTGGATGAGGTGCAGCTGATCGTGGAGCGGGTGCGCGGTAACGGCGGGCACGCTGGCCGGGTCGCGATGTGGGTTGCCGATGAGGATCCGTACGCATCGGCTCCGCGGAGGACACCGTTGCTCGACGCGGCGCGGTGGGATGCGTGGCGGCCGGTCCCGTTCGGACGGGATGCGCGGGACCGGCGGGTGGATCTTCCGTTGGTGTGGACGTCGTTGCTGGTTGGGGCGATTCCTCGGCAGGGCAAGACATTCGCGGCGCGGTTGGCTGCGGCTGGGCTGGTGCTTGACCCGTTCACACGGCTCTATGTGGCGGATTTCAAGGCTGGGAAGGACTGGGACGCGGCTGGGCGCGTCGCGCATCGGTTCATGTCGGGTGATGAGCCGGAGCACGTGTTGGCGCTGGTCGGGTGGCTGGTGGAGCTGGTCGGCGAGGTGCAGGGGCGATTCCGGCGGATGCGGGAACTGGACGACGAGACGTGTCCGGAGTCGAAGGTGACGCCGGCGATGTCGCGGGACCGGGCGCTGGATATGCCGATCACGGCGATTTTCGTGGACGAGGTGCAGGTTCCGCTGGAGGACCGGACGCCGGTCAAGGTCGAGGGCAAGACGTTGACGGCGGGCGAGTACGTCGGCGAGTTGTTGACGTGGCTGGCTAAGAAGGGTCCGGCGGCGGGGATTGTGTTGGTGTTGGCTACCCAGCGGCCGGACTCGAAGACGATTCCGTCTGGCCTGCGGGCGGTGCTTGGGTCGCGGTTCGCGTTGCGTGTCATGGATTGGCGGGACAGCAACATCGTGCTCGGTGAGCAGATGAACACGCGGGGGTATGACAGCAGTCGGTTGCTGGCGTCGCATAAGGGGGTTGGGATTCTCCGGCCGGACGGGGATGCGCAGGCTGGTGGGGATGTGCTGGCGCTGACTGTGCGGACGTACTACATGCCGAATGAGGATTGGCAGACGATCTGTCGCCGTGGTCGGGAGCTGCGTGAAGCTGAGGGGACTCTGACCGGGCACGCGGCCGGGACGGACTTGGCGCTGGAGAACACCTTGAAGGTGCTCGCGCAGGCAGAGGCCGCAGCGCCTGCCGTGCTGCCAGAGCCGCTCGCGTCTCTCGCTGCCTACCTGGATGGCGACGAGCGGGAGTTCATCCCGACAGCTGAGCTGGTCGAGGCGTTGGCGGTGGACGCGAAGGAGTTCGCACAGCTGATGGCGGACCTTGGCTGCCAGGGCAGGCGCGGGCGAGTATCCGGCGAGGACGGGCATGTCAGGCAGGTTCGGGGCTACCTGAGGGCTGAAATCAGTGCATCGATCGACCGAGAACGAACACGAGCCGGCGAGGTGGGCGGGGGTACCGAATCATGACGCGCCGCGAAACCTCATCCAGCGACGTTCGGGTTATCCTGCCAGTGAAGACGCCGACACTGACCGTGCCTGCGGCACGAGCACTGCTGGCGATCCTGATCGAACTGACTGCGGTTCCGGTCCTGGAACCGGTCGAGGGGGTGCAGCATGACGGCTGATTTCATCAGTGACCCGTGGGCGACGCTGGACGAGATTCTGGGTGTCCAGGCGGTCGAGCCGGTCGACGAGGGCATCGGGCCGGTCGCGTTCTACGGGCGGTGCTCGACGGAGGACAACCAGGACCCGGAGACTTCGTTGGGCTGGCAGCTCGGGAACGCGCGGAAGTTCGTGGAGCCGTTCGGCGGGCGCGTGACCACCGAGTATTTCGACGTAGGTCAGTCGCGGTCAGTCCCGTGGGAGCGGAGAAATGAGGCTTCGCGGCTGTTGGCTGCGCTCAAGGATCCGCGTCGCGGCTGGAATGCCATCGTCGTCGGTGAGGGCACGCGGTGCTGGTTCGGCAACCAGTTCTCGCTGATCGCACCGCGGTTCGCGGCGTACGGAGTGGACCTGTGGGTGCCAGAGCTGGGTGGAAGGTTCGATCCGCGGAATCCATCGCACAAGATGCTGATGAGCGTGCTCGGCGGGATGAGCGAGTCGGAGCGGCAGCACGTGCAAGCCCGGGTGCGGGCGGCGATGGACACGCAGGTGATCAACGAGGGCCGTCATCAAGGTGGCCGCGCACCATACGGATACGTGGTGGTCGACGGCGGACCGCATCCGAATCCGCGGAAGGCGGCGGAGGGGTTCCGGCTGCGATTGCTGGATGTGGACGAGTTCGCCGCGGATGTGGTCCGGCGGATCTTCGCCGCCTACCTGGACGGCTGGGGTGACCGGGCGATCGCCAATGAGCTGAACCGGCTCGGGATTCCGTGCCCGTCGGCGCACAAGCCAGCGCAGAACCGGCACCGGTTCGCGGACGGCTGGCAGGGCAGCACGGTGCGGTCGATCGTGGAGAACCCGCGGTACACCGGTTACGCGTTCTTCGGGCGTTGGACGCGGCAAGAGATGCTGTTGGATCCGGAGGACGTGGCGGCCGGGAACGTCGTGCGGTTCAAGCGGGCAGCACCGGAGCGCGTTGTCCGCTCGCGCAAGCCTGCGCACCCGGAAATCATCTCAGTGGAGGACTTCACGCGGGCTCAGCTGCTGCGCCGTTCCAAAGCCGCTGGTGGACTCCGGACCGCGCGGAAGACCGAGCGGTCTGCGCGCGCGGTCAAGCACCAGTACTTGTTCCGCGGCTTGATTCGCTGTGTGGCGTGCGGACGGAAGATGGAGGGCAGTCCGCGCAAGCACGGCATGTACTACCGGTGCCCCGCGCGGACGCTTGCTCCGGGCTCACCGGCCTTGGCGAGTCACCCGCCGACGATCTACCTGCGGGAAGAGCCTCTACGGGATGCGGTGAACGGCTGGATTGGGGAGCTGTTCGATCCGAAGAACGTGGATCGGACCGTGAAGCGGCTGCTGGAGGCGCAGCCTGCGGCCAAGTCAGGGAGTGACGGCGCAGTTCGGCGGCGGTTGGAGGAGGCCGAGGCCAAGATTCGGCGGTTCCAGGACGCCATCGCGGCTGGGATCGACCCGGCGGCGGTCGTAGAGAGCATCAACCAGGCGCAGGCGGATAGAGCGGTGGCGCAGGCCGAGCTGGCGAACCGGGGAGAGCCCGCCGGGCTGAGCGAGGCCGAGGTCTACGCGATGATCGACTCGCTCGGCGACATCGGCGCTGCGCTGACCGACTCGGAACCGGGGAAGCTGGCCCAGCTCTACCGGGACCTTGCTCTTGACCTGCGGTTCGACCACGAAAAAGAGGCCGTCGATCTGACGGCCTCTCCACGGGTGAATAATGTGTGTGTCCGAGGGGGGACTTGAACCCCCACGTCCGTTAAGGACACTAGCACCTCAAGCTAGCGCGTCTGCCATTCCGCCACTCGGACTTGCTGATGAAGAGAGTATACGACGGCGGGACACGTCTTTTCAGGGGGGTGTGGAAGAGCGCCGGAGGTTCGCATGAGAGGATCATCTGTTCTGGACATCCGGGATCCAGTGTAAGTATCCGCAGGTCATCGGCCTGAGGGTGAGGGGCAAGCCAAGATTCCCGTGGTCACCGGGAGCATGCGGCTGATCTTGCCAGGCGGACGATTTGGCGGAACGGGGTCCGCGCTCCGGCTGGAGTCATCGCATTCGCGTGGTCGATTAAAGGGGCTCGGCGGGGGCAGCCGTGGGGAACCTGTCAGCGAGAACTGAGGTCAGGCGCCGATCATTGTGACGAGGCCGGACACCACGATCAGCCCGACGATTGCCCTGTCGAACACCGTGCGGGGGACTCGGCCGATGAGGCGGCCGCCGAGGATGTTGCCGGCTAGGGCGGCCAGGACCAGGATCGGGAGTCGGGCGCCTAGGGCGGTGGTGTCGAGTTGGCCTGCGGTGACCAGGAGGAGCAGCGACAGGCAGTTCGTGACTACGAAATAGCCTGCCAGGTCTCCGACGAAGGTTCTTGGCGGGACTTTTGCCGAGGCGAGCAGGACGGCGGGTGGGGCGCCGTTCAGGGACGTTGTGGTGGAGAGGTAGCCGCCTAGTAGGCCCGCGACCGTTTGTTTGACGGTGGTCGCGGGGTGGGCTTCGCGGGTGGGGCGGAGAAGCAGGCGCAGGCCGGAAAGCACGACCACGGTGCCGGCCAGGATGCGGAGGGCGTGGGGCGGCAGCAGGTGCAGGGTGAGTGCGCCGGCGGCTGCGCCGGGGAGGCTTGCTGCGCCGAGGATCGCTACGCGGCGCCAGTCGATGTGGTTTCGTTCGCGGTGGAGGACGGCGAGCCTGGTGATCATCGTCGCGAAGAGGTTGATCACGACTACCTGCGGCAGCGGCAATCCGATGAGCAACAGCAGGGGAGTGCCGACCAAGGACGCGCCGAATCCGGTCAGGCCGCCGATGAAGCCCGCGAAGGCGACGGCCAGTGCGCCGAGGATCATGCGTTCGCCTGCCAGGTCTCCGAGAGGGGCAGCGCCATCGAGGGGAGTACGGAGCGGGTCACGCGACGACCGCCTGGCCTACCAACGCAAGCGACAGCACGGCGAGGATTCCCAGTACGATCCGGCGGACATCGCCGCCGCCGTGGCGGTACAGCCAGGTTCCGGCGGCGACTCCGGCCAGGGCGATGGGGAGGAACAGTGCGGTTTGCCAGAGGACGTCGGAGGTGAGCAGGCCGCCGGTGCCCGCGGTGGCGACTGTCATCGAGTCGGCGGCCAGGAAGAAGACGACCAGGCTCGCCCGATTCACCGCCATCGGCAGCGGGGACGCCAGGTACATCAGGACTACTGGCGGACCGCCCATTCCGCAGGCCCCGTTGAGGACTCCGAAGGCTGTTCCCATGCCGGCGCAGGCCGCGCGGCCGGGCAGACGGCGGGTTCGGTGGCTGAAGGCCAGGGCTAGCGCGGAGACTCCGACGGCGAGTCCGACGGTCAGTCGGGTTGCTCGTTCGGGCAGGGCGGCGAGGAGCCAGATGCCGAGCGGCAGGCCGAGAAGTGCGCCGGTGAGCAGCCAGCGGACGGATGGGCGGTGGGCGTCTGGCCAGGCTTTGGGCAGCAGCGACACGCTGGCGGCTACTTCCAGCAGGAGCGTGCTCGGGACGACGGCGGGCGGCGGGAGCACCAGGCAGAGGCAGCTCACCCACACCAGGGACGCGCCGAAGCCGGAGTAGCCGCGGATCAGGCCGCCGGCAAGCAAAGCGGCGACGGCGAAGGCCATCGCCGCGGGGGGCAGCTGCCAGAAGGTCATCGGCGGGCTAAGGACGGGTGCGGCATCAGACCTCCACGGCGCGGGCGGACCGCTCTACCTTGCGGTACGTCTGGCCGTGGCGGTAGGTCCAGAATCGCGGCATCGAGGGGTGCCAGCCGGGACGAGAACGGTCCAGCCGGGTGTGTGGCCTCCCCGAAGGACCACGCACCCGGCTGGCGAATCGTCAGGGTGAAGCGACTCCGGCCTCTCCTCGCGAGGAGTCCGTCTCCGCCGTCACCGCGGGACCGACTGGGCGGCGCTTCCGGAACTGGTACGCGATCAGGATCAGCGTCAGGGTCACCGCGCTGAGCCAGAACTGCGAGCGGGTCGACGGGAGGAACGCCATGGCCAGGATGACCGCCGCCATCAACGCGATCGTCGCGTAGCTGAGCCACGGGAACAGCCACATCTTCAGGCCCAGCGCTCCCGGGTCGGTGTTCTGCAGGCGCTTTCGCAGGCGGACCTGGGCCAGGGCGATGGCCAGGTACACGAAGAGCGCGACCGCACCGTAGGAGTTCACCAGGAACTGGAAGATGAGGTTCGGCGAGGTGTAAGCGGCGATGACGGAGACGTAACCGATGATCGTCCCGGCGAGGATGGCACGGCGGGGGACGCCGCTGCGGGACAGTTTCGTGAACATCTTCGGGGCGTCGCCGTTGCGGGTCAGCGCGAACAGCATCCGCGAGGACGTGTAGAGCGCCGAGTTGAGGCAGGAGAGCACCGCGGTCAGGACGATCGCGTTCATGATCGTCGCGACTGCGGGGATGCCCAGGACGTCCAGGACCGCGGCGTACGGGCTGACGGCGGTGTCAGGCGCGTTCCACGCCTTGACCGCGACCACGACGAAGACCGAGCCGACGTAGAACAGCACCACGCGGAACACGATGGAGCGCATGGCCTTGGCGATCGCGCGCCGCGGTTCGGCGGACTCCGCCGCGGCGATGGTGACGATCTCCGCGCCGGTGTAGAAGCCGACGCACGGAACCACCGCGGCCAGCACGGCGCCGATGCCCATCGGGGCGAAACCGCCGTGCGAGACCAGGTTGCCGACGCCTCCGTGCGAGCCGGGCCAGACGCCGAACAGGTACAGGGCTCCGACCACCAGGAACACGACGATCGCGATGACCTTGATGGACGAGAACCAGTACTCGAACTCGCCGTAAGACCGAGCCGACACCAGGTTCGTGGCGGTGAGCAGCAGGAGCAGGCCGAGGCTCAGCACCCACAGGGGCACGTTCGGCAGCCACAGCTGCAGGATCCGGCCGCCGGCGACCGCTTCGACGGCCACCACGATCACGAAGAAGTACCAGTACATCCAGCCGACGGTGAAGCCGGCCCGGTTGCCCATCGCCTCCCTGGCGTAGACGTAGAACGAGCCGAGCGCGGGCCGCGCGACGGTCATTTCGGCCAGCATCCGCATGATGAGGACGGTGATCAGCCCGGCGATCAGGAACGAGACCACCGCCGCGGGCCCGGCCGACTGGATGACCACGCCGCTTCCGACGAACAGGCCGGCCCCGATCACGCCGCCCAGGGCGATCAGATTCATGTGGCGTTGCTTGAGGCCGGGTTTGAGGCCGCTCTCGGCGGCTGTTTCCGGTGCAGAACCCACGTCTCCTCCTTCCGGCGGCGCCGGGGGACCTCGATGTCCCCGCGCCGGCCGCCGCCGCGATGTCGCTGAGAGCTGCTGTGTGGTTCCCGTCACCGTAAGAAGGGACAGGCCCCTCCGCGAGAGCCAGATACCACCGATGCTCTGGGACCAGAACGCACCGGTCCCGGACAGCACGACGGGCGCCGGGTGCCCCGTAACCTGCGAGGTACCCAGCGCCCGTCCTGGCTATCCGTCAGGGCTGGATCGCCTTCTCCACGTCGGTGAGCATGCCGTCGACGCCGTGCAGGAGCTCGTCCAGCACGTCCGTGTCGGCCACCAGCGGCGGCGAGATCATCAGCATGGTCGCGCCCCGGTCGTCACCGCGGAGGATGACCCCGGTGCGGCGGAACGACTCCGGCAGGACCTCCCGCAGGACCGTCAGCGACTCCTGGTCGGTCAGCTCGCGGCCGCCGTCGCGGTCGGCCATCAGCTCGATCGCGTAGAAGAACCCGGTGCCGCGGACGTCCTTGACGCACCGGTGCGCGTCCTTGAGCGCCTCCAGCGCCGTGTGCAGCTTCGGGCCTTCTTCCAGGACGTGCTCGGGCACCTTTTCGTCGCGCATCGCGCTGATGTTGGCGACCGCGATGGCCGTCGAGACCGGGTGGCCGCCCCAGGTCGCGCCGTGGGTGAAGACGCCGCCCTTCGGGGAGTCGTACAGCTCGGTGACCAGCTGCTCGCGCACGATCACGCCGCCGAGCGGGGCGTAGCCCGAGGTGGAGCCCTTGGCGAAGGTGATCAGGTCCGGGACCACGCCGGTGAGGCCGTGGCCGAAGAAGTGGCCGAGGCGGCCGAACGAGCAGATGACCTCGTCCGAGACCAGCAGGATGCCGTACTTGTCGCACAGCGCCCGCAGCGCCGGCCAGTAGCCCTCTGGCGGGACCAGCGCGCCCCGGCCGTTCTGCACCGGTTCGGCGAAGACAGCGGCGACCGTCTCCGGGCCCTCCTCGAGGATCACCGCTTCGATGGCGCGGACGCAGTCCAGCTGGTCGGCCGGGCCGCAGTCGCCGGTGAAGCCGAGGGTGTTCGGGACGTGCCGGACACCCGGCAGCAGCGGGCCGAACGGCTCCTTGATCTTGGGCAGCCCGGTGACCGACAGCGCGCCCATCGTCGTTCCGTGATAAGCCATTTCGCGGCTGATGATCTTCGTCCGCTCGGGCGCGCCCTGGCTGCGGTGGTACTGCCGGACGAACTTCAGCGCGGTCTCGACCGCCTCCGAACCGGAGTTCACGAAGAACGTGGTGCCGAGGTCGCCGGGGGCGAGGTCGGCGATGATCCGGGCGGCTTCGATCGACGGCGGGTGCGCCGAGCCCCAGTTGCTCGCGTAGGCGAGGGTGCCGACCTGCTCGGCCGCGGCCTTGGCGATGTCCGCGCGGCCGTGGCCCATGTTGACGCAGAACAGCCCGGCGAGACCGTCGAGGTGGCGGCGGCCCTCGGTGTCGATCAGATAGCTGCCCTCGCCGCGGACGAACACCGGGAAGTCGCTCTGCCAGGTGTCCTTGCGCGTGAAGTGCGGCCCGAGGTGTCGGCGGGCCGTGGCCCGCAGCTCCGTGACGTTCACCTGGCGACCTCCTGTGTGTTGCGAGAACGGGAATGTGTCGACGATCGCAATCTTTCTGGCCCCCGCCCAGAGCCAGAAAGCGGCCGATCACCGGTGCCAGATTGCGGGCCGGGACGCGAAAGAACCGGCCGGGCGCGGGGCCCGGCCGGTTCTCGGCTCGCGACGAGTGCTTACACGTAGTCCTGGTACTTCTCCAGGAATCGCACCGGCTTCTTGAGCGCGTCGCGGCGGAACGGGTCGCCCAGCTCGCGGGTGCACATGATCTCGATGACCGTGGTGCGGCCCTCGTTCATCTGCGCGTCGACGGCCTTCTTCAGCGCTGGGCCGACATCCTCGAGCTTGTCCACGACGATGCCGTCGGCACCCATCGCCCGCGCGATCCCGGCGAAGCTCTCGCTTTCCAGTTCTCCGGCGACGAAACGGCGGTCGTAGAAGTCGACCTGGTTCTTCTTTTCCGCGCCCCACTGGCGGTTGTGGAACACGACGGCGGTGACTGGGATGTCGTGCCGCACCGCAGTCATGACCTCGCCCATGCTCATGCCCCACGCGCCGTCGCCGGCGTACGCGATCGCCGGCCGGTCCATCGCGGCGGCCTTGGCGCCGATGATGGTCGGCAGCGCGTAGCCGCAGTTGCCGAAGGACATCGGCGCGAAGAACGAACGCGGCTCCTCGAAGCGCAAGTAGCTGTGCGCCACGGAGTTGATGTTGCCGATGTCGGTGGAGACCATCACCCGCGGCGGCATGGCCTTCTCCAGTTCGCGCAGGACCTGGCGCGGGTGCAGCCAGTTGCCCTCCTCCTGCTCCTGCTCGGCGATCATGTCGAGGGAGTAGGGGTCCTTCTCGTGGGTCCACGCGGTGAGTTCTTCTTCCCACGCGTCCTTCTCGGCCTTGGTGCGGGCGGCGCGTTCGCCGCGGGTGGCGTCGCAGGCGAGCGTGCGGTCGGCGAGCCGCTCGGTCAGCGCCGCCGCGGCGGCCTTCGCGTCGCCGCAGATGCCGACGGTGATCTTCTTGACCAGGCCGAGCATCTTGTGGTCCGCGTCGATCTGGATGATCTTCGCGTTCTTGGGCCAGTAGTCCATGCCGTGCTGCGGCAGGGTGCCGAACGGCCCGAGCCGGGTGCCGAGCGCGATCACCACGTCGGCCTGCGAGATGAGCTTCATCGCGGCCTTGGAGCCCTGGTAGCCGAGCGGGCCGCACCACTGCGGGTGGCTGGCCGGGAAGCTGTCGTTGTGCTGGTAGCTGTTGACGACCGGCGCGCCGAGGCGTTCGGCGAGCGCCTTGCACTCCTCGACGCCGTCGGACATGACGACCCCGCCGCCGGAGATGATGACCGGGAACTCGGCGGTGGCCAGCAGTTCGGCGGCCTGGGCGAGGCTCTTCTCGCCGCCGGGGCCGCGGTCGAGCCGCTGCGGCTCCGGGATCTCGGTCTCGATCTCGCCGTAGAAGAAGTCGCGCGGGATGTTCAGCTGGGTCGGGCCGATTTCCGAGAGCGCCCGGTCGAAGGCCCGCGCGGTGTACTCGGCCATCCGGTTCGGGTTGTTGACGTGGGCCTGGTACTTGGTGAACTCCTGGAACATCGGCAGCTGGTTGGCCTCCTGGAAGCCGCCCAGCCCGGTCCCCATCGTGCCCGCCTCCGGCGTGATCATCACGACCGGGCTGTGCGCCCAGAACGCCGCGGCGATCGCGGTGACGCAGTTGCTGATGCCCGGGCCGTTCTGCCCGATCACCACGCCGTGCCGCCCGCTGACCCGGGCGTAGCCGTCGGCCATGTGCGCGGCGCCCTGCTCGTGCACGACCGGGACGAGCCGGATGCCGGCCGGCGCGAAGATGTCCATCGCGTCCATGAAGGCCGAGCCCATGATGCCGAAGATGTCGGTGACGCCGTTGGCCACCATCGTCTCGACGAAGGCCTCCGACGGGGTCATCTTCGCCGTCCCGCTGGCGACGGTGCGGCCGTCGCCCGTCTTCCTCTCCGCCATGGTTGAACTCCTTCGACGCTGAAAGTCTTGGTTTTCGGTACGTGAGGTTCGTGAAAGCTGAACACGACGGACCATAAGGCGCGGCGTCCGGCAGGTCAACCGGCAGTTGATGGAAAACGAGACGGGATGTGCTAGTTTTCGGAACGTGAGTGAGTTGCGGAAGACCAGCGCCGTGGAACTCGTGCGCGAGCCGGACGGCGCGGGCCTCGACGGAGACACCCCGACCATGCGGCTGTTCTCGCTGCTCGAGCTGATCGCGGCGAAGGACCAGCTGGTGACTCTGCAGAGCCTGGTCGAGGAGACCGGCCTGCCGAAGCCGACGCTGCACCGGATGCTGCAGCAGCTGGAGGGCGCGGGGTTGCTCGTGCGCCAGGCCGACGGACGCCATTACGGCACCGGCGACCGGCTGCGCCGTCTCGCGGAGAACCTGCTGCTCAACGCGACACACCACGGCGCGCGGCGCGCGGTGCTCAAGCATCTGGTCGACGAGCTGGGGGAGAGCTGCAACATCACCGCGCTGTCCGGCAGCGAAATCGTCTACCTCGACCGCGTCGAGACGCCCGAGCCGCTGCGGTTCTACCTGCGGCCCGGTTCGCGCGTGCCGATCCACTGCTCGGCCAGCGGCAAGATCATCCTCTCGCAGATGAGCCCGGCGCAGCGGCGCAAGCTGCTGGCGCACGCGCCGCTCAAGCAGTACACCCCCAAGACGGTCACCGATCTCGACGCGCTGGAGGAGGAGTTCACCCGGATCCGGCGCGACGGTTTCGCGCTGGACGACGAGGAATTCCTGCCCGGGCTCGTGTGCGTGGCGGTGCTGGTGCCCAGCCGCACCGGGCGGTCCAACCTGGCGGTCGCGGTGCAGGCCCCGGTCATGCGGCTCACCGCCGACAAGGCTTTGCAGGCGCTTCCCGCGTTGCAGCGGGCCGCCGAAGCGATCAAGGAGGTCGAGGCCGAGGGGGCGGCCGACGACGCCGACAGCATCCCGTCCTGACGGAGGTCTTCCGATGAACCCGTTGTGCGGCAACGGCCCCGACGCCCGGATCGCCGTGCGCGACACGTTCGGCCTCGACTCGGACCTGGTGGTCCCGGGCTTTTCCGAGCCCGACGAGCACGTGCCCGAGATCGACCCGGCCTACCGGTTCAACCCGGACGTGACGCTCGCGTTGCTGGCCGGATTCGCGCACACCCGGCGCGTGCTCGTGCAGGGACTGCACGGAACCGGCAAATCCACGCACGTCGAACAGGTCGCGGCGCGGCTGAACTGGCCGTGCCTGCGGGTGAATCTGGACGGCCATCTCAGCCGGCTCGACCTCGTCGGCAAGGACGCGGTGGTGCTGCGCGAAGGCAAGCAGGTCACCGAATTCCGCGAAGGAATCCTGCCGTGGTCGCTGCGGCGGCCGATCGCGCTGATCCTCGACGAGTACGACGCGGGACGGCCGGACGTCATGTTCGTCATCCAGCGGCTGCTCGAACGGGACGGCACATTCACGCTGATCGACAGCAACACCGTGCTGCGCCCGCATCCGGGCTTCCGGCTGTTCGCCACCGCCAACACGGTGGGGCTGGGCAACCTCAACGGGCTTTACCACGGGGTTCAGCGGCTCAACCACGCGCAGATCGACCGGTGGAACATCGTCGCGGCGCTCGATTACCTGCCGCCCGAAGAGGAAATCGCGATCGTCCGGGCGCGCGTGCCGCGGCTGTCCGGGCAGTTCGTCGAGGCCATGGTGGCGGTCGCCGGGCTGACCCGCGAGGGGTTCCGGGCCGGCGATCTGTCCGCGCTGATGTCGCCGCGCACGGTCATCACGTGGGCCGAGAACTGCGAGATCTTCGGCGATCCGGCGCTCGCGTTCCGGCTGACCTTCCTCAACAAATGCGACGAGGCCGAACGGCCGGTCGTCGCCGAATACTTCCAGCGCTGCTTCGATCTGGAGCTGGCCGCGGCGTGAGCACGCCGGAGACCCGGGCCCGCCAGCGGGTCGAGGAGCTGTCCGCGGCGGCGATCCGGGCGGTCAGCGGGTCGCCGGACGCGCATTTCCGGGGCGGGCGCTTGCATCGCGGCATCCGTCCGGTGCCGATGCCTGCCCCGCATTTGCGCGCCGACGACGAGGATGTGCAGTCCTTCCGGGGCGCGGCGGACGGGATGGCGCTGCACCTGAGCCGGTCGGATCGGGACTTGCACCGCCGGCTGCGGCCGGAAGGCGGCGTCGAGCGGCTGCTGTTCGAGCTGCTGGAGCAGTTCCGGGTCGAGTCGTTGGTTCCGGCCGGTTTTCCCGGCGTGACAGCGAATTTGCGGCGGCGGCACGAACGATGGTCGCTGTCGGCGCACCACAATGGACTGACCGAATCCGCGCGCGGCGTGCTGATTTACACCGTCGCGCAGGTCGCGCGGGCGCGCATCACCGGCGAACCGGTCGTGGCGGAGACCGAGGATCTGATCGAAGCGACCCGGGCGGCGATCGCGCCGATGCTCGGGGCGCAGTTGGCCGGCCTCCGGCGGAGCCGGGCTGATCAGGCCGCGTTCGCCGAGCACGCACGGGCGCTGGCCGAGACGGTCGCCGGGTTGCTGGAGCCGGAGAAATCCGAGAAATCCGAGGACGAGGACGAGGAAGACGCTGCGGCGTATGCGTTGCTGCTGGATTTCGACGATGAAACCGGCAGCGAGGAAGGCGGCACCGCGCGTCTCGGCGACCATCAAGGACCGGTGGCGGCCGGGTCGTATCGGGTTTTCACCACCGCCTACGACCGGGAGGACCGGGCCGGTCCGCTGGTGCGGCCGGAATTGTTGCGGGAGCTGCGCGACCAGTTGGACGCACGGGTCGCTAAGCAGGGCGTCAACGTGGCACGGCTGGCGCGTGAACTCACGGCGGTGCTCGCTGAGCCGGAACGGTCCGGGTGGGACGGCGCGCAGGAGGAAGGCCAGATCGACGGCCGGGCCCTCGCGCGGTTGATCGCGACGCCCGCGGACCATCGCGTGTTCCGGGTCGAGCGGACCGAACCGGTCGCCGACGTCCTGGTCACGTTCCTGATCGATTGCTCGGGTTCGATGAAGGCGCACCGGGAAACCGTTGCGGTGCTGGTCGATCTCTTCGCTCGCGCGCTCGATCTCGCCGGTGCGAGGTGCGAAATCCTCGGCTTCACCACCGGTGCCTGGCACGGTGGCCGCGCGCGGCGGGATTGGCTGCGCGCCGGGCGGCCGAAGCAGCCGGGGCGGCTCAATGAGCGTCGGCACCTGGTGTTCAAGGACGCTGCGACGCCCTGGCGGCGCGCTCGGCGGGATGTCGCGGCGTTGCTCAAAGCTGATCTGTTCCGCGAGGGCATCGACGGCGAAGCGCTCGCGTGGGCTGCGGAACGGGCGCAGGCGTGGGAGGCCCGGCGGCGGCTGGTTTTCGTGCTGTCGGACGGAAGCCCGATGGACGGAGCGACCGCGCTGGCCAACGAGGAGCGCTACCTCGACCGCCATCTGGTGCGGGTGGCCGACGGGTTGGAGCGGGGCGAGACGGAGGTGTACGGCATTGGGGTCGGGCTCGATCTCAGTGCGTATTACCGCCGGAGTTTGGCCTTGGACGCCGCGGAAGGCACGGGGTTCCGCGCCTTCCGCGAGATCCTCGATCTGCTCGCCCGCCGCTAGCCGGCTGGTTGGGTGACCGGCGCGGCCCTGGCCGGTTCGCGACGCTCCAACGCGATCGGAGAACGCTTCTTGCCGGGAGCGAGCAGGCTCCAGCCGAACACGATCACCAGGTTCACGCCCATCGACACGAGACCGGTGTTGAGGCCGCCGAGCGTGATGCCGGTGGCGTACAGGACGACCGCGGTCACCACGCCGACCACCATGCCGGTCGCGATCGCGGCCGTGCGCACCCGCCGGGCGAACAGGATCGCCAGCCAGCCCGGCACGACCTGGGCCAGCAGGTTGTAGGTCAGGTTCAGCACGGTGAGCATGAGCGTCGAAGCGGTCAGCGTGAGCACGGCGGCGAGCACCAGGAAGACCGCCACCGCCACGACCGTCCACCGCCGTTGTGCCGCGGGGCGGACGTTCGGGGCCAGGTTTCGGCTGACCATGCCGCCGATCGCCAGCGCCGTCGCGGACAGCACCAGCACGCCGGACAGCGCGGCACCGGCGGCCACGAGGCCCAGAACCGGTTCCGGGAGAAGGCCTTTCGCGGTCACCATGAAGACCGTGTTCGGATTCTTCAACCCGGGGTGCTGTTTCAGCCCGTAGTAGGCAGCGAAGACGAGGAACGGGTAGATCAGCATGTACAGCGGCATCCACACCGTCGAACTCTTCACCGCCCGCTCCGAACGCGCCGGGAACACGTACGCGCCGCCGAAGCCGAGGTAGAAGACCACGCTCTGGAACAGGATCGTGGTCATCGCGAACCACAGATCCGGGCCGCCCATCGTGGTTTGCGCCCTGGCCAGCGCCTCCGGCCCGGTCACCCCGGACGTCCCGCCGGCCACCAGCACCGCGGCGAGGCCGACGAGCACCACCCCGAGCAGCATGAACGCGTCCTTGAGGATCGAGACGAACGCGGGGGAGCGGATGCCGGACACGGCGATGTAGGCGAACGCGATGATCCCGGCCAGCAGCACGCACTGCACGGGCGTCAGTTTCAGCCCGAGGTTGCTCAGCACGACTTGCAGGCCGATGAACTGGTACTGGCCCCACGGCACGAGCGCGATGAGCATCGTGACGCAGGTGATCAGCTCGAGCGTCCGGCTGCCGTAGTGGCGGCCGAAGACGTCCGGGACGGTCATCGCGTCGTGCTTGCGCGCGGCGCGCCAGACCAGCGGGGCGAGGAAGTAGCCCAGCGAGTAGGCGAGCAGGATGTAGCCGAGGAACCAGATTCCGTAGCTCGCGCCGTGGGCGTAGATCCCGCTCGGGAAGCCGATCATCGTGCCGATGCTGTACACCTCGCCGACGGCCAGGAAGTACAGCAGCCACGGCGGGAACGAGCGGCCGCCGACCAGGAACTCGGAGATCCCGCCGCCGCGCGAGGAGCGGCCCGCCCACAGCGCCAGCAGGATCGACAGTCCCATCACGACCGCGACGATGAGAATCAGCATTCCCGGTCCTCCTTCGCGGGTGCGTTGCCGGGCGGGTCCGCCGGGTAGTGCTGACGGTCGAAGAACCGCCAGCTGATCCACAGGCACAGGGTGGTCAGCGGGAAGCAGAGGAACATCCAGAAGAACACCAGCGGGAACCCGGCGACGGTCGCGGGCGAGCCCGCCACCAGGGGGATTCCGCCGAGGATCGCGACCGCGGGGATGCCGAGCCCGACGCACAGGCTCGGCCAGCTCCGGATCATCGGACGCCTCCGGTCGCGACGGGATCGCGCTGCCAGACCACCTGTCCGCCGATCACCGTGGCGTCGACGGTCAGGTCCCGGATCCGGCTCGGGTCCACCGCGGTCGGATCCTCGGACAGCACGATGAGATCCGCGAGCTTGCCGGCTTCGAGACTCCCCTTGAGGGTTTCCTCTCCGGCCAGATACGCGGCGTCGATCGTGTACCCGCGCAGGGCGGCTTCGACGTCGATCGCCTGCTCCGGCCCCAGCAGCTGGCCGCTGCTCGTTTGCCGGGCGACGGCGCACCAGATGCCCTCCAGCGGCGGCACCGGCGTGACCGGGGTGTCGGAGTGGAGTCCGAAGTGGATTCCGCGGGAGCGCGCCGACGCGAGGGGGCTGATCCGGCGAGCCCGGTCCGGCCCGAGGAACACGTCCCGGTGCCGGTCGCCCCAGTAGTAGACGTGCTTGATGAAGAAGGACGCGGCGATGCCGTGTTCCGCCATCCGATCGAGCTGGTCCTCGCGGGCGGTCTGGCAGTGTTCGATGCGGTGCCGTCGACCGGTGCCTTCGGGCGCGCCCAGGCGGGCGTAGCCGTCGATGATGGCGTCGATCGCCGCGTCGCCGTTGCCGTGCACGGCGACCTGCCAGCCCGCGGCGTCGAGCGCGGCGATGCGGCGGGACAGGTCGTCCGGCTCGAGCAGCATCATGCCGTGCTCGTCGGGGTCGCAGGTGTAGCCCTCGGCCAGGCAGCCGGTGCGGCCCTGGATCGAGCCGTCCGCGACGATCTTGATGCCGTTCATGGTGAATCCGTCCGGGTTGGACGGATCGGGCGGTTCTGGCGTGCCCTCGGCGAGGCCGGGCAGGAGGGTGTGGAAGAGGTAGCCGTGGATGCGGGTGCGCAGCTTCCCCGCGCGGGTCAGCATCCGGTACGCGGCGAGTTCCTGTTCGCCGCCGATCAGGCCGATTCCGGTGTCGTGCACTGAAGTGACACCGTTGCGCAGGTACTCGGCGTCGGCCAGTTGGAGCGCCGCGGCCAGTTCGTCGGGGCCTTGCGCGGGCATCGCGGAGTTGACCAGGAACGCCGCGGTCTCGATGAGGAGACCGGTCGGTTCGCCGCGTTCGTCGCGGGCGATGGCGCCGCCGGGCGGATCGGGCGTGGCCGCGGTGATGCCGACCGCTCGCAGCGCGGCCGAATTCGCCACGGAGAAGTGGCCGGTCACATGGGTGAGCAGGACCCGGTTGCGCGGCGACGCCGGGTCCAGGTCGTGCCGGGTGGGATGCCGGTTGTCGGCGAGAAGAGTGTCGTCGTAACGGAAACCCTTGATCCATTCGCCGGGGCCGAAGTCGCGCGCCGCCTGCCGGACGCGGTCGGCGATGTCGCTGATCCGGTCGTTGGGCGGGCTGCCGGCGTCGACCGGGGCCGCCAATGCCATGCCGAAGAACGACGGATGGTTGTGCGACTCCACGAAACCCGGGACGACCGTGCGCCCGGCCAGGTCGAGCACCGTCGTTTCGGGACCGGCGAGGGCGGCGATCGCGCGGTCGTCGCCGACCTCGGTGATCCGGCCGCCGCGAGCGGCGAGCGCGGTCGCGCGCGTCCCGCCTCGGTCCAGAGTCAGCACCGTGCCCCCGACCACCACCAGGTCGGGAGCCGGACGAGCGGATGCCGCGGGTTCGCCCACGAGGGGACCTCCTTGTCCACGTGTCCTGCCCCCACGACAGTGCCGGGGGAGCTGGCCCGCGAACAGGTCCAGAAAGCGACGCGCGCGTGGTGCCAGAAGCGGGCGCGCGCTAGACGATGTCGAGCAGCGAGACCTCGCCCTCGCTGCCCACGATGCCGAGCGGCTTGCTGGTCGCGTCGTCGACGATCTCGGCGAGGTGTTCGGCGATGTCCTCCGGGGTGGTGTCCGGGTTGGCGTAGCCCTCGTTCATCGTGAGCGCGATGCGCTGCATGTGCCCGCCCTGGGTCAAGAAGGTCTCGCCGGTCACCGCGCAGTCTTCGTGGGCGAAATAGGCGACCAGCTGCGAAGCCATGGACGGCGTCATCTTCTCTTTCAGCGTTTCCTTGAGCGAGTCGGGAATGTCGGCTTCCTCGGCCAAGCGGGTGTAGGCCGTCGGCGCGATCGCGTTCACGCGGATGCCCGCCGCCTTGCCTTCCAGGGCGAGGCACCGGGTGAACCCGAAGACCGCGGCCTTGGAGGTGACGTAGGGAGTCTGGCCCTCCCAGCCGACGATGGTGGGCGACGAGGTGTTGACGATGCGGCCGGACCCGCTGGCGGCCAGGTGCGGCCACGCGGCGGCGGCGATCGCGGCCGTGCCGAAGAAGTTGACCTCCATCTGGCGCCGGATCTGGTCGACGGCGCCGGGCGAGCCGATCGGGGCGGGCACGTTGATGCCGGCGTTGTTCACGACGATGTCGAGCTTTCCGAACGCGTCGATCGCGGCCTGCACTACGGATGCGGCGTTGGCGGCGACGTCGTCGTGGTTCGCGGCGGCGGTGCCGCCCGCTGCCTTGATCTCGGCGACGACTTCGTCGGCCGGGCTCGGGCTGGCGCCGGAACCGGTCGGGTCGCCGCCCAGGTCGTTGACGAGCACCGAAGCGCCCCGTGCGGCGAGGAGCAGGGCGTGCGAACGGCCCAGGCCGCGTCCGCCGCCGGTCACCAGTGCCACTTTGCCGTCGAAACGCAGCATCTCGGGGTTCTCCTCGTCGTCTTCGGGGCCTTCTTCGGATCGGCTGCCGACGGCCTCCCGTGCGTCGCACAATATGTTATATATTTTAGGTAGTTGTCAAGGATCGAGGCGCGGCGGCCGGTCCCGGGCGCCGGTCAGCCGCCGAGCAGCTCGCGGCAGAGGTCTCCGAGCAGCCGGATCCCCGGGTCGATCGCGGACGGCGGGGTGGCGGAGAAGCCGATGCGGAAGTGGTTGCGCGGCGGATCGTCTCCGAGGAAGAAGATGTCGCCGGGTTCGATGAGGACTCCCAGTTCCTCCGCGCGCGCCACCAGGACCCGGCAGTCCAGTTCGGACGGCCCGGTCATCCACAGGCTGACGCCGCCGGGCGGGTACGGACCCTGGGCCCACGGCAGGTATTCGGTGACCGCGGCGCAGGTGGCGGTCCACTTGCGCATGAGTTTCGTACGGTAGCGGCGCAGCGAACGGTGGTACTCGCCGCTTTCGATGAGCAGCGCCAGTGCCCGTTGCAGCTGGCCGGGCGGATGGCGCAGGACGTAGCGGCGGGCCTCGCGCAGCGCGCGCACCAGCTCCCGGGGCCCGACCAGGTAGCCGAGACGCAGGCCGGGGGAGAGGAATTTGGAGAAGGTGCCGAGGTAGACCGCGTCGCCGCTGTTGTCGAGCGCCTTCAACGCCGGGGTGGGACTGCCCTGGTAGCGGAATTCGCTGTCGTAGTCGTCTTCGACCACCACGGTGCCGGACGCCGCTGCCTGGGCGAGCAGCTGGCGGCGGCGGCCGATGCTGAGGGTCGCGTTGGTCGGGTGCTGATGGCTGGGGGTGAGGTAGAGAAGGTCGATCCCGTCGAGCGATTCGGGCGGTTGCAGGCCGCGGGAGTCGACGTCGATTCCGGTCACGCGGGCGCCGGTGCGGAGGAAAATGTGCCGGGCGTCGAGGTAACCGGGGTTTTCGATGCCCACGACCTGGTCCGGCCCGAGCAGGACGCGGCCGAGCAGGTCGAGGCCCTGCTGCGAGCCGACGGTGATCAGCACTTCTTCCGGGTCCGCTTCGATGCCGCGGGTGGTCAGCAGCTGGCGGCAGACCATTTCGACCAGCATCGGGTCGTCGGAGCCGACGCTGTCCTGCAGGCTGTGGAAGACGTGCGGCCGGTAGAGGGAGTCGCGGAGGCAGCGCGTCCAGGACCGGGCCGGGAACGCGGTGATGTCGACCTGCCCGGCGAGGAACGGGTACGGGTAGCTGGCCCAGTCGGTGCGTTTCTCGATGTGGGCGACGCCGGCGTCCGGGAACCGGCGAACCCGGCCCGCCCAGTCGATCCGCGATTCGGTGTCCCGTTCCTCCACCGCGCAGTGCGGGCGCATCTCGCCGTTGACGAACAGTCCGCTGCGTTCGCGGCTTTCCACGTAGCCCTCGGCGACCAGCTCCTGGTAGGCGAGGTTGATCGTGTTGCGGGAAACGCCCAGTTCGACGGCCAGTTCCCGCGAGCTGGGCAGCCGGCGGGCCGGGTCGAACGTGCCGATGGCGATCCCGTGCTCGATCGCCCGCCGGACCTGGCGGTACAGCGGTTCGTCCGACGAGCGGTCGATCTCGATCAGCGTGCGGGGCAAGGGTGGTCTCCCAAGTGGCCGGCGTGCAGCGGGGTGGGCTGAAACGTAACTCGCGGTGGCCGGTTTTCCCACCCCACGCCACGCCGATCGGCTCAGGCCAGCGCGTCGGCGACGTCGGTGACGGGCAGGCCGTGCGCCCGGGCGACCGGCTCGTAGGTCAGCGCCCCGGCCACCGTGTTCACGCCGCCGCGGAGTTCGGGCGTGTCCTGCACCGCCGTGCGGAGGCCCTTGTTCGCGATTTCGAGCGCGTAGGGGAGCGTGACGTTGGTGAGCGCGTGCGTGGAGGTGTGCGGGACGGCACCGGGCATGTTGGCCACGCAGTAGAACACCGATTCGTGCACCCGGAAGGTCGGCTCGGCGTGGGTCGTCGGGCGCGAGTCCTCGAAGCAGCCGCCCTGGTCGATCGAGATGTCCACCAGCACGCTGCCCGGCTTCATCCGCGAGACCGTTTCGTTGGACACCAGGCTCGGGGCCTTCGCGCCCGGGACGAGCACCGCGCCGATCACCAGGTCGGCCTCGAGTACGGCCTGCTCGATCGCGTAGGCATTCGCCGCGGCTGTGCGGATGCGGCCCTGGTACATGCGGTCGGCGGCGCGGAGTTTGTCCACGTTCTTGTCGAACAGCACGACGTCGCCCCAGGTCCCGGCCGCGACGGCGACCGCGTTCATCCCGGCGACGCCCGCGCCCAGCACGACCACGCGGGCCGGCGGCACCCCGGAGACGCCGCCGATCAGCACGCCGCGGCCGCCGTTGACGCGCATCAGCGTCTGCGCTCCGACCTGCGGGGCGAGCCGTCCGGCCACCTCGCTCATCGGAAACAGCAGCGGCAGGGAGCCGTTCGGCAGCTGGACCGTTTCGTAGGCCACCGACGTCGTGCCCGCGTCGAGCAGCGCCTTGGTGCACGGCTCGCTCGCGGCGAGGTGCAGGTAGGTGAACAGCAGCTGGTCGGACCGCAGCCGGTGGTACTCCTCGGCGACCGGCTCCTTGACCTTCAGGACCATTTCCGCGGTGCCCCACACGTCGTCCGCGTGGTCGAGCAGCTTCGCGCCGGCGGCCGCGTAGTCCTCGTCGCGGATGGACGAGCCCTCGCCCGCGCCGCGTTCCACGAAGACCTCGTGGCCGGCCGAGGTGAACTCGTGCACTCCGGCCGGCGTCGCCGCCACCCGGTATTCGTGGTTCTTGACCTCGCGAGGCACACCGATCTTCATCGCCTGCTCCCATCTGCCGTGTGTGGTGCGACCGAGAGTGCGGGAGGACTGGCCACCGCGAAAGTGCCAGAAACCGCTCGGTCGACGGGTCCAGTCCGCGCGGCTTCTGGACCTGTCAACGGGGACATTTCTGGCTCTGTCGCTGGGGGCCAGCGGCCGAGATCCTGCTCGGGCAGCACTGCCGTCCGCGAGGGAGTTTGCGAGATGACCATGGCCCCTCTGGCCGAGACCTGGCGGGAACGCGTCGGCGACGCCCGGCCGCGGATCGCGCTGGCCGACGGTGCTGACCCGCGCGCCGTCACCGCGGCCGCGCACCTGGTCGAGCGGGGTGAGGTCGAGCCGGTGCTGGTGGGTCCGTCGGCGGAGATCGCCGCTGTCGCGGCCGAGCTGGGCTTTCCGGCGCCTCCTTTCCTGGACACTGCCGCCCTGGCCGCCGACGACGCGGTCCTGGCGCGGCTGGCCACGTCCTTCCCCGACCGGGTCGACACGGTCCGCGCCGATCCGGTCGCGCTTTCCGCCGCGCTTCTCGCGCTCGGCCGGGTGGACGCGTGCCTGGCGGGTGCGACGCGGCCGACGTCCGATGTCCTCCGGGCGGGTTTGCGGATCGTCGGACTCGCTCCCGGAGTGCGGACTCTCAGCAGTTGTTTCCTGATGTTGTTGCAGGACGGCCGATCGCTCACTTTCGCTGACTGCGCGGTGGTTCCCGAGCCGGATGCGGACGCGCTGGCCGATATCGCCGTGGGCGCGGCGTCAACGCACCGCGCGCTGACCGGAACCGAGCCGGTCGTGGCGATGCTGTCGTTCAGCACGCAAGGCAGTGCCAAGCATTCCGCGGTGGACAAGGTTCGTCAGGCGACTTCGCTGGTGCGGGAACGGCTTCCTGGCGTTGATGTGGATGGCGAGTTGCAGTTCGACGCCGCTGTCGTCGACGCAGTGGGGATCGCGAAGGCACCGCGTTCGACCGTGGCTGGGCGGGCGAATGTGTTGGTGTTCCCCAATCTCGACGCGGGGAACATCGCTTACAAGATCGCAGAACGCCTCGGCGGAGCGACCGCGCTCGGGCCGATCCTGCAAGGCGTCGCAGCGCCGCTGCACGACCTGTCGCGCGGCTGCAGCGCGGCTGACATCGAGACGATGGCCCTGATCAGCGCGGTGCACGCGGTGACCGGGCGGGAAGTGGAGAAGGTCCGATGAACGTGGAACTGGTCGTGCTGGACATGGCAGGCACAACGGTCCGCGACGACGGCGCGGTCGAGGCGGCGTTTTCGGCGGCGCTGGAGGCGGTGGGGGTGCCCGCGGACTCGCCGGAGCGCGAGGATGTGGATGCCTACGTCCGGGACACCATGGGGCAGTCGAAAATCGAGGTCTTCCGGGCGCTGTTCCCGGCCGAAGGTGTTGCGGAGAAGGCGAACCGGGTTTTCGAGAGCGCGTTCGCTTCGCGGGCGATTGAGGTCGCTGAGCCGCTGCCCGGTGCGGAGGAAGCAATCGACAAGTTGCGCGCCCAGGGGCGTCGGGTGTGCTTGAGCACGGGGTTCTCGGCTCGGACTCGGGATGCGCTGCTGGCGCGGCTCGGGTGGACGGAACTGGCGGATCTGGTGGTATGCCCGGCGGACGCGGGCGGACGAGGGCGGCCGTTCCCGGACATGGTGCTGACTGCGGTGCTGCGCTTGGGGATTACTGACGTGCGCGCGGTCGCGGTGGCGGGGGATACCGGGTTCGACATGCTGACCGGCCGCCGAGCAGGAGCGTCGGTGGCGGCGGGGGTGCTGACCGGGGCGCATGACGAGGCGACGTTGCGGGCCCACGGGGCGACGCATGTGCTGGGCTCGGTGGCGGAGTTGCCGGGGGTTCTTGAGCGTTAGCGAGGCGTCGTCGGTCAGGCGGGTGGAGCCACCGCGGTAGCGATCAACGCTCGTGCCGCGATCTCGATCCTCTCCTCGTCTCCGGTCACGATCCGGTCCAGGCACAACCCGCGCAGGCCGGAGATCAGCAAGCTCGCCCGCGCGGCTGCCTCGGGTTCGGGGTAGCCCAGCTTCCGGTACACCGGCACCAACGGCTCCACCATCGCGGTGATCGCTTCCCGAGCCACCGTCAGGTACCGCTCCGGCTGGGTCGGGGCCAGCGCCAGTACCTGGAACAGGATGTGGATCGGCCGTTGCTGGCGGCCTCGGGTGATCGCGTGCCACAGGGCGTGTGCTGCGGCGCTGAGGGATTTCTCGTCGTGCACTGAGTGGAAGAGTTCGGTGACGTCCGGGCGGCTCGCGGCGATCGCTTCGGTGATCAGGTTTTCCCGGCTGCCGAAGTAGTACAGCAGCATGCGCTTGCTCGTCCCCAGTGCTTCGCCCATCGGGGCGAGCGACAGGTCCGCGATGCCGTGCGTCGCGAGGTAGTCCACGGCTTGCTGCAGCAGCTCGGCGCGACGGCCGGTTCCGGAGTCCACCTCTTGACTGTACCGATCGGTACATCGTACCGTCCAACCTTGTACCGATCGGTACACGGCGAGGAGGGCTCATGGCGCTTTCGGTGGCGATAGTCGGCGGCGGGATCGGCGGGCTGACGCTCGCGCTCGCGTTGCGGGAGCGCGGGATCGGCGCGGAGGTGTACGAGCGGTCGGCCGAACTGCGCGAGATCGGGGCCGCGGTGGCCTTGTCCGCCAACGGTTCCCGGGTCTTGGCGCGGCTCGGGTTGAGGGACGAGCTGTCCGCGTGTTCGGCGGTGCCGACGGAGCTGGTCTACCGGCATTGGCGGGGCGGGCGCCGGGTGGTCGCGTATCCGGTCGGGGACAGCTACGAGGAACGGTTCGCCGGGCCGTATTTCGGGGTGCATCGGGCGGATTTGCAGCGGATCCTCGCCGGCGCGTGCGGGAATGTCCATCTTGGACGCCAGGTGACCGGAGTGGTCGAGGACGGGCCGCGGTACCGGCTCGAGTTCGCCGATGGCGCAAGCGAAACCGCTGATGTCGTGGTGGGTGCGGACGGGGTGCATTCGACCGTTCGCGAGTGGGTCGAACCCGCGCCGCTTGCCCGGTATTCGGGTTCGAGCGGCTTTCGCGGGCTGGTGCCGGTTGAACAGCTGCCGTCGTTGCCGGATGCCGGGGCGATCCAGTTCTGGATGGGGCCCGGCGGGCATCTGCTGCACTACCCGATCGGCGACGGGTCGGTGGTGAATTTCCTTGCGGTGCTGGACGAACCGGACGCTTGGGAGCGGGAGTCGTGGACGGAGGACATTCCTCGGGAGCGCATCGACGCGGCTTTTGAGGGCTGGCATCCGGCGGTGCGCGAGATGGTCGGCGCGACGACTCTGCAGCAGCGGTGGGGGTTGTTCGGCCAGTATCCGCTCAACCGCTGGCATCGCGGCGGAGTGGTGCTCCTCGGCGACGCCGCGCACGCGATGCTGCCGCATCATGGGCAGGGTGCCAATCAGACGATCGAGGACGCGGTGACGCTCGCCGAGTGCCTGGCGAGCGATTCCCGCGAGGCGGCGCTCGCCCGGTACGAGAAGCTGCGGCGGCCGCGGACCCGGGCGGTCCAGCGGAGTTCGTGGGTGGCTAATGCGCTGCTGCATGTGCCGGACGGTCCGGCGGCAGACGCGAGGGATGTTGCGCTCCGGCGGATCGGCGAGACGCTGGAGTGGATTCACTCCCATGACGCGCTGGCGACGGCCGGGCGCGGCTAACCGGACCCCGTTCCGCGAAGGTTCGGCCTCGGCCGGTGCGGGGGGACGTCGAGTCGGTGAAACGCAGGGGCGTTGCTAGGCGGCTCCCTTTTCCGCGAGAGCCTTGAACTCGGCACTCGTCAGCACGTCCGCGGTCGACTGGGCGAGGACGACCAGCGTCGCCGCGTGCACCTCGGCGGCGGACATCGCGCCGTGGCCCAGATCCGGGTGGTCGTAGGTGGCGCACGCGTCCGACAGCACTGCGGTGCGGAAGTCGCGGAACATCGCGTCGCGGATGGTGGCGTGGACGCAGTCCTCGGTCGTCACTCCGGTGGCGACCAGGGTGTCCACACCTCGTCCGCGGAGCTGCATTTCGAAATCGGTGCCGAAGAAGGCGCTGTAGCGGTGCTTGGGGATCAGCGGTTCGTCCGGGCGGCGGTCCACTTCGGAGTACAGCGCGGCGCCGGGCGTGCCTTCGATGAGTGCTTGGCCTTGCGCGATCGGCGGGTACAGGTCGGCGAAGCGGCCCATGTCGGAGCCGTCGGGACGGTGGACGTGCGCGGTGAAGAACACCGGGATGCCCGCGTCGCGGCAGAACCGCACGGTGTCGTTGAGGACGGGGATCATGGCGCGTCCGGCCGGGGATTCCAGCGGGGCGCCCGGGGCCAGGAAGTCGTGCTGCATGTCGATGACGACCAGCGCGGTGCGGGCCGGATCGACGGTGGACAAGCGGTAACCCATGGAACGCTCCCTCCGCGGAGGTCCATGAGGTATCACGGTTTGCCGTCGGTCGTCAAGAAAGCGACAGAAGGTGTCAGGCGTCTTCGATCTGCGCCGCGACCGTGTGCAGGGACTCGATCAGTGCCTGGGTGGCCGGATTGAGCCTGCGCCCGGCGGCTAGCGTCAGGCCGACGCTGTGCCCGATGTTCTCCAGCGGCGTCGGCAGCGTGACCAGCCGCGGGTCGTCCATCCCGAGAAGGCCGGGGAGCGCGGCGACCATGGCGGTTTCGGTGAGCAGCTGCCGGACCGTGAGAAACGACGTCGCCTCGACGCGGTTGGCGGGCAGGTCAAGACCGTGCTGGGCGAAGAGGCTTTCCAGCTCCTGGCGCAGCATCGTTTCGGTGCCGGGCACGATCCACGGGAACTCCGCCAGATCCTCCAGCGAGACGTTGTCGCGCGCGGCGAGCGGATGGTGCGCGCCGGCGACTACCCGGATCGACTCCTGGTACAGCGCTCGCCGCCGGGTGCCTTCCGTGCCGGGGCCGCTCAGCCGGCCGACGATGACGTCCACCCGGCCCGCGGTCAGCTCCACGAGCAGCGACTCCGGCGTGCCCTCCCGGACGACGACGGTGACCAGCGGATGGTCCTCCTTGAGGTGCGCGATCGCCCGCGGCAGCAACAAGTTCGAGCCGGCGAGGTGGATGCCCGCGACGACCCGGCCGCGGGTCGCGTCAGCGATTTCCACAACGTGCCGTGCCGCGTGGGTCAGCTGGGCGAGCACGGCGCGCGCGTGCTCGGTGAACGCGGTCCCGAACTCGGTCGGCGTGATCCCGCGCGGCCCGCGTTCGTAGAGCGGCACGCCGAGGATCGCTTCGAGATCGTGCAGGCCGCGCGTGACGACCGGCTGAGTCACGTGGAGTGCGGCGGCCGCGCCGACGACGCTGCCCTGCTCGGTGAGGGTGTCCACCAGCACGAGGTGCCTGAGCTTGAGGCGGCCGTCGAGCAGGCGGGGCATGTCCATTCCGGCGACATTACTGGCCGGGCCGGGTTCCGGCGTCACGGGCGGACGAGCTGAGCGCGGACCCGGGGTCGGCGAGGTCGAGGAAGACGCCGAAGCGGTTCCGGCCGGGCACGACGGTCCAGGACGAAGCGGCGCGTCGAGGTGCGTGAAAGGCTTTGCTCTGCCGAACCGGCTATGCCCGGACGGTCATGGCAGCGGCGGCAAAGAGCATTGGCCAGGCATTCCTGGCGTCCCTACGGTCAGCTTCATGGCTGCGGAACTCCACAACGTCGTCGGCGGGACCCGGGTCGCCGGGCGGCGCACCTTCGAGAAGATCGACCCGGTCGACGGGTCGCTCGTCGCACACGTCCACGAGGCCGGACCGGACGTGGTCGACGCCGCGGTCGCTGCTGCTCGTGCGGCGCTGGACGGCCCGTGGGGACGCGCTTCGGTGGCCGAGCGCACCGCGTTGCTGCGCCGGATCGCCGACCGGATCGAGGAGCGGTTCGAGGATTTCGTCGCCGCGGAGGTCCGCGACACCGGCAAGCCGGAGCACCTGGCCCGCGACCTGGACGTCGCCCGGGCGGCGACGAACTTCCGTTCCTTCGCCGACACGATCGCGGCGGCCGGTCTCGACTCCTTCCTGACCGAGCTGCCGAACGGCCGCAAGGCGCTGAACTACGCGGTGCCCAAGCCGCTGGGCGTCGTCGCGGTGATCGTGCCGTGGAACCTGCCGCTGCTGCTGTTGACCTGGAAGGTCGCACCCGCGCTCGCGTGCGGCAACGCGGTGGTGGTCAAACCGTCGGAGGAGACGCCGTCGACGGCGGCCTTGCTCGCCGAGGTCATCGCGGAGGCTGGCGCGCCGGCCGGGGTGTATAACGTCGTTCACGGCTTCGGACCGGACTCCGCCGGGGAGTACCTCACCACGCACCGCGGCATCGACGGCGTGACGTTCACCGGCGAATCCCGGACCGGCTCGGCGATCATGCGGGCAGTCGCTCCGTCGGTCCGGCCGGTTTCCTTTGAACTGGGCGGAAAAAACGCGGCGGTGGTGTTCGCGGATTGCGATCTCGAAAAGACCCTCGACGGACTCGCGCGCTCGGTTTTCCTGAACACCGGGCAGGTGTGCCTGTGCACGGAACGGGTCTATGTCGAGCGGTCCGTTTTCGACGCGGTCGCGAACGGGCTCGCCGAGCGGGCGGCGGCGTTGCGGCTGGGACGACCGGGCGATCCGGAGACCACGACCGGGCCGTTGATCTCCCAACAGCACCGGAAGAAAGTCCAGTCCTATTTGGACCTCGCGGTCGCTGAGGGGGCGACGGTGCTGACCGGCGGTTCGGTCCCGGAACTCGGGCCGGACCTCGCGGGCGGGTCGTGGATCGAACCGACACTGTGGACCGGACTGGACAACTCCGCGCGGGTCGTGCGCGAGGAGGTCTTCGGACCGGTCGCGGCGCTGATCCCGTTCGACACCGAAGACGAAGCCGTCCGGCTGGCGAACGACACCGACTACGGGCTCGCCGCCGCCGTATGGACGACGAACCTCGAGCGCGGCCACCGGGTCGCGCAGCAGATGCGGGTCGGGATGGCCTGGGTCAACACCTGGTATCTGCGCGACCTCCGCTCGCCGTTCGGCGGCGTCGGGCTTTCCGGCATCGGCCGGGAGGGCGGCCTGCACTCGATGCACTTCTATACCCAGCCGACGAATGTGTGCGTGCAGCTATGACCACCGTTGAGGAACGTGCCGAACTGCTTGACCGGGCGACCGCCACTGGGCAGGCGATCCCGCAGCTCACCAGCGACGGGCCGATGAGCCTGGAGACCGCGTACGCCGTGCAGCACGCCGGGATCGCGCTGCGCGAGCGACGCGGCGAGCGGCTGGCCGGAGTCAAGCTGGGTTTCACGAGCAAGGCGAAGGCCGAGCAGATGGGCGTCTCCGACGTCATCATCGGTTCGCTGACTGACCGCATGCGGATCGAGGACGGCGGAACGTTCGCCGTCCGCCACGGTGTGCATCCGCGGATCGAACCCGAGGTCGCGTTCCGGCTCGGGCCGGACGCCGAGCTGGTCGCCGTCGCACCCGCGCTGGAGATCATCGACAGCCGGTACCGCGACTTCCGGTTCAGCCTGGCCGACGTCGTCGCCGACAACACCTCGGCGTCCGCGTTCGTGCTCGGGCCGTGGACCCAGCTCGACCGGGTGGACGCGCTGGCCGTTGACCTGCTCTTCGACGGCGAGATCGTCGCGTCCGGCTCGACCACTGACATTCTCGGCGACCCTCTGCGAGCGCTCCCCGCGGCACAGCGAATGGCCGCCGCATACGGGCACCGCCTGCTCGGCGGGTCGGTGCTCCTGGCCGGTGCGGCGACCGCGGCTGTTGCGCTGAAAGCAGGAACGCAGGTCGAGGCTCGGGTCGCCGGGCTCGGTTCGGTTTCCGTTCGCACCAAGGAGGATTGAGCGTGGCGCAAGCCAATGTCGTCGCCGGGAAGGCGACGCCGCGCGGGCGGTTCCCGCACGTCAAGGTCGTCGGGGACCTCGTGTTCGTCTCCGGCACCAGCAGCAGGCGGCCGGACAACACGTTCGCCGGCGCGGAGGCCGATCAGTTCGGCGTGACCAGTTTGGACATCCGAGCGCAGACTCGCGCGGTCATCGAGAACATCCGCGACATCCTGGCCGCGGCCGGGGCGGGACTCGAAGACCTCGCGCAGCTGACGGTCTTTCTGGTCAACATGAACGATTTCGGCGGCTACAACGAGGTCTACGGCGAATTCTTCGACGAGAACGGCCCGGCGCGCACGACCGTCGCGGTGCACCAGTTGCCGCATCCGCATCTGCTCATCGAGATCCAGGCGATTGCCCGGGTCTCCGGCAAGGAGGAACGATGACTGCCATTCCGCCCGTGTTCGATTTCGCCGCGTGGATCGAGGAGCACGAGGACGAGCTGAAGCCGCCGGTGAACAACAGGCAGATGTGGGCGCCGATGGGGGATTTCATCGTGCAGGTGGTGGGCGGGCCGAATCAGCGCACCGACTACCACCTGGACCCGTACGAGGAGTGGTTCTACCAGTACAAGGGCGACATGCACGTCAATCTGATGACCGAGGACGGCCCGCGGCGCGTCGACATCCGCGAGGGCGAGATGTGGATGCTGCCGCGGAACGTGCACCATTCGCCGCAGCGTCCGCAGGAGGGTTCGATCGGGATCGTGATCGAGCGCATCCGGGAGGAGGGGACGCTGGAGAAGTTCGTGTGGTTCTGCGTGGAGTGCGACGCGAAGGTGCACGAGGTGGAGCTGCAGGTGCGTGACATCGTCGGCGATCTGCCGCCGGTGTTCGAGCGGTTCTACGCGTCCGAGGAGGCCCGGACCTGCGGGAACTGCGGGACGCTGCACCCCGGGAAGGGCTGAGCGTGCGCGCGATCGACGTCCACAGCCATTTCGTTCCGCACGGCTGGCCCGATCTGGGCGAGGGGATGCCGTGGCTGCGCCCGGAATCCGAGCGCGAGGCGATGATCATGGTCGGTTCGGAGGAGTTCCGCCGGGTGCGGTCGGACTGCTGGGACGCGTCGGTGCGGCTGCGCGACATGGACGCCGACGGGGTCGAGGCGCAGGTGGTGTCGCCGACGCCGGTGTTCTTCGGCTACGAGACGAGCCCGGGGCACGGCGAGAAGATCGCCCGGGTGTTCAACGATCTCGCGCTGGAGATCTGCGCGCCCGCGCCGGACCGGCTGATCCCGTTCTGCCAGGTTCCGTTGCAGGACACCGACGCCGCGTGCCGCGAACTGGACCGCGCGGTCGGGGCCGGGCACCGGGGCGTGGAGATCGGCAACCACGTCGGCGACCGCGACCTCGACGACGCGGGGGTGGTGACGTTCCTGCAGCACGCGGCGTCGCTCGGCGTGCCGGTGTTCGTGCACCCGTGGGACATGCCGCTCGCGCCGCGGCTGGACCGCTGGATGGCGCGGTGGCTGACCGGGATGCCCGCCGAGACGCATCTGTCGATCATCGCGATGGTGCTTGGCGGGGTGTTCGACCGGGTGCCCGACAGCCTGCGGATCTGTTTCGCGCACGGGGGCGGGTCGTTCGCGTTCTGGCTGGGGCGGCTGGAGAACGCGTGGCATCAGCGGGCGGACGTCATTGCCACGTCGGAGAAGCCGCCGTCGGAGTATGTCGGGCGGTTCAGCGTCGACTCGGTGGTGTTCAGCGAGTCGGCGCTGCGGAATCTGGTGGACACCCTCGGGGCCGAGCAGGTGATGGTGGGGAGCGATTACCCGTATCCGCTGGGGGAACGTCCGGCCGGCGGGGTGGTGCGGCGGGCGGAGTTCCTCGACGAGCCCGCGCGGGAGCTGGTACTGCGGGGGAACGCACAGCGGTTCTTGGGCTAGTCCAGCCCGAGGTGGTCCCGCAGCGTAGGTCCGCTGTAGTCCTCCCGGAACACCCCTCGTTCCTGCAGCCTCGGCACCACCTGGTCGGCGAACTGGTCGAGCCCGCCCGGTGTCACGTGCGGGACCAGGATGAACCCGTCCGACGCGTCGGCCTGCACGAGTTCGTTCATCGCGGACGCGACCGTCTCGGCGGAGCCGATGAAGTTCTGCCGTCCGGTGACCTCGATGATCAGTTCCCGGCTCGACAGGTGCTTCGCTTCCGCGAGCTGGCGCCATTCGCGGGCGGTCGCGACCGGGTCGCGGTACATGCGGACGCTCGCGCGGCCCTTCGAGATCAGGTCGCCGACCACCGGGTCGAACGACGGCAGCGGGCCGTTCGGGTCGTGGTCGCTGAGGTCGGTGTTCCAGAGCTGCTCGAGGAACTTGATCGCGGTCTGCTCGCTCACCTGCTGCAACCGGACTTCGTGGGCGAGTTCGTGCGCTTCGGCGTCGGTGTCGCCGAGGACGAAGGTCGCGGCGGGGAGGATGACCAGTTCGTGCGGGGAGCGGCCGTATTTCGCCAGGCGGCCCTTGACGTCGGAGTAGAACGCTTGGCCTGCTTCGAGAGTGCCGTGGCGGGTGAAGATGGCGTCGGCGGTCGCGGCGGCGAATTCGCGGCCTTCCTCCGAATCGCCGGCTTGGATGGTGACCGGGCGGCCTTGCGGGCTGCGCGGGACCGGGAAGCGGCCGGAGATGTCGAAGTGCTCGTCGTGGTGGGCGAAGTCGCCGCCGCCGGCCAGGAAGCGGCCGGATTCCTTGTCCGCGAGGAGTTCGTCGCCGCGCCAGGAGTCGAAGAGCTCCCACGCCGTGCGCAGGAAGGTTTCGGCGCGCGAGTAGCGCTGATCTTGCGGCAGGAAGCCGCCGCGGCGGAAGTTTTCGCCGGTGAAGGCGTCCCAGGACGTGACGACGTTCCACGCCGCCCGGCCTGCGGAAAGGTGGTCGAGGGAGGCGAATTGCCGGGCCACCTCGAACGGTTCGTTGAACGTGGAGTTGATCGTGCCCGCCAGGCCGAGGCGGTCGGTGACGGCAGCCAGCGCGGACAGCACGGTGAAGGTGTCCGGGCGGCCCACGACGTCGAGGTCGTAGATGTGGCCGCCCTGTTCGCGCAACCGCAGGCCTTCGGCGAGGAAGAAGAAGTCGAACTTCGCGCGTTCGGCGGTCTGGGCCAGCTTGACGAACGAGCTGAACTCGATGTGGCTGCCCGCTTCGGGATCGCTCCACACGGTCGTGTTGTTGACCCCGGGGAAGTGCGCGGCGAGGTGGATTTGCTTGGCAGTCATGGAAATCTCCCGGGACTCAGGCGGCGTAGCGGTTGGCCGGGCGCGGCAGGCCGAGCAGCCCGCGCAGGGTCGAGGCCTCGTATCCGGTGCGGAACGCGCCGCGGTCGCGCAGTTCGGGGACCAGGGCGCGGGTGATGGCGGTCAGGTCGTGCGGCACGGCGCCCGGGCGCAGCCGGAAACCGGTCAGGCCGGCGGTGTGCCAGTCGAGCAGGAGGTCGGCCAGCTGAGCCGGGGTGCCAGTGAAGACGTGGGCGTCCGAGGTGAACTCGGCACGGTCGTCCAGGCGGGCTTTGCGGTCGGCCGCGGCCTGCTCGGTCTCGTCGAGGAAGACCACGAGGTCGGCGAAAACCTGAATGGGCGCACCGATTTCGTCGATGATCGACGCGGCGTGCGCGCGGTCGTTCGGGGTCACGTACACGACGTCGGCCTGGCGGGCGGCGAGGCGGTAGGCGTCGGGGCCGTGCGCCAGCGCGGCGACAATCGGCTGGCCCTGCGGCGGACGCGGAGTGATGGACGGTCCTTTGACGGAGAACCAGCGGCCCTCGAAGTCGATGTAGTGCAGTTTGTCCCGGTCGATGAACCGGCCGGTCGCGACGTCGCGGATCTCGGCGTCGTCCTCCCAGCTGTCCCACAACCGGCGCAGCACCTCGACGTAATCGGCGGCTTCCTCGAAGAGCTCGGGAACCTCCGGCGGCGTGCGGCGGCCGAAGTGCCGGAACTCTTCCGCACTCCCGGAAACCTGCACGCGGACGCCGGCTCGGCCGGTGCTGACGTAATCGAGCGTCGCGATCGCCTTCGACAGATGGAACGGCTCCGTGTGGGTGACCACGGCGGTCGGGACCAAGCCGATGTGCGACGTCAGCGGCGCGATCCGCGAGGCGACCAGCACGGCGTCGAGGCGGGTTTGCGCGCGGTCGTCGCGGGCCGTCGGCTCGGAGGGGCCGCGCAGGGAGAGGAAGTCCTCGAAGGTGACGAAGTCCAGGTGCGCGGCTTCGGCCTCCCGCACCAGCTCGGCCCAGTATCCGGCGGTGAGCAGGTCGGCCGGGCGGGCGTCCGGTTCGCGCCACGCGGCCGGATGCCAGCCCGCGCCTTCCAGCGCGACGGCGAGCCGTGGTCCGGTGTGCCCTGTCATGCTGCG
>NZ_JACJHR010000060.1 GCF_014174495.1 Amycolatopsis echigonensis
ACTTGATGAGCCGAGGATTGCGCGGGTACGGCGTGTGCGCGACTTGCCGGGCCACCGGTCGGCCGGAGACGACGTGCTGGACTTCGAACCGGACGATCCGGCCGGTGCAGCCGTCATCGCCGGAGCGGCCCGCTTCTCCCCATTCGATCGCGGCGGTGCCGGAGACCTGCAGGATCCGGCCGGTCGCGAAGTCGAAGAAGAGCAGCGCGGCTTCCGGGTTCGCGGCGAGGTTGCCGAGGCTGTTGAAGAGGTTGTTTCCGGGATAATCGGGCCACCACAGGGCATTTCCCTCGACGCGGACGAACCCGGCCGCGCCGCCCCGATGGGACGCGTCCGCGCCGTGGCCGGGGTTGATCGTGCCGAGGAAGAACGTATCGGCTTCTCGGATCAGCTCGGTGTCGCCAGGACTCAGTCCCGTGCGCTCTTGCACCGGAGCTGGTTTGACCTCTTCGGACAGCACACGTTGCTGGATGTATTGGGGGCAGTTGCCGTACGCCTGCTCGATGTCGACGACCAGCCGATCTTTCTCGGCGCTCGACAGGCTGCCATTGATGCGAACCCGGCGCCGGGCGGCGAACTCGACGCTCGTCATTCCGAGCTGCTGCCCGGCGGGGAGCGCGTGCAACGGATCGCCCTCCGGCAGCGTCCGGTGGATCGCGAGCGTCGTCGCCGACCTGGTTTCCAGGAACCCTGGCGGGCCGACGACCGGCGAGGTCCACAGCCGTCCGGCCGCGTCGCGTCCGGTCACGACCAGGAACGTCCGTTCGGCCAGGAATCCCGCCATTCCCGGTGAAATCCCAGCCGGTTCGGCCATCCGGGACAGACGCGCGGCCTGGCGTTCGACCCCGGCCTCGCGCTGGACGGCCAGCTCTCCGGAATGGAAGGCCTGCTGGATCGTCGGGCTCACTGCGCCCACCTCACTTTCTCACGGGTCGCACCATGAGTTTCCGTGAGAAGTTCTAGCAGTCGCTTCTCACGGATGCAACCCAATCCATCCGTGATACCGTCTCGGCCATGGGGATGCTGCCGGACGAGGTCGTGCCGGTCCGCCTGATGGCGACCGTCTGGGCCGACACCAGCGGGCTCCACGACGACCTCCGCACCCGCGAAGACCTCGACGCATGGCTCGACGACGTCGGCATCGACCGCGGATCGCGGCAGTCGTCCGCGGCCGAACTCGAGCTGGCGCGGCGGCTTCGCGACGCCGTCCGCCGCCTTGCCGCCCAAGTCACCGCCGACGACCGGCAGCCTCCGGCCGTGGACCTCGACACGGCCCTCGGCGACCTGAACGACCTGGTGACCCACCTGCCAATCCCCCAACTGACCTTTGTGGCCGGGAAACTGCAGGAGAGTTCGTCGAGCAGCACTTCGCCGGTAGTCACCGGATTAGCCCGCGTGGCCCGGGAATCGATCGCGCTGCTGGGCGGACCGGACGCCGCGAAACTGCGTGCCTGTTACGCGCCGGGTTGCGTGCTCTACTTCATGAAGACGCATCCGCGTCGCGAATGGTGCTCCGTCACCTGCGGCAACCGAGCGCGCGCCGCACGGCATTACGAGAAGATCCGATCGACGCGCTGACGGCTCAGCCCAGCAGCACCACCGCCGTTTCCGCGGCGCGCGCGAAAACGTCCTCCGCGACCCGCATTCCCGCCATCACGACCGCGCCTTCGTGCAGCAGCATGATCTGCTCGGCCGCCTTGCGCGGTTCCGAAACGCCCGCCGATTCGGCCAATTCGACGAAGACGCCGAGCATCCACCGTTTGCTTTCGGTCACCACCGCGTACGCCGGATGCGCGGGGTCGCTGATCTCGGCGTGCGCGTTGATCATGCTGCAGCCCTTGCCGCCGTATTTCTTCGCCCACGCCTCGGACGCGGCGAACGCTGCCGCCAGCCGGTCCCGCGGCTCCGGCCCGGCCTTCTCCAGCCACTCGCCGAGGAACTCCCGCCAGCGCGCGTCGCGAGCGGACAAATACTCCACGACCAGCCGATCCTTCGAGCCGAACCGGTCGTAGAGCGTCTTCTTGGTCACCCCTGCCCTGGCCGCGATGACGTCGACGCCGACGGCGTGGATACCGCGCTCGTAGAACAACTCCGACGCGGCTGTCAGCACCGCTTGCGCCTTCGGGGTCCAGTCGATCGTCATGGCCCCAGTGTATACCGATCTGTATAGTCCGGTTCATGGGTAAACAGATCGGTATAGTCGGGGCGGCGATCCTGTTCGTGGTGTGCTGGTCGTCCGGGTTCATCGGAGCGAAGCTCGGCGCGGCGGACGCGGCCGTGCCGACCGTGCTGATGTGGCGGTTCCTCCCGCTGGCCCTGCTGCTGGCACCGTTTCTGCGGCCTCGCGGCACGCCGCTCCGCGAGTACGGCCGACACGTCCTGATCGGCTTGCTTTCCCAGTCGGGCTATCTGCTCACCGTCTACTGGGCCATCGGCGAAGGCGTCAGCACAGGCACGACCGCGCTCATCGACGGTGTGCAGCCGCTCGTCGCCGCGGCGCTCGCCGGTCCGCTCCTCGGCGTCGCCGCGACCGGACGGCAATGGGCCGGACTCGTGCTGGGACTCGTCGGCGTGGTCCTGGTCAGCTGGTCGGACGCCGCTTCGCACGCCCCGGCCTGGGCATATCTGATCCCGTTCGCCGGAATGCTCGGGCTGGTCGCCTCCACGGTCCTCGAACGCCGGTCTCGCGTCCCCGCTCCCCCGTTGCGTGCGCTCGCCATCCATTGCGGCACCTCGGCGGTCATCTTCACCGGGCTCGCGCTGGCGACCGGGAGCGCGGTTCCGCCCGCGTCCGGACATTTCTGGTTCGCCATGACCTGGCTGATCGTGCTGGCGACCTTCGGCGGGTACGGGTTGTACTGGCTGCTCGTCGGGCGGATCGGCATGACGGCGGTGAACAGCCTGATGTTTCTGATCGCACCGGTCACGTCGGTGTGGGGCACGGTGTTGTTCGGCGAGCCGTTCACCGTGCTGACCGGCGTGGGGCTCGGCTTGGCGCTGGTCGCCGCCGTCGTCGCGAACGGCCGGGTCAGCCGCCGTAGCGTTGCCGGACCACCTCCGGAGTCTCCAGGTTCTTCCCCGCGTCCATGTTATGCGCGAGCCGGAGGTACTGGCCTTCCGCCCACATCAACGGCGCCGCGCTCCCGGTCGGACGGCCCAGCCCGAAGCACGCGGCGTCGGCGCGATCCCACACCTGCTCGGGAATGAAGTAGCCGTCGTTCGCCGCGTCCGCCATCGACTTCAGGTACACCGCCGCCGAACGCCCGCTGGCCAGTTCGTACTCGCCCCGTTCGCCGGACAGGACCGGCCACAGCCGCCCGAAGCGTTGCGGCCCGTTCGCCGGCCAGCCGGTGCAGGCGGTCGTGCTCTCGCCGTAGTTGTCGTGCGGGTACCGGTGGAAGTAGATGTCGCCGTTCGGGGTCGTGACCTGCATCGGCGCGTTGCCGTCGCGAGCCGCCGCGGTCGGGGCCACCGACTCGGCGACCTCGGGGTCGGCCGGTCCGCGGACGCCGAGCCGGACGAGGTCGAGGAACCCGAAGTCGGTGATGTCGTGCTCGTAGAAGCAGCCTTCGTCGAAACAGATCTGCCCGGTGTCGTTCGGGTCGGTTCCCTTGTCGATCCGTTCGTAATACGTGTGGTTGCCCCAGTAGCCGGTGTTCGTCCGCGTCCAGCTGTCGAGCTGCGCCCGCCACGAGTCCGCGGTGGACTCCCACTGCTGCGCCGCCGCCGGGTCGCCGTTCGCCCGCGCGATCGCCCCGGCCGTGACGAGCCCGGCCACCTCCGCCGCGATCGACGACGGCGACCGGCCGTACTGCTCCTCCCACCGTTCCGTTGTCGCGGGACCGCTCGTGCGGATGTGCTCCGCCGTCACCTTGACCCGCGCGTACGTCGCCGCATCGGTCAGACCGGTCATCCAGGCGAGGATGATCGCGTCGGAGTCCTGGTCGAGCTGCTCGCAGCAGCCGAGCTGCTGCGGCGTCGCCCCGGGGACCCCGCTCACCGGGCTGTACCGCGGAAATGCGCCGGCCGGGTACGTCGTCCCATCGCCTTGCGTGGGCGCGGAAATCCACTGCGAGGACCACAGGAACTGCGCCATCCGCTTCGCCTGCGCCGCGTCGCCCGCCGCGAGCAGCCCGGTCGCCTGCTGGTACAGGTCCCGGCCCCACACGCGGTGGTACCCGTCGTTGAGCACGTCGCCGTTCACGACGTCGCCCCACGGCGTGGCCAGACCCGCGACACTCGCGCCGCGATGTGTCTTGTCCTCCGCCGCGTGCAACGCCATCAGCGCGACGTAATACGCGCGCCGCTGCCGCTCGTCGCCCGCCACACTGCCCGGTGCCGCTTTCAGGCTGCCGACATACTCCTCCCAGCCGTGCCGATACGACTGCTCGAGACTGCCGAACCCGCTCGCCAGCGACCCGTCCGCCGCGGCCGCCGCGCCCTGAGCGTCGCTCCCGTACCCGAGCGCGACCGAGAACGTCGTGTCCTGCCCGACCGGGATCTGTCCACATTGGACGACATTGCCGTAATCGGTGGAATCGAACTGATTCGTAAGACGTTGATGTGCTCGCAAGTCTACCAGGCAATCACTCGCGGCACCGGAATATCCGTTGTCATGCGCGACAAACCCGGTCGACGCTCGCAACGCCGACGCCACGGTTGTCTTGGCCCCGAACAGCTGCTCCGTCCCGCTGGCCGTCAGCCCAGTCCCGTCCCACGCCGCGGTGTCGTTCGCCGCGCCGCCCGCCATGGACGGATTCGCCAGCAGGTAGACCTGGTACTGGCCGCCGTCCAGCGACTGGAACCGGGTGCGGGTAAGGAGAGTCGGCCGCCCGGAGTCGGTGACGTACGTCGTGGTGATGCGGTAACGGCCGTTCTTGGCAGTGTTCGTGACCGTGTACTCGAGCGCCTTCTCGTCCGGCATCGCCACGACGTGCTGCGTCGCGTCGCGCTCAAGGTCCACAAAGGACTTCCCGTCGGTGACCACGTACTGCATGTCCTGCATGTTCGCCACGTCCGCACGCGGATAAAACACTTCCGACGTGACACCGCCGGCGACGGTGAACCACAGCGGGCTCGCAGTTCCGGCGGCCGTCCCGAGGGCGGATTTGTCCCCTGTTGTCCAGGATGACGGTCCGCCGCAGCAGTCTCCCGGCGTCCATCCCGCCGCTCTGCCTCCCACCGCCGCCGGGCCGGGCTCCGCCCCGACTTCCGCCGGAACAATCCCCTGGCCCACCGCCGAAATCCCCACGACCGCGAGCACCGCCGCCGCCCGTCCCCACTTGCCACCGACCATGCCGCTCATGCTGCCCGCCGCCTCGGCCCGGAACAACAGCCGAACGGCGGGAACCGTCTTGCCCTCTCCGCGCGGCTCCGGCACTCCCACCCGATGGAGTGACCGCGGAGGCCCGGAAACTGTCGTACCCGGATGATCTCCTAGTTCCCGAAGCGGCACCCGTCCCCGGGCCCGCACCGAACGGAGGAGCGCGCCATGGCCGGAGAGACCGTCCGCGCTGTGCTGGGAAACCTGGCCGCAGGCTCGGAGCTCGCCTTCACTCGGGTCTCGTCCCGCGGCATCTCGGAGACCAGTCCTTCGCCATTCCGACTTGCGGAGAGCAGCCCGTCGTTCTCCCGCATCCGGACCTCGCTCAGACCCAGGCAGAGGCTCAAGACGCACGGCTGCGGGGCGCCCTTGTTCGACCGTGTTCATTTCCGAATGCGCCACCACTGTCGCTACACGAAAAACGATTGATTCGAATCGATCCTCAGAGTCGTCGCCACGCACTTGGCGGCACGAGATCAGGGAGCTTGATCATGGCTGGAGAAACTGTCATCACGGTAGTCGGGAATCTGACTTCAGACCCCGAACTCCGCTTCACCCCGTCCGGAGCGGCGGTCGCGAACTTCACCGTCGCGTCGACGCCGCGCACGCTCGACCGGGAGTCCGGCGAGTGGAAGGACGGCGAGGCGCTGTTCCTCAGGTGCAGCGTCTGGCGTCAGGCAGCGGAAAATGTCGCGGAGAGCCTCACGCGAGGGGCGAGGGTCCTGGTCACCGGACGTTTGGTGCAGCGCTCCTTCGAAACCAAGGAGGGCGAGAAACGCACCGTGGTCGAACTGCAAGTGGACGAGATCGGTCCGTCGCTGCGGTATGCCACCGCCAAGGTCACCAAGGCCAGCCGGAGCAGCGGCGAAACAAGCGGACCGAGCGCGGATGGCTGGGGCGCCGCACCCGTTGCGGCCGGAATCGGTGCGGGTGAGGAGCCGCCATTCTGATCGTCTTGAAGGCGTCGCCGACCGGTCGTCGTGATGGTGTCGCCGAGCAGACGCCCTGATGGTGTCGCCGACCAGGACACACCTGATCGGCGACAGGACCGAGCGACATGTCCGCGACCGGGGTTGACCTCCCGCGGCGGGCCTGCCGCCGAAACGGCGTCGCCCAACCGGCCGATGAGCCCGAACCCGTCGCGCTCATCGGCCGCCGGGCAGCGCTGCGTCCGCTCGGGGCCGCCGACTGCGGGGATGGCCGTGCCTTGCCCTGACCATGCCCTTGGCCCAGAGCCTGGCCTTCGCCTTGGTCTTCACCCTCGCCCTCGCCTTAGCCCTGGCCCTGGCCCTGGCCCTTGCCCTTGCCCTTGCCCTGGCCTTCGCCATCGCCTTGGCCTTGGCCTTGGCCTTGGCCTTGGCCTTGGCAATCGCATTGCCCTTCGCCATCGCCCGGCCTTCGCCCTGGTCCTGACCCCTGGCCCTTCGCCCTCGCATTGCCCTTCGCCCTCGCCTTGGCCTTGACCCTGGCCTTGACCCTGGCTTTGGCTTTGGCTTTGGCGAGGAACTTTCCGCTCGGCCAACACGCGCCGAGGCCAACCCCATGGTCCGGGATGGTCGGCTCGGTGCCAGCCCTGGACGGCTGCATACTCAGTCCTGGCCACCTCGGACACCGGGCCAGGTGCGGCAGGAAGTGTTCATCCCGTCGCGCGACGCGGAGGCACAGGGAGTCCGGAACCCGGTCCGGCGTGGTCATCGGGAGCCGAAGCCACACCTCCTCAGTGGTCTGGTCCTTTTGCCAGGTAGGTCCATACCACTGAGCCCACATACGACGATCGGCCCTGCCCGGCCGGGAATCCCGCGGGTAGCTTCTGCGGGCATGCCCGCATCTCGCCGGACCAAGGCCGGAAGCACAGTCCTCGCCGCGATTTCCGTACTGCTGGCTCCGATGTCCGCGCCAGCCGCCCAGGCCGTACCCGCCAGGCACGCCAGCGTCGGCATCGGTGTGCAGGACGAATGCAGCACCCCGTCGATCAACCGGCTGCAGAAATGGCTGGCCAGCGGCGAAGGCACGACCGTCCCGCCCACCGGCAGCCTGCTCGTCCCGGAGGGCGACGGCTACGCGGCGAAGATCGCCTTCCACAACAACGAATGGCACGTCGCCGTGGTCTGGCTGGGCAACCAGTTCGACGCTCAGGCCGACCTCAGCCATTCCGCCGGATTCTGGCTGACCTACCGCGCCGACGACGACTTTTACGTCCAGCTGCGCCCCGCCTCCCACTGGAGCGGCGGCGACAAATGGCTCACCCGCATCCCCGCGACCGGCGGCCAACTGGTGCGCACGTTCATCCCGTTCGACCCCGACTCCTGGACCTGGCTGCCCGAACTGGGCCAGCCGCAGTACTCGTTCGCCTCCGCGCTGGCCGAGGCCCGAGGGCTGGTCTTCGTCGGCAAGACTCCCAACGCCCTCGACTTCCGCGAACTTCTCATCGACGGCTACCAGCCGCCCTGCCTTTGACCCCGGCCGGTCCCGAGCACCCGAGTTCGTCCAGACCTGCCGGGTCCGCCGCCCGTCGCTTACAGCCCTTGGCCGCACAACAGGAATCCCGAGCGCACACACGGCACGGCCGGGCGGCCGGGCGGTCAGGCGGATGCTCGGGCGTGCGGCCGGACGTTCTGGCGTGCAGCCGGGCAGCCGGGCGTTCAGGCGGGTGCTCGGGCGTGTGGCCGGACGTTCAGGCGCGCAGCCGGGCAGCCGGGCGGAGGTTCGGGCGCACGGCCGGTGGCCGGGCGGGGGTTCGGGCGTGCAGCCGAGCGATCCCCTCCGCCAACGACCCGGTGACCTTCAAGCACGCCTTCAACACCAGCCGCCGTAGCCGCCGGGCCCGCGATCGCCGCTAATTCTGCACAGCGGGCCGGATCGTGATGTCCCCGATCTCCACCTCGTCCGGCTGCTCGATCGCGAACGCGATCGCCCGCGCCACCGCCGCCGGGTCGAGTGCGAACTGCTCGAACCGGCGCCGGACCTGCTCCCGCTCCTCCGGATCGTCGATCGAATCCGCCAGCTCAGTCCGGACGAACCCGGGCGAGACCGACGTCGTCCGGAGAACCCCGTCCGTGGACTCTTGCCTCAGCGCCTCCAGGATCGTCCGCACGGCATTCTTCGTCCCCGCATACACCGCCTGCCCGGGCACGATCTTCAATCCGGACGTCGACACCGTCGTCACCAGATGACCCCGCCCCTGCTGACGAAAAACCGGCAGCGCGGCCGCGATCCCGTGCAGCACCCCGCGAACGTTCACGTCGATCATCGCCGACCATCCGTCGACATCCGCCTCCGCAACCGGCCCCAACTTGGCGATCCCGGCATTGCCGACCAGCACGTCGAGCCGGCCGAACTCCTCGACCGCCCGCTGCACGAGCCGGTCCAGGTCCGCGCGCTGGGTCACATCGGTGACGCACGCGATCGCGCGACCGCCGCCGTCGCGGATCTCCTTCACCAGCGCGTCGAGCCGATCCTCGCGGCGCGCGCCCAGGACCACCGCCGCGCCCCGTTCGGCGAGCAGCCGAGCTGTCGCCTCGCCGATTCCGCTGCTCGCCCCGGTGATCGCGACGACTTTCCCTGCCAGAACGGACATTCCCTAACCCCTGACGCCTTACGGACACGTGTCCGGATAGCTTACCGGACACGTGTCCGCACAGTCGGGCGGCATGGGCGACGTCAACATCGGCTGGAGTGCAGTCAAGGAAGCGTGAGCGCCGCCGAAATCCAGCTCCGCACCAGGCCATGCTCGAACGCGAGACGACCAACGGAGAAAGGCCCACCAAGGTGAGCGACCTAGCTGCCGCATTGCTGCTGATCGGCGTATTCCTCGCGCTGGCCATGACTCTGCGCACCGTCCAGCACCGCTGGACCCGCGATCAGCAGCAGTGCTCGCCCCGCCAGGCCTCGAGCCCCTCGCGGACCGCGACCGCCGCGATCGCCAATGCCGCGACCGGATCCGCCCAGTACCAGCCGAACAACGCGTTCGCCAGCAGTCCGGCCAACAGGACGCCAGACAGGTAAGTACAGAGGAGCGTCTGCTTCGAGTCGGCGACCGCGCTCGCCGAGCCAAGTTCCCGCCCGGCCCGGCGTTGCGCGCCGGAAAGCACTGGCATCACGACCAAAGACACCGCGGCAAGCACGATCCCGACCGTCGAGTGCGAAGCCTCATTGCCGAACAGCGACCGCACCGAATCGACCGCGACATAGGCCGCCAGCAAGAAAAACGACACCGCGATCACGCGCAGCGCGGCCCGCTCCCGACGCTTCGGGTCCGCACTGGCGAACTGCCACGCGACCGCCACCGCCGACAGCACCTCGGCCATCGAGTCGAGTCCAAACGCGACAAGCGCCGACGAGGACGCAACCGTCCCGGCCGACACGGCGACGATCGCCTCGGCCACGTTGTACGTGATCGTCCCGGCGACCAGCCACCGCACGCGCCGACGCAAGACCGCTCGCCGCGCGGCCTCCACCCGACGCGACTGACCCGAGGCACAGCAATTGTCCGGCCCGTGCGCCAGAGTCTCGCCGACCGGCGGGTCCGCGCGTCGGTCCGGACAGGGCTCAGTCATCGCATGCGTCCGTCGGCGCGACAGCCAAAACCACCTGCGTCAACTCAGTCAACGCGTGCGCGAGATGCGGATCGGCGATCGAGTACCGGACCTGCCGACCCTCGTACGTGGCGATCACCAGCCCGCACCCGCGCAGGCACGCGAGATGATTGGAGACGTTCGACCTGCTCAGCCCCAGCTCCGCGGCCAGCTGCGCCGGATACACGACCCCGTCCAGCACCGCCACGAGGATCCGGCAGCGCGTCGGGTCGGCCAGCGCCCGGCCGAGCCGGGCGAGCGCCAGTTCGCGAGTCTCAGATGTCAGCACAGCCGCAACAGTACAGCGCTCGCTGAATCAAATACACTGGCGAAGTGGACAACCTCCTCGGCGACTTCCTCCGCGCCCGGCGCGAGCGGGTCTCCCCGGCCGACGTCGGGCTGCCGGACAACGGGCGACGGCGCGTGAGAGGACTGCGCCGCGAGGAACTCGCGCTCCTGGCGGGAATCAGCAGCGACTACTACATCCGATTGGAACAGGGCCGCGACCAGAACCCGTCAGCACAGGTGCTCGACGCGCTGGCCCGGGCACTCGGTCTGGACGAAGCGTCCCGCCGGCACCTACATCAGCTCGCGGCCCCGCCCCGACCCGGCCAAGCCGAGCCGCAGGCACCCGCGAGCATCGTCGAACTCATCTCCACGTGGGCGACGAACCCGGCCTACGTCCAGGACCGGCTCACCAACGTCCTCGCCGCGAATCCCATCGCCGCAGCGGTTTCGCCGAACTACGCGGTCGGCCGGAACCTGCTCCGCGCGATTTTCCTCGACCCGGCCGAGCGGGAACTCCGCCGCGACTGGGACCAGATGGCGGCCGATGGTGTCGCCGGCCTGCGCGCCGCACTCGGCCCCGACATCGCCGACCCCGCGGCGGCCGAACTCATCGCCGGCCTCACCGCCAGCAGCGGCCAGTTCCGGGAGCTCTGGGCCCAGCACGACGTCAAACCGCGCACCGGACACCTCGTCCGCTTCCGCCACCCCGCTGTCGGGAACCTGGATCTGCACAGCGACAAGCTCGACATCCCCGGCCCGGCGCCCCTGCAACTGGTCGTCTTCCACGCGACACCGGGCACCCGCGACGCCGAAGCACTCGCCTCCTTGGCAGACCTGACTCCCGCGCGATAGAAACCGGGCCGGAGCACGCCTGCCCCGGCCCGGTTCCCGTTCAGTCGGCCGCTTCGAACTCGCGCACCGCGTCCAGTGCGGCGCCCATCGCGGCGTTGCCCTCGCGTTCGATCATGATCTCGACCAGCACCGGCCGCCGGGTGCGTTCGGCTTCCTTCCGCGCCCATTCGAGCGACGACCGGATCTCGCCCGGGTCCTCGACGCGCGTGCCCGAGCAGCCGTAGGCCTCCATGATCTTCACGTTGTCCGTGCCGTGGACGTCGTAGTGGATGTCGACCTGGTAGTTCATCTCGTACGGCAGCTCGGACTGGCGGATCAGGCCCAGGTACTCGTTGTTGAGCATGACGAGCACGAACCCGACGTCGTACTGCGCGGCGACCGCCAGCTCCTCCACCAGGAACTGGAACGAGTAGTCGCCGACCACGCCGACGACCTCCGCGTCCGGACGGGCCTTCTTGACGCCGATCGCGGCCGGGATCTCCCAGCCGAGCGGGCCGGCTTGGCCGCACACCTGGTAGTGCCGCGGCAAGTGCGCGCGCTGGAACTGCCCGGACCAGATCTGGTACAGCCCGATCGCCGTGACGAAGTACGTCTCGGGTCCGTAGAACTCGTTGAGTTCCTTGAACACCCGCGGCGCCTTGATCGGCGTGCAGTCGAAGTCCTCCTTGCGCGGCAGCTCCGCCTTGAGGTCTCCGAGCCGCTTGACCCACGCGCGGTCCCGGGCGGGCGCCTCGCGCGCGTCGAGCGCGGCCAGCAGAGCCTCCAGGAACTCCCGCGTGTCGGAAACGACGCCGAGGTCCGGTCCGAACACCTTGCCCAGCTGCGTGGGCTCGATGTCGACGTGGATGAACTTCCGGTCGCCGCGGTAGACCGACAGCTCGCCGGTGTGCCGGTCGCCGAACCGCGCACCCAGCGCCAGGACCAGGTCGGACTCCAGGAACGCGGCATTGGCCCAGCGCTGCGACGTCTGGATGCCCGCCATGCCGGCGAAGAGCTCGTGGTCCTCCGGGAAACTTCCCTTGCCCATCAGCGTGACGCCGACCGGGACGCCGAGCCGCTCCGCCAGCCGCCGCAACGGTTCGTGCGCTTCGCCGAGCACGACGCCGCCACCTGCCAGGAGCAGCGGGCGTTCAGCGGCGAGCAGCATGTCCAGCGCCCGCTCGACCCGCGCCGGTGACGGTTTGACCGTGCTGACCGGCAGCGCCGAATCAATCGACGAATCCCACTCGATCGTCTGCTTCTGCACGTCGATCGGGAGGTCGATGAGGACCGGGCCGGGACGTCCGGACCGCGCGATCCGGAACGCCTCGCGGAAGATCCACGGCAGCTGCGCGGCCTCCTTCACCTGGACCGCCCACTTCGTGACCGGCCGCGCGATCTCGACGATGTCGACCGCCTGGAACGCTTCCTGGTGCAGTTTGGTCGTCGCGGCCTGCCCGGTGATGCACAGGATCGGGACGGAATCCGCGTGCGCGGTGTAGAGGCCGGTGATCATGTTGGTGCCGGCCGGACCGGACGTGCCGATCGCGACGCCGACGTTGCCGGTGGTGCGCGCCCAGCCATCGGCCATGTGCGTCGCGCCCTCTTCGTGGCGGACCACCAGATGGTCGATGCCGCGGCCTTGCATCGCGTCGTACAGCGGCAGGATCGCCGCTCCTGGGCAGCCGAAGGCGACGTCGATTCCTTCGTCGACCAGCACGTCGACGACTGCCTGCATAGCGGGGACCCGGGCCATGGTCAAACCTCCTCGGACGAGCGACCGGACAGTTCTTCGACGACCTTCAGCAGCGCGGAGTGGTCCAGCGAGCCGTAGCCCATCGCCCGCCCGGCCGCGACCAGCTGCGCGACCAGGCCGGTCAGCGGCAGCGCCACGTCGGACTGCCGGGCCGCGGCCAGCGCGATGCCCATGTCCTTGTGGTGCAGGTCGATCCGGAAGCCCGGCTCGAACTGCCGCGCGACCATCGACTTCCGCTTCAGTTCCAGGATCCGGCTGCCGGCGAGACCGCCCGCCAGCACGTCGAGCCCGGTGCCCGCGTCCACTCCGGACGCTTCCAGCAGCACGATCGCCTCGGCGACCAGCGCGTACGTCCCGCCGACCACCAGCTGGTTGGCCGCCTTCACGACCTGGCCCGCGCCGTGCGGCCCGACGTGCACCACGGTCTTGCCGAGCGTGTCGAAAACCGGCTTCGCCGCGGCGAAATCGGCCTCGTCGCCACCGACCATAATGGACAGAGCGGCCTGCTCGGCTCCGGCTTGGCCGCCGGACACCGGAGCGTCCAGCACGCGGATTCCCTTGGCCGCACCGGCTTTCGCGACCTCGATCGACGTCTCCGGCCGGATGGTGCTCATGTCGGCCAGCAGCGTGCCGGGCGCGATCGTGTCCAGCACGCCGCCCGGGGCGAGCACGACCTGCTCGACCTGCGGGTGGTTCGGCAGCATGGTGATGACGACCTCGGCCCCGGACACCGCGTCGGCGACGTCCTTCGCCGCGCGTCCGCCGGCGGCCTCCAGTTTGGCCAGCGCGTCGGCGTTGAGGTCGAACCCGCTCACCTCGTGTCCGGCGGCGGCCAGGTGCGCGGCCATCGGCGTGCCCATCACGCCCAGTCCGATGAACCCGATCCTGCTCATCAGTTTCCCCTTCGCTCGTACGGCAGCCAGGCCAGCGAGTCCACAGTGGATCCGTCCGGTTTGTACTCGATGCCCACTTCTCCGGCGTAGCCGGCCGCCTGCAGTTTTTCCAGATGTCCTTCGAGATCCAGCTCCCCCGTGCCCGGCTGGTGCCGGCCCGGCGCGTCGGCGATCTGCACGTGCCCGGTGCGCGGGGTGTAGCGGGCGATCACGGTGTCGAGGTCGTCGCCGTTGACCGCCAGGTGGTAGAGGTCCGCGAGCAGCCGGACGTTGTCCAGGCCCAGCTCGTCGAGCACCGCGACCGCGTCGGCCGCGGTCTTCAGCGGGTACGCCGGGGTGCCGGACAGCGGTTCGAGCACCAGCTGCGCGCCGATGCCGTCGGCCGCCTTCGCCGCGGTCGCGAGGTGCGTGCGGGCCAGATCGTCCTGTTCGGACGGTGCGATCCCGTCGATCCGGTTGCCGTACAGCGCGTTGAAGCTGCGGCAGCCGAGCCGTTCGGCAAGCCCGAGCGCGATCGTCAGGCTCGTCGCGAACTCCGCCTCGCGGCCGACCCACGACACGAGCCCGCGCTCGCCCGCGGCCATGTCGCCCGCGTAGAAGTTCAGCCCGGTCAGCTGGACGCCCGCCTGCTCGATCGACCGCGCGAACCGGTCGACCTCCTCCCCGGACGGGTCGGCGCCGTCGAACGGCCACCAGTACTCCACCCGCGTGAAGCCCGCTGCCCGAGCGGCCTGCGCGCGCTCGAGCAGCGGGAGTTCCGTGAACAGGATCGACAGGTTGGCGGTGTAGGGCAGCGAGTGCCGCTCCCCGGCGGGACCGGTCATGAGTACCTCGGCTCCTCACATCTCGATCAGCTAATTTCGCTTTGTGGAAGTTTTCTTCCGTAGTTCGAGAATAGCTGGACGCGGAGGCTCCGGTCAACGGGAAGCGGGCAGGTTTCCTCGCGGCAGGAGGGCAGCAAGATCCATCGCGGCTTCGCCTGCCTCGAATGCCGCGGCCTGGACACGCCCTGCCCGACAGTCGCGCGGCGAGGCGTGAATCTAATTTGGACTGTCCACAGTGTTGTGCTCCACAGTGGACGATTGCGTGCTTTTCGTTTCAGCCGAACGGAATCGCCGTCGCCGTGCGATTGAGCAACGAGATCGCGGCGTGCACGTGCCGCAAGGCGGGAGCATCGACGCCGGTGAGCTCCGCGACTTCCACGACCGCACCGATGATCGCGTCGATCTCCAGCGGTTTGCCCGCTTCCAAGTCCTGCAGCATGGACGTCTTGTGGTGCCCGACGCGCCACGCGCCGTCGATCCGCTTCTCGACCGAGACCTGCGGGTCCGCGCCCGCGGCACGGGCGATCGCGAGGGTTTCGGCCATCATCGTCGCGACGAGCGCGCGCGTTTCGTCGTGCTCGCACATCTGCGCCATGGTCGCCCGGGTGAGCGCGGAAAGCGGGTTGAACGCGACGTTGCCCATCAGCTTGACCCAGATGTCGTCGCGCAGCCGCGGCTCGACCGGCGCCTTGAGCCCGCCCGCGACCATCGCGTCGGCGAGGTTCCGGCAGCGGACGGAGATTTCCCCGGACGGTTCGCCGAGGGAAAACCGCGTGCCCTCGAGATGCCGGATGACGCCCGGCTCCTCGATGACGGTCGAGCAGTAGACGACACAGCCGATCGCCCGCTCGACGGCGAGCACCCGACTGGTCGCCCCGCCCGGATCGACCGCTTCGACGCGGTGCCCGGCCAGCGGATGACCGGTCAGCCCGTGGAAGTACCACCACGGAATGCCGTTCTGCGCCGCGACGAGCGCGGTGTTCTCCCGCAGCAGCGGCTCGAGAAGGGCACCACAGTCCGGGTAGGAATGCGCTTTGAGGCCAAGGAAAACGTAGTCGACCGGCCCGACCTCGCGCGGATCAGACGTCACATGCGGACGCGCGGTGAAGTCGCCGCGAGGGCTCCGGACACGCACCCCGTCCGCCGCCATCGCGGCGAGATGCGCACCGCGGGCGATGAGGTGGACCTCGGTGCCGCCGCGATGGAGGGCCGCGCCGACGTACGCGCCGATCGCTCCTGCGCCCAGAACCGCCACCCGCATGGTTGCCTCCCGGTCGGGATCCTGCCGATGTTAGATTGCATACAGTATCCCGTTTGGTGACTGCGAAGCTAGGCTCTGGTCATCGGAAGCGGCGATGACGAACTGCGGTGTCGGCCAGGTTGGCCCGCCCGTCTCGGCCAGGTCAGCCCGCGGCTAGGCAGCTGGCGATGACGGTGCCGGAGGGGTCTCGTGCGTGGCGACGCGGGAACGAACGCCCCATGCCGACCGCAGTCACGGCCCCGGCACTGGCTGGAGTTCCTCGCCGCGCGGCACCGCGTACCGAGCCGTGGCCGAGGTCAGACCTCGCGCACCGACTCCGCGACGAACCCGGTCAGCACCAGCCGCGCGGTGCATCGGGTCTGTCCGGAGGCCGTCGAAACCGTCCGGCGCACCGCTACCTCGTACCGCCGTCCGCCCGCATTCACCAGCACGTTTCGGGTGTCGCCCAGGGATTCCTCCGCCACGGCCAGCACCGCGTCGAGGCCACGCAAGCCTGTACGTCCGCGGATCTCGATCTCGGCGAACTGCGACCACGCGCTCTCCGCCGAGGTGCGGCCGCGCAGGTTCTCCAGCCGGACGTTGCCGCTGAGTGCTTCCTTCGCGGCCAGTTCGGCGTCGGGCACCGCGAGGCTGCCGTGGAGACAGCCGTCGGGCACGGTCAGGAGGTTGCCTGCCCACCGGTCCCCGCCGACGTGGCTGACTTCCCACACCCGCCCGGGATGGTTTTGCGCCAGGCTGGTCGCCAGCGGACGGCCGAAAACCGCGCAGCACATGTCCTTGCTGCCGTGGGTGCACACGAGAAAGAGCGGGCCGGACACCGGTTCGCCGTGCCCGCGGCGTCCGGCGGCGACGGCTTCGAGGTCGAGATGAGCGAGTTCGGCCAGGTCAGCGATGTCGAGCCGTTCCGTCCAGCGGTTGCCGGGCAGTCCGCTGGCGACATACACCGTGCGCGGTGCACCGGGCGCCCGCACGTGGCGACCCGGCTTCCGGATCAGCAACGGACGCAGGCCGGCGGCACGCGCCGCGTCGAGACGTTCGGGGGAAAACACGCTGGCCAGCACGTCTTCGAGCGCGTCCGGGCCCCACGAACCCGGCTGCTCGACCAGCAACCAGGACGTCATGCGCGCGGCCGTCCCGGCGGGCTCGCCACCGAGCTCCCGCGTCAGGGCGGCGCATCCGGGCGCGGCATTCCGGCCCGGGAAGCAGATCCCCGGACCCGAGTGCGGCACGTCGCGCTTAGGCATGCCTAAGTATAGCTGACCGCGCGCGGTGCCCTTTCGCCCCGACCCGTCCCTGTCGCGCTACGTCACTCGATCGGGCGCTGGTCGCCGGGCCCTCGGCTCAACCCAGGCCGACGCCGTCGACGATCAGCACGCCCAGAAACGCGCGCATCGTCCAAGGATGCCCGGCGAAGACCTCACGCAGGCCCGGACTGCGGGGCGAGCCCAAAGAGCTGCCCGCGCCATCGCTGGGACCCCGACGTCAAGCCCATAGCCACAAGACCCCGCAGCACCAGCAACCCAAGTCAAGCCAGAGCCACTACGCCCTGCGCCACCAACTGACGCAAGAGCGCTCGGACACGCCCGGCGAGGCCTCAAGTCAAGCCCGAGCCACCAGCCCCTGCACCACCAGCTCACGCAAGAGCGCCCGCACTGTCTCCGGAGGCACCCCAGGCGCCGCGTCGACCAGCACCTTGAACGGCTGCGGGCCGCATCCGAGCAGCGCGGCGAGCACCGGTCGCGCCGCTTCGGCGAAGACCAGCCGCTTCCCCGCCCCGACCAGGGCTACCGTGCCCTCGTCGTCGACCAGCGCGGCGCGCGGGACGAGCAACCGGACCTCGAAATCGTCGTCCGGCGGCAGCAGGTCCGCGGTCGCCGCCCACGGCAGGCCGATGCGGGTCTGGGCCGGAGCCTGGGCGTCGCGGTCGGCGAGGAACCGGTCGACCACGTCGCCCGCGGCTACCTCAGCGAGTCGACGGCGGAGCGCTCCGGCCCGCTCGGCCCGCGCCTCCGGACCCGCGAACCGCGGCAGATCGGCACGGAACAGTTCGTCGGACCGCAGCTGGTCGGCCAGCCACGCGACAAGGTCCACGCCGGTGGCGGCGTTGAACCCGATCGTCAGGTGCAGCGACTCCTCGCCGACGGCGGACACGTCGTGCCAGTGTCCGCGCGGCAGATAGAGGACGTCGCCGTCTTCCAGCAGGAAGTCGTCGTGCGGCTCGCCTTCCGGGCGTTCCGGCAGTTCGACGTCCCGCTGCAGCGGCGCACGCCGGGTGACCCCGTGCAAGCGCCACCGCTTCCGCCCGGAAAGCTGGATGATGAACGCGTCGTGGTCGTCCCAGTGCACGTCGAAGCCGTGCGTAGTGCCCCAGCCCGCGTACAGGTTGACCTGGATCCGCTCGCGAAGGTCATGTTCGAGTTGGGTCGCCAGCTCGCCGACTTCGCCGACCAGTTCGTTGACCGAGTCGAGCACGAGCGTCGCGCCGGAGCGCAGGTGTTCGGCGAACGGAGCCGGCAGCACGCGCGGGACCAGGCCGTTGCGGCGGGTCGACACCATTTCGGTGTAGGTGTGCGCGGGGACGACGTCGCCGTCGAGCGCGAGCCGCAGCCGCGGGAACTCCAGCCGGTGCTGGCGCAGCACGCGGTCCAGCTCCGGCCACGGGAGCAGCGACGCGAACCGCCCCTTCTCCCCCGGGAACCGCCGCGGCTCCTTGCCGAGGACCTCGGTGAAGAACTGGCCGGCCTCGAGCGGTGCCACGAGGCCGGCCAGTCCGGGAATCTCCGTCATGGAGCGGGACAACGGCTAGTCGTTGCCGTCGTTGTCGGCCACGGCGCCGTTGGCCTTGCCGCGGTCCACGGCGGCGGTCAGCGGTTCCACGCTCAGCAGCAGACCGCTGGCGGCCGTGTCGGTGTCGGTTGTCATGCGTTCTTGAGCCATCCGGACCTCGCAACGTCGACGACTGGGCGCGCCTCACGCTACGGGACATCGCCGGGACGGACATCGGTCATTTGAGTAATCTTCGCCGCGCCGATGATCACTCTCGGCCGAACCGGCTGTTCAGAGAGTCCACCGGTAGCCGTGGTCGAGACGGCCGCGGCAGGTCGGCGGCAGCAGCTACTCCCACCAGGCCGCCTTCGCGGCGGCTGCCGTCCGCGAACCCACCCAGTGCAACGACCCGCCACCCCACCTCCGGGGGAAGGTCGCATCCACTATCCGGAAGCCTGGGATTTTGCATACCAAAACCTGTATCCTGAAAACTGAGTTCCTCGAATCCCGCCGCTGATCCCGCCCGAGGTGCACCGTGACCGAGTCCGTTTCTCCCCTGCCCGAACGCGGGCCCACCGGCCGCCGGACGGCCAAGGGGTCGCTCGCCGGCAAGAGCGCCAACCGGGTGGAGCGGCCGGCGCCGCTGCGGCAGGTCGTGTACGACGCGCTCGCCGAGCTGATCATCAACCGCACGCTCGAGCCCGGGCAGCATCTGGTCGAAGCCGATCTGGCCGAGTACCTGGGCGTCAGCCGCCAGCCGGTGCGCGAGGCGCTGCAGCGGCTGCAGAGCGAAGGCTGGGTCGACCTCCGGCCGGCGCAGGGCGCGTTCGTGCACCTGCCCACCGACGAGGAAGCCGACCAGCTGCTCGGCGTCCGGGCGGTGCTGGAGACCCACTCCGCGCGGCTGGCCGCGGCGTGCGCAACCGACGAGGACATCAAGCGGCTCTGGGAGCTGCAGGACGTCGGCATGAAGGCCCTGGCCGCCGACGACAGCGAGCGGCTCGTCGCGGCGAACGCCGATCTGCACGCGTACATCACCGAACTGACCGGCAACGCGGTCCTGTCCGAGCTGATCGGATTGGTCGACCGCCGGGTGCGCTGGTACTACACGCCGATCGCCCGGCCTCGCGGACGCGACGCGTGGCAGGAGCACGCCGCGCTGATCGAGGCCATCGCGGCGCACAACGTCGAGAAGGCGGAGAAGATCATGGCGCAGCACACCGAACGCACGCGCCAGGCCTTCCACGAACGGCCGGACGCGCCGGAATAGAGCACAGCAGCCCGGGAGCGACGGGGCGGATGCCAGCCGTCCCGTCGCTCCCGGGCCCGCGGGGGAAACTCAGCTGCCGGCCGCCGGAGCGGTGCGGGCGATCCGCGTGCCCGCCTTTTCCGTCGAGCCGCGGCCGGAACGACCGGGCTGGCGCAGGAACAACGTCATCACCGCGGACAGCAAGGCGATGCACCCGGCCAGCACGTACGCGCCGGTGTAACCCCAGGCGGCGATCACTCCCGCCGCCAGACCACCGCCACCGACTCCGCCGACCAGTTTCGCGCTGTAGACGATGCCGTAGTTGGTCGCGTTGTGGTTCTCGCCGAAATAGTCCGGGACCAACGCGGCGAACAGCGGGTAGAACGCGCCGCTGCCGAATCCGGTCAGCACCGCGAACACCATGAACCAGAACAAACTGTGCGACTTGCCGGACCAGAGCACGCCGAATTGGGCTACGGCCGCGATCACCAGCACCCAGAACAACGTCGCCTTGCGGCCGATCCGGTCGGACGCCCAGCCGACGATTCCGCGGCCGACACCGTTCACAATGGCCAGGATTCCCGCCGACGACGCCGCCACGAAGGCGCCGAACTGGCTTTCCTTGGCGAAATCGACCTGGAAATTGATCCCGAACAGCGAGACCCCGCCGATCACCACGAGGGTGACCCACATCAGCGGCAGCATTCCGGTGCGGATCGCCTCCATCGGCGTGAACTGACGCACCGCCGGCGGGTTCTTCGACAGGCTCTTGGCTTTCCCCGCCGCGCTGCCCTTCAGCCACGCGATCGGGTCGACCTCGGCCGGCCACCAGTTCTTCGGCGGGTCCTTGAACAGGAAACCGCACAGTCCGACCACCACGAGCATGTACAGGCCGATCGCGTCGAGCGTGATCGTCACGTTCTCATGGCCGAGAAAAGCGCTGAACAGATAAATGAACGGCACCGAACCGTAGGCGAACCCGCCGTTCACGAAACCGGTGCGGGCACCGCGTTTCTCCGGATACCACTTCCCGACCATGTTGATGCACGTCGCGTACACCAGTCCGGCGCCGATTCCGCCCAGCACCGAGTACCCGATGAACGCCACCACCAGATTTCCGCTGTGCGCGATGGAGAAGTAGCCGATCCCGGAGCACGCAGCCCCGGCCAGCATCGCCGTTTTCGCCGACACGACGTTCTTCTCGCGCAGCCGCCCGGCCGGGAACGCGACCCCGGCCTGGAACACGGCCCAGATGCTGGCCAGCCAGAACGCGTCCGACAAGGACCAGCCGTATTTCTCTTCGAGCGTTCCTTCGACGGCTCCCCAGCCGTATTCGAAAACGCTCACCGCCATCATGGCCACCCACGGCAGCCAGACCATCCAGCTGCGGGACCGGCCCATCAGGTCCCGGGGGCTCTCCCCGATCCGGTACGTCCGCCCGTTTTCGTCGACGATCTCCTGGTATGTCGGTTGGGCTGCGGTCATGAGAATTCTCTTTCGTCACCGTTGACTTCGGTTCCCGTGCCGGGCTGTCTCCGTTCTTCCCCCGAGCCGGGACGCGACTCCGCGCCCCGGCGTCCCTTCCTCGCCGCACTCCGCTGACCAGCGGTTAGGTGTCGGGCAACGTACGCCTCCCTCCGGACTTGATCAAGAGAGCAGACCCGCCGAACGCGCCCAGCGGTACTTGGCGCCGAGCACCGCGACCGGCTTTTCGGTCGTGTAGGGATAAGCGACGACGCCGTGTGCGTACAGGTGCTCGCTGGCCTGCTCGACCTCGACATCTCCGGACAGCGAAGCCACCACCGGCTTGTGGACGCCTTTCCGCCGGAATTCCTCGACGACGTCCACGACCAGCTCCGCGAACACCATCGGCGGCGTGACGATCGTGTGCCAGTAACCGAGAACCAACGAGTGAATACGATCGTCGGACAGGCCGAGCGCGATGGTGTTCCGATAGGTGGACGGCGGTTCGCCGCCGGTGATGTCCACCGGGTTTCCGGCCGCGCCGAACGGCGGGATGTATTCGCGGAACGCGGCGTCGAGGTCGTCGGGGATCCGCATCAGCGTGAGCCCGTTGTCCACGCAGGCGTCCGACAGCAGCACTCCGGAACCGCCCGCACCGGTGATGATCACGACGTTTTCGCCCTTCGGCGTGGGCAGTTTCGGCACGCCTCGCGCGTATTCGAGCAGGTCGTTGAGCCCGGGCGCGCGAATGACGCCGCTTTGGCGCAGGATGTCGTCGTACACCCGGTCGTTGCCGGCCAGTGCGCCGGTGTGCGACCCGGCCGCCTTCGCGCCTTCCGACGTCCGGCCGGCTTTCAGCACCACCACCGGTTTCTTCGCCGACACCCGTTTCGCGGTCTCGGCGAACGCGCGGCCGTCCTTGAGGTCTTCCAGGTGCATGGCGACGAGTTCGGTGTTGTCGTCGTGCTCGAAGAACGTGAGGAGGTCGTCTTCGTCGATGTCGGCTTTGTTTCCGACGCCGACGATCGCGGACACGCCCATCCCGGCGGAGCGGCTGAAGCCCAGGATCGCCATCCCGATCCCGCCGCTCTGCGAGGACAGCGCGACGCCGCCTTTGACGTCGTACGGAGTGCAGAACGTGGCGGACAGATTCTCCGGCGTGTAGTAGTAGCCGTAGATATTCGGCCCGAGGATCCGCACGCCGTGCTTGCGCGCGATGGCCAGGACTTCGTTCTGCAGCTCGATGTTTCCGATCTCTCCGAAGCCGGACGGGATCAGGATCGCCCCGGCGACGCCCTTCTCGCCCGCCTCTTCCAGCGCTGCCGGCACGAACTTCGCCGGGATCGCGAAGACAGCCACGTCCACGTCGCCGGGCACGTCCTTGATGCTCGGATACGCCTTGCGGTCGAGGATTTCCGCGGCTTTCGGGTTGATCGGATAGATCTCGCCCGCGTAGCCGCCGTTGACGAGGTTCTTCATCACCGAATTGCCGATCTTGCCGTCCTCGGCGGACGCGCCGATCACCGCGACCGCGGCCGGTTTCATGATCCGGTTCATCGCGGCCAGGATCTCGTCCTGGCCGAACCGCACCGGTTCCGCAGCCGCCGCCGGATCGACGAGGATCCGCACGTCCACCGCGGTCGCCCCGTTTCCGGTGGCGAGCACCGGGTTGAGGTCGACCTCGGCCAGCTGCGGAAAGTCGGTGACCAGGCGCGACAACCGGTGCACGATCCCGGCCAGCGCGGGCTTGTCCACCGCCTCGCTTCCGCGCACTCCATTGAGGATTTCCGCCGCGGCGATACCGTCCACCATGGACCGGGCCTCGTCGGTACTGGTGGGGGCCAGCCGGAACGTGACGTCCTTCAGCACCTCGACCAGAACGCCGCCGAGTCCGAACGCGACAATCTTGCCGAAGCTCGGATCGGTGACCGCGCCGATGATCACCTCCTGCCCGCTGGTCAGCATCTGCTGCACCTGCACGCCGGTGATCCGCGCCGATGCGTCGTAAGCCTTGGCGTTAGCCAGAATCGTGGCGTAACCGTCAGCGACTTCCTGTTCGCTGCCGAGGCCGACGAGTACGCCGCCGGCTTCGGTTTTGTGCAGGATGTCCGGCGACACGATCTTCAGCACCACCGGCAGGCCTAGTTCCCGGGCCTGCGCCACCGCTTCCTCCGCGGAGGAAGCGAGCCGTTCCTGCGGCGTCGGAATACCGTATGCCTCGCAGACCGCACGACCTTCCGGTGCGGTCAACGCGGAACGGCCTTCTTCGGCTGCTCGCGCCAGGATTGCTTGGACCGCCGTGCGGTCAGTTTCCGTGGCCATCCTCAGATCACGCCCGCCGTGCGCAGCTGCTCGACGTCCGCCGCGCTGTAGCCGAGTTCGCCGAGCACCTCGTCGTTGTGTTCGCCGAGCAACGGAGAACGCTCGACGTCCACCGGAGAATCCGACAGCTTCAACGGGCAGCCGACGGTTTTGAACGCTCCACGCTCCGGATGCGGCACTTCGACCACCGTCCCCAGCTCGGCCAGCGTCTCGTCCTCGATCAGCTCCTTGGTGGACAGAATCGGTCCACAAGGGATGTTGCGGGCATTGAGCAGCTCCATGACCTCCCATTTGGCGCGCTGCTCGGTCCACTCCTCGACCATCGCGAACACCTTGTCCAGTTTGGACAGCCGGGCCTCCGGGGTCGCCCAGTCCGGATCGGCGGCCAGTTCCGGCCGTCCGATCAGCTCGGTCAGCGGAGCCCAGCCGACCGGCTGGACGATGACGTAGATGTAGTCGTTCGGCCCGCCCGGCGCGCAGCGCACCGCCCAGCCCGGCTGGCCGCCGCCGGACGCGTTGCCCGACCGCGGCACCTCGTCGCCGAACCGCTCGTTGGGGTACTCCCCCAGCGGCCCGTGCGCCAGCCGCTGCTGGTCGCGCAGCTTGACCCGGCACAGGTTGAGCACCGCGTCCTGCATCGCGACCTGCACCCGCTGGCCGCGCCCGGTGCTCGTGCGCTGGTACAACGCCGCGAGAATCGCCGCGACGAGGTGGATGCCGGTGCCCGAGTCGCCGATCTGCGCCCCGGTGGCGGTCGGCGGGCCCTGTTCGAAGCCGGTCGTGCTCATCGACCCGCCCATCGCCTGCGCGATCACCTCGTAGGCCTTGAAATTCGCGTACCGGCCGGGCCCGAATCCCTTGATGGACGCGTAGATCAGGCGTTCGTTGATCTCGTGGAGCCGCTCCCAGGGGAACCCGAAGCGGTCCACCACGCCGGGCCCGAAGTTCTCCACCAGGACGTCCACTGAGGACACCAGCTTGGTGAAGACTTCCTTGCCCTGCTCGCTTTTCATGTTGAGCGTGATGCTGCGCTTGTTGGCGTTCAGCATCGTGAAGTACAGGCTGTCCACTCCGGGCAGATCGCGCAGCTGACCCCGGGTGATGTCGCCGCGGCCGGGGGTTTCGAGCTTCACGACGTCCGCGCCGAGCCAGGCGAGGATCTGGGTCGACGACGGTCCGGATTGGACGTGAGTCATGTCGAGGACGCGGACGCCCTCCAGTGCCTTTCCCATCTTCGGCTCCTCCCGACTACTTGTACATCGTCTGGTTCATGGTTCCGGGGGCGTAGGCGTCCGGGTCGACCCAGACGTTGATCAGCGACGGCTTGCCGGATTCCCGCGCGCGGCGCAGCGCCGGGGCGATGTCCGCCGGGTCGCGGACCTCCTCGCCGTAGCCGCCGAGCATCCGGGCGAACTGGTCGTAGGGCACGTCGCCGAGGGTGTTGCCGACACGCTCGCGGGCCAGGCCGTACTTCTGCGCCTGTCCGTAGCGGATCTGATTCATCGACGAGTTGTTGCCGACGATCCCGACGAACGGCAGGTCGAACCGGACGAGGGTCTCGAAATCCCATCCGGTAAGCGAAAACGCCCCGTCGCCGAAGAGTGCGACGACTTCCTGGTCCGGACGCGCGTGCTTCGCGGCCATCACGAACGGAATGCCGACCCCGAGTGTCCCGAGTGGACCGGGATCCATCCAGTGCCCCGGTGCTTTCGGCTGCACGACCTGGCCGGAGAACGTGACGATGTCGCCGCCGTCGCCGATGTAGATCGAATCCTCGGTCAGGAACTCGTTGATCTCGTGCACCAGCCGGTACGGATGGATCGGGTTCGCGTCGGAATGCTGCTGTGGCAACCGCTTCTGCTTGGCTTTCTCCTCGACCGCGCGCAATTCCTCGAGCCACGGCTTGCGCCCGACCGCCCCGTTGTCCACCCGGCCCGAGGCGGCTTCCGCGACCGCGGCGAGGATCTGTCCCGCGTCGCCGACAAGGCCGAGGTCGATGTCGCGGTTCTTGCCGACGGTGCGGTAGTCGAGGTCGATCTGCACCACCTTCGCGTCCGCGGAAAGCCGTTTGCCGTAACCCATCCGGAAGTCGAACGGCGTGCCGACGATGACGATCACGTCCGCGTTGTCGAACGCGTAACGACGGGAAAGCTGGAAGTGGTGCGGATCGCCCGGCGGCAGAGTTCCCCGGCCGGCGCCGTTCATGTACGCCGGGATGTTCAGCGTGCGCACGAGGTCCGTCGCGGGCTCGGTGGCGCGGGTCGTCCAGACCTGGCTGCCGAGCAGAATGGCCGGTTTCCTGGCGTGCACCAGGAGATCCGCGAGCTTTTCGACGTCGGCCGGATCGCCCGCGTTCCGCGTGGAGGCACGATAGCGGCCGGACTGCGGGACGCGCGCGTTGTCCCACGGCACCCGCGCGTCGAGAACGTCGCGGGGAATCTCCAAAAAGGACGGTCCGGGCGCGCCCGCGAAAGCTTCCCGGAACGCCATCGACACGAGGTCAGCCGCCCGCGCGGTGTGCGGGACGGTGGCCGCGAACTTGGTGATCGGGGTCATCATGTCCACGTGCGGGAGGTCCTGCAACGAGCCCATTTTGTGCTGGCTCAACGCGCCTTGGCCGCCGATCAGCAGCATCGGGCTCTCGGCGCGCAACGCGTTCGCGACGCCGGTGACCGCGTCGGTGGTGCCCGGTCCCGCCGTGACGACCGCGCAGCCGGGACGGCCGGTGATCCGCGCGTACCCGTCGGCCGCGTGCGCCGCGACCTGTTCGTGGCGCACGTCGATGACGCTGATGCCCTCGTCGACGCAGCCGTCGTAGATGTCGATGATGTGGCCGCCGCAGAGGGTGAAGACGGTGTCCACACCCTCCGCTTTCAGGGCCTTCGCGACCAGGTGGCCGCCGGAGATCGTGTCCGCTGACTCCGTCGTCGCGGGCGGGCGCTGGCCCGCGGGTCCGCTGTTCTCGCCGGCCTGGTTCCCGGTCTGCCCGCGGGCGTTCGCGCCGGTGTGCTGGCCTGCTTGCCGGCCGGTCGTGGTGGGCGACATGCGCAACTCCTCCTGTCCCGCGCCGGACCTCTCTGACCCGCGCGCTCGTCCCGGTCTGCTCGTGCCTCTCCGCGGCCCGCCGGATCTGTCGCCGCAGGTCAGCGGCTCGTCGCCGGAAGACTGTAGATTGCATACCGTATGAGGTAGGCATTAGACTTACTCTTCGAGCCGCCCGCTGTCCAGGGGCATCCGCAGGTTTGTCCGACTGGCCGACAGCCGCGCCGGACGTGTCCGGGACCTCAAACGGTGCGGCTGCGGGAGTCCGGCTGGAGCGTGTCCGCGGGCGGATCCAGCCGCGTGGAATCCCCACCGCCGTGTTCGAGCCCCGACTCCACCGCCCCAGCCGGGCCCGCCGACCGAGAAGCACAGGGCAACCGGTCCGCGGAAACCACCGAGATGACCGACCCGAAGATCCGAAGAAAAGATCCGAAGACCCGCTCCCCTGCCTCCGCTAGGAAGGAATTCCGATGGACCTCTTGGAACACCAAGCGCGCGACCTCTTCGCCGCGCACGGCGTGCCGGTTCCCCGCGGCCACGTCGCCGCGACGCCTGACGAAGCAAGAGCGGCGGCCGTCGACCTTGGCGGCGCGGTGGTGGTCAAGGCGCAAGTCAAGACTGGCGGCCGGGGCAAGGCGGGCGGGGTGAAACTCGCGGCCGGGCCGGACGACGCGGCGCGGATCGCGGACGAGATCCTCGGCATGGACCTCAAAGGGCACCGCGTGCATCGCGTCCTCGTGACCGAGGCGAGCGACATCGCCGACGAGTACTACGTCTCCTATCTCCTCGACCGCGCCGACCGGACCTTCCTCGCCATGGCGTCGGCAGCGGGCGGGATGGACATCGAGGAGGTCGCCGCGACGCGGCCGGAGGCGCTGGTCAAGGTGCCGATCGACCTCCGCGTCGGGGTCGATTTGGTGCGGGCGCGCAGGATCGCGGCGGCGGCGCGGCTTCCAGTCGAAGCGGCGGGCGTGCTGGTCCGGTTGTGGGACGTGTTCACCGCCGAGGACGCCACGTTGGTCGAGGTCAATCCGCTCGCCCGCACGCGCGGCGGGGAAATCGTCGCGCTCGACGGGAAGGTCACGCTGGACGACAACGCCGCGTTCCGGCATCCCGGGCACCGGGCGTTCGCGGAGGCGGACACCGGCGATCCGCTCGAGCAGCAGGCGGCCGAGCAGGGGCTCAATTACGTGAAGCTGGACGGCGACATCGGCGTGATCGGCAACGGGGCCGGGCTGGTGATGTCCACTCTGGATGTAGTGGCTGCCGCCGCGCAGGACGCGGGAGCGGTCGGGCCGGCGAATTTTCTCGACATCGGCGGCGGGGCGTCCGCCGAAATCATGTCGGCCGGGCTGGGGGTGATTCTCGGGGATCCGGCGGTGCGCAGCGTGTTCGTGAACGTCTTCGGCGGCATCACCGCGTGCGACGCGGTGGCGGACGGCATCGTGAAGGCGCTGGCGCTGCTGGGAGACCGGGCGGCGAAACCGTTGGTGGTCCGGCTCGACGGGAACAACGTCGCGGAAGGAAGGCGGATCCTCGACGAGGCAGCGCATCCGCTGGTCACGGTGGTCGCGACGATGGACGACGCCGCGCGCGAGGCGGCCAAGCTCGCGGCCGGGACGGAGGGCTGACCGATGGCGATCTTCCTGGACGGAACCAGCCGGGTCCTCGTTTCGGGCATCACCGGCGCGGAGGGCAGCAAGCACACCCGGCGGATGCTGGCCGCGGGCACGAATGTCGTGGGCGGGGTGAATCCGCGCAAGGCCGGGCACACTGTTTCCTTCGACGGGCACGAGCTGCCGGTCTTCGGCGGCGTCGCCGAGGCGATGGCGGAGACCGGTGCGGACGTAGTGGTCTTGTTCGTGCCGCCGCCGTTCGTGAAGGACGCGGTGCTCGAGGCGGTCGACGCGGGCATCGGGCTCGCGGTGGTGATCACCGAGGGCGTCCCGGTGCACGATTCCGCCGCGTTCTGGGCGCACGCGCGCGACAGCCGCTCCCGGATCATCGGCCCGAACTGTCCCGGTCTCATCTCCCCCGGGCTGGCGAACGCGGGGATCATTCCCGCCGACATCACCGGTCCGGGACGGATCGGGCTGGTGTCCAAATCCGGCACGCTCACCTACCAGCTCATGCACGAGCTCCGCGACATCGGCTTCTCCAGCTGCATCGGCATCGGCGGCGACCCGGTGATCGGCACCACGCACATCGACGCGGTGGAGGCATTCGAGAAGGACCCGGACACCGACGTGATCGTGCTGATCGGCGAGATCGGCGGCGACGCGGAGGAGCGCGCGGCGGCGTATGTGCGGGAGAACGTGCGGAAGCCGGTGGTCGGGTACGTCGCGGGATTCACCGCTCCGGAAGGCAAAACGATGGGACACGCGGGAGCGATCGTGTCCGGGTCGTCCGGGACCGCGGCCGCCAAGAAGGAGGCGCTCGAGGCGGCCGGGATCCGGGTGGGCCGAACCCCGAGCGAAACGGCGCGGCTCGTTCGCGAGGTTCTCGCCGGAACCAGCTGACGCCCCGCAAGCCGGTACCGGCGTAGTGCTCCAGCCAGAGTGGTTCGAATCCCAGGAGGGCCGATGGACCTGCGGCAGCTGGAAACTGTCGTGGCGGTGGCCGAGGAAGGCGGGTTCACGGCTGCCGCGCGTCGGCTGCACACGGTGCAGTCGACTGTGTCCACTGTGGTCCGTGCGCTCGAACGGGACCTCGGCACCGAACTGTTCGAACGCACCACCCACCGGGTCGCGCTGACGCCTGCGGGAAAGGCGTTCCTCCCGGCCGCGCGAGCCGCTCTGGAGGCGGCCAGTCACGCTCGGGCGACGGTCGACCGGGCGCGCTGGCAGGTGACCGGGGAGGTCCGGATCGGGGTCATGCCCGGGGCGTGGCCGGAACCGCACCGGGCGCTGAGCGCGTTGCGCCGCGACCATCCTGGCGTGCGAGTGCTGGTGCGGACCGCGCCGCCGCATCAGCTGCGCGAGGCAGTCGTGACGTCCACTGTGGACATTGTGGTGGCGGTCGCCGGCTGCGCCCCGGGCGAGGGATTGGTGAGCCGTCCGGTCCGGAGGGAGGAGATGGTGCTGGTCACCGCGGCGGGCGACGGAGCGGCGGACCGGCCGGTGTCGGCCGTCGAAGCCGCCGGCGCGGCGGTGGTCGATTTCGCGCCGGGCTGGGCGATCCGGGAGGCCACCGACCGGACGTTCCAGTCGGCTCGCGTGCGCCGGACCGTCGTGCACGAGGTCACCGACGCGTCCGCCGCGGCGGAACTGGTCCGGCACGATCTCGGCGGGTGCGTGCTGCCGGTGTCCGTCGCCGCGCAGTTCCCCGACCTGACCGGCCGCCGGTTCGCCCGCGGCGGCCCGACGTGGCACATCACGGCGACCCACCCGAACGACCCGCGTCCGGCGGTGGCTGCGGTGTTGCGGCACCTGACCTGAACCGAAACCGGCGAAAGGGCCCGGGCACGGCGGCAGTGCCGGAGACCACGCCCGAGCGGGTCGGCTCTTACCGTTTTCTCACCCTGGTCAAGCCGAAGGCTCACCGGGCTCGGCAAATGTGGTCTGAGAGATCACCCGTTCCGGAGCCGCCCATGTCCGCCACCTTCGCGACGCCCCGCCTCGCCCCGAGGCGGCCGCGTCCGGTTCGTGCGTGGTGGCGGGACGCCGCGGGCCTGACCGCCTGGCTGAGCCTGCTGTTCGTGACCGCGCTGTGGGTGTCGGGCCGCGGCGTGCAGCAGCTCGGCTCCCCGGCCGGATTCCTCACTTCCGCCGGACGGCTCGCCGGGTTGCTGTCCGCGGACCTGCTCCTGCTGCAAGTGCTGCTGATGGCGCGGGTGCCCTGGGTCGAACGCAGCTACGGCCAGGACGAACTGGCCAGACGCCACCGGCTCGCCGGGTTCTCCTCGATCGTCCTGATGACCGCCCACGTCGTCCTGATCAGCCTCGGGTACGCCGCGGCCGACCGTTCGGGCCTGGTCGCCGAAGTCTGGTCGCTGGTGACCACGTACCCGGGAATGCTCCTGGCGACCGCGGGAACCGCCGCGCTGGTCATGGTCGCGGTGACCTCGGTGCGCGCGGCACGGCGCCGGATGCGGTACGAATCGTGGCACCTGCTGCACCTCTACGCCTACCTCGGCGCCGGTCTCGCGCTGCCGCACCAGCTGTGGACCGGAGCCGACTTCACCGCCTCGCCGGTCGCGACCGTTTTCTGGTGGACCGCGTACGCCGCGGCGGCCGGCGCGGTGCTGGTATTCCGGCTCGGGCGGCCGGTGTGGCTCAACGCGCGCCACCGGCTTCTCGTCGAGCGGGTCGTGCGCGAGGGCCCCGGCGTCGTCTCGGTCTACCTGCGCGGCCGCCGCCTCGACCGGCTTCCGGTGTCGGCGGGCCAGTTCTTCGTCTGGCGGTTCTTCCCGGGCCCGGGCTGGACCCGCGGCAAACCGTTCTCCCTCTCGGCCGCGCCGGGCCGCGACCATCTGCGGATCACCGCCAAAGACCTCGGCCCGGGCAGCCGCCGCCTGGCCGCCCTGGCACCGGGGACCCGCGCCCTGTTCGAAGGCCCGTACGGCAAGCTCACCGGCACTGTCCGAAAAGGACCGAAGCTGGCGATGTTCGCGTCCGGCATCGGGATTACGCCGTTGCGCGCGCTGTTGGCGGAACTGCCCTACCACCCCGGCGGCGCTGTCCTGCTGTACCGGGCCGGGCGGCCGGACGAGCTGCTCTTCCGCCGCGAGCTGGAGGACCTGGCCGCGCGCCGGGGCGTCCGGATCCACTACCTGGTCGGCAGGCGTACCCGCGACCGTTCGTCGTGGCTGCCCGCCGGTTACGCCCCGGTGCCCGACGACGTCGTGCTGCGCGACCTCCTGCCCGACATCGCCGACCACGACGTCTACGTCTGCGGCCCCGATGCCTGGACCGCCGCGGTGATCGGCAGCGCACGCCGCGCCGGCGTCCCCGCCGATCGCGTCCATTCCGAACTCTTCGCTTGGTAGGAAAGGACTTCCGATGCGCAGGATCGCTCTTGCGTTCGCCGCGACCGTCTCGGTCGTCGTGCTGTTGTTCAGCTACCGCACCAGCACCGGCACCGGCTCCAGCCCGGCTCCGGCCGCAGCGAGCCGCCCGCTCGGCGGGAACCAGGCGCCGCCGTCCGCCTCCGCCGCGCCGGATCCGTCGGCTTCGGCGAAACCGTCGGCCTCCGGCGGAGACGGCACGTTCACCGGTGCCGCGGCCGACACCGATTACGGTCCCGTCCAGGTGCGGATCACCGTCGCCGGCGGCCGCATCACCGACGCCCAGGCCGTCCAGTACCCGCAGGAAAGCGGCCGTGACGTCCGGATCAACTCCTCCGCCGTGCCCGAGCTCAACCAGGAGGTGCTGCGGGCCCAGAGCGCGCAGATCGACGCGGTCAGCGGAGCCACCTACACCTCCGAGGGCTACCAGCAGTCCCTCCAGTCGGCGCTCGACGCCGCCCACCGATGACCGGCGCCGACCCGCAGCGCCGGTCCTGGAGCGAGCCGGTCATGGGCACGCATATGAGCCTGCACCTGCGAGGCACGATCGCCAGCGCGGACCCGGTCGTCGACGCGGTGTTCGCGGATCTGCGCCGCGCCGACGAACTGTTCAGCACCTACCGGCCCGACAGCCAGGTCAGCGCGATCCGCCGTCGCGAACTCTCCCCCGCGCGGGCACACCCGTGGGTCGCGGAAGTAGCGGCGCTCTGCGACGAGGCCAGGGAACGCACGGAGGGGTACTTCGACGCGTGGCTGCCCGGCGGGTTCGACCCGTCCGGGATCGTCAAGGGATGGGCGGCCGAGTGCGCCGCCGCCCGTCTCGCGCGGCTGCCCGGCGTCGACTACTACCTCAACGCTGGCGGCGACATCACCGGTCGCGTCGCCACTGCCGGGGGCCCGCCGTGGCGCGTCGGCGTACAGGACCCCGGCCGGCCGGACGCCTTCCTCACTGTCCTCGAACTGCGCGACGGCGGGATCGCGACCTCCGGCTCGGCCGAACGCGGTCCCCACATCCTCGACCCGCACACCGGGAACGCCGCCGGCGAGCTGATCTCCCTGACGGTCACCGGCCCGGCGCTGCTCTGGGCCGACGTGTTCGCCACCGCCGCCTTCGCGCGCGGCGGACCCGACGTCGAACGCTGGGTCGCGGCCCGCGCTCCGGGTTACCGCGTCGCCGCGGTCGTCCGGGCCTGACAACCGGCGCGCGCTGACCGGGCGAAATCAGTGCACCGCCCGCTGCCTCCCGCCCCAGTGCCGCGCACGGAGGTCGCGCTTGAGGATCTTGCCCGCTCCGGACAGCGGGAGGCTTTCCACGAATTCCACGCTCCGCGGTGTCTTGTACCCGGCGATGCGCTGCTTGCAGAACTCGCGGAGCTCTTCCGCGTCGGCGGTTCGGCCCGCGGCGAGCACGACGACGGCGTGGACGCGTTCGCCGAACTCGCTGTCCGGCACGCCGATGACCGCGCAGGTTTCGACCGCGGGGTGCAGCGCGAGCGCCTTCTCCACTTCGACCGAATAGACGTTTTCGCCGCCGGTGACGATCATGTCCTTGATCCGGTCGACGATGTAGACGTAGCCGTCGTCGTCCATGCGGCCGCCGTCGCCGGTGTGCATCCAGCCGTCCCGGACCGCCTGCGCGGTGGCCTCGGGCTGATTCCAGTAGCCCAGCATCACGTGCCCTCCGCGCGAAACGACCTCCCCGACCGTGCCGCGCGGCACCTCCTCGCCGTGCTCGTCGACGATCCGGACCTCCGCGTGCGGCGCGGCCCGGCCCGCCGAGAGCCGGCGCCGCGGGTCGTGGTGGTCCTCGGGCAGCAGCAGGGTCGCGACCGGCGACAGCTCGGTCATGCCGTAGGCCTGGACGAAACCGGCATTGGGGAACAGCGCCATGGCTTTCTTCAACACGGGTTCGGAAATCGGCGAAGCACCGTAGATCAGGTGGCGCACGCCGGAAAGGTCGTAACCGTCGGCGCCCGGATGGCTGACGAGCATCCCGATCATGGTGGGGACCAGCAGCGCGCTGGTCACCTGGCGTTCGCTGAGCGCGGCGAGCACCCCGGCCGGGTCGAACGCGGGCACGATCACGTGCGTGCCGCCGAGCGCGGTCTGCGCGGCCCAGGCCGCGCCGTCGGCGAGATGGAACATCGGGGCGGCGTGCAGCATCCGGCCGCCCGGCTCGCAGAACCGGCCGGTGGCCGTCGAGCCCAGCGCCGAGGTCAGCAGGTTGGCGTGGCTGAGCATGACGCCTTTGGCCGCCCCTGTCGTGCCGCCGGTGTAGTAGACGCCGGCCAGCGATCCCCCGCCGCGGCGGACGTCCTCGATCGGCTCGGCGGCGGCAACCAGCTGTTCGTAACCGAGCATGCCGTCGGGCGGTTCCCTGTCGCCGCAGTAGATCACGGTCGTCAGCCCCGGATGTTCCTCGCGCAACGCGGGGACCATCGGGGCGAACTTCTCGTCAACAAACAACACGCGAGCGTCGCACTCGACCAGCGAACCGCTGATCTCCGGCACCGCCCAGCGGATGTTCACGGGCACGAACACCGCGTCCGCCCACGGAACGGCGAGCAGGAATTCGGCGTAGCGGTCGGAATTCAGCGCGAGGATCGCCACGCGGTCCCCTTGCCGCACCCCCGCCTCGCGAAGCGCACCGGCGAGCCGGGCGACCCGGTCAGCGGTCTCGGCGAAAGTCCGCTCGCGGTCCCCGAAGACTGTCGAAGGAGCGCCGGGAGTTTGCTGCACCGACCTGTGCAGCCCCTGGGTCAAGTACATCTTCGTCGGCTCCGTCCACCACGTTGTGAACTTCTGCTAGCACCCTTCGAGAAACCATGACCCCTTGACACCGCACTGTCAAGGACACCACTCTTCCAAGTGAATGACGACTAGTCTTAGGCGGGTAGGATGAAGCAACGGGTCCGGGTAGCGGGCGTGGGCATGGCGCCCTTCGCGACGCCCAGCAAGAGCGAGCCTTACGACGTGCTGGCCGAGCGTGCGGTCAAAGCGGCGCTGGCCGACGCCGGGATCGGCCTGGCTTCGATACAGCAGGCGTACGCCGGCTATGTGTACGGCGATTCGACCTGCGGGCAGCACGCGCTGTACCGGGTCGGGATGACCGGAGTGCCGGTGGTGAACGTCAACAACAACTGCTCCACCGGGTCGTCGGCACTGTTCCTGGCCCGGCAGGCGGTCGCGTCCGGCGCCGCTGATTGCGTGCTGGCCTTCGGGTTCGAGCAGATGCAGCGGGGCGCGCTCAAGGCGCATTGGGACGACCGGCCGGATCCCTTCCATCGCTTCGACCAGGTGCTGGAGAAAGCGCAAGGTCCCGCGGAGGGCGTGCCGATGGCACCCCGGTATTTCGGCGGCGCGGGTGCGGCCTACGCCGAGCGCTACGGCACCGCGCCGGAGACCTTCGCGGCCATCTCGGTCAAGGCGCGCCGGCACGCGGCGAACAACCCGTACGCGGTGTTCCGCGATCCCGTCACGGTCGAGGATGTGCTTGCCGCACCGCACATTTACGGTCCGCTGACCCGGTTGCAATGCTGCCCGCCGACCTGCGGGGCCGCCGCCGCGGTCATCACCAGCGAGGAATTCGCGCGTGTGCACGGGCTCCGGACCGACGTGGCGATCGCCGCGCAGGCGATGACCACCGACACGGAAAGCTCGTTCGACGGCGATCCGATGAAGCTGGTCGGCTACGACATGGCCAAGGCCGCGGCGCAGCAGGTGTACGAGGCGGCCGGGATCGGGCCGGAGGACATCCGCGTCGCCGAACTGCACGACTGCTTCACTTCCAACGAACTGATCAGCTACGAGGCGCTCGGGCTCACCGGCGAAGGCACCGCGGAGAAGTTCATCGCCGACAGCGACAACACCTACGGCGGCCGCGTGGTCACGAACCCGTCCGGCGGCCTGCTGTCCAAGGGACATCCGCTGGGCGCGACCGGACTGGCCCAGTGCGCCGAACTCACCTGGCAGCTGCGCGGCGAGGCGGGACCGCGCCAGGTCGAGGACGTCACCGTGGCTCTGCAGCACAACATCGGGCTCGGCGGGGCCGCGGTCGTGACGCTGTACGAGAAGGCGCGGTGAACATGCCGGTCGACGCATCCGCCAAGGGCCGGTCCCTGCCGCCGGTCGCCATGACCGTCGAGGCCGGGCGGCTCGCGTTCTTCGCCAAGGCGATCGGGCAAGCCGACCCGCGTTCTTCCGCTCCGGACGGCCGGCTGCCAGTGCCGCCCACGTTCCTCTTCGGCATCGAACTGGAGCAGCCCGACCCGTTCGCCTGGCTCGCCGGCCTCGGCGTGGACCTGCGCCACGTGCTGCACGGCGAGCAGTCGTTCACTTACCACTCGATGGCCTACGCCGGCGACACTCTGGTCGCGTCCCCGCGGATCGCCGACATCTACGCGAAAAAGGGCGGAGCGCTGCAGTTCGTGGTCAAACAGACCGCAGTCGCCCGCGACGACGGCACCCCGGTCGCCGATCTCGAGAGCGTCCTCGTCATCCGGGATCCGGAGGCCGCGCGATGACCGGCGGCGTCACGGCGGGGACCGAGCTGCCGCCCCTCGAACTGCCGGAGATCTCCCGGACCGCCCTCGCGCTGTTCGCCGGTGCGTCCGGCGACCACAATCCGATCCACCTCGATCTCGACGTCGCCCGGTCGGCCGGGCTCGAGGACGTCTTCGCCCACGGCATGTTGTCGATGGCCTACCTCGGGCGGCTGCTGACCGGATGGATTCCGCAGGAGCGCCTCCGGTCGTTCCGGGTGCGGTTCGCCGCCGTCACCCCCGTCCGGGGCAAGCCCACCTGCACCGGCCGGGTCGTCTCCGTCGAGGACGGCCTGGCCACGCTCGAACTCGCTGTCACGCTCGCCGACGGCACGACCACGCTCACCGGCGAAGCGATCATCGCTCTCTGAAAGGGAAATCCATGGGCAAGCTGGACGGCAAGACCGCCGTCGTCTCCGGCTCCGGCCGCGGCATCGGCCGGGAAATCGCGCTCAAACTCGCCTCGGAAGGCGCCGCTGTCGTGGTCAACGACCTCGACGACGCTCCGGCCAAGCAGACTGTGGCCGACATCCAGTCCGCGGGCGGCCAGGCAGTGGCGTGCGCGGGCAGCGTTACCGAGGACGGGTTCGCCGAACGGTTCGTGCAGACGGCGACCGATTCCTTCGGCGGCCTGGACATCATCGTGAACAACGCGGGCTACACCTGGGACGCAGTCGTCCAGAAGATGACTGACGAGCAGTGGGACGCGATCCTCGACGTGCACCTCAAGGCACCGTTCAAGATTCTCCGGGCCGCTCAGCCGGTGCTGTCCGCCGCCGTGAAGTCCGCGCGCGCCAAGGGAGAACCGGTCCCGTGCCGCAAGGTCGTCAACATCTCCTCGATCGCCGGGCTGGGCGGCAACGCGGGCCAGGCGAACTACGCCGCCGCGAAAGCCGGCGTAGTCGGGCTGACCAAGACGATGGCCAAGGAATGGGGCCGCTACAACGTCACTGTCAACACTGTCGCGTTCGGACTGATCAAGACCCGGCTGACCGAGGCCCAGGCCGGCGGCGGCAGCACGATCGACGTCGCGGGCCGCGAAATCAAGGTCGGCGTCAACCCCGACCTGCTCGCCACGATGGAACAGCAGATCCCGCTCGGCCGCGCCGGCACCCCGGCCGAAGCCGCCGGCGCGGTGTACCTGCTGTGCACGCCGGAATCCGACTACATCAGCGCGCAGACCCTGATCTGCGGCGGCGGGTTCTTCCTGTGACCATCTTCTTCGGACCGTGACCAGCACGGCGGCGGACCGGGTTCCCGGGTCCGCCGCCCCCGCTGCGATCATGAAAGGAGGCCGCCGGCCGCGCTGATCACCGACCGAGAGGACCGGGCATGACGGCAGCATCCGCCGCCCCCGCTGCGGGGAAGCGACCGCGCAACCGCCGTGCGCTGATCGTCGCCGCCGCCTCCGACCTGTTCGCCCGCGACGGCTACGACCAGACCACGATGAGCGATATCGCCGCGGCGGTCGCCATCGGCCCGTCCGCGGTGTACCGGCATTTCCCCGGTAAACAGCAGCTCCTCGCCGAGGTCGTCACCGCCGGGCTGGAGCCGGCGCAGCAGCTGGTCGACGCGCTCGACCTCCGCGACCGGGCGGCCGCGCTCCCCCGGCTCGCCGCGCTCACCCTCGACCAGCGCCATCTCGGCGTGCTGTGGCAACGCGAAGCCCGGCACCTCGCCGACGACGACCGCGTCCGCCTGCGTACTCAGCTCCGCGGGATCGGCCACGTGCTCGCCGAGCGCGTCCAAGCCGTCCGCCCGGCGCTCGGCCCGGCCGCCGCCGACCTGCTCTCCTGGTCCATGATCGCGGTTCTCTCCAGTCCCGGGTTCCACCGCATCGAGCTGCCGCGCCCCCGGCACGACCGCCTGCTCGCCGATCTGCTGGCGACCGTGCTCGACACCGATCCGCCCGCCGCGTTCACCACCGCCCCGCCCGCGCCGCCGGCAGCCGGGCTCACCCCGGCCTCCCGCCGCGAAGCCCTCCTCAACCAGGCCGTGCGCATGTTCGCCGCGCACGGCTACCGCGAGGTCGGGGTCGAGGACATCGGCGCCGCCGTCGGGATCAGCGGCCCGAGCGTCTACAACCACTACCCCAGCAAACTGGACATGCTGACGACCGCGTTCCACCGCGGAACCGCCGCGCTCTTCACCGATGTCGCGGCGGCCTACACCACCGCCGCGAGCGCCGAGGACGCCCTCCGCACGCTCATCCGGTCCTATGTCGCGTTCGGCCGCGCCCACCACGACCTCCTCGGGCTGCTCGTCACCGAGATCAGCCACCTCCCCGCCGACGAACGCGAGCGCCGCCGGCAGGCCCAGCGCGACTACCTCGCCGAGTGGACCCACCTGCTCCGCCAGGTCCATCCCGGACTCGACGCCACCGCCGCGCGGCTCCGGGTGGACGCCGCGATCGACGTCGTCAACAGCGCGGTCCGCACTCCGCACCTGCGCCGCAACCCGGATCTCCCGGCGGCGCTGGGAATTCTTGCGGCGCGGTTGCTTCAGCTTCCCGAAGCGGGGCAGGCGCGGTAAGCCCGCGCGTCAGCGGAGCCCGGATCGCCCGAACGCGTCCATCACCGGCCGCTGCGACACCAGGTACGCCGCGGCCGGGTCCACAGTGGAGTGTGCTCACCCCTTGGCTCCCAAGAGCTTCCGGCTCAGCGGCTTCCCCGCGGACGGCGCGGAACCGGACCGATCGATCCGCGTTCGACCAGTTCGGCCGGGAGCGGCGGCAACGGTTCGGCCGCTCGCGCACCGCCGACGAGGGCAGCCAGCCGGGAGCCCGCCGCGTAGCCGATGTCGTAGGTCGGCTGCGCCACGACCGTGATCGGCGGCGTGACGAGTTTCGCCCACGGCTGGTCGTCGTACATCAGGATCGAGACATCGTCCGGGATGCGCAGGCCTTGCTCCTGCAGGGCTCCCACGGCGGCGAGGCCGATCAGGCTGTCCGATGCGATCAGCGCGGTCGCCGGCTCCGGACCGGTGACCAGATCCGCGACGGCGGCGCGGATTTCGGTCTCGTCGCCGCCGCGCAGGCCCGACCGCAGCAGAGAGCGGTCCCATTCCAGCCCGCGATCGGCGAATCCGGCCACGAGACCGTCGATCCGAGAGGCCACCGACGACGGGAGCGGCTCGGTGCCGTCCCGCCCGCCGGCCGTGGTGACGTACCCGATGCGCCGGTGCCCGGCGTCCAGGAGGCGATCCGCGGCCAGCCGGCTCGCCGCCGCGACGTCGGCGAGCGCGGCGTCGACCTCGAGCCCCGGCACGGCGCGGTCGAGCAGCACGAGCGGCCGCCCCGCGTCGACCACCGCGCGCAGATGCGCCTGGTCGTCCGTGGACGCCGGGGCGACGATCAGCCCGTCGACGCGTTTGTCCATCAGCATCCCGACGGCCGTGCGCTCGGCCGCCACCCGCTCGCCGCTGTTCGCGAGCACGAGCCCCAGCCCGGCCCGCTCGACCGCGTCCGAAATCCCCCTCGTGGCAAGGGAAAAGTACGGGTTCTCGATGTCGCCGACCACGACTCCGACACTCTGCGAACGACCCGTGCTCAGCGCACGGGCCGACGGGTTCGGCCGGTAGTTCAGCCGGGCCGCGGCCGCCAGCACCCGTTCCCGGACGCCCCCGCTCACCGCTCCGTAGGCGCCGAGCGCCCGCGCGGCCTGCGCCTTGGACACCCCGGCCTCGCGGGCCACGTCCGCCACCGTGTGCTCCCGCTGATTGCCTGCCCTCGCCACGTCCCCTCCTCGTCTCCGCTTCCCGGTCCCGCGGCGGAGCAGCTCCGCCGACGCGGCGCTTGACGCGCGGGCCGACGGCGTCCTACTCTCCCAAAATCCCATTGAGACCGGTCTCAGCCAGAGTACACGCACCGTTGAGACCGGTCTCAACTTCACCGGACAAAGGACGGGTCCGTGTCTCCTACCCCTCGCAAGCTCCTCGCGACCGTGCTCGCGGCCGTCGTCGCGCTGCTCGGCCTGACCGCGTGCGGCGGCTCGCAGTCCTCCGCGGACAACCCCTACGGCCTGATCACCGCCGGCCAGCTGCGCGTCGCCAGCCTCGGCGACGCCAAGCCCTACACCTTCACCGGCAGCGACGGCACGTTCACCGGTTTCGACGTCGAACTCTTCCGCGACGTGGCGCGCCGGATCGGCGTCAAGGACGTCGAATTCACCGGACAGGACTTCTCCGCGATCCTGCCGGGCGTCGCGAACGGCCAGTTCGACGCCGGAGTCGCCGCGATCGGCATCACCGCCGCTCGCAAGCAGACGGTCGACTTCAGCAACGGCTACCTCGCCGGCTACCTCACCGTGATCACGACGAAGGACTCCGGCATCGCCAACGCCGACGCGCTCGCCGGGCGCCGGCTGGGCGTCGTGCAGGGCTCGCTGCAAGAGGCCTACGCGGTGAAGCACTTTCCGCAGGCTCAGCTGGTTCGTTTCCCGGACAACAACACCGCCGTCTCCGCGCTCACCCGCAAATCGGTCGACGCGCACTTCCTCGATTTCGAGGCCGCCAAGGCGTATCTCACGCAGTTCGGCCTCGCGAGCGTCGCGAACTTCCCGTCGTTCGACGCGCCGGCCGGCTTCGCGGTCCGCAAGGGCTCCACGGCGCTGAAGGCCGCGCTGGACAAGGGCCTGGCGGCGGCGATGGACGACGGCACCTGGAAGCGGCTGCACGAGAAGTGGTTCCCCGGCACGCCGATGCCCGCGCAGTACCTGCCCGGCGGCAACCACACCGCGACGCCGTCCGGCCAGTGACTCTGCCCGGCGCACACCGAAAGGGGTTGGCATGGGCTGGGTGAACGACCTGCTCCACACCTTCTTCGACTTCTCCGCGATGGCCGAGGTCCTGCCGCAGATGCTGTCGGTCGGGCTGGTCAACACGCTGATCATCTCCGTCGCGGCGACCGGCATCGGGCTGGTCGTCGGGATGATCGTCGCGATCATGGGCATCTCCGCCACCGCGTGGCTGCGGATCCCGGCCCGGATCTACACGGACCTGTTCCGCGGGCTGCCCGCGATCCTCACCATCCTGGTGATCGGCCAGGGCTTCGCACGCTTCAGCCAGAGCGTGTTCGGGCCCTCGCCCTACCCGCTGGGCATCCTGGCGCTGAGCCTGATCGCCGGCGCCTACCTCGGCGAGATCTTCCGCTCCGGCATCCAGAGCGTCGAAGCGGGCCAACTGGAGGCCTGCCGCGCGCTCGGCATGAACTACGCCAAGGCGATGCGCCTGGTCGTCGTGCCGCAAGGCGTGCGGCGGGTGCTGCCCGCGCTGGTGAACCAGTTCATCGGGATCGTCAAGGATTCGAGCCTGGTGTATTTCCTCGGGCTGCTCTCCGGGGAGCGGGAGCTGTTCCGCGTCGGCCAGGACGCCGCGGTGCTGTCGGGCAACCTGTCGCCGATGGTGCTGGCCGGAGTGTTCTACCTGGTCATCACGGTGCCGTTGACGCATCTGGTCAACCACTTCGACCGCCGCTTCCGCGTCGGACGGCGAAAAGCCGCACCGGTGAGCGGCCTCCGGGAACTCGACGAACTCGACGCTCCGCCACTCGTCACCGGGAGCAAAGCATGACGCGCACCCCCTCCTCGTCCGCGACCGGCGAGGCCCCCGCGTTCCGCGGGGCAAGTTTGGAACTGTCCGGTGTTTCCTTGGCCTACGGCAGTTTCGAGGTGGTCCGCGAAGTCGGCTTCACCGTCGAGCCGGGCACCACGACGTGCGTGATCGGCCCGTCCGGCTCGGGCAAGTCGACGCTGCTGCGCGGGATCAACCGGCTGCACGAACCGAAAAGCGGCGAGGTCCTCCTGGCGGGCGAGCCGGCCTCGGCCATGGCGCCCGAACGGCTCCGGCAGCGCATCGGGCTGGTGTTCCAGCATTTCAACCTCTTCCCCGACCACACCGCGCTGGACAACGTCGCGCTCGCGCCGTGGAAGGTCAAGGGCCTGCCGCGCGGGCAAGCCCGGGAACGAGCCGCTCGAGCGCTCGCCGACGTAGGCCTCGCCGAACGGGCGGGCCACCGCCCCCGCGATTTGTCCGGCGGGCAGCAGCAGCGCGTCGCCATCGCCCGGGCGCTGGCGATGGAACCCGAGGTGATGCTCTTCGACGAGGCGACCAGCGCACTCGACCCGGAACTCGTCAAAGGCGTGCTGACGCTGATGGCCGGGCTGGGCGAACGCGGCATGACCATGGTCGTGGTGACGCACGAAATGGGCTTCGCCCGGCGGGCCGCGGACCAGGTCGTGTTCATGGACGAGGGCGAGGTCGTGGAAAAGGGCACTCCCGACGAGATCTTCGGGAACCCGCGGAGCCCGCGGCTGCGGCGTTTTCTGGCGGAAGTCCTGTGACCGCGCCGATCCGGACCGGAATCCTCGGTTACGGAACGGGCGGGCGCGTGTTCCACGGGCCGCTCCTCGCCGCCGATCCCCGCTACGCCGTCGCCGCGGTCGTCACCTCCGATCCGACCCGGGCGGAGCACGCGCGTCGAGCACACCCGGGCGTCGCGGTGCTGCGGACGGCCGAGGAGCTCTTCGCCGCGGGCGGACTCGACCTGGTCGTCGTCACGACGCCGCCGGGGTCTCACTACGAGCTCGCGCGGACCGCGCTCCGGCACGGGCTCGCGGTGGTCGTGGACAAGCCGTTCGCGGTGCGGGCCGAGCAGGGCCGCGAGCTGATCGCCGAGGCGAACCGGCGCGGCTTGCTGCTGACCGTCTTCCAGAATCGGCGCTACGACGGCGATTTCCGGACCGTGCGCCGGTTGATCGCCGAGGGCGCGCTCGGCGAGATCCGCACGTTCGAGTCCCGCTTCGAATGGTGGAAACCGTCCGGGGAGAAGGCGTGGAAGGCGCAGGCGGGCCCGGACAGCGGCGGCGGGATGCTCTTCGACCTCGGGCCGCATCTGATCGACCAAGCGCTCCAGCTGTTCGGCCCCGTCGCGGAAGTGCACGCGGAGCTCGCCCGTTACCGGAACGGCGAGGGCGCGGACGACGAAGCGTTCGTGTCGCTGCGGCACGAATCCGGGGTGCGCAGTCATCTCGCGATGAGTTCGCTCGCGCCGGTGGCCCGGCCGCGGTTCACCGTCGTCGGGTCGAAGACCGGCTTCGTGAAGTCCGGTTTGGACGTCCAAGAAGGACAGCTCGCCGCCGGCCTCCGTCCCGGCGACCCCGAATACGGACGGGAACCGGAAGCGCGCTGGGGCCGGCTCGGCACCGCGCCGGTGCCGACCGAGGCCGGCGAATACGCCGGGCTCGCCGCCGCGCTGCGTTCCGGTGCCCCGCCTCCGGTGCGGGCCGGCGACGCGCTCGCCGCCGTCGAACTGATCGAGCGGATCCACGCCACGACCGAGATCCGCCACCGCAACTGAACCCCAGGAAAGGACCACGAGTCTGATGCGCACCACCTCCCCCACCGTCGTCGTCGGCGGCGGGATCCTCGGTCTGTCGACCGCCCGGGCGCTGGCCGCGGCCGGGGCCGATGTCGCCCTGGTCACCGAGGGCGAGCTGACGTCCGGAGCCTCCGGCCGCTCGCTGTCCTGGCTGAACTCCGCCGGGGTGCGCAGCGAGGAATACCACCGGCTGCGCGTGGCCGGCATCGACCGGTACCGCACCCTGGCGGCGCGGCATCCGGACGCGGACTGGCTGCGGTTCGACGGCGGGCTCGCCTGGTCCGGCGCGGATCTGCGGGCCCAGCACGACCACGAAACCGCGCACGGCTACGACAGCCGCCTGCTCTCCCGCGACGAGATCGCCCGGCTCGTGCCGGGGGTCGACCCCGCGGCGGTCCCCGGCGGGCAAGCCGTGTGGAATCCCGGCGAGGGCTGGGTGGACCTGCCCAGCCTCGCCCAGGTGCTGGCGAAGGAGTTCGCCGAGCACGGCGGACGGCTCGTCGCCAACGCCGGGCCGGTCCGGGTCGAGCATCAGGGCGGAGCGGTGACCGGAGTCCGAACCGCCGCGGGCGACTCGCTCCCCGCGGACGCCGTCGTGCTGGCCACCGGCCCGGCGGTGCCGGAGATGGCCGCGGAACTCGGCATCGCCGTGCCGGACGCGACCCCGATCTCGCTGCTGGTCACGACCGCGCCGGTGGACACCCCGCTGCGCGCGGTCCTGAACACGCCCCGCGCGTCGATCCGGCCGACTCCGCACGGCGGTCTCGCCGTCGACTCCGACTGGACGACCGCGAGCATCCGGCACACCGGCTCCGGATACGAGGTCCCCGCCGAAATCGTGACGGAGCTGCTGGCCGAGGCGTCCGGCTTGCTCGCGGGCAACCCGCCGCTGACCGCCGAACGCCAGGCGATCGGGCGCAAGCCGATCCCCGGCGACGGCGACCCGGTTCTCGGCCGCGCCGACGAGCTCGGCGGCCTGTACCTCGCGTTCACCCACAGCGGCGCCACCCTCGCCCTGATCGCGGGGGAACTGCTGGCGCACGAGATCACCGCGGGCGAAGCACATCCGATGCTGGCTCCGTTCAACCCACGCCGTTTCCGCTGACGCGCACGCGGCGATGCGGCGCGCCTCGCGCGGGGTGCCGCATCGCCGCCGCTCCATTCCGATCGCGGATCGAACCGGCCCCGTTTTAGGCAAACCTTCGCCGCGCGGCAAGAAAATCGGTCGCGGGCGACCACTCCGGGAGGGCCTCCCCTGCCGTCCGGCGGCCCGACGTTAGTGAACAGTAAAGCGGCCGTTCCTCCCCCCGCCAGCCCTCACGTCTCTGTCCACTTGAGACACGCGACCCGCCTCGAGACTTCCCCGTCGGAGGTTTGGCTGCCCGCGACAGTGGCCGCGTTCTTCGTACTCGGCACTGTCCTACCGCGCCGGAAACTCACTCTTCGCCCGCGGATTCCGCGCTAGCCGGAAAGGTCGCGAGGCCGTCGCGGATCAGTGCGGCGGCGCGATGCACCTCGCGGGCCGCGGCCTTGATCGCGGGCCGGACCGCGCGTCCGGGGCGCAAGTGCGTGCGCAGGGAGCGGAACTGGAGCCGCCACAGGCCGAGAAGTGCGGTCGCGGCGATCTGGGGTTCTGGGTCGGCACGGCGGAATCCGCCTCGTGCGGCGAGCACTTCGGCGGCGATTTCGGTGAACCGGTCGGCGATTTCGCTCTGGTAAGCCCGCAATGCGGGAGTGTCGCGGATGAGGTCGCCGAATTTGCGATACCGCGCGAGGGCCTCGTCTTGGCGGTCCCCGGTTGTCAGGCTCGCGGCGACGTCGTCCCGTTCGCCGTCCAGGATCTTCAGCATCGCGTCGACCGGGGGAACCTGCGGGTCGGCCAACTGGGTGCGCAGCGCGTCGGCGGTCGCTTCCAGCCGGTCGAGGACGAGAGCTTCTTTCCGAGGGAAGTAGTTGAAGGCGGTCTTCTCGGACACGCCGCAGGCCTCGGCGACGTCGGCGACGCGGACCGCGTCGAAGCCGTGTTCGAGGAACATCCGGGCCGCGGTGTCCGACAGCTGCTGGCGCATCGCGCGCTTCTTGCGCTCGCGCAGGCCCTCGCCGCCCGCTGCCCGCATGGTCGTCATGAGGGCAGACTACGCCAGTCGCTAGACATTTACTGCTACAGTATTTTTATAGCCGCTGAACTTTCCGCGCCGAGGAGCCCGCCATGCCTGAGATCAACATCGTGTGCGACTACCGCCATTCGCCCGGCAAGGTCTGGCGGGCGGTGACCGACCCGGACCTGATCCCGTACTGGACCTCCACCGGCAAGGGTGCTCGCGCCGTCGGTTTCGAGCCGGTTCCCGGCAACCGGTTCCAGTTCGTCGCGAAGCCGATGCCCGGATGGCGCGGGATCGTCGACTGCACGGTGCTGGAGGTCCGCGAGGAGGAACTGCTGCGCTACACCTGGGTCGGAGCCGAGGGCGAGGAACCCAGCTACGTCCGCTACGAGCTCGAACCGACCGCCCAGGGAACCCGTTTCGCCTATCGCCACACCGGATTCACCGGCATCGGCGGGTTCGCCATGGCGAAGATGCTCGGCAGGATCCGGCGGAAGATGCTCACCGCCGGGATGCCCGCGCTGCTGTCCGAAATGGACGAAGCCGGTGTTCTGCTTCCGGATGCGCCGCTGCGGCTCAAAGACCGCGGGTGAGCAGCCCCGCCCTGCCGGGCCGCGCCCTCGAACGGTCTGGTCCTGCACACCTGTCGCCGTCGCCGACGATCTGCCCGACGGCCAGTGCCTCGCCCGCCAGGCCGTACCCACTACGGATGTAGTGCTCGATGAGTGAGGCTGGTCACCCCTAACTACGCAAACCCGTTCAGGGGTGCGAAATCGGGCATCCGGAGTGCATCATCTGCGGATGGCTCTTGAGCAGACATCGCGCGACGTGTACGAGGACATCGTCCGGAGGAACCCGGCCGAACCGGAGTTCCACCAGGCGGTGTACGAGGTGCTCGAAGCGATCCGGCCCGCGCTGCGGCGGGACCCGGGCCTGCGCGACGCGGCGATGCTGGAGCGGCTGTGCGAGCCGGAGCGGCAGGTGATGTTCCGGGTGGTCTGGACCGACGACGCGGGCGCGGTGCACGTCAACCGCGGCTTCCGGGTCGGGTTCAGCTCGGCGCTCGGACCGTACAAGGGCGGGCTGCGCTTCCGCGGCGACGTCACGCTCGGCACGGTCAAGTTCCTCGCCTTCGAGCAGATCTTCAAGAACGCGCTCACCGGCCTCGGCATCGGCGCGGGCAAGGGCGGGTCCGATTTCGACCCGGCCGGCCGCAGCGACGGCGAGATCATGCGGTTCTGCCAGGCGTTCATGACCGAACTGGTCCGGCACATCGGCCCGGAGACCGACGTCCCGGCGGGCGACATCGGCGTCGGCGGGCGCGAGATCGGCTACCTCTTCGGCCAGTACAAACGGCTGACCAACCGTTACGACGCGGGCACGATCACCGGCAAGAACCCGTTGCTGGGCGGCATTCCGGCGCGTCCGGAGGCCACCGGTTACGGGACGGTGTACTTCCTCGAAGCGATGCTCGGCACCGGCGACGACTCCTTCTCCGGCCGCACCGCGGTGGTGTCCGGTTCGGGCAACGTCGCCTACCACGCGATCGCGAAACTCCAGGAGCTCGGCGCGAAGCCGGTCGTGTGCTCGGACTCCGGCGGATATGTCCACGATGCGCGCGGGATCGATCTCGAAGTGCTGCATGAGTTGAAGGTGGCGCGGCGCGGGCGGTTGTCCGAGTACGTCGACCACGTGCCGTCGGCGAAGTACGTCACCGACGGCACGCCGTGGGAGGTCCCGTGCGACCTCGCGCTTCCGTGCGCGACGCAGAACGAGCTGGACGAGCAGTCCGCGCTGCGGCTGGTGAAGAACAACGTCCGCGCGGTCGCCGAGGGCGCGAACATGCCGTGCACGCCCGGTTCGCTGCAGATCTTCCGCGAGGCCGGGGTCGCGGTCGGGCCCGGCAAAGCCGCGAACGCGGGCGGCGTCGCGGTGTCGGCACTGGAGATGCAGCAGAACGCGGCGCGCGAGCGGTGGGCGTTCGAGCGCGTGGACCGCACGCTGCGCGACATCATGACCGACATCCACCGGACGTGTCTCGAAACCGCCGACGAGCACAGGGTGCCCGGGGATTACGTGAGCGGGGCGAATATCGCGGGGTTCCGGAAGGTCGTCGCCGCGATGGACGCCTGCGGGTACCTCTAAGCCGGTGCGTGCGGACAGTCTTCGTTCGGCAGGATTTTGTATGCAGTATTTGAGTCGTAGGTCTGCCGGTCGACTGAGTGGTGGATGGGGTTCACCGTGGACAGGATTCTCCGCGGTCTGAGCTCGGGACTGCGGTTGTCCCGGTGCCTGGGTCTGCCAGGTCTGCGCAGTGGACGAGCCGGATTGTGGCACCCCGGCACCGGATTCCCGGTCTCGAGGCCGATGTGGCCGCTTGGCAGCAACCAAGCCATGGCAGCGCTTGTGGTGAGCAAGCGTGGCGGCTGGTGACCGCGCAGAAGAAAGCGTGACCGGAACGACGCCGGGGACAGCGCTACCCAGATAGCCAGGCTGGTGGCGGGAGAAGATCCTCCGGATGGGGACTCGCGACCCAGGCCCGCTCGCGCGCAGCCTTCGGCGGACCTACCCGATTCTCGGCCGGAAGCACTGGCGGGCCAGGTGGCACCGGCTGGCACTTGACGCGCACCCGGGGCGAACGCTTCGGTACGGGGATGACCGCGTATGTGGAGCGTCCGCCGGTGCCGGGCCTGGCGGGAGTCGTACGCACGGTGTGGATCCAGCGCACCGGCGATGCTCCATACGTCCAGCGGCATCTGCCGACCGGCGGCGTCGAGATCCACTTCCCGGTCGGCGGGCGTCCGCAACTGCTCGGGCCGTTGACCGGGCCGCGGATCGAGGTCCTCCCGGCGCACACGACAGTCGTCGGCGTGCGGTTCCGGCCCGGGGCCGCGCCTCCCCTGCCGACGGGGCTCGACGAGCTGGCCGATCAGCAGGTCGGGCTGGGTGAGGTGTGGGGCCGGACCGTCGAGCAGCTGGTGGAGGCCGTCGCCCTCGCCGCGACGCCTGAGCTGGGGCTGGCCGCGCTGCAGGCGCACCTCGTGCGGGAGTTCCGTCTGGCCGGCGGGTCGGACCCGTTGGTCGGGGAGGCGGTGCGGGTGCTGATGCCGTGGGACCCGGTCGGCGTCGACGCGGTCGCCGCGCATCTCGCGCTCTCTGCCAGCCAGCTGCGCCGACGGTGCCTGCACGCGGTCGGAATGAGCCCGAAGGTGCTGCAGCGGACGTTGCGGTTCCAGGGGTTTCTCGCGCTCGCCCAGTCGGGAGCGATCGCGACCGGGCGGCGGGGCGCGGACGGGATGGCGAGTCTCGCGGTCGACGCCGGGTACGCCGACCAGGCCCATCTCAGCCGCGAATGTCTTCGGCTGACCGGAGTTACGCCAAGGCAGCTGCTCGGGGGCGACCTCGACCGGTGCGCGTGCGGGCACGATCATTCCGCGTCCTACACGCCGTTCCTCGCCGGACGCGGCCGTTCGCCGTTCCGCGGTTGACGAGCGCTGCCCGAGCCGAGCCGGAGCTGTCCACGGCCTACAACGCGTCCCGGCCGCGTTCCCCGGTGCGGACGCGGACCACGGTCTCCACCGGCGTCACCCAGATCTTGCCGTCGCCGATCTTGCCGGTGTGCGCGGTGTCCAGCACGGTGCGGAGCGCGGTCTCGACCTGGTCGTCGTCCAGCAGGATCTCCAGCCGGTACTTGGTGATGAAATCGACCTCGTACTCCGCGCCCCGGTAGATCTCGGTGTGCCCTTTCTGCCTGCCGTAGCCGCGGACCTCGCTCACCGTCATCCCGGCGATGCCGAGTTCCTGCAGCGCGATCCGGACGTCGTCCAGCACGAACGGTTTGACGACGGCGGTCAGCAGCTTCATCGGTTCTCCTCGCGCGCCGGCCGGTGCGATCCCGGTCCGCCGGCGGGCGCGCTCCCCCGGCGTCCGGACTGGACTGCCAGCTCGTACGCGCCTTCGGCGTGCTCGGCCTCGTCGACGCCGTCGATCTCGGCCTCGCGGTCGATCCGGAATCCCATGAACTTGTGCATGACCCAGCCGATCAGGAGGGTCATCGCCAGCGAATACCCTAGTACCGCCAGCGTTCCGACCGTCTGCCGCCACAGCTGGTCGAATCCGCCGCCGTACAACAGGCCGTTCACGCCGCCGGGAGCCACGCCGGCCGTCGCGAACAGGCCGATCAGCAGCGTTCCGGAGAACCCGCCGAGGCCGTGCACCGCGACCACGTCCAGGGAATCGTCGAAGCGGTACCGGTATTTCAGGCTCACCGCGAACGAGCACACGACGCCCGCCACGATCCCGATCGCGGCCGCTCCGAGCGGTTCGACGTAAGCGCAGCCGGGCGTGATCCCGACCAGCCCGGCGACCGCGCCGGACGCGGCGCCGAGCGTGGTCGGCTTCCCGTCGCGGAACTGCTCGACCAGCAGCCAGCCCAGCACGGCGGCCGCCCCCGCGACGGTGGTGTTCAGGAACGACGTCGCCGCCGGGCTCTTCGCGGCCAGTGCGGACCCGGCGTTGAACCCGAACCAGCCGAACCACAGCAGGCCGGCGCCGAACATCACGAACGGCAGGTTGTGCGGCCGGACCGCCTGCTTCGGCCAGCCGTGCCGCCGGCCCAGCACGAGCGCCAGCGCCAGCGCGGCCGCGCCGGAGTTGACCTCGACCACGGTGCCGCCCGCGAAATCCAGCACGTGCAGCTTCGCGGCGATCCACCCGTCGGGCGCGAAAACCCAGTGCGCCACCGGCACGTACACCAGGGTGGTCCAGACGACGGAAAACACCGTCCACGTCCAGAACCTCGCGCGCTCGGCGATCGCGCCGGCCAGCAGCGCCACCGTGATCACCGCGAACATCATCTGGAACGCGACGAACGCGAACAGCGGCACCTGGTTCCCAGCGGGCCCGACCGTCTGCTCGGCGAGCCCGTGCAACCCGGCCAGCCGCAGCGTGCCGAGCAGGCCGCCGAACCAGTCGGGGCCGAAGGCGAGCGAATACCCGTAGAACACCCACACCAGGCCGACGGTGGCGAGGCAGACGAAGGTCATCGCCATCACGTTCAGCACGCTCCGGGCGCGCACCATCCCGCCGTAGAACAGGGCGAGGCCCGGCGTCATCAGCATGACCAGCGCGGCACTCCCCAGCAACCACGCCGTGCTTCCGGTATCGACCACGATCCGACACTCCTCGTTTCCTCGCTCGGCCGCTGGAAGCTAACCGGGCGGTGTTACCGGAATGTTTCCGCCGTGCTTCCGCTAGCGACCCCCAGTCCGGCGAAACGGTCGAACCAGCTCGAAAGGGCGACATCAGGCCCGAGGCGACCGGAAATACTTCGCGGACAGAACGAATCGGCGATTCGTTCTGTCCGCGCCCTTTTCGGAGCTTCGGACGCGACTTGCCGCCGACCGGTCAACTCTGATACTAGTTGTGGGCGAGCAGGAAGGCGCGTGAGATGGATTCGTTGGCAGGCAAGGTCTGCGTCGTCACCGGCGCCGGGCGCGGGATCGGCCGGGCGATCGCTGAACGGCTCGCCGCGGCGGACGCGCGGGTGGTCGCTGCCGACCTGGACACCGACAGCGCCGCCGCGACCGCCGCGGCGGTGGGCAACGGTGCGCTCGGCATCCGGACCGACGTCGGATCGCGCGACTCGGTCGACTCGCTCGTCGACGCGGTCCTCGACCGCTTCGGCCGGATCGATGTCCTGGTGAACAACGCCGGATGGGACAAGGCCGGTCCCTTCGTGGAATCCGACCCCGACGACTGGGACCGCATCATCCGCGTCAACCTGTACGGCGTCCTGCACACCTCGCGAGCAGTACTGCCCGTCCTGGCGGAGCAGGGCACGGGATCGGTCGTGAACATCGCTTCCGACGCTGGCCGGGTCGGATCGTCCGGCGAGGCGGTCTACTCGGCGACCAAGGGCGGGATCATCGCGTTCACCAAGACCACCGCCCGGGAACTCGCGCGCCGCGGCGTCCGGGTCAACTGCGTCTGCCCGGGGCCGACCGACACGCCCCTGCTCGCCTCCTTCGCCGGCGAAAAACTCCGCAACGCCCTCGTGCGCGCCATCCCGCTCGGCCGGGTCGGCGCGCCCGCCGACGTGGCGAACGCGGTCGCCTTCCTGGCCGGCGACGAAGCCGGCTTCATCACCGGCCAAACGCTCAGCGTCAGCGGCGGCCTGACCATGGCCTGACCGCGGGGCCTCCGGCGCCCGCGACCGGGTCAGACGTCCCGGTCGCCGGACAGGACCTCGTCGACGTCGGGCCACAGGATCCGGCGCTCCAGGCTTGCGGGCTGGTCCCGCTGCAGGCCGTCCACCACCGATTTGATCATCACGTGCGTGACGGCCCGCGCCGTGGAACCGTCCCCGGACCGGATCGCGTCCACCACGGTCGAGATGAGGCCGGTCAGTTCTTCGCGGCTGCCTTGGGGAAAACGCCACGGCACCGTCGTGGTCATCACCGCGAGCGCGGGCACGATCGTCGCCAGCACATCGTTGTGCGACGCCTCCGCCACCCGCAGGTGGTAGCGCCCGCTGTGCGCGGCGAACTCCGGACCGCGTTTGCGGCGCGCCGAGCGCAGGGACGCGACGGACTCGTCGAGCAGTTCCAGGTCGCTGTCCTTGCGATGCGCCGCGGCCAGCGCGGCCACCTCGGGTTCGATCGCGAGCCGCGATTCGAAGACCGTGCGCAGCGTCGCCCCGCGGAACTGCACCACCATCCCCAGCGCGCTGCCGACCACGGACGGGCCGGGCGTGACCAGCCGCGCCCCGCCCTGCGGGCCCGCCTTCACGACGATCGCGCCCAGAAAAGTGAGCAGTCGCAATGCTTCCCGGAGCGTGCCGCGCGAGACGCCGTACCGCTCGACGAGCGTCGCCTCGTCCGCGAGCGCGTCGCCGGGTTCGAGGCCGCGCGCCAGGAAGTCCCGCAGGATCCGCCGCGCGGTGTGCGCGGGCAGCGAGCCTCTGCGGACCGTCGGTTCGGTCGCTGTCATGGCCGTTCCCCCCGATCGCTCGCCGAGAAAACTAGTGTACCGATTACCCGGCCGCCGCCACCGCCCCCGGCGGTGCGGCAAGGCCGTGACCAGCGAGGAACCGGCCGATCCGTGCCAAGCCCCCCGGCGTGTCCCGGGTGCGTGGGCAGTTGGAGGAACCCGTGCGGGGCGCCGCCGACCACGGCCAGTTCGTGCGGCGCCCCGGCCTCGGCGAGCCGGTCGGCCAGCGAAAGGGATTCGCCGAGCAGCGGGTCGTCCTCGCCGACGAGGACCAGGCTGGGCGGGAAACCTGCGCAGTAGCGTTCGGGATGCAGCCGCGGATCGTCGAGCAGCCGCCGGGCGTCGTCGGGTTCCAGGTAGAGCTGGGTGTCCGGATCGCGCCCGCCCACCAGGTGTTCCACCACCGGCAACGCTCGGTGAACGTCGTAGATCCCGTAGCACAGCAGCGCGGCGGCGACCGGCCCGGCGGCGCCGGTCGCCAGTGCCGCCGCGGCGAGGTTCGCCCCGGCCGAATCCCCGCCGAGCAGCAGCCGGGCAGGGTCTCCCCCGAAGCTCTCCGCGGTCGACCGCGCCCAGCCGACCGCGTGCAGCGTGTCTTCGACCGCCGCCGGAAACCGGTGCCGGGGCGCGCGCCGGTAGTCGACGCTCACCGTCAGCAAGCCGAGCAGGGCCAGGTCCGCGGCCAGCCGCCGGTGCGTGGCGGGAGTGCCCAGGACCCACGCGCCGCCGTGCAGGTACACCAGCGTCGGGAACGGCGGTTCGCCCAGCGGCCGGTAGACGTCGGCGGTCACCTGCCAGCCGTTCACCTCGCGGAGCGGCACCTTCAGCTCGATCCCGCCGACCGCGGGCATGCCCTGGTTCGTGTACGCGTCGAAAGAAGCCAGCAGCTCCCGCGCGTCCCCGGACTCCGGAGGCCTCAGCGTCCGCTGGAACTCCAGAAGTTCCGGCGGCAGCGCGATTTCCGCCATCAGGCGGCCACCCGGATCGTCTGCCCGGTAACGTGCCTGCTGTCGTTCGAGGCGAGGAACAGGATCACATCGGCGACCTCTTCCGGTTCGCCGTCGCGGCCCAGCGGCTGCGCGTCCCGGTACGCCTGGACGTAGTCCGCCGCGACGGCTTTCGTCAGGCTGTCGTTCCAGATCAGGCCCGGCATCACGGCGTTGGCGCGGATGCCGTCCGCCGCTCCTTCCTTGGCAAGCGCGCGGGTGAGGCCGAGAACGCCCGCTTTCGCCGCCGCGTAAGCGACTTCCCCGAACGGCGCGGGCGATTCCGCGGCCAGCGAGGACACGTTCACGATCGCCGGGGAGGCCGACTGCCGCAGCAACGGCCACGCGGCGCGGGCATGCAGGAAGTGCGCCGTCAGCGACGTGGACAGCACCCGGTTCCAGTTCTCCAGGCTGGTATCCGGAAACGGAGCGAGCTGATTGAGACCGACGCTGTTGACCAGAACGTCCAGCTGCCCGAACGTCTCGGTCACGTCGGCGAACAGCGCCCGCACGCCAGTTTCGTCGGCGGCGTCGAGAGCGCGCGCGAGCACGTTGTCCTCGCCCGCGGCCGCGGTCAGTTCGTCCCGGAGCCGGTCAAGCCGCTTCGCGCTGACGTCGGTGACGACCACGCGCGCGCCCTCGGCCAGCAGCCGCCGCGCGACCACGCCGCCGATTCCCGCGCCCGCGGCGGCGTTGACCATCGCGACCTTGCCGTCGAACCGCTTGCTCATCGTTCCCCTTCCGCGGGACCGTCGATCCGGTAGTCGGCCAGATCAGCTTCCTTGGTCATCCGCCACCAGTCGAGCACCCGCCACGGATTGCTCACCACGACCCGGCCGCGCGAGTTGCGGTAGTAGGTCGTGATGCCCGGGTGGGTCCAGATCATCCGCTCGTGCGCGGCGGCGACCTCGGCGTTGTACTTCTCGCTGACCTCCGGGCGGCAGTCGGCGACCGTCGCGCCCGCCCGCCCCATCCGGTCCAGCAGGCTGAGCACGTACCGCATCTGGCATTCGAGGTAGAAGATCAGGCTGCCGCCGTGCCCGGCCTGGGTGTTCGGGCCGTACAAGCAGAAGAGGTTGGGGAAGCCGGGGATCGCCGTGCCCAGGTAGGCCTGCGCGTCATCGTCGTCCCAGACCTCGCGCAACGTCCGCCCGTCCCGGCCGGTCACCTCGAACGACGCGAGGAACCGCACGACGTCGAAGCCGGTCGCGAAGATCAGCACGTCGAACTCGACCTCGCGGCCCGATTTCAGCCGGGCTCCGGTCGGCAGGATCCGCTCGATCGGGTCGGTGACCAGTTCGACGTCGTCGCGGCGCAGCGTGCGGTACCAGCCGTTGTCGAGCAGGATCCGCTTGCCGAACGGCGGATAGTCCGGCGTGGCCTTCTCGATCAGGTCCGGACGGCCGGCCAGTTCGCTTTCCAGGTAGCGGGTGAAGAACCGGCGGTGCCCGTCGTTGATCGCGTTGATCGACCGCTCCGGATGCGGCCAGTCCGGATCCCGTTGCAGGGATTCGTACAGCGTGTCGTTGAGCACCCAGGCGAGCCGTTCCCGGTACCAGAACCGGTAAAGCGGGACTTCGCGCAACAGGAACCGGACCGGTGCGGGGATGTCCTGCTGGAACTTCTCGAACGGCGCCACCCAGTGCGCCGACCGCTGGAACAGCGTCAGCGAGGCAGCCGTGCCGGCGATCGCGGGCACCGCCTGCATCGCGCTCGCTCCGTTGCCGATCACGCCGACCCGTTTGCCGGCGAGGTCGAGCCCTTCCGGCCACTGCGCGGTGTGGCACGACTCCCCGGCGAAATCCGCCAGCCCCGGCAGGTCCGGCAGCTTCGGCGTGCCGAACGCGCCGACCCCGCTGATCAGAATGTTGGCCTGGAGCGTTTCCCGTCCTTCCGGGCCGTCGATCTCGACCGTCCACGCTCGCGCCGCCTCGTCCCAGGCCGCGGAAAGGACCACAGTGGACAGCCGGATGCGGTCGCGCAGCTGCCATCGGTCGGCGACCTCTTCGAGATAGTCGTGCAGCTGGTCGCGGGAGGCGTAGTAGCGCGGCCAGTCCGCCACGACGCTCGAGTACGAGTAGAGGTGGCTCGGCACGTCGACTCCGCACCCCGGATACCGGTTGTGCCACCAGGTGCCGCCCACGTGGTCGTCCTTCTCCACGACAGTGCACTCCACCCCGGCCGCGCCGAGCCGGTGCGCGGCGAGCAGGCCGGAGATCCCGGCGCCGACGACGATCGCGGTGAAGCCATCGGGCACTGCCGTGTCGCGGACCGGATCCTCGCCGCGCATGGCGATGGCCAGGTCGTCGGCAACCATCGGCCCGTATTCGGCCGGGATCGCCTCGCCCATCGCGACCGACAGCATCCGGGTCAGCAGGTCCTCGCCCGGGTCCGGCAACGCCACCGGTTTCCCGTGGTGCCAGGCGATGATCGCGTCGGCGGCGGCCGCGCGGATCTCGTCCCGCACCGGCTCGGGCAGGCCGCCGGTGTCGTTCTCGTCCAGCCCTCGCCCGCGGGTCGGCCGGTACGGCGCTTCCAGCCACCGCCGGTCGCCGGTGAGCTGCACCAGGACCATCAGCAGCGTGGGCACGTTCGCGTCCCGGACCGCGGCACGCACCGTCGCCGCGAACGCTTCGCGCATCGCGGGGGTTCCTTTCGCGTCGCCCGTCATCCGTTCACCAGCCGGTCGCGGCCCGCCCAGTACCGCGCCTTCAGCTCGCGGCGCATGATCTTCCCGGTGCCGGTCTTGGGCAGCTCGTCGGCGAATTCCACGGTG
>NZ_JACJHR010000061.1 GCF_014174495.1 Amycolatopsis echigonensis
CCGGCGGTTCTCCCGCCGCAACCGGGCCAGCTCCTCCCGCTCGTCGCTGGTCAGCCCGTCGGTGCGGGTTCCCGCATCCAACTCGGCCTGGGCGACCCACTGCCGCACAGCTGTCTCGGTCAGGTCGAAATCCTTCGCGACCTGACCCACCGAACGGTCGCCGCGCTGGCACAGCTCGACGATCTCGGCCTTGAACTCCCGCGTGAACGAACGACGAGGTCGAGGCTTCTTCTTGCCCATGGTCTCCATGATGAGGGACATCCTTCCCGGAGGCTCGCGCCCCCTGATCTCCGATGTCCGTCAAAACGGGTCACGCCCACCTTGCGCGAGAATCCGGCTCCGATGTGTCGAGAGGCGGGCAGGGCCCGTCGTGCCAGTCGGCCGTCGTGGCGTGCACAGGGCAGGACCTGGACGAGCTGCAGCGACGCGTTTGCAGCGACCGTCCGGAAACCCGCCGGTTGGCCGTTGTGTCGCAGGCCGGCTGCCGCGGAATCCGCCGGCCAGGCTGTCCCGTCACTGCAGCACAGGACGTGACTCGGTTTGGTGGCGGTGCACCCGAAGCGACCTCAGAGCTGGCGGCCGAGCAGGCTCGCGTGCTGCTTCATGATCGGCCCGAACCGGGTTCGCAGCTCTTCGGCTGACGCTCGGGCGGCGGAGGTGCTCACCGACATCGCGGCGACCACGTGGCCGGCCGGGTCGGTGACTGGCACCGCGATGGAGAGCAGTCCCAGCTCGAGCTCCTCGTCGCTGATGGCCAAGCCTTCGGTGCGTGCGTGCTCGACGCGTCGTTTGATGTCCTCCGCGGTCACCGGCGTTTTCGGTGTGCGCGCGGGGAAGTCGCCTGAGTCGAGGTAATCGCTCAGCTCGTCGTCGGAGAGGCCCGCGAGCAGGACGCGCCCGGTAGCTGAGGCGTAGAGCGGCACCCGGGCCCCGACGCGTACGCCCGCGTTGACGATGCGCGTGCCCTCGCTTCGCGCGACAAAGAGCGATTCGCCCGCCGAGAGGACCGCGAGGGAGGCCGACTCGTCCACGGCGTCGCGCACGGCGGCGAGGTGCGGCCGCGCGAGCTGTGGCAGCTGGACGGACTCGTCGTAGGTCGCGCCGAGGCGCAGGACCCGTGGCGTGGGGGAGAAGAACTTGCCGTCGAAGGTGACGTACCCGAGCTCTGTCAGGGTCGTCAGGCAGCGGCGGGCGGCGGCCCGGCTCAGGCCGGTGGCGCGGGCGGCGTCGCTGATCGTCAGCCGCGGCGACGACGCTCCGAACGCCTCCAGTACAGCGAGCCCCTTAGCCAGTCCTGCCATTACCTCTGCGGTCATGCGCACATCTTTCCTTGACATCCGGGACAGCGGCGATTCTACTACATGGTGTTCGGATGATAGACACGTGTTCGGTATGCGAACAAGAAGGAGTGCGATGACTGTCACGACACCGTCCCGGCGAAGCTGGCCCAGGTCGCTGACCGAGGTGCCTTACTGGGTGTTCCAAGACGAAGACGTCTATGAGGCTGAGCAGGAGAAGATCTTCCACGGCCCGTTCTGGAGCTACCTGTGCCTCGAGGCCGAGCTGGCCGAGCCGGGCGATTTCTGCGCCACCTTCATCGGTGAACAGCCGGTGCTCGTGACCCGCGACGTCGACGACCAGATCTACGCCTTCGAGAACCGTTGCGCCCACCGCGGCTCGCTGATCGCCATGGAGCACTACGGACACGCCAAGGACTTCACCTGCGTCTACCACGCCTGGACCTACAACCTCCAGGGCGACCTCACCGGGGTCGCGTTCGAGGAGGGCATCAACGGCAAGGGTGGCATGGGCAAGGACTTCTGCAAGGCCGCGCACAGCCCACGCAGGCTGCGCCTGGCGAACGTCCACGGCCTGATCTTCGGAAGCCTGGACAACGACGTCGCCGAGATCGAGGAGTACCTCGGGCAGGAGATCCTCGACCGGATCGAACGAGTCCTCGGTGGACGGAGCCCCGTTGTGCTCGGACGCTTCACCCAGACGTTGCCGAACAACTGGAAGCTCTACATGGAGAACGTCAAGGACTCCTACCACGCCAGCATCCTGCACCTGTTCTTCACCACGTTCGGGCTCAACAAGCTGAACCAGAAGGGCGGCATCATCGTCTCCGAGAACGGTGGCCACCACGTGAGCTGGTCGGCGATCAACCGCGACGCGGAGAGCGGCGAACACTACAAGAGCCAGAAGATCCGCTCCGACAGCGAATACCAGCTCGAAGACCCGTCCCTGGTCGACAGCTTCAGCGAGGTCGGCGACGACATCACCTTGCAGATCCTCTCGGTCTCACCGGGCTTCGTGCTGCAGCAGATCCAGAACGCCATCGCTGTCCGCCAGGTGCTGCCGACCGGAGTCGACTCGACCAGCCTGAACTGGACCTACCTCGGGTTCGCCGACGACACCGAGCAGCAGCGGCTCATCCGGATGAAACAGTCCAATCTGGTCGGTCCGGCCGGGTACGTCTCGATGGAAGACGGTGCCATCGGCGGATTCGTCCAGCGGGGCATCGCCGGTGCGGGCAGCGAGTTCGCCACCGTCCAGATGGGGGGTGACCAGGCGGTCTCCAGCGAGAGCCGGGTCACCGAGGCGTCGATCCGCGGCTTCTGGAAGGTCTACCGCGAGGCGATGGGCTTCACCGTCGAGGAGGGCGCGTGATGGACCCGTTCACCATGATCACCCGGGCGCAGGGCAGCTATGTCCGCGCGATCGACGACGGCCCGATCGAAGACTGGCCGGAACACTTCACCGACGACGCCTTCTACAAGGTGACCACCGCGGACAACCACCGCCGCGGTCTGCCGGCCGGGATCATCTGGGCCGACAACAAGGCGATGCTCAAGGACCGGATCTCCGCGCTCAAGGAAGCCAACATCTACGAGCCACACTCCTATCGCCACCTGCTCGGCCAGCCCGCGCTCCTCGACGAGCGCGCGGACGGGGCGACCAGCGAGACCTCGTTCCTGGTCGTGCGGATCACCGGCAACGGACCCACCGACGTCTTCGCCAGCGGGCGTTACCTCGACGAGTACGTCTTCTCCGACGGCAAGGCACTGCTCACGAAACGGGTCGTGGTCTGCGACAGCTCCCGCACCGACACCTTGCTGGTGCTCCCGCTGTGAGCCGTCTTCTCCTCAGCACCGGTGACCCGAACGGCATCGGGCCCGAAATCGCCGCGAAAGCGGTGGCGCGACTCGGCACCGCCGCACCGGTGATCGTGGGGGACCGGTGTGCCGTTGAGGGGCCCGCCGAGGCCTGCGGGCTGCGGGTGCGCGAAGCCGAGCCTGGAGCGATCGCCGAGGCCGGGGTGTGCGACGTGATCGACATCGGCGTGCTCTCGGCCGGTGAGCTGCGCGTCGGGCAAGTCCGAGCCGAGGCCGGCGCCGCGACCATCGCCTACGCCAGGGCCGCCGTTCGGCTCGCGAGTGGCGGCGGCTTTCGCGGCATCGTCGCGGGCCCGCACTCGGAAACCGCCGTGCGCGACGCCGGCATCTCCTTCGCCGGATACCCGCCGCTGATCGCCGAGCTCACCGGCGTCCCCGAGGAGCGTGTCTTTCTCATGCTGGTCGGCGGCGGCCTGCGCGTCGCCCACGTCACGCTGCACGTCTCGATGGCAGAGTCCTTGCGGCGGTTGAGTGTCGAGCTGGTCACCGACGCCGGCCTCGCATTGCACCGCGCACTCGAATCGATGGGCATCTCAGCTCCCCGGCTCGGCATGTTCGGGATCAACTGCCATGCGAGCGAAGGCGGCCTGTTCGGCGAGGACGATCGCCGGATCACGACCCCGGCCGCCGGACGGTTGCGAGCCGCGGGCGTCGACATCTCCGACCCGGTCGGTGCGGACGTCCTGCTCGGCGCTCCGGATCGCGACGGCTACCTGGCGATGTACCACGACCAGGGCCACATCCCGGTCAAGCTGCTGGCCGGCCGTGGCGCGGTCGCGATCACCATCGGCGCCGGTGTCCCGTTTTCCAGCGTCGGCCACGGCCCGGCCTTCGACATCGCCGGCCAGGGCACCGCCGATCCGAGCGCCTTGCTGTCCGCACTGAGTTTGTTCGAGAACACACCGCAGGAGGCCGCGACGCGATGAACACCATCACCGTCACTGACACCGACATCGCATTCCCGTGCGAGCCAGGACAGACCGTGCTCGACGCCGCGGAGGCGGCCGGTTGGGCGATCCCGTACTCCTGCCGCAAAGGCGTGTGCGACACCTGCCTCGGTGGCATCACCGCCGGTCCGATCACCGTCCCCGGCACGGGCACGGTTCGTGGCCCCGTCGATGGCATCCGGCTGTGCCGGGCCAGCCCGGCCGGCGATGTCGAAATCAGCCCACGCCGCATCACGGCGAGCACGCCACCGATGCGGAAGCGCTTGACGACCACCGTTCACCGCAGGCGTCAGGTCGCTCCCGGTGTGACAATCCTCGACCTGCGCTACCCGATCGGGCGGCGAACCCCGTTCCGCGCCGGACAGTTCCTCAACATCATCCTCGACGACGGCGACACCCGGTCGTACTCGCTGGCCAACGTCCCGCACCACAACGACATGGCTCAACTGCATGTCCGCCACGAGCCGGGTGGTGTGTTCTCAGCGAAGATCCTGAGCCAGCTGGAATTCCACGACACCGTGGAGATCGAGGCGCCGTTCGGCGAGTTCGTCGTCGAGGACTCCGCCGAACCGATCCTGCTGCTGGCGACCGGAACCGGCTTCGCCCCCATGCGCTCCGTCATCCTCGACCGCATCGCCCGGCGGCTGACGACCCCGGTCCATTTGTACTGGGGCGGCCGGACCCCCCACGACCTCTACCTCGCCGACACGGTGGCGGAGTGGACCCGGCGTCATCCCTGGCTGCGCTTCACCCCCGTGCTCTCCCGCGCCGACGCCGGCTGGACCGGTGCCGCCGGCTGGGTGCAGGACGCGGTCCTGGCCGACTACGCCGAGCTGGGACAGCACCACGTCTACGCCTGCGGCAGCGAAAGCATGACTGTCACGGCTCTGGACACGTTGACGCGGGAACGCGGTCTCGATCCCGGACGATTCCACGCCGACGCTTTCGTCCCTGCCACCGGCGCCCGCGTGGCCGGCCGGTAAGCCACCGAGCTCGTCTCCCACTCCCACCCGCCGTGGAGGTTTCCATGTCAGCAAGTACCACCGGCCGGTCGCAGACGTTGCGGCTGCCCGGGTTCATCGACGAACGACGGTCAAGCTGGTTCCAGCGAGGCATCGTGCTGCTTTGCGGCTTGGTGATGTTCCTGGACGGATTCGATACCCAGGCGATCAACTACATGGCGCCGGCGATCACCAAGGAATGGGCGCTCAGCAAGGCCGACATGGGGCCGATCTTTTCCGCCGCACTGGTCGGCCTGATGGTCGGCTACCTGGTGATCGCGCCGCTCTCGGACAAGTTCGGGCACAAACGGCTCGTCGTCGCCGGAACACTGCTGTTCGCGCTCAGCACGCTCGCCTCGGTCTGGGTGCAGAACCCCGAGCAACTCCTGACACTGCGGTTCGTCACCGGCATCGGGCTGGGCGCGACCACCCCGAGCACGATCGCGCTCACCGCCGAGTACAGTCCCAAACGATTGCGGGCCAGTTTCGTGCTCGCGATCTACGTCGGTTTCTCGATCGGCTTCGTCGTGGCCAACTATGCGGCAGACTGGCTGATCCCCGGCTACGGCTGGCGTTCGGTTTTCGCGGTCGGCGCGGCGCTTCCGCTGCTTTTGGTGGTCGCGTTGGTGGCGTGGTTACCCGAGTCGCTGTCCTTCCTGATTCGCCGCGGCCGGCAGGCGGCGGCGTACCAGGTGTTCCGCAGGATCGATCATTCGCTGCCAGTGCTCAGCGACCCACAGATCGAGGCCGGGAACTTCACCGAGGGGAAACGGGTGAAGCTGCGTCAGCTCGTTTCGCGCGGGCAGCTGGTCGGCACCGTGCTGTTGTGGATCGTTTTCGCGCTGAACCTGGCGATGTTCTACGGCTTGCAAAGCTGGGTACCGACCATCCTCGCCGAGCACGGCTACTCCAGCGGAACGTTGGCGACCGCTTCATCGATGACCACGATCGGCGGCATCGCGGTGGCGTTCGCGGTCGGGCCCGCCATGGACCGGCTCGGCGCTTTCGGCAGTTTGGCGACGCTCTACTTCGCGGGCTGCGGCTTCCTGGCGCTGATGACTGTCGCACTGGGCGCGCCGGTGTGGGTGCTGCTGATCGCCATCTTCCTGATCGGGTGCGGCGTCAGCGGCGGGCAGAAGAGCGTGATCGCGCTGGCCACGGTCTTCTATCCGGTCGAGGTGCGTTCCACCGGCGTCGGCTGGGCGCTGGGCATCGGCCGGGTCGGCGGCATCCTCGGGCCGCTGATCATCGGCGCGGCACTCGGCGGTGGCTGGAGCGCCCAGCAGGTGTTCCTCGCGCTCGTGGTGCCCTCGGCGGTCTGCGGGGCGTTGGTGCTCTACCTCGGTCGGAGCAACAAAGCCGCCGCCCGCTGACCGGTCTCGACCGATGATCGCGCGGTTCACCGGACGTGCTGTGTACGCGCATCAGCTCGCACGCAAGGCGAGGAGCCGCGGAGGGTGGTCGCTGGTAGGTTCGTTGCGAGCCGCAGTGTTCCCGGAGGTGCGCTCTACGTCCCGTTCGTGGTCGGCACCGTGGCGGTCGCGTTGGGAATCGTCAGCCTGGCGACCGCTCACCGCCTGCTGCGTGACGCTCATCCCTGCTGGGCCGGCCTTACGGTCCAGCAGGGTGCGGCCAGCTCGGCCTCGACCTGCCCGGGTATCCCGATTTGCAGGTGACGCGAACTCTGAAACGAACCGGAGGCGCCACTTTCGCCGCGACTGTCGGCGGCGCCGCGATCGACGAGCCTCAGTACGAAGCGATTCTGCGTGAAGCTTGGTCGGCGCGGCCGAGCCTGCTGGATGCCCTCATCTTCGGCACCAGAACGGCGGGGAAAGACAGCGGGTTTCCCATCCGCGACCACCTCGCGGACGTCTTCGGTGTTCAGCCGCTTCTCGATGCCGCTTCACAGCTCAAAGAACGACGCGGCGCTTTGACTGCGAAGATCAAGTCGATCCGCGACGATCTCGTAGCGACCGACGAGGCCGTCGCCGAAGCCGACCGAGAGGTGGCCGCCCTCGAGCGCGGAGTCGAGGCTGCAGCTGCGGAACGAAACGTCATTGAAGCCCGGATTGGTGATCTCGAAGCCACTGCGGCGTGCGCCGCAGCGTGGGAGCGATATCGTCGCGACGCACAGGCCTACGGCGATCGGGTGCGCGAGCCGGTTGCGCAGATGACCGACGTGCTGGATGTCGGCACGCACGATCCGGCGCGCGCATTGGCCGACGGTGAGCGTGAAGCTGCCGCAGCTCTGCAGGAGAGTCCGGATGCCCGGCCGGCTGCCGAAGTCGCGTCGGCCGCAGCCGCGAACGCCTCCGATCTCCTCGGTGCCGCGACCACCGAGTGCCCAACCTGCCTGCGGCCACTCAGCGCGGCCGAGCGCGACGCCGCACTCGCCTCGCACGGCGACCTCGGCGTTCACGCACGCACCGAAGTCGAACGCCGGCAACGGGAAACCGCATCCGTCCGACAGCGGCTCGAAACGATCGCGGACTTCGGGCGAACCCTGAACGGCCTGCACACTCCGATCGAACCCGACAACGAGGACCCGGGCCCGGACGCAACCGTCGAGCTGGCCGAGGCACGCCGGCTGGCGTCCGAGCTCGCCGAGAAACACGGCGCACTCGGCGCTCGGCTGCCGGAAGCAAAGCGGAAGGCTGCGAACCTCCGCCGGGCCGGAAATGAGCAGAACGACCTTCTGACAGCGGCGCGCGAGGAAGCCGTCGCCGAGGTCACGGCCTCGGTGACCTCAGCGGAGGCGAACGCGCGACTGCCCTATTGGTGACCAGATTGCTCCTGACGAGGACGTTGGCGCGCGCATCGACGATCTGGTTCGACGAACCCCTCGAGCACCTCGACCCCCGCCGCCGTGCCACCATCGCACGAACGCTCCTGCTCGCCGCCGAAGCGGGTGCTGTCGACCAGGTGGTGGTCACGACCTACGAGGAAGGGCTTGCCCGCCGGTTGGCTGCGATCGCGCCGCGCACCGTCGAGCTCACGTACGCGCGAATGAGCAAAGAGTTGCAAGATCTTCCCGAAGAGGGGGTGTGGAACCGACGGGGCCGACGACCTCTTAGTGAAAGCCCGCAAACGGCGGGCCGATCAGAGGAGGCGACGACGTGTCAGCCACCCACACCGGTGCCGACATCGACGACACCCCGGGACGTCACCCTGGGGAACAGCGGACCGGGTTCGTGTTCGACGTCGACGGTACGACCTGCGAGCACAAGCATCCCACCATCACCGGCGCGGAGATCATGGTCCTCGCCGGAATCAGCTCGAGCGACGGACTGATCCAGATCCTGCCGGACGGGACCCGCAAGACCGTCGCACCCGATGAGACGGTTCACCTGGTGCCCGGAGCGCAGTTCAAGCGGGGCTGATGATGACGGAGCCGAATCGGCTCGCGGTGCGCCTGGCGCAGGAGGAAACCCTGCTGCGCCGGGCATACCCCGGAGCCCGCATCGATCGGCACCCAGGTCGGCCCCCGGCAAGTCGCCGGCCCGCGCGAAGGCTGTATCGATTGCGGCGGAATTCGCCGGCGGGCCGGCCGCCGGTCTTATTCGGCGGCCTGACTGGTCAGCGGCTGAGGGGCCTTGGACAACGCCGGCCGGAGAACGGCGCAGTGCCCGGTGGGGGAGTGATGCCCAGCACGCAGCCCTCAGTCAGGTGGACTTGATGATGCAGGCCGGCCTGGAAGGGAACTCGTCGACCGGGTGGTCCTGTCGGGCCCGCTCGGCTTGGGCCTTGAGCACGCCGATCTCCGCTGTTGTCCACGGACTGAACCGCGGCGGCTGCGTCCAGCTATACTGAATGCCATTCAGCAGCACAGGAAGGACCGGACGTGGCGGAATCACCGGTGCGCAGCGTGGACAAGGCGCTCGCCGTACTGCAGCTGCTCGGCGAGAAGGGACCGGACGGTCTGTCCCTTGTGGACATCGCGCAGGCACTCGGCAGTCCCAAGAGCGGGGCCCACCTCACCCTGTCCGCGTTGCGGCACCGCGGTTTCGTCACGCAGGACCGGGAAAGCGGCCGGTACCGGCTCGGCGGCGAGACGTTGCGGGTCGCCGCGTCCTACGAGGAAAAGCTGAGCTTCCGCACCAGCCTGCTGCCCTTGATCAGACGGTTGTCCGAGGAGATCCGGCAGGTGTGCCACGTCGGCATCCTGGACGGCGCGGACATCATCTACCTGGAGAAGGTCGATGCCGACCGGTCGGTGACGGTGGGCTCGAAGATCGGCGGCCGCAACCCGGCGGCGAGCACCGCGCTCGGTCGCGCGGTGCTCGCCTGCCACGAATGGAACAGCGGGGCGTTGCGAGCCCAGCTGGGGGGCACGAAGGCAGGTCCGCTGCCCGGACTCAGCTGGACCCACCTGCAGGACGCGCTGGAGCAGGCGCGGGCTCGCGGCTACGCGCTCGACCTCGAGGAGAACGAGCCAGGGATCGCCTGTGTCGCGGTTCCGGTGCTGCTCAACGGAGTTCCGTGCTGCGCGATCTCGATCTCCACTCTCGCCGGGGAAACCGGTCCCGCCACTCTCGCGGGCTACGTGGAGCGGCTGCATGCTCTCGCGGCGCAGTACCTCGTGCCTCCGCTCCAGCTCCCGCCCCGCCCGGTGGGCGCCCGGCCCCGCTGACCCGCCCCCTGCGTTGACGGGTTGCTCGTGGGCCCGTAGTGTCTGACTGATACTGAACGGCGTTCAGTATCGCTGAACTCCGAAGATGCTGAAGCATAAGGGGAAAAGCGTGACCCATCTTGTTCGATTCGCCGAGCCCGGCCATCCGGCGGACATCCGCGTCGGGGTGCTGGACGATGAAGGTGAGCGCCTGCGCGCCCTTCCCGTAGGCAGCATGAGCGAGCTGCTCGGCCGGCCGCTGACGGAAATCCGGGAGCTGGTCGCCGCGGCCGCCGGCGCACCGGCCGTGCCCGCGTCCGGTGCGCAGTTGCTGCCGCCCCTCGACGGGCGAATGGAGGTGTGGGCGGCCGGCGTGACCTACCGCCGGTCGGAGGAGGCCCGCCGCGAGGAAAGCGCGGACGAGGACATCTATGCCCGCGTCTACCACGCCCAGCGGCCCGAGCTGTTCTTCAAGTCTGCGGCCTGGCGGGTGGTCACCGAAGGCCAGCCGATCGTCATCCGGGCCGACTCGCCCAACAACGTGCCGGAGCCCGAACTCGGCCTGCTGCTGACGAGCCGCGGCGAAATCGCGGGCTACCTGGTGGTCGACGACGTCAGCTCGCGCAGCATCGAGGGCGAGAACCCGCTGTACCTGCCGCAGGCGAAGATCTACCAGGGCTCCTGCGCGGTGTCGGCCGGAGTGCGGCCGGTCTGGGAGATCGACGACCCGCTGAAGCTGGACCTGAGCATGCGGATCCTGCGCGACGGGCGGGAGGTGTTCAGCGGGCGCGCCAACACCGGTGAGATGAACCGCAAGCCGGCTGAGCTGGTCGAGTACCTCTTGCAGGACAACACCTACCCGGACGGCGTGGTGCTCTCCACCGGCACCTCGATCGTGCCCGAGCTCGATCTCGGCCTGGCCGAAGGGGACGTGGTCGAGATCGAGATCGGCGAGGTGGGCACCCTGCGCACCCCGGTGGTACGAGGTGCGGGCAAGCTCAATCGGGATTGATCGCCCGCTCCGGGACGAGGTCGGCCACACCGCGCACCAGCGCCAGCGCGGCGAGGTAGTAGTAGTCGCCGTACGGCAGGGGTCCGTCCATCCCGAGCCGGTGGGGCGCCGAATAGCAGGCGTGGGCGAGCACGCCGACCTCGTCCTGGAAAAGCGCGTCGCGCCGCAGCGCGCGCAACATGCGGGTCAGCCGGTCTTCCGCACCCACCAGACGAGCCAGGTCCGCGTCCCGCCGCAAGGTGAGAGCGAGGCCGTAGCAGACGATCGCGGCGGCCGACGAGTCCTGGATGCCGGTGTCCACCACCAGGTCGTACGGGGTCAGCGAGTCGATGTCGTGGCTTCCGCAGTAGAAGTCGAGCAGCCGCGCCGCGATCCGGCCGTACTCCGCCGAACCGGTTTCGCAGGCCATGGTGAGGTAGCCGGCGATTCCCCACGCCTGACCGCGGGCCCAGCAGGAGTCGTCGGCCGCGCCCTGGAACGTGCCCTGCCAGAACGCTTCGCCGTCGTCGCCGATCCGCGCCAGGTGGTAGGTGGAGCCGTCCGGGCGCAGCAGGCTCCGGGCGGTCCGATCGGCGTGCGCGCGGGCGATTTCGGCCCATCCCGGTGCCCCGGTGTGGTGGTGCGCCCACCACAGCAGCGGCAGGTTCATCATCGTGTCGATCGTGCTGGTGGGCCGGGACCGGTCCTCGCCGACCGCGCCGAACGCCTGCAGGTGGCCCGAACCGGGTACCCGTCGCTTCGCCAGGACCTCGGCGGCGCGCAACGCCGAGGACGCCGCGGCCGGATCGCCGAACAGCCGGGCGACCAGTGCCGCGCTCGGCCAGAAGATGAACCCGATGTCGTGCGTGCCGTGATCGTCCACCCGGCAGTCCAGCTTGGCCGACAGCGTCCGGGCTCGCTCGACGAGGCCGTCGTCGGCGCAGCCGAGCTGAGCGAGGTGCAGCATCGCCCCCGCCCAGAACCCGGTGGTCCAGTTGCCGTGGTCGTAGTCCGTGCCGACCCACCGGCTGGCCTCGTCGATGGGGCGGTAGACCCAACGGCCGTGCTCGGCGTAGTGCGCGGCCCGGTCGGCGCCACCACCGAGCACCGCGCCGGTCACCCGCCTGCCCATTTCCTCGATTTCTTCCCGGGTCGGCAGGAATTCGCCGGTGAATTGACTGTCCATGACTCTCCTGTGGCTGAAGCGAGGTCGACGAAGCGACGGATGTCGCTTTTCGGGAAAGGGCGGCCGCGATCAGGACGGTTCAGCAATGCTGAACGGTATTCGGCCGTGATGATCAAAGGTTAGGCACCCCCCTGCGTCCGAGTCAACCCGCTCGGCGGTCGCCGGGCAGGCGTCGAGTGAAGGTCGAACTGCCTCTTGACAACTTCAGTGTTCGTCAAGGTATGGTCCACGCAATCCATTGCGCAACCGATTGCGGAGAGAGTCAGTGGACCTCAACGGAGTAATTCCGGCCAACATCCTCCCCCTCGACGACGACCTCTCGATCGACGTCGAGGCCTACCGCAGGCACGTACGGCACCTGGCCGGCGTCGCCGGCGTCGTGGCCATCACCTGCAACGGACACGCCGCCGAAGTGAGCAGTCTGGACCGGGCGGAACGGCGGAAAGCCGTCGCGCTCGCCGCGGAGACAATCAACGGAAAAGTGCCGCTGATTTCCGGCGTCTACGCGGACAACCACATCCAGGCGGTCGAGTACGCCCGGGACGCGAAAGACGAGGGCGCGGACGCGCTGCTCGTCTTTCCGCTGCCGGCACTGGCGCTGGGTGGCAGCCAGGAGATGGCCTATCGGCACGTGGCCGAGCTCGCCGGCGCGACCGGCCTGCCGCTCGTGCTGTTCTCCTACCCCGAGTTCACGGGGATGCACTACGGCTTGGACACCCTGGCGCGCATCTGCTCGCTCGAGCAGGTCGTCGCGGTGAAGGAGTGGAGCCTCGACCTGCGCAAGCACGAGGAGACCCGCCGCGTGCTGCGCGAGCTGGACCGGCCGGTCTCGCTGCTCACCAGCTTCAGCACGAACCTGCTACCGGCACTGGTCTCGGGCGCGGACGGTATCCTGTCCGGGCACGGTAGCGTGATCGCCGACCTGCAGGTCCGCCTGCTGGCCGCGGTCCGGGCGCACGACCTCGCCGAGGCCGAGCGGCAGTACGCCCGCATCCAGGCGCTCACCAGGGTGATCTACCGGGCGCCGATGGCGAACATGTACGCCAGGATGAAGGAGCACCTGATCATGCTCGGGCACGAGCTCACCCCCGCGGTGCGTCCGCCGCTGGAACGGGTGAGCGAGGCCGAGCGCGGGCAACTGAGGCAGGCGCTCGCCGAGGCCGGGCTGCTTCCGACAGGCGCACGATGACCGGAGCCGCTCGACCGGGCACCGCAAAGGCGGTCGCCGAACTGGCCGGGGTCTCGGTGACCACCGTCTCCCGGGTGCTCAGCGGCCAGGCCTCGGCGATCCCGCAGGAGACGCAGGACCGGGTGTTCGCCGCCGCGCGCCAGCTCCGCTACCGGCCGAACTCCCTGGCGCGCGCCCTGCGCAAGGGGACGACGCAAAGCATCGGCCTGATCGTGCCGGACATCTCCGACGCCTACTTCCACCAGGTGGCCCGCGGGGTCGAGGACGTCGCGCAGGCCGCGGGCTGCGTGGTCATCCTGACCAACACCGATCGCGTGCCCGCCCGCGAGGAAGCCTGCGTGAACCTGCTGCTGGACAAGCGGGTCGACGGCATCGTGTTCGCCGGCGGCGGGATCGACGACGACACCCACCTCGACGGCTTCGACTGGAGCTCGACCAGGGTGGTCACGATCGGGCCGCACCAGCTGCCCTTCCCGTCGATCACCGTGGACGACTCCGCCGCCATCTCCGACGCCGTGCACCACCTGGCGGAGATCTCGTGCCGCCGCATCCTGTGCCTCGCCGGGCAGCCCAACTGGCTGGTCACCCAGCGGCGGCTCGCGGGCTACCGGCAGGCGGTCGCGGAACTGGGCCTCGACACCGACCCGGATCTCGTCGTCTACGGCGATTTCACCGAGTCGGCCGGCGAAGAGCTCACCGCCAAGGCGCTCGCCGCCGGCTCGTTCGACGGCGTCATCGCGTTCAACGACTACACCGCCATCGGCGCGATGCACGCGCTGGCGTCGGCCGGCGTCCGGGTGCCGGACGACGTCGCCGTCATCGGCTGCGACGACATCCCGGTGGCCCGGATGGTGCACCCGGCGCTGACCAGCGTCAGCTTCTCCCAGTACGAATTCGGCCGCAACGCCGCGGAGATGATCCTGGGCTCGGTCCCGCTCCCGGCCGGCCAGCGCATCACGTTCCCGCACGAACTCCTGCGGCGGCACAGCACAGCCCGCCGCTGACCGGTCCGTTCCGGACCGTTCCGTCACCTCCGACCCCCGATCCACACCGACACTGCCCTTCAGTGTGGAAGGAGCACGCCCTCATGTCCTTGCAGACAGCCATGTCCAATCGCCGGTACCGGGTGGCCATCGCCATCTCCTTCGCGTTCTTCGTCGCCTACTTCGACCGGACCAACGTGTCGGTCCTCATCGCGAACCAGGAGTTCACCGACAGCCTCGGCATCACCGGCAACAAATTCGCCCAGGGCCTGCTGATCACCGGGTTCCTGTTCCCCTACGGCCTGTGCAACTTCTTCACCGGACCGCTCGGCGACAAGATCGGCGGCCGGCGCGGGGTGATCTGGTCGATCATCGCCTGGACCGTCCTGATGTGCGCGATGGGCCTGGTCTCGAACTTCGTCGTGATGCTCGTCCTGCGCATCGTGCTCGGGCTCGGCGAGTCCATCATGACCCCGTCCTGCAACATGATCGTCGCCGAATGGTTCCCGGACCGGGAACGCGCCCGGGCGAACTCGGCTTGGCTCGGCGGCCTGTTCCTGGCGCCCGCCGTCTCCTTCCCGGTCATCGTGTGGATCGTCAACGTCTTCGGTTGGCGGGAAAGCTTCTTCGTGCTGGCGGCGGTCGGCGTGCTCGTCGCCTTGCCGATGATGTGGCGCTGGACCGCCAACCGCCCGGAGGAGATGGCCGGTGTGTCCCCGGCGGAACTGCGCCACATCCGGGACGGCCAGGCGAAACCGGCCGACCCCGAGCCGGTCAAAGCCAGCCTGCGCAGGCTGTTCGCGAACTACCGGTACTGGCTGTGTGTGTTCTCCTACATGGGATACGGTCTCGGCTTCTGGGGCATCAGCACGTTCGTGCCGTCCTACCTGGAGCACGAACGCCACCTGGGCTTCACCTCGTCCGGCACCTTCGCCGTGATCCCCTGGCTGACCGCCGCCGTGCTGAACCTGGTCGGCGGGATGATCGGCGACCGGATGCCCCGCGGCCGGGTGCTGCTGTGGTCCGGCGGCTACGTCCTCGGCGCGCTGCTGTCCTACCTCGGCGTGGCCACCGGGACGGTCGGCATGTCGGTGGTGTTCATCTCCGCGGCGGTCGGCTTCCTCGGCTTCACGCTGGCGCCGATGTGGTCGGTCATCCAGGAGCTCACCCCGCGCGGCACCACCGGTCTGGGCACCGGCATCGCCAACGGCGTCTCCTACATCGCCTCGGCCTTCGGCCCGGCACTGGTCGGCGCGCTGGTGGACAGCTCCGGCTCCTACAACCTCGGCTTCTTCCTGTTGGCCGGCTTCCTCGTGGTCACCGCACTGGCACTGGCGCCGTTGTGGCGCGGGCACGTCAGGCGCGGCGACCTGGCAGAAGTCCCTTCCACCGCAACGAAAACGGAGGCTCACCATGACTGACGGCAACACCGCCACCAAGCTGGTGCCCATCTCGCCCGAACTCGCCGAAGGTGCCTTCGCGATCGGCCGCACGACCACCTTCACGAAGACTGTCGGCGAGAGCGATATCTACCTTTTCGCCGGTGTGAGCGGAGATCTCGGCCCGAACCACGTGGACGAGGAGTACATGAGCAAGACCCGGTACGGGCGCCGGATCGCGCACGGCGTGCTCATCGTCTCCTACATGTCGACCTGTTCGTCGAAGCTGATCGAGGAAGCGGGCAACGAACCCGCCGTGTCCTACGGCTACGACCGGGTCCGGTTCGTCAAACCCGTTTTCATCGGCGACACCGTGACGGTGACCTACACCGTCGCCGAACGCGACGACGAACGCGGTGAGATCAGGTCCCAGGTGACCGCGAAGAACCAGCACGGCGACGTGGTCGCGGTCGCCACCCACATCCTGCGGAGGGTCTGAACCATGGCTTCCACCACCCCGTCCATCCCCCTCGGCGAGCTGAGCGAGGAACACGAGCTGCTGCGGCAGACCGTGCGCAAGTTCGCCGAATCCGAGGTCGCGCCGCGGGCGTTCGAGATCGACCGCGAGGACGAGTTCCCGCACGATCTGTACCGGCGGATGGGCGAACTGGGCTTCCTCGGGCTCAACGTGCCCGAGGAGCACGGCGGCAGCGGAGCCGACGAGCTGAGCATGTCGATCACCCTGGAGGAGCTCGCCAGGGTCTCCGGCACGGTCGCCAACGCCTGCCTGCTCGCGAAGCTGCAGTCGGAGCTGATCGTCAAACGCGGCACACCCGAGCAGATCCGCACCTACGTGCCCCGGATCGCCGCCGGCGAGCTGATCTGCCTGATCGCGGTCACCGAGCCCGGCGCCGGGTCCGACGTCGCAAGCGTCAAGACCAGCGCGAAGCGCACCGGCTCGGGATGGAAGCTCAACGGCACCAAGGCGTTCATGACCGCCGGCGCGGTGGGCGAGCTGGCCGTCGTGCTGGCCCGCACCGATCCGGCAGCGGGCAGCAAGGGACTCACCACGTTCCTCGTGCCCAAGAGCCCCGACGGCGACCCGGCCAAGGGCTTCCTGGCCGACCACAAGGAACAGCTGATGGGCATGCGCGGCCTGGCCACGGCCGGGATCACGCTGCAGGACACGCTCGTCTCCGACGAGCACGTGCTCGGGGAACCCGGCCGCGGACTGGGCAACGCGCTGGGCTCGTTCAACAACGGCCGCATCGTGATCGCTTCGCTGGCTCTCGGCCTCGCCGCGGGAGCGCACGACGCCTCTCTGCGGTATTCGCAGGAGCGTGAGGCGTTCTCGCAGCGCATCGGCGACTTCCAAGCGGTGCAGTTCATGCTCGCCGACGCCTGCGTCGAGATCGACGCGGCGCGGCTGCTCGTCCGCCGGGCGGCCCAGCTCAAGGACGCGGGCGCGCCGTTCGCACTGCAGGCGTCCCAAGCGAAACTGTTCGCCTCCGACGTCGCGGTCCGGGTCGCGACCAACGCCGTGCAGATCCACGGCGGTTACGGCTACACCAAGGACGCCGTGGTGGAGCGGATCTACCGGGACGCGAAGCTCACCCAGATCTACGAGGGCACCAACCAGATCCAGCGGGTGATCATCGCCCGGCACCTGCTGCCGAAGGCCGGCGGGAAGTGACCGTCCACTGCGGACTGGACAACGGCGTGGCCGAGCTGGTGGTGGACAACCCGCCGCTCAACCTGCTCACGCTCGCCGTCCGCGCCGAGCTCGCGGCGCACGCCCGCCGTCTGGCGGGGGACGAGTCCTGCCGGGTGGTCGTGGTGCGTGGGGCGGGGGACCGGGCCTTCTCGGCCGGTTCCGACATCCGGGAGTTCCCCTCGGACGAGGCGCGCGGCTTCGAACGCGCCGATCTCGAACACGGCTGGTTCGCCGCGCTCGCCGAGCTTCCGCAGCCGACCATCGCCGCCGTGCACGGCCACACTCTCGGTGGCGGCCTGGAACTCGCGTTGACGTGCGATATCCGGGTGGCCGACGAACAAGCACACCTGGGCTTCCCGGAGGCGGGGCTCGGGCTGGTGCCCTGTGGCGGTGGCACCGCCCGGCTGCCGCACCTCGTCGGCGCGGCCAGGGCGCAGCTGCTGTTGCTGTCCACGGAGCGGATCACCGCCGGTCAGGCGCTGGCGTACGGGCTCGTGGACAAGGTGGCTCCGGCGGGCCGGCTGCGCGAGACGGTGGCCGAGCTGGCGGCGTCGATCGCGGCCGCACCGGGCGCCACCACCCGTGCCATCAAGGCCGCGGTCCGGACGAGCGTGACCGAAGGCGTCGACGCGGGGCTGGCCGCCGAGCGGCGTCTCGGCGGCCCGCTTTTCGCGACCGAGCGCGCGCAGCAGGCCGTGCGCGGCTTCCTGAAGGAGAAATCATGAAACCCCTGCAGATCCTGCGTGACGTCAAGATCGTCGCGTTCACCCAGTTCCTCCTGGGCCCGGCGAGCGTGCAGTACCTCAGCGACCTCGGCGCGGACGTGATCAAGGTGGAGCAACCCGGGCGGGGCGCGTACGAGCGGTCGTGGTCCGGCGGCAACACCTACGTCGAGGGGGTAAGCGCTTTCTTCCTGTTGTCGCATCGGAACGTGCGAAGCGTGACGATCGACCTGAAGTCGCCGGAGGGGCAGCGAGCCGCGCTCCGGCTCGCGTCGAGCGCCGATGTCGTGGTGGACAACTTCCGGCCGGGCGTGCTGGACCGCCTCGGCGTCGGTTACGCAAAGCTGTCGGAGCTGCGCCCTGACCTGATCTACGCCTGCGGGTCCGGCTACGGCTCCGACAGCCCTCACCGCGACCTGCCCGGGCAGGACCTGCTCCTGCAGGCGATGACCGGGCTGGCCGCGGCGACCGGCCGTGCCGGTGACCCGCCGACCCCGGCGGGCGCGGCGGTCGTCGACCAGCACGCCGCGGCTCTGCTGGCGATGGGCATCCTCGCCGCGCTGCACCACCGGCAGCGCACCGGCGAGGGCCAGCGGGTGGAGGCGACGATGGTGCAGGCGGCGCTCGACCTGCAGCTGGAGCCCGTGGTGTACCACCTCAACGGCGGCCTCGTTGAGCGCCCGGCCGAGCCGCTCGGCTCCAGTTTCCACGAGGCGCCCTACGGGGTGTACGAGACGGCCGACGAGTTCATCGCGCTGTCGCTCAGCCCGGTCGCCAAGGTCAGCGCGGCACTCGGTGATCCGGCCGAACTGCGGGAGTTCCTGGACCCGGCGGTGAAGTTCAGCCGGCGCGAACAGATCCGGAGTGCGCTCGGCCCGTTGTTGCGCAACCGCTCCGCGAAGGAGCTGCTCGCGTTGTTCCGCGAGCACGGGATCTGGTGCGCACCCGTCAACGACTACGACGCCGTCTTCGCCGACCCGGTGGTGACGCACCTGGATCCGGTGCTGGAGTTCGAGCATCCCCGGGCGGGCAAGGTGAAGATGCTCAAGCATCCCGTGCGGTTCAGCTCGGGCGAACCGGAACTGCGCACCCCGCCGCCCGAACTGGGCGAGCACACCGACGCGGTGCTGAGCGAGCTCGGCTATTCGGCCGAGGAGATCACCGAGCTCCGGGAGGCCGGCGTTGTCTGAGAGCCTGTTTTCCTTGCAGGGCAGCGTCGCCGTCGTGACCGGTGGAGCGCGCGGAATCGGGAAGGCGGCGGCGCGGGCGCTCGCCCAGCACGGGGCCGGGCTGCTACTGGTCGACCGGCTCGAGGCGGAGCTGGCCTCGACGGCGGCCGAGCTGGCCGAGGCGGGCGCCGCGGTGGACACCCTGCTCGCCGACGTCACGGCGGACGACATCGGCGAACGAGTCCGCGCCGCGGCGACCGCCGCCGGGCCGGTCACGGTGGTGGTCAACGCCGCCGGGGTGATGGTGCGGTCCGCGATCACCGAGCTCACCGTGACCGAGCTGGACACCCTGTGGCGGGTGAACGTGCGGGGGACCGTGGAGGTCACCCAGGCCCTGCTTCCCCAGCTGATCGAGCGCGGCTACGGCAAGATCATCAACGTCGGCTCGCTGGGTTCGGTCCGCGGCCTGGAACGGCGGACGGGGTACGCGACCACCAAGGGCGCGGTCGCGCAGTACACGATCAGCCTCGCCAGCGAGGCCGGTGCGTACGGGATCAGGGCGAACGTGGTGGCGCCCGGCTACGTCGCCACGGACATGGCCTCTCCGTGGATCTACGGCGACGCCGACCGCACCGAACGGCTCCGGGCCCGGATCCCGCTCGGGCAGTTCGCCACGCCCGCGGACCTGGCCGGCACGTTCGTGTTCCTCGCCGCCCCGGCGTCGGACTACGTCACCGGCCAGATCCTGCTCGTCGACGGTGGCTGGACCACCACCTGAGCCGGAGCCGGGCTTCGGTGAAGCGCCGGCCGCGGTCGGCCACGCGGCGCTCGCTCCGACCCCGTCGCTTCGACCTTTCCCGGGCACTCGACCGACGCCATGCCGGTCGCCGCCCCGGCCTGATTCAGGAGCACCACCATGGCTTTCGTGATCACCGATGCGTGCCTCGACGTCCTCGACCCCTCGTGCACCGGGGAATGCCCGGTCGGCTGCATCTACGAGGGCCTCGGTCGCCGACCGGACCCTGACCGGCACCGAGGTGGCACTCCCCGGCCGCGAGTCCCCGCTCGGCGCGCCGGCGGGGCTTCCCACCTCGGTGCCGTGGGCGCCGATACCGCCGCCGTCGCCGCATTCCCGCGCCGCTGACCCCCGAAGGAGCACCGTGACCGCCGCCCTGACCACCGGACGAGACCCGCGCACCGGCGCCGCACTGCCCGGTGGGGAACCGCTGAGCGATGACGCCGCCGTCGAGCGGATCGTCGCCGCGGCGCAGGCCGCCGCACCCGCGCTCGACGCGCTCGGCCGCAGCGGCCGCGCCAGGCTGCTGCGCGCCTTCGGCCACGCCCTGGACAACCGACGCGACGACGTCGTGGCGATCGCCGACCGGGAGACCGCGCTCGGCGCGGCCCGGCTCGGGGGAGAGCTCACCCGGACGAGCTACCAGTTCACCTTCTTCGCCGACGTCCTCGAGGAGGGCAGCTACCTCGAGGCGACCGTCGACCACGCCGGCCCCACCCCGATGGGGCCGAGGCCCGACCTGCGCCGGATGCTCGTGCCGATCGGCCCGGTCGCGGTCTTCGGCGCGAGCAACTTCCCCCTCGCCTTCTCCGTCCCCGGCGGGGACACCGCGTCGGCGCTCGCCGCGGGCAACCCGGTCGTGGTCAAGGCCCACGGCTCGCACCCGGCCACCTCCCGGCTGGTCCACGACATCCTGCGGACGGCCGCCGCCGAGGCCGGCGCTCCCGAGGGCACGATCGGCATCGTCTTCGGCCGCACGGCCGGCGAAGCCCTGGTCCGCCACCCGGCGGTGCGGGCGGTGGGCTTCACCGGATCGCTCAGCGGCGGCCGGGCGCTGCTGGATGCGATCAACGGCCGCGACGACCCGATCCCCTTCTACGGCGAGCTGTCCAGCCTCAACGCCCTGGTCGTCACCGAGGCCGCCGCGGCCGGGCGGGCGGCCGAGATCGGCGCCGGGCTGGCCGCCTCGGTGACCGGGTCCGCGGGCCAGCTGTGCACCAAGCCGGGGCTCGTCCTGATCCCGGCCGGCGCCGCCGGGGACGCCGTGGTCGCCGCGGCGGCGCAGGGACTTGAGGGCACGGAGGTCGTGCCCCTGCTCAACGAGCGCATCCACGCCTCCTACCTCGCCGACACCGGCCGGCTCCGCGCTGCCACGGGGGTGTCCGCGGTGGCCGAGGGCGACGCCGAGCGGGGTGGCTTCCGGGTGGCTCCGTTGCTGGTCTCCGTCGAGGCGAGCCGTCTGCCGGAGCAGGCGCTCGCCGAGTACTTCGGCCCGGCGACGGTGCTCGTGCGCTACCGCACCGAGGACGAGCTCACGGCCGTGATCGGGCGCCTGCCGGCCTCGCTGACCGCGTCGGTGCACCTCGGCGCCCGGGAAACCGCGCCACGGTGGATCGGCGCGCTGCGGGACAGGGCCGGACGTCTGGTGTTCAACGGCTACCCGACGGGCGTCGCGGTCAGCTGGGCCCAGCACCACGGGGGACCGTGGCCGGCCACCAACAGCCTGTTCACCTCGGTCGGGGCGACCGCGATCCGCCGGTTCCTGCGGCCGGTGACCTGGCAGGACGCCCCCGGGCAGGCACTGCCCGATGAGCTGCGCGACCACCCCGCCCGCCCGGTGCCCCGCAGGGTGGACGGCGTGCTGCGGCTACCCGGCTGACCCGGCCACGCAGGCCGGGTTCCTCAGCGGAACCGGCTCCCGCCGTCCGCCACCGGGGCGGAGACACCTGGCCCGGCCGCGCCCTCGGGTACTGCCGTCCACGAGCCGAGCGCGTCCACCGGCGGCGACGCGGGCAGGCCGGATCGAAATCGGGTCTCGATCGGCGCAGAGGTCGGCATGTGGGCGACCGGGGCCGGCTGCTCGCGGGCCAGGTCCGTCGCCTGGCTCGCCAGCTTGCGTTCCGGCTGCCGGTGAGTCCGCGATCGCGGAACTACCCTCATCGGCCATCTGGGGAAATCGGGCGCGATGGTCGATGGGTGAGTGGTCCGCCGTTCGCGCGTCGCGAGCATGACTGGCGTGAAACAGACCGGGCGACGTCGCTTGGTTCGTCGCCGCCCGGTCGGTACTTGGTTGTGGGCTCCGCGGCTCAGCTTGTGCTGCGGGTGAGTGCCCGGGCGATGACGTTGCGCTGGACTTCGCTGGTGCCTTCGCCGATCTCCAGGATCTTGGCGTCGGCGTAGAAGCGGGAGATGGTGGATTCGCGGATGAAGCCGTAGCCGCCGTGGATCTGTACGCTTTCGCTGGCCGCGCGGTTCGCCACTTCGGACGCGTACAGCTTCGCCATCGCCGCGGCGGTGCCGAAGGGGCGGCCCTGGTCGGCGAGCCAGGCGGCGTTGTAGACCAGCCAGCGGGCCGCGGCGATTTCGGTCGCCATGTCGGCGAGTTTGTGGCCCACGGCTTGGAAGCTGTGCAGCGGCCGGCCGAACTGCTCGCGTTCACCGGCGTGGCGGACGGCGAGGTCGAGGGCCTTCTGGGCGAGGGACAGCGACAGGGCGGCGACGCTGATCCGGCCACCGTCGAGGACTTCGAGGAACTGGCGGAGTCCGTTGCCTTCTTCGCCGATCATGTGGTCGTCGCCGATCCAGCAGTCGGTGAAGACCAGTTCGCGGGTGTCGAGCGCGTGCCAGCCCAGTTTTTTCAGCGGCTGGCCCTTTGCGTAGCCGTCGGTGCCGTCGGGGACGAAGAAGGTGCCGAAGCGCTTCGAGCCATTCGAGTTTTCGCCGGTGACGGCCAGGACAGTCACGCCGAGGCTCATCTCGGTGCCGGCGTTGCTGATGAACATCTTGGTGCCGTCCAGCACCCAGCCGCCGTCGACCCGGCGGGCCCGGGTCCGGATCCCCGCGGCGTCGGAGCCCGCGGTCGGTTCGGTCAGGCCGAACGCGCCGAGTGCCTCGCCCTCGGCGAGCGGGCGCAGCCAGCGTTCCTTCTGCTCGTGGGTGCCGAACGTGGCGAGCGGGAGAGCGGCGATGGTCGAGTGCGCGTTCCAGGCGGAGGCCACCGACTGGTCGGCCGCGCCGAACTCCTCCATGGCGGCGACGTAGGAGACGAACCCGGCGTCCGCGCCGCCGTACTTCTCGTCCACCAGCATGCCCATCAGCCCGAGCTCGCCGAGCCGGCGGAAAACGCCGGCCGGGAACTCGCAGCGTTCGGACCAGTCGGCGGCGAAGGGGGCGATCTCCTTGGCCGCGAAGTCCCGGCAGAGCTGCTTCAGTGCGAGGGTCTCTTCGGGCAGGTCGAAGTCCATCAGTCCTCCATGCGGTGTCGTGCGGCCCCGGGAGGCTGCGTGGGGTCGGTCGTGTTCGGCGGCATCAGGGCCGCCCGGGTTCGAGGAGGATCTTGAGGTGGTTGCCGCGATCGGCGGCCAGCTCGGCGAAGGCGTCCGCGCCCGCGGAGAGGGGGCGCACCCCGGTGAGCAACGGGGTGGCGTCGAGCCGTCCGGTGGCCATGAGGTCCAGGACGCGGGGGATGTCGTGGTTGTAGCCGAGCGAGCCGAGGATGGTGCGTTCGAACGGGACGATCTGGGTGATCGGCAGGGCCGTCTCGGCGCCGCTGATCCCGCAGAGCACGGCTCGTCCGCCGCGGCGGACGGTCGTCACCGCCAGCTGGACCAGTTCCGGGCGGCCGGTGGCTTCGACCACGACGTCGGGGCCGACCCGGCCGGTGCGCAGGAACACCTCGCGCCGCACGTCGGTGGTGGCCGGGTCGTAGACCTCGGTGGCGCCCAGTTCGGCGGCGGTGCGGGCGCGCGCGTGCACCGGCTCGCTGACGTAGATCCCAGCGGCGCCGGCGAGCTTCGCGGCCAGCAGCGCGGCGACGCCAATGGGGCCGGCGCCGAGCAGCAGCACGTTGTCGCCGGGCTGGACGGTCGTTCGCCGGATGGCGTGCAGGCCGACGGCCAGCGGCTCGGCGAGCGCGGCGAGCTGGTCGGAGACGCCGTCGGGGATCGGGACGAGGCCCTCGACGGGGACCGTGGCGTGCGAAGCGAAGCCGCCGTCGGAGGCCAGGCCGACCGAGCCGCCCTTCGCGCAGATGTGGTACTCGCCGTGCAGGCACCAGCGGCAGACGCCGCAGCGAAGGCAGGGGTCGACCGCGACGCGGGTGCCGACTTCGATCCCGGGCACGGGAGAGCCGAGCGCGACGACGGTGCCGCTCATCTCGTGCCCGAGGGTGATCGGCGGCTTCACGCCGGTGAGGGGATGGGCGCCGGTCCGGATGAGGTTGGGTCCGTGGACGAACTCGTGCAGGTCCGTGCCGCAGATCCCGCAGAACGACACGGCGATGACCGCCTGCCCTGGCTTCGGTGCTGCCGGAGCACCCACATCGTCCAGGCACAGCTTGCCCTTCGCGTGCCAGCGCAACGCCTGCACGCCGATCACCTCCGACCGCGAGTTGTTTTTTCGACCAATCGGTACAAGAATCGTCGTTCCCGGCGCGATGTCAAGAGGCCGGGCGGAAATCGATGGACGGCAAGGGCAGGAGCGCGATGACTTCCACCCGGGTGAGCGACCTGGCAACGGCTTTCGACGGTGAGCCGGACACACTGGTGGGGATGTACCGGCGGATGCGGCTGATCCGGCAGTTCGAGGACCGCGCGTCCCGGCTGTACCGGAACAACGAGATCCCCGGCTTCCTGCACCTGTCGATCGGGCAGGAGGCGTCGGCGGTCGGCGCCTGCTGGCCGCTGGACGACCGTGACGTGATCACCTCGACCCACCGCGGGCACGGGCACTGCATCGCCAAGGGGATCGACGTCGAGGGTATGTTCGCGGAGCTCATGGGCAAGGAGACCGGCACGTGCCGCGGGCGTGGCGGCTCGATGCACATCGCCGATCCGCGGCGCGGGGTGTTCGGCGCCAACGGCATCGTCGCGGCCGGCGTGCCGATCGCGGTCGGTGCCGCGACCGCCGCCCAGCTGCGCGGTGACGGCGGCGTCGCCCTGGCGTTCTTCGGCGACGGCGCCGTGGCCCAGGGCATGTTCCACGAGGCCGCCAACCTGGCCTCGGTGTGGCAGCTGCCGGTGATCTTCTTCTGCGAGAACAACAAGTACGCCGAGTTCTCCCCGATCGCGACGCAGACGCGGGCTTCGCTCGCCGACCGCGCGCCCGGCTACGCGATGGATTTCCATCAGGTCGACGGCAACGACGTCGTCGCCGTGGCCGACCTCGTCCGGCGCCTTGCCGGTGACCTGCGAGCGGGAGCCGGCCCGGTGATGGTCGAGGCCGAGACCTACCGGTGGCACGGTCACTACGAGGGCGACCCGCTGAAGTACCGGGACCCCGGCGAACTGGCCGAGTGGAAGGAACGCGATCCGCTGGTCCGGCTGGCCGCCCGGTTGCGGGAGCTGGGCGAGGACCCGGCGGTGGTCGACGCGGCCGTCGACGCCGAGATCGACGCCGCCGTGGAGAAGGCCCGCGCCGCCGCCCAGCCCGCCGAGGAGACGCTGCACCACTTCGTGGGTGTCCCGCGCGAACCGGTGCCCGAGCCGGCCGAAGCGACCGGCGAGGTCTTCCGGACGATGGATGCGGTCCACGACGCACTCGAGCACGAGCTGGAGACCGACGGCTCGGTGTTCCTGGCCGGGATCGACGTCGGCGCCGGTGGCAACGTGTTCGGCCTGACCAGGGGCCTGGCCGGGAAGTTCCCGGGCCGGGTCCGCGACACGCCGATTTCGGAAAGCGCGATCATCGGCGCGGCCGTCGGCGCGGCCATGGCGGGGCTGCGCCCGGTCGTGGAGGTCATGTACTTCGACTTCATCGGCGTCTGCCTCGACCAGCTGATGAACCAGGCGGCCAAGCTGCGGTTCATGACCGGCGGCGCGGTCAGTCTGCCGATGGTGGTCCGCACCCAGTTCGGTGCCGGGAAGTCCTCGGGCAGCCAGCACTCGCAGAGCCTCGAGGCCCTGCTCGCGCACATCCCCGGCCTGACCGTCGTGATGCCCTCGACGCCGGCGGACACCTACGGGCTGCTGCGTGCCGCGATCCGCGACCCCAACCCGGTCGTGTTCATCGAGAACCGCCTGATGTACGGGCGCAAGGGCCCGCAGCCGCCGGCGTCGCACCTGATCCCGCTGGGCAAGGCCGCGATCCGCCGGGCCGGCACCGATGTCACGCTGGTCTCGTACTCGAAGCTGGTGCACGACTGCGCCGACGTCGCCGAGGAGCTGGCCGCCGAGGGCATCAGCGTCGAGCTCATCGACCTGCGGACGATCGCGCCGCTGGACACCGAGACGGTGCTGCGCTCGCTCGCCAAGACCGGGCGGCTGGTCGTCGCGCACCAGGCGGTGGGCGAGTTCGGCGTCGGCGCGGAACTGGCCGCGGTGGCCGCCCGTGAGGGGTTCTGGACGCTGGACGCCCCGGTCATCCGGCTGGGCGCGGAGCGGACCCCGGCGCCGTACAGCCCGTCGCTGGAGCGCGTGTGGCTGCCCTCGAAGGACGCGATTGCCGCGGCGGTGCGGGAGGCTGCCGGCGCCTGAGCGGGCGTGGCCTCAGGCGGAGGAGCGGTCGCGGTAGTCCGCGAGCCGTTTCTCCAGCCCGGCCACGTCGTAGCCGCTGTTGCAGAACCCCGAGAAGAGTGTTGCGCAGTACTCGCGCGACAGGAACTCCGCGTCCCACTGGCCGTCACGATGCGCCCACTGGTAGGTGTGGTTGTGCAGGTTGAGGAACTGCAACATGGCCAGCCGGGGGTCGAGGCGGCGGAACGCCCCGGACTCCATCGCCTCGGCCAGCAGATCCAGCACGATCTTCTCGAACTCCCGGCGCTGCCGCAGCAGGCGGGCCCGGTTGGCGCCGCGCAGGTGCCGGTAGTCGTGCTCGTAGACCCAGATGTGGTCGAGCCGGGCGAGGATGTTCCCGAGCAACGTCTCCGACAGCAGCCGCAGGCGCAGCACCGGGTCCTCGTCGAGCGCGGCGATCTGCCGGGCCGCGGTCAGCAGCGGCCCCAGGACCCGGTCCTGGATCTCGACGAGCAGGTTCTCCTTCGAGCCGATGTAGTAGTACAGCGCGCCCTTGGCGAGGCCGGCGACCTGTCCCAGCTCCGCGATGCCGGTGGCGGCGTAGCCGTGTTTGGCGAACAGCGCGGCGGCCTGGTCGATGATCTCCTGGCGCTTGATCTCGTAGCCGGGCCCGTGCCCCGGTGGTCTCGGCATCGTTCCCCTCCGTCGGTGACAGGTTGTTCACTTTAGGCGGGATCACCGAACCTCGCCTTGCCCGGTCCGTGCTGCAGGAACGATGCCATGCCCGTGTCCCGGTCGGTCGTCGCGAACAGACCGGCGATCAACGAGCGCTCCAGCGCCAGCCCGCCCGCGATCGGCAGGTCGATCCCCTGGTCGACCGCCTCCTTGATGGCCTGGATCGCGAATCGGGGGCCGGCTGCGAGCTCGTGTGCGAAGCCGAGCGCTGCCTCGTAGGGATCCTCCGCGAGCCGGTCCACAATGCCCAGGTCCAGGGCTTCTTGCGCGGGTACCCGCCGCCCGGTCATCATCAGTTCCTTCGCCTTGCCTCGCCCGACCAGCCGGGTCAGGCGTTGCGTCCCGCCGGAGCCGGGGATGATCCCCAGCAGGACCTCGGGCAGCCCGAGGACGGCGTCTTCGGCGGCGATCCGGAAGTCGGCGGTGAGGGCGAGTTCCATCCCGCCGCCCAGCGCGTAGCCGGTGACGGCCGCGACGACCGGCACCGGCAGTTCGGCGAACCGCGTGAACGTCTGCTGCAACGCCCGGTTCCAGCCGGTGATGTCCTCGAAGCCGAATGCCGCGAGCTGCTTGATGTCCGCGCCCGCGGCGAAGCACCGTGGACCGCCGTAGAGCACCACGGCGTGGACTCCGGGATCGGCCTCGAGCGTGGCGGCCGCATCGGCCAGCGCGCGCTGCATCCCCGTGTCGAACGCGTTCAGTGGTGGCGCGTCCAGGCGGACGGTCGCCACGCGGTCCGCGATCTCCAGCTGTACCGGTGTCGTCATCGCCGAAGCTCCCCTTCTCACCCGGTCCGGGCTTGTCAGGCCGCAGCCGGAGACCTACAGTGCTCACCATCACGGTTTCGTAGACCGATTGGTACACGAAACTCGCCAGCGGCACAACACACCGGAGTGATGGCCCATGGATGCAGTCGAAACACCCGTCCCGGAGGGACTCGCGGTCACCCGGGAGGAAGTCACGGCGGACGAGCTGGCGGCGCTGGGCGTCGACCTCGAACGCGATTTCCCGGGTTCTTCAGCGGCCGACTTCCGCCGCTACCCCGTGCTGACCGAAGGCGGCTGGTTCACCGTCGTCAAGCACCAGAAGACGCTCGAATCGGTGAGCCGTGAACGCGGGCCGCTGCTCGGCCCGATCGTGCTGACCTCGGACGGCCTCGACGTCTACTGACCACCACTTGCGAAAGGCGGGAAGTTTCATGATCGGAGTAGACGTCGGAGGCACGTTCACGGACGTGGTGGCGATCGCGGACGGAGAGATCCGCACGGTCAAGGTGTCCACGGACGTGCGCACGACCGAACGCGGTGTGCTGCGCGGCGCCGAGGAAATCGGGGTCGCGGATTCCGCGGTCTTCAACCACGCGAGCACGCACGGCTTGAACGCGATCATCACGCGCCGGCTGCCGAAGATCGCGTTCCTGACCACGTTGGGACACCGGGACATCCTCGACATCGGCCGCACGTGGCGACCGGTGGAGGGCCTGATGAACCCGTCGTGGCGCCGCTCCTACGGCGACGCGAACCAACCTCTGGTGCCGCGTTATCTGCGGCGCGGGATCCGGGAGCGCCTCACCGCCGACGGCGGCATCCTGATCCAGCTCGACGAAGACCACGCTCGCGAGGAACTGCGGATCCTGCGTGGCTGCAACGTCGAAGGCGTCGCGATCTGCTTGATCAACGCCTACGTCAACAACCACCACGAAGAACGCCTGCGCCAGCTCGTGCACGAAGAGCTGGGCGACATCCCGGTCTCCATCTCCAGCGAAGTTTCCCCGCTGGCCAAGGAGTTCGCCCGCGCATCGACCACCGTGGTCGACGTGTTCATGCGGCTGACCTACGACGAGTACACCCGCCGGCTCGACTCCGGTCTGCAGGAGCTGGGCTTCACCGGCGACCTCAACTTCGCCGACTGCGCCGCCCAGCTGGTGCGCTCCGACGTCGCGATGGAACACCCCTTCCGCATCGTCTTCGCCGGCCCCGCGGCCGGCACCGTGTCCAGCGCCCACTTCGGCAGCCTGATCGGCGCGGGCAACCTGCTGTGCGCCGACGTGGGCGGAACTTCGTGCGACATCAGCATGGTCACCGAGGGGCGTCCGTTCGTGAACACGACGTTCGAGCTCGAGCACGACCTGATCGTGAACGCGCTGTCGAACGAGATCTCGAGCATCGGCGCCGGCGGCGGCAGTCTCGTCACGATCAACGCGGCGGGCGAGCTGAAAGTGGGCCCGGGCAGCGCCGGTGCCGACCCCGGCCCGGCCTGCTACGGACTCGGCGGGACCCAGCCCACGACCACCGACACCTGCCTGCTGATGGGCATCATCGACCCGGACGGCTTCGCCGGTGGCCGGATGAAGCTGAACCCGGACCTGTCCCGGCAGGCCTTCGACGCGCTGGACTCCAAGCTGTCGTTCGACCAGCGGGTCAGCTACGCGTTCAACATCGGTATCAACAACATTGCCGAGGGTGTCGTCAACATCGCCATCCAGCACGGCGTCGACCCGCGCGACTACAGCCTCGTCGCGTTCGGCGCGGCCGGACCGATGCTGCTGCCCGCGGTGCTCGACCTGGTGCACGCGGCCGAGGTCATCGTGCCCCCGCACCCCGGTCTGTTCTCCGCCCTCGGCCTGGTCAGCTCGGACCTGGTCTACGCCGACAGCCGCAGCGCCTACACACTGCTCACCGCCGAGGCGGCCGAACAGGTCGACAAGGTCTACCACTCGATGGAGGAGCGGCTCCGCGAACGGCTGCAGGAGAAGGACCGCGGCAACGTCACCTTCGTCCGCAGCTTCGACGGCCGCCTCGCCGGCCAGACCTGGGAGACGCCGTTCGTCGGCGTGCCCGACGGCGAGATCGACGCCGACGCGATCGCGACGATGGTCGCCAACTTCCACGACGCCTACGCGGAACGCTCCGGCAACCGCTTCGAGGCGCTGCCCGTGCAGGGTGTCACCTACCGGGTCCAGGCGGTCGTGCGGGCCGACAAGGTCGAGTACCCGACGCTGCCCGAGCGCCCGGCCGGCGAGTCCGCCGAGCCGACCCGCACCCTGCCGATCCGCTACCTCACCGACGAGGTCCTCGACGCCGGTGAGTACCAGCGCAGCGACCTGCGGGCCGGTGACCGGGTCCCCGGCCCCGCGGTGATCCGCGAACCGCTGTCCACCACGTTCCTCGTCCCCGGTCAGGTCGCGACCGTCGGGGCCCACGGCGAGCTGCGCATCCGGAAGGCGTGAACCATGACTTCTCTCAAGGACCTCGACGACGCCCAGTTCACCGAGCTCTACGGCTCCGACCGGTTCACCGCGTCGGTGCTGGCGAGCCGGATGCGGTACATCGTGCAGCACATGTGCACGGGCCTGCTGAACAACGCGTTCTCGCTCATCCTGCGCGACTGGTACGACTTCGCGGCCACGATCTCCGGCCCGCCGGAGCAGAACTACCCGATGTCGTCGGTGAGCAACAGCCTCGCGATGTTCCTCGGCACCATGTCCGAAGCCGTGCGCAACACCATCGAGGAGTACGGCCCGGAGAACCTCAACCCGGGTGACGTGGTGATCTGCAACGATCCGTACCGCGCGGGCAACCACGTCAACGACGTCTGCTTCATCCGCCCCGTCTTCCACGAGGACAAGCTGATCTCGTTCGTCACCCTGCGGGCCCACCAGCTCGACATGGGCGGCGTCGTGCCGGCCGGGTTCAGCGGTACGAAGCGCAATGTCTACGAGAACGGTCTCGTGATCGCGCCGACGCTGCTCTACCGCGACAACAAGCCGGTCAAGTCGGCGTTCAACCTGATCTTCGACAACGCCCGCTTCTGCGCGCTGCTGCTGCCGGACATCAAGACGATCTACCAGAACCTCCTGCTCGGCGAGCAGCTGATCCTGGAAAGCGTCGAGCGCTACGGCGTCGACGCCTACCTCGGCGCCGTCCGCTACGCCACCGACGTCTCGGCCGAGTCGATGCGGACCGCACTGGCCGGGCTGCCCGACGGCGTCTACGAGGCCGAGGAAGGCATCGACTGCGACGGGGTCGACGACTCGATCGAGTACCGGATCCGCCTGAAGATCACCAAGGCCGCCGACCGGATGGAACTCGACTTCAGCGGCACCTCACCGCAGGCCCGCACCAGCATCAACGCGGGCATCCTCGACACCAAGACCGCGGTCGGTGTCGCGCTGAAGTTCCTCGTCGACCCGGCCACGCCGTTCACTTCCGGGGCGTATCGGCCGATCGACATCGTGCTGCCCGCCGGCACGTTCATCAGCGCCACGCCACCGGACGGCGCTGTGTTCCTGTACTGGGAGAGCACCGGCCCGGTGCTGCTGGCGGTGTTCCGCGCACTCGAGAAGGCGCTGGGCCGCAAGGCGGTCGGTGGCGACTACGGCTCGCTGAACATCCACAACGCCAACGGCGTGCTCGCCGACGGGACCCCGTGGGTCACCACCGCCCAGTGCGGTGGCGAGCACGGGCCGTGGGGCGCGACCGAGGCCGGAGACGCCGACAGTTACTCCGTCGTCTACCAGGCCAACAACCTCGACCCGGCGACGGAAGCCATCGAGTCCGAGGTGCCCGCCGTCGTGCTGCGCAAGGAGTACGTGCCCGACAGCTCCGGCGCCGGGGAGAACCGTGGCGGCGCGGCCGTTCTCAAAGACACGCTGTACCTGACCGCGGCGGAGCACTGGTCGAGCCCGCTGCACACCAAGTCCGCCAGCGGCGTGGGCGTCTACGGCGGGCGGGCCGGTGCGCTCGGCGCGACGTGGGTGTTCGACCCGGACTACAAGAACGTGCCGAAGGACAAGGACCTCATCGGCACCGGCCCCGAGGTCTACGCCGGCTCGACGCCGGTGGCCGGGATGCTGGACCCGCGGACCAGGACGGTCGACCCCGGTGGTGAGTACTTCTACTTCGCCAGCACCCCGGTCTGGCACACCAAGCCGAACGCGGTGTTCCGCTACCTCACCAACGGTGGCGGCGGCTGGGGCTCACCGCTGCAGCGCAGCCCCGAGCGCGTCTGTCGCGACGTGCGCGACGAGTACGTGACGATCGAAGGCGCCTACCGCGACTACGGCGTCGTCATCACCGGCGACCCGCACGGCGACCCCGAAGGCCTGAAGATCGATCACGACGCGACCGCCGAGCGCCGCGCCGAGATGGCCGCGAAGTAAGGAGGATCGGGTGTCCGACAACGGAACAGATGTCGCCCGCCAGAACGCATTGCGCGACGCGTTCATCAAAGAGCGCGGCTATTGGAACCCCTTCTGGGAGGGGTTGCTGAGCCTCGATCCCGACTTCTTCGACGCCTACCGCGAGTTCTCGGCCGTGCCGTGGCGCAAGGGCGTTCTGGAACCGAAGATCAAGGAACTGATCTACACCGCGATCGACGCGTCCACGACCCACCTGTACGAGCCGGGGTTGCGCCAGCACATCCGCAACGCGCTCGGTTACGGCGCCACCAAGGAAGAGATCATGGAGGTGCTGGAACTGACGAGTGTGCTCGGCATCCACACCTGCACCCTCGGCGTGCCCGTGCTGATGGAGGAGCTGGCCGCTCACGAGCAGCAGAAGGCGACGTGACGCCCGGTGTTCTCGACCCGCGCGGCCCGGCCTCCCTGGCCGGGCAGCGTGCGGTCGTCACCGGGGCCGCGCGCGGGATCGGCAGCCGGGTTGCCGTCGAACTCGCCCTCGCCGGAGCCCACGTCACGGCGCTGGACCGGCACGACCCGGCCGGCACCGTCGCCGAAATCACCGAGCTCGGCGGCAGCGCGGCCGGCCTGCAGGCCGACATCACCGATCGCGAAGCCATCGCCACCGCGATGGCCGAGGCCGCCGGGCCACCGCGGCGGCTCGACGCGCTGGTGACCTGCGCCGCGGTCTACGGCGAGACCGTCGCGCTGGACGAGCTGTCCGAGTCCGAAGTGGACCTCGTGCTCGGCGTGAACATCAAGGGCACACTGTGGTGCATCAATGGTGCGCTGCCGTTCCTGCGAGGGCACGATTCGCGAGTGGTGTGCATCGGCTCGGTGGCGGGCAAAGTCGGGGGCGTGCTGGCCGGGCCGCACTACGTGGCCAGCAAGGGCGCCGTGCACGCGGTCGTGAAGTGGCTCGCCAAGACCGAAGCCGGCAACGGAATCCTGGCCAACGCCGTCGCCCCCGGCGTCGTCGACACCGAGATGATCCGCGGCAAGGGGTATTCCGACGACTACAACCCGCTGGGCCGGCTGGCCCGGCCCGAGGAGATCGCCCGGGTGGCGGCCTTCCTCGCCTCGCCGGCGGCCAGTTACATGACCGGCGCGGTCGTGGACGTCAACGGTGGCTATGCGATGGGCTGAGGCCCGAAGAACAGGAGGTCTGCAGTGGATACAGCGGGATGCGCGGTCGTCACCGGCGCGGGTTCCGGAATCGGCCGCGCCTGCGCCATGCGGCTCTCGGAGTCCGGACTCGCCCTCGCCCTGCTCGACGCCAACGGCGAAGCCGCGGAGAAGACGGCGGCCGAATTGCCCGCCGCGGCCGCGTTCGGCGTCGACGTCACCGACGAGACCCAGGTCGCCGACGCGGTGCGCGAGGCCGCCCAGCGGTTCGGAGCGCCGAAGGTGCTCGTCAACGCGGCGGGGATCATCGTCCGCAAGACGCTGCTGGAGTCGAGCGTCGAGGAGTGGCGACGGGTGCTGGACGTCAACCTCACCGGCTACTTCATCCTGCTCCGGCAGGTGGTCCCGCTGATGGCAGCCGGTGGCGGCGGAAGCATCGTCCAGATCGCCTCGATCGCCGGGCACACCGGCTACGGGTTCTCGTCCTACACCGCCGCAAAGGGCGGTGTGCTCGCCCTGACCCGCCAGCTCGCGGCGGAACTGGCGAAGGACGGCATCCGGATCAACTCCGTGAGCCCGGGCGTCGTCCACAGCGGACTCAACCGCGACACGCTGTCGAACAGCGCGATCCACGCGGCCACCGTGGCCAACACGCCGCTCGGCCGCATCGGCGAGCCCGACGACATCGCCCGTGCGGTCGCCTTCCTCGCGAGCCCCGACGCCGGCTACGTCACCGGCACCGACCTGGTCGCCGACGGCGGCATGATCAGCACGATCCACTGGGGCCCGGCCGGGGACGAGCTGCACAGCTTCCACGCCCAGGAGCGCTGATGGCGAACTTCGCGACGATCCTCGACCACAACACCGGCCGCGACCCGGGCCGGACCGTGCTCAGACAGGGCGAGCGCAAGCTCACCAACCGCGAGCTGCTCGACCGCGTCGACGCGGTCGCCGCCGGCCTCGCCGGACTCGGTGTCGGCCGCGGCGACGTCGTCGCCATCCTGCTCTACAACCACCTGGAGTTCCTCGAGACCGCGTTCGCGGTCAACCGGGTCGGTGCCGCGTTCCTGCCGCTGAACTATCGGCTCTCCCCAGAGGAGTGGCGCTACATCATCGACCACTCCGGCGCCGTGGCGCTGCTGACCGAGCCGGAGTTCCGGCCCGCGATCGAGCAGCTCGCCTTGCCGGCGTTGAAGCACCGGCTGCTGCTGGACGGCGCTGCCGACGGGTGGACGGGCTACGCCGATCTGCTGGCGGCCAACGAAGGGAAGTCCGTCGTTCCCGTGCCGGTCGCCCCGGACGAGCTGCAGCGGCTGATGTACACCTCCGGGACGACCTCCCGCCCCAAGGGCGTGCGGATCACGCACGGCAATCTGGCGTGGAAGAACCTGGCGCACATCGTCGAGTTCGGCATCACCGCCGCCGACACGACGCTCGTGTGCGGGCCGCTTTACCACGTCGGCGGGTTCGACCTGCCCGGCGTCGGGACACTGCACGCCGGGGGTTCGCTCACGGTGCTCCGCAAGTTCGACGCGGCGGAGGTCGTGGCGGCCATCGAACGCGAGCGCCCGACGAACATCTGGCTGGCCCCGGCGATGATGAACGCGATCCTGCAGCTGCCGGACCTGGCCGGGCGGGACACGTCCTCGATCCGGTTCATCATCGGTGGCGGTGAGAAGATGCCCGTCCCGCTGGTCGAACGGATCCTCGCCGCGTTCCCGAACGCGTGGTTCGCCGACGCCTACGGGCTCACCGAGACCGTCTCGGGCGACACGTTCAACGACTACGAGCACATGCTGGCCAAGGTCGGCTCCGTCGGGCGCCCCGTCGTCCACCTCGAAGTCCGCATCGTCGACGAGACCGGCACGTCCGTCGGACCGAACGAGCTGGGTGAGATCACTCTCCGCGGCCCCAAGGTCAGCACCGGGTACTGGCACGACGACGAGGCCACCGCCAGGGCCTTCCGCGACGGCTGGTTCCACACCGGCGACATCGGCCGCGTCGACGAGGACGGCTACCTCTACGTGGAAGACCGCAAGAAGGACATGATCGTCTCCGGCGGCGAGAACATCGCCACCCCCGAAGTCGAACGCGTCCTCTACGAGCACCCGGACGTCGTCGAGGCCGCCGTCGTCGGCATGGGACACCCGCGGTGGGGCGAAGTCCCGCAGGCGTTCGTGGTCCTGCGCCCCGGCGCCCCGGCCGATCGCACCGCGTTGATCGAGTTCTGCCGGGCCCGGCTCGCCAAGTTCAAAGTCCCCGCCGACCTGGTGTTCCTCGACGCGCTGCCCCGAACACCGTCCGGCAAGGTGCTGAAACGGAACCTGCGCTCATGACCGCGTTCGACCTCACCGGAAAAGTCGCCTGGATCACCGGCGCCGGCAAGGGCCTCGGCCGGGCCGTCGCGGAAGCTCTCGCCGGGGCCGGCGCGACCCTCGCCGTCACTTCCCGCACCCGCGAGGACCTCGACCGGCTCGCCGCCGACCTCGGTTCGGCGTTGGTGCTGCCGGGCTCGGTGTCCGAGCCCGCCTTCGCCGAAAGCTGTGTGGAGGCGATCGTCGGACGCTTCGGCCGGCTCGACGTGGCCGTCACCGCCGCGGGCATCAGCCCGACGTTCCGGCGCAGCGAGAACAGCGCCGACCGCGACTGGGCCCAGGTACTCGACGTGAATCTCTCCGGCACCTACTACTGCGCGCGGGCCGCCGGACGTCACATGCTCGAGCAAGGCTCCGGTTCCATCATCACCGTCTCGTCGGTGCACGCACGAACCGGGTTCGACCGGATCGCCGCCTACGCCGCCAGCAAGGGCGGCGTCGAGGCGCTCAGCCGCGTCCTCGCCGTCGAATGGGCGCCCCGCGGCGTGCGGGTGAACGTGCTCGCCCCGGGGTACTTCCACACCGATCTGTCCGAAGGACTGGTGACGAGCAAGTGGGGCCAGCGGATCCTGGCCCGCATCCCGCAGAACCGGGTCGCGAACCCGCCGGAGCTCGGCGGCGCCGCGGTCTACCTGGCCTCGGACGCCGCCGCCTACACCACCGGGAGCACTCTCACCGTCGATGGCGGCTGGACCGCCTGAGAAGTCCGCGAACGATGGCCTTCCCGGTCGCGTTGGACATCCGCCGGAAGCCGAGATCGCCCGATGGTGCGACGACCTTGACGACGAGACCGCTTCCGCTGGTGATCCACCGCAGCACCCTGCGCCACCGGCGGGGCCGGATCCAGGAGCTCACGGACCTCGACCTGGATGACGTCGACAGCAGGCTCGACCTGCACGTGGCCACCAGGCGTGTTCGTCGACGCGGCCGAGGACGTCGGCGAATGCACTCGGCACGGGGGTCGCGCCCGAGCAGGCGCGACCCCCGTGCCGCCGCAGTGCGTACCACCGGAGATGCCCTGGCCGGTCCGGTTGCCCCCTGCTCCGCCGAGCAGGTCTCCTCGTCCCGGCGGCGGGCATTCCGTTCCTGCTCCCGGTGCCACGCGCGGTCGTGCGGCCGGCCCCGGTCGTGCTCGCCGAAGACGGGCCGCTACCGCGGCGCGGTCACCGGTGCGGCTGTGAGCGCACCGTCCACCCGCCGCGGGATGCGGAGGTCGTTCGCGTCGCGCAGCGCGGGCGGCAGCACCGTGTCGGGCACCGACTGGTAGGCGACCGGGCGCAGGAACCGGCGCATCGCGGTGACGCCGACCGAGGTGTGCACCGAAGTCGTTGCCGGGTACGGGCCGCCGTGGTGCTGCGCCCAGCCGACCGTCACGCCGGTCGGCCAGCCGTTCCAGATGACGCGGCCGGCTCTGCCGGTCAAGGTGCGCAGCAGGGCCGGTGCGACCGGGTCACCGCTCTGTTCCCCGTGCACAGTAGCGGTGAGGTTGCCGTCCACCAGGTCCGCCGCGGCAGGCAGCTCCGCGTCGTCGGTGTAGGTCACGACCAGCGCGAACGGTCCGAAACACTCGACGAGCAACTGCCCGGGACACCGGGCGAGCTCCGTGGCGGTGGTGCTGACCAGGACCGGCCGGACGACCGACTCGTCCGCGGCGTCCTGCTCGGGGACGCTCAGCGGCCGGACCGCCGGGTGGGCGGCGAGCCGCGCGGCCTCGGCCCGGAAGGCGGTGCCGATGCCCTCGTGCAGCAACCGCATCGGCGCCGTGGCCGCCTCGGCGGCGATCAGGTCTTCCAGTCCGTAGCCCGCCGGCACGAACAACACGCCCGGTTTGGTGCAGAACTGGCCGGCGCCCAGTGACATCGACGCCAGGAAGCCGCCGGCGATCTCCTTGCCGCGGACCCGGGCGGCTTCGCGGGTGACGAACACCGGATTGAGGCTGCCCAGCTCCCCGTAGAACGGAATGGGGGAGGGGCGCGTCGCGGCCAGGTCGGCCAGTGCCCGTCCGCCCGCCGTGGAGCCGGTGAAGGCGACGGCGGCGATCCGGGCGTCGGTCACCAGCTTGCGCCCGTTCTCCATCCCGTGGACCACGGCGAACGTGCCCTCGGGCGCGCCGGCGGCGTGCAAGGCGTCGACGACCACCCGCGCGTAGGCCCCCGACAGCCGGGGCTGTGCGGGATGTGCCTTCGCGACCACCGGGCACCCGGCGGCCAGCGCCGCGGCGGTGTCGCCCCCGGCCAGCCCGAAGGCGAACGGGAAGTTGCTCGCGCCGAACACCGCGACCGGACCGAGCGGGATCAGCATCCGCCGCAGATCCGGGCCGGCGCCGCTCGCACCGGCGCGGTCGATGATCGCCTCCAGCCACGAGCCTTCCTCGACGGCATCGGCGAACATCTCCAGCTGCCCGGCGGTTCGTTCGACCTCGCCGGTGAGCCGCGGCACGCCCAGAGAGCTGTCCGCGTCGGCCAGCGGCACCAGCTCGTCCGCCTGCGTGCGCAGCGCACCGGCGACGGCGCGCAACAAGCCGGCGCGCTCGGTCAAGGGCATCGCCGCGAGCACCGGGGCGGCCGCCTGGGCCGCCGTCAGCACTTTCTCGTACTCCTGGCAGGTGGTGTCCGCGGTCGCGGGGGCAGGCATCATCGCTCCTCTTGCTCGCCGAATGGCCGGAAGTTTCTGGCTGCACGGGAATCCGTGGCTCCTCACGATCACAGGCGGCCCGCCGGAACCGGTACCTCCAGCTGGAGGTACCGGCGTCGTGGCGCCCCGGGTGAGCATCGATCCATCGCGGCGACCCGCGACCTCGCTGAGGAGGACAGTTTTGCTTCATTCCGCAGTTCTTTCCCGGTCTGCCGGGGGTGCTCGATGACCGGCCGGGCGGCCGGACCGCTCGCCGGAATCCGGGTGCTCGACATGACCAGGCTCGCTCCGGGCCCGTACGGCAGCATGCTGCTGGCCGATCTCGGCGCCGAGGTGATCGCGATCGGCGGCGGCCGTTCCGGCCTGCCGGTGCCGGCGCTTTCCCGGGGCAAGGAATTCGTCACGCTCGACCTGAAGACCACCGAGGGCCGCACCGCCCTGCACCGGCTGGTCGCCGAGTCCGATGTGGTCATGGAGGGCTTCCGGCCCGGGGTGGCCGACCGCCTCGGCGCGGGGTACGCGGAGCTCAGTGCGCTCAATCCGCGCCTGGTCTACTGCAGTGTCACCGGCTACGGCCAGACCGGCCCGCTCTCGCAGCGGGCCGGCCACGACATCAACTACCTCGCGATCGGCGGTGCGCTGGGCACCTTCGGGCCGGCCGGGAGCCCACCGGTGCCCCCGCTGAACCTGGTCGCCGACTTCGCCGGTGGCGGCCTGCTCGCCGCGTTCGGCATCGTCGGTGCGCTCTACGAACGGGAGCGCTCCGGCCGCGGGCAGTACCTCGACGCGGCCATGGTCGACGGCGTGCTGTCCATGATGGGCATGAACTTCACCGACTGGGGCCGGGGTGCGCTGCCGCGGCGCGGCGAGGGTGTGCTCGCCGGGTCGATGCCGGCCTATCGCTGCTACGAGTGCGCCGACGGCCGGTACGTGGCGGTCGGCGCGCTGGAGAACGCGTTCTTCGCCAACCTCTGGCAGGCACTCGACCTGGGTGAGGTGCCCGACCACTTCGACCCGGCGAACTTCGCCGGGATCGAGGCACGGCTGAGCGACGCCTTCCGGCAGCGCCCGATGGCAGAGTGGACGAAGTTCTTCGCCGAGATCGACGCGTGCGTCACGCCGGTTCTCGAACCACACGAGCTGGACGGGTTCGCGCAGATCGCCGAGCGTTACCAGGGATTTCACCCGCAGTCCGTGCCGGCGGTGCCGGTGTTCTCCCGGACCGCCGCGGCGCCCGGGCCGACCGACACCGCCGACGCGACCGAGCGGGTGCTCGCACGGTTCGGCCTCTCCGCCGAGGAAGCGGGCAAGGCGGCGGGCGCCCGCGACGGCAGCGCCGTCACGGGCCTGCGCTGGCCACCGATGTGAACCGGTACTTCGAAAAGCCTTGAGGAACAGGAAGAACATGAACACCGAGTACGAGGACTTCCGGGCGAGTGTGCGCCGGCTGGCGGCGGACAAGATCGCGCCCCACGCGGCGGACGTGGACGACAAGGAGCGTTTCCCCGAGGAGGCCTGGGCAGCGCTGCGCGCGGCGGACCTGCCGGGCCTGCCCTACGACGAGAAGCTGGGCGGTTCCGGCGCCGATCTGCTCTCCCAGGTGATCGCCGTCGAGGAGGTGGCGGCGGCCTGTGCCAGCTCCGCGCTGGTGCTGCTGGTCAACTGGGCGGGAACGTCCACGGTGGTCAGTCATGGCTCCGACGAGCTGCGCGCCGAGGTGGTGCCGAGGGTCGCCGGTGGCGAGGCGGGTGCCGCCTGGTGCATGACCGAACCGACCGTGGGCTCCGACCTGTCCGGCATCAGGACCACCGCGACCCGGGATGGTGGCGACTGGGTCCTCAACGGACAGAAGCGGTTCATCAGCAACGCCCCGTGGGCCGAGTGGTACGCCGTGCTCGCCCGGACCGGGGAGAAGGACTTCGGCGTCTTCATGGTCCACAAGGACGATGCCGGCATCTCCTTCGGACCGCACGAGAAGAAGATGGGCATGCGGGGCAGCCCGACCACCGACGTCGTCCTGGCGGACTGCCGGATCCCCGGCAGGCGTGTCGTGGCCGACCCGACGCAGGGCTACCGCTACATCAACGGCGAGCTCAACGTCAGCCGGGCCCTGATCGCCGCACAAGCACTCGGAATCGCACAGGGCGCCTTCGACGCCGCCGTCGCCTACACGTGCGACCGCCGGCAGTTCGGGCAGGCATTGTCCCGGTTCCAGCTGCTGCGGGGGATGGTCGCCGACATGGCGGTGAAGATCGAGTCCGCCCGAGCGCTGCTCCACGACGCGGTCGCGCTCATCACCGCGGGCGACCCGCGGGCGCGGTCCCGGGTCTCCATGGCGAAGCTGCTCTGCAGCGACAACGCGATGTCGGTGACCACGGACGCCCTGCAACTGCACGGCGGCTACGGGTTCATCCGCGACTACCCGGTGGAACGCATGATGCGCGACGTGAAGATCACCCAGATCTACGAGGGGACCAACCAGATCCAGCGGCTGGTCATCGCGAAGGACGTCTACGCCGGGCAGGTGCGGTCATGAGCCGGGTACTCGACGGAATCCGCGTCCTCGACCTCGGCGAGATCATGCAGGGTCCGCTCGCGGCGCAGGTCCTCGGTGACTTCGGCGCCGACGTGATCAAGGTCGAGCGCGGGATCGGCGGCGACATGATGCGGTCGCTGGACCGCGCGGCGGGGGAGGCGGGGGAACCCTGCTCCTACTTCGTCGCGGTGAACCGGAACAAGCGCAGCGTCTCGCTCAACCTCAAGACACGCGAGGGCATGGACGCGCTGCACCGGTTGCTGGCGCGGGCCGACGTGCTGGTGCACAGCTACCGGCCGGCCGCGGTGCGCCGGCTCGGCCTGACCTACGCAGAACTGGCCGAGCGCTACCCGAAGCTGGTCTACGCTTCGGCTTCCGGCTTCGGCGAGAGCGGACCGTACGCGCACAAGGCGGGACAGGACATGCTCGCCCAGTCGCTGAGCGGCATGGCCCGCACCGTGGGCGACCCGAACCTGACGGCGCACATCCTGCCGGTTCCCGTGGTCGACTACGCGTCGGGAATGGCGCTGGCACAAGGGATTCTCGCCGCCCTGCTGGAGCGTGAACGTTCCGGCCGGGGGCAGCACGTGAGCGTCAACCTGCTCGACACGGCACTGGCGCTGCAGACGCTGGAAAGCGCGTCACTGCTGATGTACCAGCGTGAGACGAACTGGGTCACCGACTGGTACAGCGGGATCTTCGAGACCAGTGACGGCATGGTCACCGTGCTCGGGCTGTTCCGGGAGAACGCACTGCACCTGGTGTGCAAGGCGCTCGAAGTGGAGGACCTCAGCCGTCGCCCCGAGTTCGCCACCGCCGAACTGCAGGCCCGCAACAAGGACAAGGCCAACGAGTCCCTGCGGGACACCGTCCGTGCGCTCACCACGGACGACGCGATCGCGCGGTTCGACGCCACCGATCTGCTCTCCGCGCCGCTGCTGACGCTCGAGGAGGCACTGGCACACCCGCAGGTGCTCGAGAACGGCACGATCACCCAAGTCGAGGTCGGCGGGCGGCGGACGACCCGCATTCTCGGCAACCCGGTCAAGCTGTCCCGGACCCCGGCCACGACCAGGCGGGGCGTCGCCGACGTGGGCGAGCACACCGAACCGGTATTGCGCGAGTTCGGCTTCACCGACGACGACCTCGCGCGACTGCGCGCGAGCGGGGCCGTCCGATGAGGACGATCGAACGAACCCAGCGAGGAGGATCCCGATGAACGAGCGCAAGGCCGTGGTGCTGAAGGAGTTCGGTGCCGACCTGGAGGTCATCCGGTTCCCCGGGGTGCGACCCGGACCGGGCGCGGTGGTGGCCGACGTCACCCACGCCGGTGTCTGCGGCACCGACATGCACCTCCAGCAGGGCCGGATGGCGATCCCGCTGCCGGTCGTGCTCGGCCACGAAGCGGTCGGCCGGGTCCGCGAGCTCGGGGAAGGGGTGTCGGCCGACGCCACCGGCGCGCCCCTGCGCGAAGGCGACCTGGTGTCCTGGGCGTCGAACATCCCGTGCGGCACCTGCTTCCACTGCACTACCGCGGGCGAGCCGTCGCTGTGCGAGACCCGCAAGGTCTACGGCATCAACCAGAGTTGTGCTCAGCCCCCGCACCTGTCCGGCGGCTGGTCGGAGCAGATCTACCTGCAGCCCGGCTCCACCATCGTCAAGCTGCCCGAGGGCATCCGGCCGCAGCAGGTGATCGCGCTGGGTTGTGCCGGTCCGACCGTCGTGCACGCGGTGCTGGACATCGGCAAGCCCCGAGAAGGCGATGTCGTGGTGGTCCAGGGCAGCGGGCCGGTCGGCATGGCGGCGGCCATGTTCGCCGCCGTCGCCGGCGCGAGCAAGGTGATCATCGTCGGCGGGCCGGCCAACCGGCTCGAAGTCGCACGGGAGATCGGCGTCGGCGACGTGCACCTCGACATCTTCACCGAGACCGACCAGGAGGCCCGGCTCGCCAAGGTGCTGGCGGAGACGCCGGACGGGCGTGGCGCCGACCTCGTGATCGAGGCGACCGGGGTGCCGGCCGCGGTTGCCGAGGGCATGGCCATGACCCGGCGCGGCGGCACGTACCTGGTGGTCGGCCAGTACACCGACCACGGGCCGACGATGCTCAACCCGCACCACATCACCCGCAAGCAGTTGCGGGTGCTCGGCAGCTGGGCGTTCTCGCCGCGGAACCACCTGGACTACGTGCTGTCCCTGCCCGATCTCGCCGCGCGCTTCGACCTGGAGCGGCTGGTCACCGCCTATCCGCTGGAGCGGGCCGACGAGGCGCTGGCGGACATGCGCGCGGGCCGGACGCTCAAGCCGGTGCTGGTGAGCGGAGACCGGTCGTGAGCGGGCGGTGGGACGCAGCTTCGCAGCGGATGCTGCTGCGGATCGACGAGACCGCGGCCGACGTGGCGACGGGCTTCCCGAACTACGCCGACACGGACACGGGCGAGTGGACCCGCAGCGCGGACGGGTTCTGGACCGGCGGCTTCTGGGGCGGCCTCCTCGCGCTGGCGGCCGTCGACTCCGGTGCGCGGCGGTACGCGCGGCTGGCCGATGACGTCGCCGAGCGGCTCACGGTCCGGGCGAGCTCGGACACGGCGTTCCGCGGTTTCCTGTTCTTCTACGGCGCCGGGGTCGCACACCTGACCGGGAAGAGCGAAACCACGCGTGAGGCGGCGCTCGCCGGTGCGCGGGCGCTCGCGTCGAGCTTCAACCACGACGCGGGGCTGATCCCGCTCGGCAGTCAGGCCGAGGAGTCCGACGCGGTCGGCGCTGGTGCCGCCAACATCGACGCCGTGCCCGGCACCGTCGCGCTGCTCGCCTGGGCCGCGCGGGAGACGGACCGGCCGGAGCTGGCGGACATGGCCCGCGCGCACGCGCAGCGCCACGTCGAGTACTGCCTGCGCGAGGACGGTTCCGTGTGCCAGTCCGCTGCGTTCGACGAGTGGGACGGGACCCTGTTGCGGCGCTACACCCACAAGGGACGCTCCGACGACAGCACGTGGGCCCGCGCCCAGGCCTGGGCGATGCTCGGCTTCGCCCAGGCCGCCCGCTGGGTGGGTCCCGAGTTCGCCGGGCCGGCGACGACGGCCGCGGACTGGTGGCTCGATCAGCTGCCCGCCGACCGCGTCGCACCCTGGGATTTCAGTGCCGGACCGGACGAGCCGCGGGACACCTCCGCGACCGCCATCGCCGCGGCCGCACTGCTCAAGCTGGCCGCGCTCCTCCCGGACCGCCCGCGGTACCGGGAGCACGCCGCCGCGATGGTGGACACCCTGACCACGTTCGTCACGCCGACCGGTGTGGGGGACCACCGCCGGCCGGGCATGTTCACCGGGGGCTGTTTCGACCCCCGGCGCGGGGTCGCCACCGACGCGGAGCTGGTCTGGGGCGACTACTTCCTGCTGGAGAGCCTCCTGGCGCTGCGGGGCGTGCTCGAACCTGCGGAGTTGTAGATCACCCCGGTTATCATGATCACACGTGGACCAGGAGAGGTCGCAATGACGGATGTGCCGGAAACCCCGGTGGAAGCTCTGCTGGAGCAGCTCGCTTCGCGGCATTCCGAGTTGCTCGTCCTGTCGGACGGCTCACTCGCGATGAAGTCGGTGGCCCGCCGCATCCGGGAGCTGGGCGAGTTCGACATGTCCCTGGTCGGCCGGCTCGAGCCGGGGCGCCGGCTGGTGCACCGGAGCTGGCAGGGCACGATGAGCACGGCCCTGCACCGGCTCGTCGTGCCCGAGGGCGTCGGGCTGGGCGGTAAGAGCATCGCCGAGCGACGGCCGGTCTGGGTGCGCGACTACCGCACGTCGGACACGATCACCCACGACTTCGACGAGCTGGTCGCGCGGGAGGGGCTCGGCGCCATGCTGGCCGTCCCCATGATCTACGGCGGGGAAGTGCTCGGTGCCGTGTACGTCGGCATCCGCGACGAGGCGTCCTTCGGCGACCGGGTCATCGCGCGGGTGGAAGAGGTGGCGGCCGTCGCTTCGGTGACCCTGGTCAGCTCCGAGCGGGCGAAGCTGCAGACGGGAGTCGCGCTGGACGCCGAGCGGGGGCGGATGGCGGCCGACCTGCACGACTCGGTCAGCCCGGTGCTCTTCCGCATCGGCGCCGAGCTCCGCAGCCTGCGGTCGATGGACGACCTCGACCGGATCCGGGACCGGCTCGACGAGGTGGAACGGCAGGTCACGTCGGTGAGCGCGCTGCTGCGCAACTCGCTGGCCCGCCTCAACGAACAGCCCCCGGAGCGCCGGCTCGCGGTGGCCATCCAGGAGGACTGCGAAGCCTTCGAGGAGCGGACCGGCCTGCCGGCCTCGTTCGTGGCGCTCGCGGAGATCCCGGAGCTGGCGCCGGGGCGTACGGAGGCGCTGACCAGCGTCGTGCGCGAGGCGCTGGTCAACGTCGAGAAGCACGCCCAGGCTTCCACCGTGGTCGTGAGCGTCGTGGTCGCGGGCGGGCGGCTCACCGTCGTGGTCGCCGACGACGGGCACGGCTGGGCCACCGGGGACCTGGCCAAGGCGGGCCACCTCGGCCTGCCGCTGTCCGAGCGCCGGATGGAGCGGGTGGGCGGCGGCGTGTCGGTCGTCGGCAACGAAGACGGCGGCACGACCGTGCGGGCCTGGGTGCCCTGCGAGGCCGAGAGCACCGGCGATGGGTGAGCACACCGACATCCGGGTGCTCGTGGTGGACGACCACCCGGTGATCCGCGGCGGCGTCGAACTGCTCGCCGCCGAGGACCTGGCGATCACCGTGGTGGGCGGCGCGAGCACGGGGCACGAGGCGATCAAGGTCGCGCAGGAGGTCGCCGCCGACGTGATCCTGCTGGACCTGCGCCTGCCGGACATGCCGGCGCCCGAGCTGGTCACCCGGCTGCGGCGGGTCGCACCGCGCGTGAAGATCCTGCTGTTCACCGCGTTCGCCGACCACGGCGCGATCGACGTGCTGATCGAGGCGGGCGCGGACGGCTGCCTGGTCAAGGACATCACCGGCGGCGACTTCGCCACGGCGGTGCGGCGGGTGGCCCGCGGGGTCCGGGTCGTCGATCCCCGGCTGGCCGGCCGGCACGCCTCCGCGACCCCGGAACTGCTGTTCCGGGTCGGCCTCACCAGGCGCGAGTACGAGGTGCTGCGGCTCGCCGCGATGGGACACAGCAACCCGGAGATCGCCGAGCGGCTCGCGCTCGCCCGGAACACCGTGAAGACCTACCTGCAGACCGCGATGCAGAAACTGAACGCGCGGAACCGGGTCGAGGCCATCGCCAAGGCGCACGAGCTCAGGCTGCTCTAGCCGGTTCGCTTTCCCCGTTCAGCCGGTTCCGCTTTCCCGGCGATTTCCACGAGTCGCCGTGCTGTCACGAATTCGGTGAGGTGTTTCGTCATGAGTGCGTTCCTGGACTACTGGGGAAAACACGGAGGCAGGCCGGCGATGGTCTGGGTGGATCGGGCCGGGCGCCATCGCCTGCTCCCTTATTCCCATTTCGCCGGCCGCGCCGCGCGGTTCGCCGGCCTGCTGGACGACCTCGGACTCGCGACGGGGGAGTCGGTCGCGGTACTGCTGCCGCCGGTGCCCGAATGGTGGGAGGTCGCCGCCGGGACGATGCGGGCCGGGGTTCCGTTCGCGCCGATGCCGTGCGGCGAGCTGGACGGCGACCGGTTGCGATCCGCCGGAGCGGCTGTGGTGGTGGTCGACGAGGCACGCCTCGAACCCGCGCTGGCGCTCCGGCGGGCGGGCGTGGTGCGGCACGTGCTCTGTGTCGGCGGCCTGCCGCACGCCGAAGCGATGAACTACCGGGCCATGATGTTCCTGACGGAGCCGGACCACGAACCGGAAGCCGCGGACGGCCCGGTCCTGCTGACCGGCGACGAGAGTTACAGCCACGCCGATCTGGGACGGCTGGCGGACGGACTCGGCCTGGCGTGGCTGGATCGGAGCCACGACGACCTGCACTGGAGTCTCACCCCACGGCACACGGCCGCCGGCGTCCTGCTCGGCTTGATCGAGCCGTGGTCGGCGGGGGCGGCGATCCTGGTCGACGAAGCCGGTGGTGACCCGACGCGGGTACGCGGCCTGGTGGCACGGTTTCCGGTAACCACGATGTCCGCCCCCGGAACGTCCTATGTGGAGCTCGCGGCAGCGGGAGTGGGTGGTCTGCGGAACTCGTCGTTGCGCCGCGTGCTCGCCACCGGCGCGCAGCCGGACGCCGACGCCGCGCGGACGTGGTTCCGGCAGACGGGCCTCTGGATCCATCCCGGCCCCGCACCCGCCGCGGAGCTGACGACCTGCGCGACTTTTCCCGGCGCCTTTTGACCTCTCCAGGTGGAGGTACCACGTGGTGCCCGCCGCGAAGAGGCTTTCGGAAACCCTCCGTTGAAAAGGAACACCGATGTCCCTGATCTCGCGCAGCGGAAAAGCAGGATTCGCCAGCGCCGTCGGCACGACCGTGGAATGGTACGACTTCTTCATCTACGGCACCGCGGCCGGACTCGTCTTCAACAAACTTTTCTTCCCCCAGTTCGACGCCGTGGTCGGCACGTTGTTGTCGTTCGCGACGTTCTCCGCGGCATTCGTCGCGCGGCCGATCGGCGGAGTCCTGTTCGGACACTTCGGCGACCGGATCGGCCGCAAGTCCATGCTGGTGCTGACCCTGAGCATCATGGGGACCACGACCTTCGCCGTCGGCGTGTTGCCCAGCTACGGGACGATCGGGGTGGCCGCCCCGATCACCCTCGTCACGCTGCGGTTCGTCCAGGGCCTCTCGCTCGGCGGTGAATACGGTGGCGCGGTGCTGATGACGGTCGAGCACGCGCCGTCCCACCGCCGCGGCTACTACGGGAGCTGGGTGCAGATGGGTGTGCCGGCAGGCCTCATGCTCGGCAACGCGGTGTTCCTCGCCTTCGGTGCGATGTCGCCCGAGAGCTTCCTGTCCTGGGGCTGGCGCGTGCCGTTCCTCATCGGCGGCGTGTTCGTCCTCGCCGGACTCGTCGTGCGGCTGAAGCTCGGTGAAAGCCCCAGCTTCGACCGTCTGAAGGGCAAGGAGAACGTGGTCAAGCTGCCGATCGCCGTCGTGGTCCGGCAGTATCCGAAACAGGTCCTGCTGACCGGCGGTGCCTACCTCTCGATCGGGGTCACGTTCTATCTGACCACGGTGTTCGGCCTGAGCTACGGTGCCCAGCAGATCGGTTTCAGCCGAAACTCGATGCTGTGGATCGTGCTGGCGGCGATGGCACTCACCTTCGTCACCCTGCCGCTCTTCGGCGCCCTTTCCGACCGCATCGGCCGCAAGCCGGTCTTCGCCGCGGGGACGGTGGCGATGGGTGTGCTGGCGTTTCCCTGGTTCTGGCTGCTCGGCACCGGTTCGTTCCTGCTCGCCACAGCCGGTTATCTGTTGATCTGCACCGGTTTCTCCGCCGCGTTCGGTCCACTCGCCGCGTTCTTCGCAGAGGCCTTCGAGACGAAGATCCGGTATTCGGGCATCTCGTTCGGCTACACCCTCGGCACGTTGGCCAGCAGCGCGCTCGCGCCGATCATCGCCACCTGGCTACTGGACCGCACCGGCGGCGTCATGGCGGTGGCGTGGTACATGGTCGGCACCGCCGTGCTCTCGCTGCTGTGCACGTTCGCCTTGCGCGAGACCAACGGATCAAACCTGTCCGGCCGGCCACGAACGGCGTCGCGGAGCGAGTCGCCACTGCTGCCTGCCGAGTGAACCACGGCGCCGACGTTGTCTCCCCGGAGGAGGCGGACGCCGACCGGTCGGTGACGGGCGAAGGACGGCGTCGCAACCCGGCGGCCGCCGCCCTGGTGCTCGCTTACCGGGAACGGGACAGTGCGGTGTTGGGCCCAGCGGGGGCACGAAGGCAGGGCCCCTGCCCGGCCTCAGCTGGGCCACCTGCACGACGCGCGGCAGAGCTGGGGCCGGCTCGGGGCGATGTGCTCGAGCCGCCCAGCGCGGTGCCGGGCGCATCGGACCGCACCCTCGGGTGCCTCGGGTGTTTCGTAACAAATCGACACGATCAGGTCACGGCGAGGCTCTCGGTGTAACAGCGATCGCCCGATCGGCGACCTCGCACACGCACCATGATCCAAGGGGAATTTCATGCGAATGAGAATGATCGTCGCTGTCGCCGGGAGCGTCCTCCTCGCCGGCTGCAGCATGCCGAATGCCAACACCGGCAGTGTCAGCCCGGCCTCGGCCGGTGCACCCAGCGCGGCAGCGCCGGCCGAGCAGAAGCCCGCGCCCACCTGGGGACAGCGCTATACGTGGAAGTCGGGGCTGGCCATCGAACTCGCGGCGCCGGTGGCGTGCAAGCCGTCGTCCTATGCGTCGCCGCCGAATGTCGAGCGTGCCGTCAAAGTCAAGTTCACGATCGTCAACGGCACCGACAAGCCGTACGAGGCCGCCGGGCTGTCATTCGGGAACGACGTGCAATTCTCCGGTGCGAAAGCCGAACCGATCTTCGACAGCAACGGTAGCTGCGGTGGTGGTGGACTCGATGCCGCCACGGTGATGCCGGGCAAGACCTACACGTACGAACAGGCTTACTCGGTCGGCAAGGCGAAGGGCGAGTTGCAGATCGCTCTTCAGCCGGACTTCGGGTCCGACAAGGCCGTGTTCGTCGGCCCGGCCTGACAGTCAAGGGGCGTTGAACGCGATCGTCAGGTGCGACGGCCCGCCGGAGTGGGACGATCGAAGCCGTCGCCGGCGGGCCGGAGCGGTCGTCGTGGGTGCGACGGGTGTGGATCCGGACCCTCCACGGGTGCCGAAGGGCTTCCGGCCGGGATGTGGGCGGCCTGATGCGGCGGCGAGCAGTGCCACGCTTGCCGCCGGGCAACGGCACCGTCGTGGCGACGCGGCCCGTGGCGGTGTCGAGCAACGCGAGCCGGTCCGGGTCGCGCACGCCGACCGCGACGCGATGGGTGACGCCGTCGGCGACGATGCCTTCCCGCGGCGCGCCGACCGGCATGACCTCGCCCGCCGGTGCTGCTGTAACCGGTGCCGGTGCGGGCTTTGCCGGCGGCCAGCGCGAACATCGCGACGGCGGTCAGGCCCGTCCAGACCACGCCGCCCAGGCTGTGACCGGGCCGGAAGCCGGTCGCCAGCGCAAGGGAGGATTGGACGGCGAGGTAGACCGCGAGCAGTCCGAAGGCGATGCCGATCAGGCGCAGCGCGCGATCCCGGCGTAGGGTGCCGGAGCCGGACAGCTCCCAGACGACCACGATCGACGCGCCGATCTCGATCAGCGAGTCCACGCCGAACCCGGCCAACGCCACCGAGCGCGCGGTAATGGCGGTGACGGCCAGCACCGCGATGCCGACGACGTTCCAGTCCAGCGTGAGGTACTCCAGCAGGAGCCCTCGACGCAGCAGGGCGGCGCGGTGCTCTGATCGCGACGCTCATGCTTCGCATGATGGCAGGCCGGCCAGGCAGCGCGGGCCGGCGGCGGGGTGCTCGGCACCGGCGGTGACCGTCGTGGCGGTGTACTAGGTGCGCCGGTTGTAGACCGCAAACGACAAGGTCCGTGAAGCAGGCTTCCTGCTCGTCGCGACCAGCAGGGTTCGATTGGCCTGTCAGCGGTTCGAAGCCGTTTTGGCCGGCTTGCGCGCTCGTGAACGCTGCGGCTTCCGCATGGGCTCGGCTTCGACGGCCTCGGGGACGGCCAAGCCCGCACGCACAAGCGACTTCGCTGTGCGGATCACTTGGTCGAGGGTGCCGCGGCGAGGGTTCCACCACTCGGCGGCCCAGTTGAGCGCCCCGAGTACGAGCATGCGCGCCGCCCGTGCGTCGAGGTCGGGGCGGAGGGCGCCTTCGCGCTTGGCGGCGTCGAAGAGCCGTCGCCAGACGTCACCGTAGCGATTGGCCTCGGCTTCGTACCGGGCTCGCATGTTGTCCGGGAGCTGGCCGGCGTTGCGGATCGCCGCGGTCGTGTAGTCCGAGGTCTCGAGCTGGTACCGCAGGTGGGACTCCACGGCAACCTCGATCCGATCGAGCGGACCCGTTTCCGGCGGGAGCGCGTCGAGCTGCTGCTGCACGTGGTCGGTCATGTTCGCGATGCCCGACCACATGACCTCCTCGATGAGCTCCTCGCGGGACGGGAAGTGGTAGTAGATCGCCGGCGCCTGCAGCTCGGCGACCTCGGCGACGTCGGTCAGCCGGGTACCGGCGAACCCTTTCCGGCTGAGCACGTGCGCGGCCGCGTCGAGGATGCGCTGGCGCGTGCGCGCCGACTTGCCGCCCGCGCTGCTCGTCGTGTTTGCCGGTTTTCTAGCCACGAGTCGATCCTAACGGCCGCAGGCCGCCAACCTGGTCAAGCAGCCCGGTAGCGGCGGGTGGCGGGCGTTTCGTCCACGGTGACGCGGCCGAGGTGGGCCAGCACGTCGAGGTGGGCCTCGATCTCCATGACGGCCGACATCTGGTGGTCCAGCTGGAGGTTGTCGAGCCGCCGGCGGTGCCGTGTCCACGGCAGGCGCTGGGCGACCTCGTACGCGTTGGTGGCGCCCGCCACCAGCAGGCCGTTCACCTCGTCGAGCCGCTCGCGGTGGTGGTCGAGGATCTCGTGCACGCGGGCGTGGGTGCTCGCGCCGACGGGACCGTGCGCGGGCAGCAGGATCATGTCCGGCCTGCTCAGCAGCAGCTTCAACGAGGAGATGAACGAGCGGAGGGGAGTGGCCTCGGGTGCGATCTCGAAGCCCAGGGAAGGCGTGATCGTCGGGAGCACGTGGTCGCCGGCGATCAGCACGCCGGCGTCGGCGTGCGCGTAGACGACGTGTCCCCGGGTGTGGCCAGGGGTCGCGACGGCTTCGAGCTCGCCTTGACGCAGGGGGATGCGGTCGCCGTCCTCGAGCCAGCCGTCCGGCGGGCCGTACGGTGTCGCGACCTCGTATTCGGGCATTTCGTCCGTTCGGAGGCGCTCCGCCAGCTCCTCGGCCCCGCAGCGAGCCAGCAGCGCCGGGTGCTTCGGGAACCTGCTGGTCCCGTCGAAGCCGTTGATGCTGAAGCGTTCGTTCTCGCCGATGAAGAGCTTGAGGCGCAGAGTCTCACGCCACGCGAAGGCCTGGGTGTAGTGATCCCAGTGGTGGTGCGTCGCGAGGCAGATCTTCACGTCGTCGAGCCGGTGGCCGAGTTCGGACAGCGCGGCGGCGACAGCTCGTTCGTTTGCGGCGCTCACCCAGCCCGGGTCGACCAGTACCAGGCCGTCGTGCCCTTCGAGCAGGTAAGCATTGACGGCGGACAGCCCGTTGATCGGGAGCGGCAGCGGAATGCGGTGGATCCCGGGTCCGACGGCATGCGCTCCGGGGGTGGTCCAATCGTCCGCCTGGTCGATGGGATTCGCGGCCATTCGCCTGTCCTCGTCTAGTTGTCGCCCGTACGCAACGACTTTAACATTAATTAGATTAAGGAGACGGGCATGTCATGCACGTCGTCCTCGTCGGCAGCCGGTCAGCCGGCGAGGGCGTAGTCCCGCAGCGGTGGCTCCGACGGAGTGCACGGAAGGGAGTAGAAGGCGCCTGCTGCCGCAACCGCCGTGTTCAGCAGCCGCGCGCGGCCGGCCTGGTCCAGTCCGGGTAGGTCCGTGGCGAAGCAGGTCGACGCGGCGACGCGCGCGGGCATGGCCGGTCCAGCGTGGGTCAAGGCGTCGGCCACGAGGGCGTACGCGACCGCGTCGGAGAGCATGCCGAGGTGTCCGACCAGCCGGTCCGGGCAGACGTCCTGGACGAAGATGTCGGTCGCGCCGGGGAAGCGGGTCGCGGTCGGGGCGGGGAACACCACTTCGTCCGAATAGGAGCCGATCGACGTGAAGGCCACGCCGTCGAGCGGTTCGCGGACGAGGGCTCGCATCCACTTCGAACCCGCGCTCAGCTGGTGGGCGACGTCCGGGCACCTGCCGGGCACGCAGACGCCGTTCGCCAGCCGAGTGCCGTCCTGCGGGCCGGACAGTGCGATGGCGTCGTCCACTTCGGCCGCCAAGTCGGGCCAGAACCGCAACGCCCACGGGATGAGGCCCCCGCCCTGGCTGTGCCCGATGACTGAGACCTTGCGTTCCGCAGAGCTGTACACCGACCGGATCGCGTGCACGACGTACTCGACGCTCACCTGCATGTCGATCTCGGCGCGATGGGGCAGCTGGACGGTGCACACCGGATAGCCCGCCGTCCGCAGCGCGCGCTGATAGCCCCACCTCCACGTTTCCTCAGGCGTGGTGAACGTGCCGTGCACCAGGATCACCGGCGTCTTGGCCGGAGAGCTGACATCGGCGGAACAGCTCAGCGCCTGGCTGAGGGAGCTGGTGGGTTCTTGCAGGACGGGGCCGGAGGCGGCCGACGCCGGGACCGTGATCAGCGCGGAAACGAGGGCAGTGAACAGTGTCGCGAGAACGAACTTCGCCATTGAAGCTCCTTTGTGGACTTTGATCTCAGCCGTTGCCGATGAGGCCGTGTGCGCGGCACCAGTCGGTCATGGCGGCCATGACCTCGGCACGGTTGGTTTCGTTGAGGATCTCGTGCCGGGCACCGGGGTAGGCGACCACGGTGACGTCCTTGAGGCCGGCTTCGCGGTAGCGCTGCTCGAGCGGGTGGAGGAGGGCGAGACCGCCGTTCACCGGGTCTTGGTCGCCGACCGCGATGTAGAGCGGCAGGTCGGCACGGACCTCGTCCGTTCGCGTGGCCGCCAGTGCGGCGCCTTCGAACACCGCCTTGATGCCATCGGGATCCAGGCTGAAGCCACATCGCGGGTCGGCGATGTACGCGTCGACAGCCGAGTCGTCCCGGGAGAGCCAGTCGAAGTCGGTCCGCGCCGGCTGGAACGGCGCGTTGAACATGCCGGGCTCGAGCGGGGCGTCCGCGGGTAACGCGGCCGCCAGCAGGTCGACGGCCGCGGTTCCCGTGAGGATGACGGCATCCACGTCGGCGCTGTGGTCGACGAGGTACTGCTGGGTCGCGAACGAGCCGAGGCTGTGTGCGAGGAGGGTGAGAGGCAGGCCGGGATGCTCCCGGCGAGCATAGCTGCCGAGGACTCCGATGTCGGCGACCAAGGCGGGCCAGCCGTCCGTTCCGAGCACCCCGAACTCCTGGGGCGACGACGCACTCGCACCGTGGCCACGGTGATCCTGCGCGTAGACGACCACGCCTTCGGCGGTGAAGCGTTCGGCAACTTCGGCATAGCGCAACGCGTGCTCGCCCATGCCGTGGGTGATCTGCACTCTCCGATCCGCCGGTGAGCGCCCGCACCCCAGTGTCCGAGCGTGAAATTTAACCTAACATAGAAGGTGGCCGAGGCGTGCCTGGTCGAGCCCGGCGAATCGAGGGCACATCGTCGGGCTCCTGACGGGTTGGAGCTTCCCCCTTGCGGGATCGCTCGACGCTCAATAATCTAGTCGAGATTAAAATCGGTCGACGCGGACCGGCTGTCGTGATGTGGCCGGGTCCGTTCGCCGGACACGTCGGGAGCGTGCCATGAACACGAAGATCAAGCTGCTGTGCGCCTGGAGTGGGCCCGCCACGGTGGTTCTCGCTCTGACGGGCTGGTTGATCGCCGGGGTGCTGCCGATGCCGCCCGCGGCACATCAAAGCGCGACGGAGATAGCCAACTTCTACGGCGACTCGTCGAGCAAGGTCCTCTTCGGGCTCATCCTGTCCGCGCTCGCGGTCGGTTTGGTCTTCCCGCTGATCGCGCTCATCGGGGTGCACATGGTGCGGATGGAGGGCCGGACCCCGCTGCTGACCTTCCTTCAGCTCGTCACGGGCGCCGCGACCGGCGTCCTGCTGCTCATTCCCCTGCTGATGATGGCGGTCTGCGCCTTCCGTCCGGACCGTGCGCCGGACCTCACCCTGATGCTCAACGACCTCGCGTGGCTCTTGTTCATCACTCCGATCGCGCCGTTCATGATCCAGAACATCGCGATCGGCCTGGCCGTGCTCCGCGATCGCAACCCGGAGCCTGTCCTGCCGCGGTGGGTCGGCTACCTGAACTTCTGGGTCGCGTTCCTGTTCGTCCCCGACGTGCTCGCGTACTTCTTCTACAGCGGGCCATTCGCGTGGCAGGGCATCTTCGTCTTCTGGCTCGCCCTGACCGCCTACGCGGTGTGGCTGGTCGTGATGGGCCTCGTGCTTCGCCGGGCGGTCCTGCGCGCGGAGGTACCGTCCGGCGAAGCTTCGGAACCGGTTCCCTCGTGACGGAGGTGAGTCGCGTCGACGACGAGCTTCCGGACTTCCTGCAGCCGGAGCCGTTTCGTGCGGCCACGCGAAGGCCTCGGCGCCAACCCGTGGATCGGCCGCCCGGGGAGTACGGGCTCTGGATCTTCATCTTCGGAGATCTGACGCTCTTCGCTGCCTTCTTCGTGGTGTTCACCTGGGAGGCCGGTCACGACCGCGCTCTCTTCGGCGACTCGGCGCGCCGGCTGCTGGTGCCGCTGGGGGCGGTGAACACCCTGGTCCTGCTCCTGAGCTCGTTGCTCGTGGTCGCCGCTGTCCGGGCCTACGCGGCCGGAGCCGCGGCGGTCGCGTCACGCGCCTCGGCCGGCGCCATCGGTTGTGCGGCCGTGTTCGTCTCGATCAAAGTGACCGAGTACGGGCACGCAGTGGGAGCGGG
>NZ_JACJHR010000062.1 GCF_014174495.1 Amycolatopsis echigonensis
GAGCAGTTCGGCCGGGACCACGACGCGGGCGATCACGCCGCCCTCGATGTCCTCGTTCTCGCGCAGCCGCACCTCGATGCCGTGCCGCTGGGCCAGCCGCGCGACCACGTACAGACCCATCCGCCGGGTCACCGACACGTCCAGGTCCGGCGGGTCGGCGAGACGCTCGTTGACCTCGGCGAGGCGTTCCTCGCTCATCCCGACGCCGTGGTCGGTGACCTGGATCGCCAGCGCCTTCTTGCGCGTGATGACCGCGCGGACGGTGATCTTGGTTTCCGGTTCGGAGAAGTAGGTCGCGTTGTCGAGCAGTTCCGCGAGCACGTGCACGAGGTCGTGGATCGCGAGGCCCTGCACCGCGACCTCGGGCACGATGCCGATCTCGATGCGGGCGTACTGCTCGATCTCCGACACCGCCGCGCCGATCACGTCGGCCGCCGGCACCGGCTTGGGCACCGACTTCGCGAGGCCCGCGCCCGAAAGCACCAGCAGCGATTCGCCGTTGCGGCGCAACCGGGTCGCCAGGTGGTCGAGTTCGAACAGGCTCGCGAGATGGTCCGGGTCCTGCTCGTCGGCCTCGAGCCGGTCGATGACGCCGAGCTGGCGCTCCACCAGCCGCTGCGACCGGCGGGAGAGGTTCACGAAGATGCCGTTGACGTTCTCGCGCAGCAGAGCCTGTTCGGCGGCCATCTTGACCGCCTGCTCGTGCACCACGTCGAACGAGCGCGCCACTTCGCCGATCTCGTCGCGGGTGAGGACCGGCACCGGGTCGACCGCCTTCTTCGAGGCGTTGACCGGGTCCGGGTCGTCGAGGATGGCCTGCACGGTTTCCGGCAGCCGGGTGTAGGCGACGTCCAGCGCGGTCTTCCGCAGCACCCGCAGCGGGCGCAGCATCAGCCGGGCGATGACGAGCATCAGCATCAGCGCGGCGACCAGCGCGGCGAGGACGATGACCCCGCCGACCCACGCCGAGCGCACCGCGTTGCTGGCCAGCTGGTCGGCCTGCGCGCGCAGCTGGGTCAGCAGGTTGACCTCGACCGCGCGCAGTTTGTCGGCGGCGACGGTGGAGTCCTGGCCGAGCTTGGTGCCGTCGAGGTTGAGCGGCTGGCCCTGCTGAGCGAAGGAGAAGGCCTGCGTCTGCAACCGCCGACGCTCGTCGACCTCGGGGCCGGAGTAAGTGTCGTTGTAGAGCTGGACCTGGTCGCCGGTGGCGTTCGCGAGGAACGCGGTGATCGACGCGTCGCCGCTGGCCTCGGCGGCCCGGGTCTCGTCGATCAGGTTGCCGGGGAAGCCGTCGCGGAACGCGGCGATCTGCAGCGCGGAGTCGCCGCGGAGGATGTACTCCTTCGCCTCGCTGATCGACTGCGTGCTGGTGCCGAGGCGGAGCAGGTCGCGGTCGGTGGTCGCGGTGGAGACCTCGCGGCCGAGCTGGATCAGCGAGTCGAGCACCGAGGAGTAGGTGTCGAGCACCGCGCGGTCGGAGTAGGCCGACGTGGTCATCGCCGCGCGCAGCGGGCGCAGCGCGTCGAGGCGCTGGAGGCCGTGCGCGTAGCGGTCGCTGGCGGCCTGGTTGTCGTTCTCGAGGTTGACCGCGGCGTTGCGCAGGTCGTCGACGTCGCGGTCGACCTTCGCCATCTGCGCGTCGAGGCCGGTCTGGCGCAGCGGGTCGCCGGAGGAGATCCGGACCACGGCCAGCGCGCGCTCGCGCTGCAGGTCGTGCACCACGGCGGTGACCTTCTCGGCGAAGGCGACCTGGCTGGCGGTGTGGTTGAGGTCGACCGCCGACCGCACGTCGTCGACCACGCGCAGCACGCCGAGCACCAGCGCGGTGATCGTGGGGATGAGGAGAATGAGCGCGAGCTTGGACCGCAACCGCCAGTTGCCGAGCGCGAGCCAGGACCGCTGCTGCGCGGTCCCCGCGTCTTCCCGAGCGAAGGCCTCCCCCGCCCCCGCGGTGTCTTCGTTCGGCACCGCCGCACCACCGTCCGGGCCCGAGGGGCCCGTTGTTTCCGAACCTGCCGTGGCCACTACGCGCACGCTCCCGGCAGGTAATCCGCCGCCCGCGTGGTCTGGACCGCAGCCCGGCCTGGTGCACCCTTTCGAGTGAAAAGATCGACTTCAGGGTGCGGCTGCCCGTCGCCTCGGGCGCGGAATCGGTTCAGGTCTGGCATGACGTTCGGTCCCCGCACGTGGTCGATCTCTTAGTCCGTTCGGCCGAGGCCACCCTGCGCCGGCTCGTCGCCGGCGTGCGCGGAGAGCCTTTTCCCAAGTCGCGCTCTCACTACATCGGTGGTCCACACCTCACATTGCAGGAGCAGAGGGTAGCGAACGCCCGGCCCGTTTGTAACCCTCCAGAAGTTGCCCGGAGAGCACCCAGGCAGCGGATCAAGGCCTCCCGGGCACCCACAGGACGTCCACATACCCCCACATACCAGGCGATTCGATCACCTGATCGAGTGACCAGTGCCACTTCTGAATCGTATATGAACACCCATTGTGAGTGATCGTCCTGGTTCTCTACAGTAGCCGCGTGACTCCGGACAATGAGCCACCTTCCCCCCGCGTCCATCCCAGACGCGGGCCCATTTGCTAGGAGCAACCTTGTTTGATGAAGCGGTGAGCGGCCGGCGCAGTTACGGGAGGCGCGGGTTCCTGTCGCTCGCGATGGCGGGCGGTGTCGCGATGACCGCCAGCGGCTGCGGCCTGCTGGGAGGATCGGACAGTTCAAGCAGTTCGAACGGCGGCTCCGGGGTCGAGAAGACCAAGATCAAGGTCTCGATCATGCCGACGATCGACGTGGCGCCTTTCCACCTCGCGGTCCAGAACGGCTACTTCAAGAACGAGGGGCTCGACGTCGAAGCCGTCGACGCGGCCAGCGGTGACGCGTCGCTGCAGAAGCTGCAGGCGGGCGAGGTCGACATCGCCTACGCCAGCTACACGCCGTTCTTCATCGCCAAGAGCAAGGGCGCCGCGGACATCAAGCTCGTCGCCGACGCGTCTTCGGCCGGTCCGAAGAGCACCGAGGTCGTGGCGATGCCGAACAGCAACATCAAGAACGTGCACGACCTGGCGGGCAAGCGGATCGCGATCACCGCCACCAATACGATTTGCGACACGCTGACCAAGTCGGTCATGCGCGACAACGGCGTCAACTACAACGACGTGAAGTGGGTCTCGCTGCGGTTCCCGGACATCGGCCCCGCGGTCAAGCGCGGCGACGTCGACGCGGGCTTCCTGACTGAGCCGTTCATCACGCAGTCGGCGAAGGTCAACGGGACCGTCGAGGTCATCGACACCGCTTCCGGCGGAACCAAGGACTTCCCGACCGCGGGCTACGGTTCGCTCGGCAAGTTCACCGACGCGAACCCGAAGACGGTCGCCGCGTTCCAGCGCGCGATGCTCAAGGCCACCAAGGAAGCGGCCGACCGCTCCAAGATCGAGCCGCTGATGATCCAGTTCTCGAAGGTGGACGAGGCGACCGCGAAGCTCACCACGCTGCTCACCTTCCAGTCCACTTTGGACGCCCGGCGCATCCAGCGCGTGCCGGACCTGCTGCAGCAGTTCGGTTCCATCCAGTCGAAGATCGACGTGCAGTCGATGATCGTCCCGCAGGCGAACGCGTCCTGACGTGCGCCTCGTCCGGAACCTGACCGGCCTGCTCGGCTTCCTCCTGATCTGGGAGGCCGTCGTGCGGGCCGGTCTGATCGACCAGAACGACCTTCCCCCGCCGACCGTCGTGTTCGCCCGGATCGGCGAACTGCTCGGCGACGTCGAATTCGTCCGCGACGTGATCGCCTCGGTGCTCGCCTGGTTGATCGCCCTGCTCATCTCGATCGCCATCGCGGTCCCCGCCGGCCTGCTGCTCGGCAGCATCCGCTGGCTGCGCGACGCCACCAAGGCGATCGTCGAATTCCTGCGGCCGATCCCTTCCGTGGCACTGATTCCGCTGGTGCTGATCGTGGTCGGCGGCGGCCCGGAAGCGAAGATCACGCTGGCCGTGTACGCGGCGGTGTGGCCGATCCTCTTCAACACCATTTACGCACTGGCTGAAATCGACCCGCTGCTGCTGGAAACCGCGCGTACGTACGGAACTCCGCGCGCGCGGGTGCTGACCTCGGTCGCGCTGCCGCACGCCGCGCCGTTCGTGTTCACCGGGATCCGGCTGTCCGCGGCGATTTCGCTGATCCTGGTGATCAGCACGGAATTCCTGGCCGGGGCGAAACTCGGCATCGGGCAGTTCGTGCTCGAGGCCAGTTCCGGGCCGGGCCGGATGGACCTGGTGCTCGCCGGAACGGTCGTCGCCGGGGTCCTCGGCTACCTCGTCAACGAGGGCCTGGAACGGCTGGGCCACCGGCTGTTCCGCTGGAGCAGCGCCGTCGAAGGAGCCGCCGCGTGAGCGTGGTCGAGAAGCCGTCCACCGTGACGCGCCGGATGAGCCGCGGCATCAGCGGGTTCGCCCGCAAGTGGCTGCTGTTCGCGATCTTGGTGGTGCTGTGGGAGATCGCGACCCAGCTGAGCGAAAGCGTGTTCTTCCCGCCGCCTTCGAAGATCGCGGCCGCGGCGGCGAAACTGTGGTTCTCCGGCCCGGCTTCGCAGCTGTTCCTCGGCGATCCGGTGTTCGACCACATCCTGCCGAGCCTCGGCCGGGTGCTCGGCGGCTGGCTGCTGTCGGTGGTCATCGGCGTCGCGCTCGGCACGGCGCTGGGCCGCTCGCGCACCGGAATGGATTACGTGGGGCCGCTGTTCGCGTTCTTCCGCGCCATCCCGCCGCCCGCGCTGGTGCCGGTGTTCATCATCCTGTTCGGCATCGGGCCGGGCATGCAGACCGCGACGATCATTTTCGGTTCGCTCTGGCCGGTCCTGATGAACACAGTGGACGGTGTCCGGTCGGTCGACAAGGTCAAGACGGAGACGGCGCGCGCGTTCCGCACGCCGAAGCGGTACTGGATCGGGCTGGTCGTGCTGCCCGCGGCGCTGCCGAAGATCTTCGCCGGGCTGCGGCTGTCGCTCTCGATCGCGCTGATCCTGATGGCGATCTCCGAACTGGTGGGTGCGCTCAACGGCATCGGCTACGCGCTGCTCGCCGCCCAGCGCTCGTACGACTTCGACCAGATGTGGGCCTGGATCGTGCTGCTGGGCATCCTCGGGTACGGGTTCAACGCCGCGCTCCTCGGCATCGAACGCCGGGTGCTCGGCTGGCAGCCCGGCCGGAACTAGGAAGGTTTCCCGTTATGTCGACCATGCTCGAGGTCTCCGGCCTCAGCCACCGCTACGGCAGCGGCGAGTCCGCGCACGTCGCGGTCAACGAACTGTCGTTCACGGTGGAGACCGGGCAGCTGGCGTGCATCGTCGGCCCGTCCGGCTGCGGCAAGTCCACGCTGCTGCGCGCGATCGCCGGCCTGATCCCGCCGACCGCGGGCACGGTGAGCCTGCACGGCGACCGCGTCACCTCGGTGCCGGACGATCTCGCCGTGGTGTTCCAGGACTACAGCCGCTCCCTGTTCCCGTGGCTGTCGGTCGCGAAGAACGTGGAATTCCCGCTGCGCTGGAGCAAACTCGACAAGGCGACCCGGCGTGCCCGGGCCGCCGAAGCACTCGCCGCGGTCGGTTTGTCGGCCGCGGAGAGCAAGTACCCGTGGCAGCTGTCGGGCGGGATGCAGCAGCGGGTGTCGATCGCCCGTGCGCTGGCCAGCCGTCCGGCGCTGCTGCTGATGGACGAGCCGTTCGCGTCGGTGGACGCCCAGACGCGGTTTGAGCTGGAGGATCTGCTGCGCCGGGTCCAGGTCGAACAGGGCACGACGGTGTTGCTGGTGACGCACGACATCGACGAGAGCGTGTACCTGGGCGACCGGGTGCTGGTGCTGTCGAAGTCGCCGGCCCGGATCGTGGCGGATTTGAAGGTGGATCTGCCTGCCCAGCGGGACCAGATCACCACGCGGGAATCGGCGGAATTCGTTTCGCTGCGCGGTGAAGTGGCCAGGTTGCTGCACGGTCCGGCGGTGCAGGCGGCGGCTGACCTCGCGGAGCACGAGGCGGCGGAGGCTGCGGCTTCGTCCGAATCGGACGCGGTCGTCTCGGAGAAGAAGTAGTCAGAGCTTCGGAAACCACACCGAGACGTCGGCAAGGGCGTCCAGGGTTTCGGAATCAAGTTTTCCGGCAGCGGTTTCCGCTTCGGCGACCACCATCGCGCGACCGTCCACTCTGGACTGAAAGTGGTGGCCGGATAATTTCACGCCGTCGAGGCCGAGCAGGGCGGCGCCGAGGGGTTTGATGTCCCCGCTGCCCTGCACCTCCTCGACCTTCTGGCAGCCCTCGGCCTCGCTCCTCTGCGAAAACCCCACGCGGGCAACGGAAATCACCGCGGCGTTGCCGTGCCCGTCGCCGACCGCGAAGAGGTTTCGGTCCAATGAGGTGCAGCGGTGCTGTGCGAGATACTCGCGGACGCGGTCGGTGGAGTTCAGCAGGCAGTCGAGCTCGTGTTTCGCCGCCTGCTTCAGCTGTTTGAGCTTGAACCGGCTGAAGGTCTCGTCCTTGCGGCCACGCTGAGCTGACTTCTTGCCCTCGGCCTTGCGTGTCTTGAGGCTCCGGCCGGGCAAGGAATCCGCGACGTCTCCGGCGAGGTTTCCCGGCAGCGCCTCCACCGCCCCGGATCCCACGCTCGCCGCACCGCCGAGTCCGGCCGCGGTCCCGCCGCCGACCACGACGGCTACTGCCGCTCCGACTACGAAAACCTTTGCCCCGCCGCCTTTCTTGGGCGTAATCGGGTACACCGTCCCATCCGGACGGGTCGCGTACTTCTGCTTCGCCACTCGCTGCCCCTCCCCTGGACACCAAGACCGAAGCGATCAAGATAGCCCGTGAGCAGCGCACACTCACCCGGTTCCGACCGGGTTCACCCGTTCAGCCCTTCGCGCGGGAATCCGGTCCGGTCTCGTCCGGGCCGATCTCCGGCAGCGTCCGCACGCCCAGCACGTTGGCCCCGACCAGTTTCCGGGTCGCCAGGTTGCCCATCGGCATGAACGTGCTCGCCTGCACGTCCCGCCACATGCGCTCGAACGGCAGCGCCTTCGTGTAGGACATGCCGCCGAGTGCGTCGACCAGCCGCTGCATGATCTGCACCGCGTTGTTCGCCGCCGTGTACTTCACGATCGCGCTGCGGGCCACGCCGTCCTGGATGTCTCCGGTGAACAACCGGCGGCTCGTCACCTCGTCGGCCTGGCGGTAGATCAGCGCGCGGGAGCTTTCCAGCAGGATCTGGCATTCGCCGATCACGTCCTGCAGCACCGGATCCTCCGCCTTGCCGCGCTGGACCAGCGTTCGCACGGTCCAGTCCAGCGCGCCCGCCGCGATTCCCGTGTAGACCGCCGAGAACGCGGGCATCGCCCAGGCCCAGACAGTTTCCAGCACCCGCGAGTCGAGGTGTTTCACCGGCAGCGAGTGGACGACCGCCGCGTCCTCGACGAACACCTTGTCCAGTTCGACGTCGTTGCTTTGGGTGCCGCGCATGCCCATCGTGTTCCACGTCTGGTGGATCGTGACGCCGGGCTGGTCCAGCGCGATCTGGCACAGCAGCAGCCGAGGGCCGCCGTCGGCGTCCTCGTAGCGGGCGGTGGTCGAGCAATGCGTGGCGACGGCCGAGTTGGTCGCGAAGCTCTTGCGGCCGGTCAGTTCGAAGCCGCCTTCGACGCGGACGGCGCGGGTTTTCGCGTCCGTCATGTCGTTGCGCAAGCCCGTTTCGCTGGTGATCGACGCCCAGATCAGTTCGCCGTCCACCGCTTTGCGCAGCAGTTCCGCCAGCCGGGGCGCCTTCGTGCGCCGCCAGACACTCGCCCACTGTCCCAGCGGCGACAGGTGCATGGTGAACGCCAGCGCGGTCGCGCCGTCGCCCATCGCCAGCCGTTCCAGCACCGGCAGGATCTCCGGCAGCCCGGCGCCGAACCCGCCGAGTTCTTCCGGGACAGACAGCCGGAGGAAGCCCGCTTCCCGCAGGTCGTCGTAGTTCTCGTGCGGGAAGGTGTTGTCGCGGTCGTGCTCGGCCGCGCGCTCGGCGAAAACGTCCGCGAGCTTGGCGGCGCGGTCGACGAGGGCCTGCTGCTTGGGCGTCAGGAGAGGCTGCACCCGGCCATCAAAACAGCGTCCCGGATCTTGGTCAATCAGCCATTGTCCGCAGTGCTTCAGTCCACAAGAAACCGCGAGTGCCTGCCCCGGAATTCCCGGGACAGGCACTCGCGAGAGCCGTGGTCAGCCGATCAGGGCGGACAGTCCGGAGCCGTTGAACGAACCCCAGCCGGTCGTCTGGTCGTAGCCCTTGCCGGCGGAGAAGCCGGTGGTGCCGTTGAAGGTGTTGTTGCCGGTCGTCACGTCGTGGAAGCCGGAACCGTACGAGGAACCGTTGCCGATGCTGTAGAACGTCGGGTTCAGGTTGCCGAGGCTGCCCTTGTGGACCTGGTTCTGCAGCGCGGCGAAGCCCGCCCACAGCGGAGCCGCGCCCGAGGTGCCCCACACGTTCCCGGTCTGGCCGCCGGAGATGATCGTGTACGCCGAACCCTGCGCGGCGTCGCCGGCGACGTCCGGGACCTTGCGCTTGGTCGTGCTCTGCTTGGACTGCCACGACGGCGCGGCGAAGAGCGTCGAGATGCCACCGCCGCCGGCACCGCCCGTGGCACCGTCGTTCCACGTCGTCTCGCTGCTGTAGCCGTTCGACGAGGTCACCGACAGCTGCGTGCCGCCCACGCCGGAGACGTTCGGGCTCGACGCCGGGAAGTCCACGGCCTGCGCCTTGCTGCCGGTCTGGCGGGCGCAGTCGGTGGTGCCGTCGTCGCCTGCCGCGGCGAAGTAGCTGATGCCCTCGGCGGTACCGGTCGCGAGCGCCTTGTCGACGCTGCTGGCCGCGGCCGAGCCTTCCGCCGCCTCGCAGGAGCCCCACGAGATCGAAACGACGCTGACCTTCTTGTCCGACGCGATCTTCTGGTACATCGCCAGCTCGCCCGCGTTGGAGTTCGGGGCCTCGTACACGTAGTCGTTCGCCGGCGCGGCGAGTGCGTGCACGACCTCGATGTCCAGGTCGACCTCGGTCTCGCCCTGGCCGGGGCTGGAGTCGTAGTTGGCTCCGTTGACCGACACCGTGCTGACCGTGCCCGCCTTGAGGCCGTACTTGGTGTCGTAGGCGGTGATGTCGGACGTCTTGTAGCCGTCGAACTCCACGAAGCCGACGTTCACCCCCGCGCCAGTCGCGGACATGCCGCTGGTGCCGTACGCGGTCTTGAGGATGGTCGGCGTCACCGGCTTGACCGTGCGCGGCGCCTGCGTCGCCTTGGCGTGGTGCTTCACCGCGTGGTTGTCGAGGCCGACGACCGAATCGACCACGGAGGACACTGACGCCGGCAGTTCCGGCGCTGAGTCGTTCGCGTAGAACTTCCGGCCGGTGACGGTGTCGGTGTAATTGCCGATCCGTGTATGGAACGCGGATTCCAGCTGTCCGGCAGTCGCCGAGAAGGTGATCGCCTGCCGGTTTCCGGAAACCTCAATACCCTGCGCACCGCTGCGCTTGAGGAAATTCACCGCCTGGTCGGCTTCGGCCTGCGTTGGGCCGAATGCAGCAGTGAACTGCTCCGGAGAGAGGAAATGGCGGTACTGCGCCGACGCCGGGTCCTGCACGTCGGAAAGAAAGCGGGCCAGCGCCTGCTGATTGTGCAGTTTGAGGGACAGGGCGGCGGGAATGAGCTGGTCAGCCGCGACATCGCCGGATCGCGCGCTGGCGGCGAGCGGTGCGGCGTTGCCGGGAAGGGCGACCAGCGGATCGGCGTTCGCGACGCCGGCCACGGACAGGCACAGCAACGCCGGCAGCGGAACCGCGGCGGCGACGAGCTTGCGCAAGCGCATGAGAATTCCTCTCGAGAGGCGGGGACCAGGCCGGCTAAATCGCGGTACCGACCCGTATCACTGACCCTAAAAAACCCCTCGAAACAAAGAAACCTACTTTTGGCTGACCTTATCGCGGTTGGTTTGTTTTCCACTTGCACGATTTATGACTGATTGACGCCGCGATGTCCTGCCCCATCCGGAAACCATCGGACGTCGGAAGACGGTCGCCGCGGACATTCCGGACCGGTTGCGCACACACGCGCCCTGTGCTCGTCAAGCAAAAAAGGGAACCTTGCCGGAATTGGAATTCCCGGCGAGGTTCCCTTCCCGCACGGACTGGTCAGCCTTTGACGAGTTCGGCCCACTCGCGCACGGCCGCCGCGTCCACCGGGGCGTCCCACCCGGACGGACGCACCGCGCCGCCCACGTGGAAACCGCGCACGCCGCCGGCGCGCAGCAAGTGCACCTGCTGCGCCCGCAGACCGCCGCCGACCAACAGCGCCGGGCCGTCGGTCCGCCGGGCCAGCTGCTGCAGCACCGACAGTCCACTCGCGACACCGTTCGGGTGCCCCGCCGCCAGCACGGTGTCGCAGCCGAGTTCGGCCAGCACGTCGTACGCGGCGATCGGGTCGCGCGAGCGGTCGATGGCGCGGTGGAACGTCCATGGCCGGCCGTCGATCTCCTTCAGCAGCGCGCGGCACGCTTCGGCGTCGACCTCGCCCTCCTCGGTCAGGAAGCCGAACACGAATTCCTGAGCACCCACGGACACCAGCCGGGCCGCCGAGGCACGCACGTCGTCGATCGCGCGAGCGTCGAAAGTGTTCTCCGCGCGCAGCATCACGCGCACCGGCAAATCAGTGGCCGCGAGCACCTCGCGCACCGTCGCCTCGCTCGGGGTGAGCCCGTCGCTGGCCATGTCGGCGACCAGTTCGAGCCGGTCCGCTCCGCCCTCCTGCGCCCGCTCCGCATCCTGCGCGCCCAGCGCGATCACTTCCAGCAGGGCGGTGTTCGACCTCATGCCTCATCCGTTTCGATCCAGTGGCGGGGTGTCTTCCCCCCTGGCGTGCCTGCCGCGCCGGAAGCCGCCTTGCAGGCTCGTCATCCGGGCGCGCACCGCGTCGGGGGAAAGCGAGAGTATCGGCCGCTGCCCGGGCTCCGCGGCGGGGCCGCCGGTCACGTCGGCGACCCGCAGGAACGGCCAGGTGTCCTCGGCCCCGTCCTCTTGTTCCAGGTGCGCCGGGGTGGGCCAGGCGGGGGCCGCGTCGTCCGGGTCTTCGGTCGGAAACTCCGGCGGCGCTTCGTAGGCGTGCCGCGGCTCGGCGGCCTGGTGGTCGGGCTCGGGCGCAGGTTCCGGCTCTGGTTCTGGTTCTGGTTCGAACGCGGGCACCTCCGGCATCGGCGCGACCAGGCGCGGCTCCGGGGCCACCTGCTCCTCCGGCGGCGCGGAGAGATCGAACCAGCGGGACAGCACGTCGCGGTACGCGGGCATCCGGTCCGTCGGCGCGTCGATCTCCAGATGCGACCGCGCCGATTCGACCGGCCACGACGGCGTTTCCTCGACCACCGGGGCCCGCCGCAGCGGACCGGCGTCGAGGGTCGGCGCGACCAGTTCGGCGGGCTCCTCCGGTTCCTCGGGCGGGGCCAGCGGCGCGAGCGGGGCGAGCAGCTCCGGCTCCGGCGCGGGCTCCGGTTCGACCGGCGGGGGCGGCTGCGGCAGCGGCGGGGCTTCGGTGATCAACGCGGGCGGAACGACGACCGTCGCGGTGAGACCGCGTCCCTCGGCCGGGCTCAGCTTCACCGCGATGGCGTGCCGTTCGGCCAGCGTCGCGACCACGAACAGGCCCATCCGGCGCGACACCTCGACGTCGACCTCGGGCGGATGCGCCAGCCGCGCGTTGGTGCGGTCGATCTCCGCCTGCGGCATGCCCGCGCCGCGGTCGGTGATCTCGATCCGCCACGCCCCCTCCGGCGTCCGCGCGCTGTCCACGGTGACCGCCGTCTGCGGCCCGGAGTACCGGGTGGCGTTCTCCAGCAGCTCGGACACCACGTGCACGAGGTCGTTGACCGCGTCGCCGCGCACCGCGAGCGCCGGGGCCGGGCCGATCTCGATCCGCTGGTAATCCTCCACTTCGGACAGTGCGGCCCCGATGATCTCGTCGGCCACCACCGGTCCGGTGTCCTCGCGCGCCAGGTCGGTGCCGGACAGCACCAGCAGGTTCTCGCTGTTGCGCCGCATCCGGGTGGCAAGGTGGTCGAGTTCGAACAGCCCGCCGAGGGTCTCCGGGTCCTGTTCGCCCGCCTCCATCCGGTCGAGCACGGACAGCTGCCGCTCCACCAGGTCCTGGCTGCGCTGCGACAGGTTGACGAACATCGCGTTGACGTTCTCGCGCAGCATCGCCTGTTCGGCGGCCAGCCGGACCGCCTCGCCGTGCACCGCGTCGAACGCACGCGCGACCTGCCCGACTTCCTCGCGGGTGAAGATCGGCACCGGAGCGACCGCCGCCCGGTGCCGCAGGTTCTCCGGCGCCGGGTCGGGCTCGGTGAGCAGCCGCTGCACGGCCTCGGGCAGCCGGTGGTCGGCGACCTCCAGCGCGGTGCGGCGCAGGATCCGCAACGGCCGCAGCAGCGAGCGCGCGATCACCACCGAAAGCACCCCGGCGACCAGCAGGACGCCGATGACGATTCCGCCGTCCCAGATCGTCGACGCGCGGGCGCTGGCGGCGCGTGCGTCCGTTTTGTCCTGGAGCTGGACGAGCAGCGCCTGCTGCACCTGGTGGGCGAGATTGACCGTGTACGTCGACGCGGTGTCCCACTGGTCGGCGTCCAGGCCGGAGAGCGGCTGGTTGTTCTCCGTGCGCGTGAGGGCCGACTCGACCATGTCGTTGCCGATGTCCACGACGATGCCGATCACCGTGTCCGAGTACATCCGCTGCTCGTCCGGCGTGGCGAAGGTGCGGTAGTCATTGCGCGCGGCGGCCAGTTCGGCTTCCGCGCCGAGCAGCGCGCGCGTCCGGTCGCGGTTGAGCGTGCCCTGCGCGATCGCGGCGGACATGATCGCGCGCTTGACCGACATCTGGTCCTTGATCCGCGCGAGCGCGTTCCCGGCCAGCCGCAGCCGGGCCAGGTCGGGTTCGGTGACGTCGGCCGCGACGGTGTCGCTGATGTCGAGCAGGCCGGAGATCAGCTCGCTGTAAGAACGGAGCACCGCGTCCGCCGGATACGCGGAGTGCTCGGCCGAATACCGAAGGCCGCCCAGCACTCTCAGCCGGTCGTCGCTCTGCTGCAGATCGCCCGCCGCCGACTCGTCGAGCCGCGGCTTGCTGTCGGCGAGCGACCGCTCGAACGCGCCGATCGCCAGGTCGACGCGGGTGCGCTGGCCGACGAGGACGTCCGTGGGGCCCTTCCGGTCGCCCGCGACGAACCGCACCGTGACGTCGCGTTCCCGCTGCAGCTGGTGCACGACCTCGGCGACCGTCGTGTCGACCCGGCAGCGAGCGGCGAACTCGGCGAGCTGGCGGGCGTCGCGCAGGTCGCTGTTGACCCGCAGGCCGACCAGCACGACCACGGCGAGCGCCGGGATCAGCAGGACGACGAAGAGCTTGGTGCGCAGCCGCCAGTTCCGCAGCCGCCACCGGCCGCCGACCGGACGCGAGGCAGCCGGATCCGTCGCGTCACCCGAACGGGGACGGTCGTCGCGACGGGTCACCTGTGCTTCCTTTTCCACCGCGGGAACCTCTGCCCGCGGACGTCCTGGGGCTCCGGCCGGAAGCTACCGCTTGGTAGTTCCGGCGAAAAGATCGGGAAGCCACCCTGGCGGGGGCACAGCCCTGCGGGCGATCGTATGGGCAGCGGCCCATACGATCCAGCACGAGGCAGAGATTCTCCCGGCAGGGGATGGCACGTGAAAGCGACCGGTCTGAGGTTTGCGCTGGTGGCGACGTTGTTCGCCCTCAGCGGCTGCTCCGTGTTCGGATCCGGTGACTCCGGGCAAGCGCCGCCGCCGGAACGCACGACGCTGCGGGTCGGTGTCGCGAGCCCGATCGACACCGCCCCGCTGCGGATGGCCGTCGCGGCGGGAAAGTTCCGCCAGGCCGGGCTGAATGTCCAACTGGTGGAACTCGGCGACGGCGACGGCGTGGAAAAACTGAAGTCCGGACAGGTCGATGTGACATTCGGCAGCGACGTGTCGCTGTTCCGTGCCGCCGCGTCCGGCACCGCGCTGCAATTGCAAGGCGAGGCGTACACCTTCGGCCGCACCACTATCGCCCTCGTCACGCTGCCCGGCTCCGACTACACCGAACCGACCGCGAAGAAATCCCCGAAGATCGCGGTGGACTCCCCCGACGACATCGGCGCGCTCACCGCGCGTGCGGTCCTCGGCACGGCGGGCGTCGACAAATCGAAGATCGAGTTCGTGCCCCGGCCGTTCGGGCAGATGCCGGCCGCGCTCCAATCCGGCGACGCGGACGCCGCGCTGATGGTCGAGCCGTACATCACCCGCGCGGAGAAAGAGCTGGGCGCGCAGATCCTCGCCGACGGTTCGACCGGCGCGACGCTGGACTTCCCAGCGTCCGGCTACGCCGCGACCGGCCAGTTCGCCGCCGCGAACCCGCGCACGCTGACGGCGTTCCGGAACGTCCTCACCCAGGCCCAGCTGGCCGCGTCCGACACGGCCAAGGTGCGCGACGCGCTGCCGTCGTTCTCGGACATCGACCAGACCACCGCCGCGCTGATCTCGCTCGGCAGCTACCCGACCACGCTGTCGGCGACCCGCCTGCAGCGCGTGGCCGATCTCATGCACAGCTCCGGACAGCTCGCCAACCGCCTCGACGTGGCGGCGATGCTCCCGAACGCCTTGTAGGCGCTAGATGCTCGCCCCGGTCGGCTGCAGGCAAATCGTCCGCACCGGCGGCCCCACATAGACCAGCGACACGTCCTTGTCGCCGCAGCTCGACGCCGACCGCGTGCCGTTGTGCACCACAGCGCGTGCTTCCGCCTTGGGGTCGTCGCACGCGACCTTGCCGACCCTTCGACTCGTCCGAAACGTCGCGCACGCACTCGCCGGACACGACGTTCAGCGCCAGGCACAGCGTCTCGGACGGCTTGCTGGTGCTGCGGGCCGACGTATACAGCTCGAACCGCACGTAGTCCTCGCCGCGGCAGGAGGATCGGCCGTTGGACACGGCGTCGACACGGAAGGTGGCGGCCTGGTCGGAGCAGTCCGCCCCGGTGTAGGTCTGCGTCTCCGAGCCCAGCGAAGAGAGGTAAAGGCAACTGCCCACGACCGGCGGTCCCGCCGAGCGCGCGATCGCGGCGAACCCGAACGCGCCGAGGGTGCCGAGCCCGAGCGCCACGACCACAAGAGCGGCGAAGAGCGCCTTCAGCTTGCCCGACACCCGCTTCGGACCGCGCTGGACCGGCTGCCGCGGGGGCGGCTGGTACGGGTTCGCGATCGGCGGCATGCCGAACGGTGGTGTGGTCACTGGGTCCCCTCCCGCGGCTTCGTTCCGCCATCTTGGCATCCCCGGGCCGCGGGACGGGAGGGAACGTATAAAGGAGAGGTGACTGATGGCCCCCTGATCGTCCAGTCCGACAAAACCGTGCTGCTCGAGGTCGACAATCCGCGTGCCGACGACGCGCGGATCGCGATCGCGCCGTTCGCCGAACTGGAACGAGCGCCCGAACACGTGCACACCTACCGGATCACGCCGCTCGCGTTGTGGAACGCGCGCGCCGCCGGGCACGACGCGGAACAGGTGGTGGACGCGCTCACCACGTATTCGCGCTTCCCGGTGCCGCAGCCGCTCTTGATCGACGTCGTGGACGTGATGGGCCGGTTCGGGCGGCTGCAGATCGCCAACCACCCGGCGCACGGCCTGGTCATGACCACCACCGACCGCGCGGTGCTGGAAGAGGTCTCGCGCAACAAGAAGATCAGCCCGATGCTGGGCTCGCGGATCGACGACGACACGGTGATCGTGCACCCGTCCGAACGCGGGCGGCTCAAGCAGGCGCTGCTGAAGGTCGGCTGGCCCGCCGAGGACCTCGCCGGGTACGTGGACGGGGAAGCGCACCCGATCGAGCTCGCCGAGGAAGACTGGCACCTGCGCGACTACCAGCGGCAGGCGGCGGAAGCGTTCTGGGCGGGCGGTTCCGGCGTCGTCGTGCTGCCGTGCGGCGCGGGCAAAACGCTGGTCGGCGCGGCCGCGATGGCGCACGCCAGGGCGACCACGCTGATCCTGGTCACCAACACCGTCGCCGGGCGGCAGTGGAAGCGCGAACTGGTCGCGCGCACGTCGCTCACCGAGGACGAGATCGGCGAGTACTCCGGGGAGAAGAAGGAGATCCGGCCGGTCACCATCGCGACGTACCAGGTGGTCACGCGCAAGACCAAGGGCGAGTACCGGCACCTGGAGCTGTTCGATTCGCGCGACTGGGGCCTGGTCGTCTACGACGAGGTGCACCTGCTGCCCGCGCCGGTGTTCCGGATGACCGCGGACCTGCAGTCGCGGCGGCGGCTCGGGCTGACCGCCACGCTGGTGCGCGAGGACGGCCGCGAGGGCGACGTGTTCTCGCTGATCGGCCCGAAGCGGTACGACGTGCCGTGGCGCGACATCGAAGCGCAGGGCTGGATCGCGCCGGCGGAATGCACCGAGGTGCGGGTGACGCTCACGGAAAACGAGCGGCTGCAGTACGCCACCGCGGACTCCGACGAGCGGTACAAACTGGCCGCCACGGCGATGACGAAAATCCCGGTGATCCGGTCCATTGTGGACAAGCATCACGGCGAGCCGACCCTGGTGATCGGCGCGTACCTCGACCAGCTGGAGATGCTCGGCGCGGAGCTGGAGGCCCCGGTCATCCAGGGCTCGACGCGGAACAAGGAGCGCGAGGAGCTGTTCGACAAGTTCCGCCGCGGCGAACTGCGCACGCTGGTGGTGTCGAAGGTGGCGAACTTCTCGATCGACCTGCCGGAAGCGTCGGTGGCGATTCAGGTGTCGGGCACGTTCGGCTCACGGCAGGAGGAAGCGCAACGCCTCGGCCGGCTGCTGCGTCCGAAGGGCGACGGACGGCAGGCGCATTTCTATTCGATCGTGTCGCGGGACACTGTGGACACGGAGTACGCGGCGCACCGGCAGCGGTTCCTGGCCGAACAGGGGTACGCGTACCACATCGTCGACGCGGAGGATCTGCGGCGGCCGCTGTGAATTACGAGCCGAGGTAACGGAGAACGGCCAGCACGCGGCGGCTGTAGCCCTTCTCCTGCGGCAGGTCGAGCTTGTCGAAGATCGCGTTCGCGTGCTTCTCCACGGCGCTCTGCGAGACGAACAGCAGCGTGGCGATGCTCGCGTTCGTGTGGCCCTGCGCCATTTTCTCCAGAACATCGCGCTCGCGCGGGGTCAGCCGGGCGAGCGCGTCCTCGTGCGAGGTGCGGGCGACCAGCCTGCGCACCACCTCCGGATCGAAGGCCGCGCCGCCGGCCCCGACCCGATCCAGTGCGTCGAGGAAGTCGCCGACCTGCGCCACCCGGTCCTTGAGCAGGTACCCGACGCGGCCGCCGTCGCCGCCGATCAGCTTTGCGGCGTAACGTTTCTCGACGTACTGGGACAGCACGAGCACCCCGGTGTCCGGCCAGCGTTCGCGGATTTCCAGCGCGGCACGCAGTCCTTCGTCGGTGTGGGTCGGCGGCATGCGAACGTCGGTGACGACCACGTCGGGCTGGTGTTCGGCGGTCGCTTCGAGGAGTTTCTCGCCATCGCCCACCGCGACGACCACGTCGTGGCCTTCCTCCGCCAGCAGCCGTACGAGACCTTCCCTGAGCAACGTCGCGTCCTCGGCCAGGATCACTCGCACGGCAGCGTCACCCGCACTATAGTTGGCCCGTTTTCGGGGCTCTGCAAGGAGAATTCGCCGTCCATCGCCGCCACCCGCCTGGCTAGTCCAGACAATCCGCCGCTCGAGCCGACTCGGGCACCGCCGCAACCGTCGTCGGTGATCTCGGCGACGAGCTTGGTTTCTTCCTGGCGGACGTCAATGGTGACCTTGTTGGCGCTGGCGTGTTTGGCCGCGTTGGTGACCGACTCGGAAGCCACGAAATAGACCACCGTCGCCTGCTCCGGCGAGGGCTCGCCGAGCGCGTAACGAAGGTCGACCGGGATCGTGGCGCGCTCGGCCAGAGACTCCAGCGCGGCCTCGAGACCGCTTTCGTCCAGCGCGATCGGGTACACGCGCCAGCTCACCTCTCGCAGCTCGCGCAACGCTTCCTGCGATTCTTCGTGCGCCTGCCGGACCAGCTCAGCCGCTCGGCGGGCGTCGTCCGCCCGACGCGCCCTGCCCAGCAGGACCCCCAACGCGACCAGCCTTTGCTGCACCCCGTCGTGCAGGTCACGCTCGATGCGGCGACGTTCTTCGTTGACGGCCTCGACCACTTCGCTCCGGGTAGTCGCCAGCTCGGAAACCCTGCGCCGCAACAGTTCCTGACTGCTCGGCCCGAAGAACCGCCGCGCCAGCCGACGATCGAGTCCGGCCACGCCGATCAGGCCCTGTCCACAAAGGAATATCGCGATCGCGCCGAGGACCAGCACCGGCAGCCAGTCCAGGAGGGTCCCCTCTCCCGCACCGCCAGGAGCCTGTCCGGAAACCAGTTGGACGAAGTAGAACGCCCCTGCTCCGACACCCGCGCCGATGCACACCCACACTCCCAGCGCGAGCAGACCGGTGAGGCTGCGTGGGACGAGGTATTGGAGGGCGCGTCGGCCGTCGTAGTCGTCGCCGTTGCTGGCGTCGAAGAACCGCTGCTGCCGGGCGCGTTCTGCTTCGGCGAGCCTGCGCGCGCCGCGGAAGACCCGCAGCCGGGCGGCGGGGATGACGAGGAGCGGCGCGGCGAGTACCAGGTACGACACCTCGATGAGCGCCGTCAGCGCGCCTAGGCCGACGCCCGCCGTCCGGCGCAGCACTCGCGGTCTGTTCACGTTGATCAGGCTAGCCAGTCTGGTCGGGGCGGAGTACTGCGGTTTTCCGCAATTCTCCGGGTGGCCGACAGCAATGTGTTGCGCGCCTTGGCTTTCTACCTTCGACGACGTTGTCTCCGTCGTGAAAGGACTCCCCGTGCACCTCTTGCTCGCCGCCCCCGCCGAACCCCTCACCGGACTGGCCGGGTGGGCCGTCGGACTGATGGACTCGCTCGGCGGCATCGGCGCCGCGATCGTCGTCGGCCTGGACAACCTGTTCCCGCCGATCCCCAGCGAACTCGTCCTCCCGTTAGCCGGCTTCTCCGCGAGCCGCGGCACCTTCAGCCTGGCCGGAGCCCTCTTCTGGACGACGCTGGGCTCGCTGGCCGGAGCCGTGATCGTCTACTGGCTAGGCGCTCTGCTCGGCCGCGACCGGTGCCGGGCGCTGCTCGGCCGCCTGCCGCTGATGGACGCCGCCGACTTCGACCGGACCGAAGCGTGGTTCACCCGGCATGGCGGGAAGGCGGTGTTCCTGGGCCGGATGGTGCCGATCTTCCGCAGCCTGATCTCGCTGCCGGCTGGCGTCGAACGGATGCCGTTCGGCCGCTTCCTGCTGCTGACGACGGCCGGCAGCCTCCTGCGGAACACCGCGTTCGTCGTGGCCGGGTATGTGCTCGGGGAGAGCTGGTCGCTGGTGGACCGGTACGCGTCGGTGTTCCAGTACGTCGTGCTCGCCGCGGTGGCGATCGCCGTCGGCCTGTTCGTCGCGGTCCGGGTGCGCCGCGTCTCCCGGCGCTGACTCTTTCCGCCCTCGACCTGGGCTTTCGCCAGATTCACTCGAACGGACGAGCGAGTGGTGCCCTGGAAATTGTCGGTGGTTCGAACTACTGTTCGATCTGCAGGTACCGAACACCAGTTCGAGGGGAAGCTCATGACGATCGCACCGTTCCGCCCCGGCGTCGGGGCACCGCCGGTCCAGACCTTGCCGCCAGGGCGCTGGCACGGGCGGATCTGGGTGTCGGAGGAGCCGCTCGCGCGGCCGCAGCGGTACCTGAGCTGTGTCGCGGAGTTCGAGCGGTCGGGGCTGTGGCCCGTGCTGATCCCGCCCGACCAGCGCTTCACCGCCCGCGGCGAGGACTGGCTGGACGACCGCGGCCGCCTCGCTCCGGCCGGTCACCGCATCGGCAACGCCGACCCCGCCGAAGTACTGGCCCGCTGGTGGGACGGCTCGTGCTGTGGCGGAGCCTGCCTGCGCCCCTTCGGCACCCGCTTCCCCGGGCTGGCGAAACGCTCGCACCGCCGCTCGGACCCGCTGGCCGAGGCGGGCAACACCGGCTCGATCCTGACCGCCCGCACCCCGCACCGGCTCGGCCTGGTCCAAGCCGACCGTCCGGCCGACGTCCCGGCCCTCATCGGCTGGACGGGAATGATCAAGTCGACAGACCAGGTCGCGGAACTGTCAGCGGTCCTGCGCAGCTGGGAAGACCGCTTCGGCGCGACGCTGGTGACGTTGGGCTTCGACTCGCTCGAGTTGTCGGTCTCCGCCCCACCCCGCACCCACGCCAGGGCGCTGACAGTGGCGGCCGAGCACCGGGCCTTCAGCCTCCCGACATACCTCGCCCAGCCGGGGAATTTGCGGGAGTACGCGACGTCCCTGGTACAGAGCCGACGGTGGCGATTCTCGTGGGCCTGAGGAAATGAGGAGGTGCGGACTGCGGGGCCGAAGGCGGCGCAGGCTCCGCCGATGCCGCTCCGGATCCGCCGGTCTCCAACGGCACAGCGAGGCTTGGCGGAGCTGGCGGGCCCGGCGGATACGGCGACGCTGACGGATCCGTCGGCGGGGGAGCTGACGGATCCGTCAAACGCGGCAGGATCCATCGGCTCCGGCGGAGCTGGCGGACCTCCCCAGGAAGGCGGCGTCCGGCAGCGCCAGGCGATCCGTCGAACCTGGCCGCTAGCTGGCGGATACGGCGGCGCCGACCGATCCGTCGACGGAGGGAACTGAGCGATCCGTCCAACCCGCCAGGATCCATCGGACCCGGCGAAGCTGCGGCCCCCACAAAGACGGCGGCATCCGGCAGCGCCGGGCGATCCGTCGACCTGACCGCGAACTGGCAGGCACGGCGACGTCGGCGAATCCGTCGGGCCGGGCAGACCTGACCGTCTCGACGGAGCCTCACCGGCCAGCGCGGCAGGGACATCCGACGGGTCTCATCGGCTTGGCCGACTCGTCACAGCCCGGCGGCCGCGGGCACGGCGAGGCGAGGCGAGGCGAGGCGAGGCGAGGCGAGGCGAGGCGAGGCGAGGCGAGGCGAGGCACGATAGTGACCGCGTCGAGCACTGAGCCAGACCCCTCAGACAAGCCTCGCGCCGCGCGTCACTCCAATGACGCCGCAGCCGCACGCAAATCCCGTAGCGCCGCCAGCGCGTAGTGCGCGAGACCGTGCTCACTGTCGCGCTCGGCTTCGGACCACTGCGTATAGCCCCGTTTGAACGCGATAACCCCCAACTCAGCCGCGAGATGCGCGGTCGGGTCGGGGACCCCGCGCGCGACCAGCGCGGAGGACATCGAAGCCGCGAGGCCGACGTTCTTGAGCGCGTCCCGTTCCTGAAGCTCGGTGCTGGCCGCCACCGCGGCCTTGAGGCGAGGGCCGAGTTCGCGGTTCGCCGGCCCCATCGCCCCGGACGCTCGTTCGAGACCGGCCGCGACTGCCTCCAGTGGGCTGGCTTCCGCGGGCGCCTCGGCGATTCCCTCGGAGAGCAGCCGGCTCAACGTCTCCTGACCGGCGACCAGCAGCTCCCGCTTGTCGGAGAAGTGCCGGAAGAACGTGCTCTTGGTGACGCCCGCGCGTTCGGCGATCTGCGCGACGGTGGTGGCGTCGTAGCCCTGCTCGGTGAACAGGTCGACCGCCGCCACGACAAGCCGCTGCGTTGTCTCCGGTTGCCATCGGGCCATGAGCTCATCCTAGTGACGGGACAAGAGTCCCGTCACTGTGTATGGTGACGGGACAAAGGTCTTATCACCTCGGGAGAGTCTCATGCAGGTTTTCGTCACCGGCGGTACGGGCACGATCGGCTCCGCGGTCGTGGCCGAACTGCTCGCCAACGGGCACACGGTTCTCGCGCTGGCCCGCTCGGACAAGTCCGCGCAGGCCCTCACCGACGCCGGCGCCCAGGTGCTGCGCGGGCAAATCGCCGACCTCGACGTCCTGCGGACCGGTGCCGCGCAGTCCGACGGCGTGATCAGCCTGGCGTTCGGCAGCGACTACAGCACCGAGGAAGCGCTCGCGCGGTCGATCGCCGAAGAGAGCGCCGCCATGGCCGCGCTGGGAGAAGAACTCGTCGGCAGCGACCGTCCGATCGTGACGGTCTCGGGTACGCCGTGGGTTCCCGGCCGCGCTGCTACCGAAGACGATCCGCTGCCGACCGACGGTCCAGTCGCCGGCCGCGGCCGCTCGGTCAATGCGCTGCTGGCGATGGCTTCACGCGGCGTGCGCGCCACGGCGGTCCGCATGCCGCGCACAGTCCACAACGAGGGCCAGGGCGGCTTCGCCGGACTGCTCACCGAACAGGCGCGCCGCACCGGCGTGGTCGGCTACCCCGGCGACGGCACCCAACGCTGGCCAGCCGTGCACGCACGCGACGCGGCGGCCCTGTTCCGCCTGGCGCTCGAATCAGCACCGGCCGGAACGGCCTGGCATGCCGTAGCCGACGAGGGCGACGCGGTCCGCGACATCGCGGCCGTCATCGGCCGACGGCTCGGCTTGCCAGTCGAACCGGTGCCGCAGGAAAACTTCGGCCCGTTCGGCCCGATCTTCGCCCGGGACCAGCCCGCCACCAGCGTCCGTACGCGCGAAGTCCTCGGCTGGCAGCCCACGCACCCGAACCTGCTCGAGGACCTGGAGAACCTCCAGCCGTAAACCTCGGGTCCGACGGTTTCCTGCTCGCTCTGACCGACCTCCCGGCACCGCGCAAGCTCATCGACGCGGCCACGCAACATGCCCCCAACGTCGCGACTCCGTTCGACATCGTCCCGCGCCCACCGGGCGGTCAGGTCATCAGCTCCACGCACGTCTAGCACTCCGGTATCCGGGCCGCGACTGTTGTGACCGCCGCAGCCCGGCGAACAGGACATCTGTCCCAATAATCAGCCCAGCTGTCCCAAAGGCTGGGTTTCCGCGACCGTCCAGACGGGAATCCCCGGGCACGAAAGGCGGTGAGCGAAATCGGCCAGATCCGAGTGGGCACGTCCGGCTGGCGATACCCGCCGTGGCGCGGCGCGTTCTACCCGTCTGGACTGCCGCAACGACGCGAACTCGAGCACCTCTCCCGGCAGATGAACGCCGTCGAGATCAACGGGTCCTTCTACTCGCTGCAGCGACCGGAGCGCTACCTCGGCTGGCGCGCCGAAACCCCAGCCGGATTTCTGTTCGCCGTCAAGGGCGGCCGGTTCATCACGCACCTCAAACAGTTGCGGGACGTCGAAACCGCGCTCGCCAACTTCTTCGCGTCCGGCGTCCTCGCGCTCGCCGACAAACTGGGACCGTTCCTCTGGCAACTCCCAGCGCGGCTGGCCTTCGACGCCGATCGGGTTTCGACGTTCCTCAGCCAACTCCCCCGCACCACCACCGAAGCAGCCACGCTCGGAGCGAAACACGACGACAAACTCAAGTCCCCGCCGTTTCTGGAACCAGGATCCGACCGACCGATGCGGCACGCGCTCGAAGTGCGCCACCCGAGCTTCACCACGAGCGAAGCGCTGGATTTGCTCAAAAAACACCAGGTAGCCCTGGTGACCTCCGACGCCGCCGCGCCGTGGCCGTACCGGGAGGACCAGACCACTGATTTCAGTTATGTCCGGTTGCATGGCGCGGAAGAGCTCTACACCAGCAATTACTCCGACTCAGCCCTGCGCGCCTGGGCCGCGAAGATCACCGAATGGCACGACAACGGCCGCCGCGACGTGCACGTCTACTTCGACAACGACAGCAAAGTCGCGGCCCCGCACAACGCCGTCACGCTCGCCCGCCTGCTCGGCCTCCCCGCAGAACCCGACCCGACACAGTGAGCGGACAGTGAGCGCACTCCGGTTGGGTAGTGGCACGGGCCGCCGGTGGTCTACGTGCTGCCGCTGGGGGTCGGCACGCGGACCACCGCGCCCCGCTGCCCTCAGGTGAACAACAGGAAACACTCTGTCAAACGGCGGAAGTTGGCCCTGGTGCCAGGCAACTGTGCTTGCCCACTTCGCGCCGGGATGTTCCAGCCGCGCCACCTGCCAGACCCCGCACCATCTCGGACCGCAGCGATCTGGCCGAAGCCGCCCTCACGCCTCTGGCCAATTGGTCCCGCAGTTGCTCCGTCCCGGTGGGCCAACCAATCTCGCGCAGCAGCGGTAAGGCCGGACCTCCTTTCACCGTAATCCGGTCGACCGCGCTCGCATCCGATCCCTATCAGAGTGGTCCGGCCGAGCCAACAACCGAACCGCACTTACCCAGCAATCCCGCACCACGGCGGCGCTGCCATCGCGCGTGTGCGCACTGCGGCTTTGCGGACGATCCGCATCCGAATGCACCAACCGCATCAACAACCTTGCCCAGCCAGCGATCCCGAGCCCGGCATCGCGGCATCACCGCCGAAACTACCCCCGCACCAACCCAGCCAGCTGCGCCCGCACCCGGTCCGCGTCCGGGTGGTCCAGCCTCGTCAACAACCGGACCGCGCGTAGCCAGCAGTCTCGGGCCGCGGCGGTGCGGCCGTAGCGTAGGTGTGCGGTGCCGAGTTCCGACAGCACATCCGCGGCCTCATACTCCTCATCCATGGCGAAGAACATGTCGACTGCCTCGGACAGGCACTCGATTCCCTCCACGTGCCGCCCCAAGCCCAGCAACGCGCGGGCCCTCGCGGCTAACGAAAAGCGGCCCTGCGGCAGGTCGTCCGGAGGGACCAAAGCCAGCGCCTCGTCCGCGAGCGACAGGGCCTGCGGGTAGTCGCCCATCATCGCGCACAGGTCGCCCAAGGCGCGCAAAACGTTCGCCTCCACCGAGGTGAATCCCAGTTCCCGCGTGATTTCCAGCGACCGCAGGCCATGCCGGTACGCCTCCGGGAAGTCCTCGATGTTCTGCGCGGTCATCGCCAGGTTGTAACGCGCCCGCGCCTCTCCCGGCAGCGAGCCCAGTTCCAGCTGCACAGCCAGCGCCTGCTCGAGATACTCGCGCGCCAGCACGTAGTTCCGCGCGACTCCCTCGATCACGCCGAGTCCATTGAGGATCGCCGCTTCACCGTGCCGCTCACCGGAATTCCGCGCCGCCCGCAGGCCAATCTCGAAGACGTACCGCCATTCGTCGACCCGTGCGCGGCCGGCGAAGTAGGTGAACAGCGACCACGCCAGTCGCCAGCACCGCGCGTACTGGCCGATCCGGAACGACCATTGGATCACCGAGAGCAGATTCGCGTGTTCCTCGATAAACCAAGCCAACGCCCGGTGGAAGTCCGAAAACTCGAGCACTCCGTCAGACAGGATCGGCCCGATTTCGTCCATCAGCTGGTGCGGACGCATCGCCAGACCCGCGTTCCGCGCCGACGCGATGAACCAGTCGAGCAATCGCGCGCTGGCCGCCATGCGTTCGGCGGCGTCGTCTTCTTGTTCCGACAGTTCAGTGGCATAGGCGCGAATCAGGTCGTGGAACTGGTACCGGCCCGGTTTCGGCTGGGTGAGCAGGTGCGCCGAAACGAGCGTGTCGAGAGCGCCGCGAGTGTCCTTTTCAGACCTTCCGTTGAGCGCTACTGCCATACCCAGCGACAAATCCGGGCCGACCGACAGCGCCAGCAACCGCAGCAGCCTCGCCGCCGCTGGACACAAAACCCGGTAGGAATAAGAAAAGACCGTGCGGATGTTGGTCTCGTCGCCGTCGCCTAGGTCGAAAGTGCTCAACCGGCCGGCATCCGAGGGCAGCGCTGTCACGAACTCGTCCAGCGGCAGCCGCGGGAACTGCGCCGCGCGCACGGCGAGGATCCGGATCGCCAGCGGGAGTCCGCCGCAATACTGCACAAACCGGCCAGCCGCGACGGGATCCTCGTGCACCCGCTCGACCCCGATGGCCGAGGCGAGCAGTTCCACCGCTTCTTCACTGTCCAATTCAGACAGAGCGATTCGTCGGGCGCCGTGTGTCGCGACCAGTCCGCGCAACTGCCAGCGACTCGTCACCACGACAAGGCATCCCGGTCCAGGCAACAAGTAGCGCACTTGTTCGGTGCTGTTCGCATTGTCCAGAACCACCAGTAGCCGCCGACCGGTGGTGTACGTGCGCCAAGTCGCCGCTCGTTCGTCCAAACCGGACGGAATTCGGTCGGCGGGAACACCCAGCGCGATGAGCATTGTCTCCAGCGCGGCGATCGGTGGCACCGGTGCGCCTGGACCGTAGCCACGCAAGTCCAGAAACACTTGACCACCGGTAAAACGATCGGCGATCTGGTGTGCGAAGTGGACAGACAGGGTGGTTTTCCCTTGTCCGCCCATGCCTTCCACCGACGCGATGGGCGTGGAGGTCCCGTCGTCGAGGGCTTCCGGCAGCAACGCGCGCAGGGCTTTCAGATCCGCTGCTCGACCGGCGAAAGCACCTAGATCGGCCGGAAGTTGGTGCGGTATATGGGGTTCCAGAGGCGTCCGGAAACGGGTGCCCGCGTCGCCGCCCAGCACGAGCCGGTGTGCGCGCTGCAGTCCGGCACCGGGGTCCAAGCCCAGTTCCTCGGCGAGCAATCCGCTGATCCGCCGGTACACGTCCAGCGCCTCGGCCTGCCGCCCGGAGCGGAGGAGCGCGTACATCAACTGTTCGTGCGGTCGTTCCCGCAACGGATTTTCGCGCGTCAACCGCTCCAACTCGGGCACGACGGTGTCGTGTTCGCCGACGGTCAGCAACGTCTCGGCCCACAGCTCGCGCACCCGCGTGCGCTCCTCGGCGAGCTGCCCGACCTCGTCCCGGTGCAGTGCGTCCGACTCGACGTTCTGCAGCGCCGGGCCCCGCCACTGCCCCAGCGCGGCCTCGAAATACCCCGCCGCCCGCCGGTGTTCGCCTCGTTCCGCCGCGCTGCGGCCCCGCGCCGCGAATTGCCGGAACCGACCGAGGTCCACCGCGTTCTCGTCGACTTCCAGCAGGTAGCCGCCGCGTTCGGTGCGGATCGACGCGCCGTCGCCGAGCGCCCGCCGCAACCGCAGGACGTAGGTCTGCAGCGCACCCTTCGACCGGCGCTGGTCGTCGCCCCACAGCCAGTGGCTGAGCACGTCGACCGACACCAGGCGGTTGGCCCGCAGCAGCAGTCCGGCGAGCACGATCAGCGGGCGGCTGCCGCCCAGCGGCACCACCTGGTCCCCGGCCAGCACCTCGGCCGGGCCGAGCACCCGGAAGTCGAGGCCGTCCACACGTTCCATTGTGGCGTTGAGACGGCCCCCGCGGCACCTAGGTTCCGCCGCGGCGGCGATGGCATGATCGGCAGTCATGCAGGTCTACGCGCTCCCGCTGCACACCCGGTTCCGGGACATCACCGTCCGTGAAGGGCTGTTGGTTCGCGGTGCCGCCGGCTGGGGCGAGTTCTGCCCGTTCGCGGACTATTCGGACACCGAGAGCGTTCCCTGGCTCGCCGCCGCGCTCGAGGCGAGCGAAGAAGGCTGGCCCGAACCGGTCCGCGACCGCATTGAGGTGAACACGACAGTCCCCATCGTGTCGCCGGAACGCGCGCACGAACTGGTCCGAACCTCCGGTTGCCGCACCGCGAAGGTCAAGGTCGCCGACAAACGCGCGACACTGGCCGAGGACTGCGCGCGCATCGAAGCGGTGCGCGACGCGTTGGGTCCGTCCGGCGCGATCCGGGTCGACGCCAACATGGCGTGGGATGTCGACACCGCCGTGCACGCGCTGGGCGAACTGGACCGCGCAGCAGGTGGACTGGAGTACGCCGAGCAGCCGTGCCCGACCATCGACGACCTGGCCGCCGTTCGACGCCGGGTGTCGGTGCGGATCGCGGCCGACGAATCGATCCGCCGCGCGGAAGATCCGCTGAAGGTCGCGGTCGCGGGAGCTGCCGACATCGCGGTGCTCAAGGTCGCCCCGCTCGGCGGAGTACGGCGTGCGCTGGAGGTCGCGGAGGCGTGCGGCCTGCCGTGCGTGGTGTCGTCGGCGGTCGAGACAAGTGTCGGGCTGGCCGCCGGGCTCGCCCTCGCCGGAGCCTTGCCGGAGCTGGACTTCGCCTGCGGACTCGGCACGATGTCATTGCTGCGCGGGGATGTCTGCACCGCCACACTGTCCCCTGTGGACGGTCATCTGCCGGTGCTGCGGCAAGCGCCGGAACCCGACGCCTACGCCGAATTCGCCGCGTCGCCCGAGGTGGAAGCGGCGTGGCTGGACCGGTTCGAGCGGGTCCGGAAGATCAGCGGATAAGGGAGACTTCAGGGTCGCGTCCCCAGGGCTTTCTCCGGGACGTTCCCGGATGTGCGGCGGGCTCCCGGCGCGGAGTATTGCTGGCATGACGGACAACGTGCAGGCCGCACCGGCCAAGAAGATCTTCCGCAGCCGCTCCGACCGCATGCTCACCGGCGTGTGCGGCGGATGGGCCAACTACCTCAACGTCGACCCCGCGGTGGTGCGCATCGCCGCGGTCGCCGGGGCCGTGCTTTCGGCCGGGGTGATCCTCCCGGTCTACGCCGCCGCCGCGGTCCTGACGCCCGAAGACTGAGCCCAGGAACGGGCGAAGCCCGGCCCACCGCGAGGGTGAACCGGGCTTCGCCGGAAAAGCAGCCGAACTCAGAAGTCCATGCCACCCATGCCGCCGGACGGGTCGGCCGGAGCGGCAGCAGCCTTCTCCGGCTTGTCCGCGACGACAGCCTCGGTGGTCAGGAACAGCGCCGCGATGGAAGCGGCGTTCTGCAGCGCGGAGCGGGTGACCTTCGTCGGGTCCGGCACGCCGGCCGCGAGCAGGTCCTCGTACTCGCCGGTGGCGGCGTTCAGGCCGTGGCCCTGCGGCAGGCCCTTGACCTTCTCCGCCACGACGCCGCCCTCGAGACCGGCGTTGATCGCGATCTGCTTGAGCGGAGCCTCGACGGCGACCTTGACGATGTTCGCGCCAGTGGCCTCGTCGCCCTCGAGCTTCAGGCCCGCGAAAGCGGCCTCGGCAGCCTGGATCAGGGCCACGCCACCGCCGGCGACGATGCCCTCTTCCACGGCGGCCTTGGCGTTGCGCACCGCGTCCTCGATGCGGTGCTTGCGCTCCTTCAGCTCGACCTCGGTCGCGGCGCCGGCCTTGATGACGGCCACGCCGCCGGCCAGCTTCGCGAGCCGCTCCTGCAGCTTCTCGCGGTCGTAGTCCGAGTCGGAGTTCTCGATCTCCGCGCGGATCTGGTTGACGCGACCCTGGATCTGGTCGGCGTCGCCCGCACCCTCGACGATGGTGGTCTCGTCACGGGTGATGACGGCCTTGCGGGCACGGCCCAGCAGCGACAGGTCCGCGTTCTCCAGCTTGAGGCCGACGTCCTCGGAGATGACCTGGCCGCCGGTCAGGATCGCGATGTCCTGCAGGATCGCCTTGCGGCGGTCGCCGAAGCCCGGGGCCTTGACGGCGACGGACTTGAAGGTGCCGCGGATCTTGTTGACGACCAGGGTCGCCAGGGCTTCGCCCTCGACGTCCTCGGCGATGATCAGGAGCGGCTTGCCGGACTGGATGACCTTCTCCAGCAGCGGCAGGACGTCCTTGACGTTGGAGATCTTGGAACCGAAGAGCAGGACGTACGGGTCCTCCAGCTCGGCTTCCTGGCGCTCCGGGTCGGTCACGAAGTAACCGGACACGTAGCCCTTGTCGAAGCGCATGCCCTCGGTGAGCTCCAGCTCGAGCCCGAAGGTGTTGCTCTCCTCGACGGTGACGACGCCTTCCTTGCCGACCTTGTCCAGCGCCTCGGCGATCAGCTCGCCGATGGTGCGGTCAGCGGCCGAGATCGAGGCGGTAGCAGCGATCTGCTCCTTGGTCTCGATCTGGACGGCGGCCTTGTGCAGCTGCTCGGTGATGGCCTCGACAGCCGCCTCGATGCCGCGCTTCAGCGAGATCGGGTCGGCACCGGCCGCGACGTTGCGCAGGCCCTCGCGCACGAGCGCCTGGGCCAGCACGGTGGCGGTGGTGGTGCCGTCGCCCGCGACGTCGTCGGTCTTCTTGGCAACTTCCTTGACGAGCTCGGCCCCGATCTTCTCCCACGGGTCCTCGAGCTCGATCTCCTTGGCGATGGAGACACCGTCGTTGGTGATCGTCGGCGCGCCCCACTTCTTTTCGAGCACGACGTTCCGGCCCCGCGGGCCGAGGGTCACCTTGACGGCTTCGGCGAGGGTGTTCAAGCCGCGCTCAAGACCGCGGCGGGCGTCCTCGTCGAACGCGATCAGTTTGGCCATTGCGGTGTGGTCCTCCGGTATTGGGCGCCACCGCCGCGCTGTCTCCAGCGGCGGCAGCAGGACACGTCCTCGGCCAGGCTCGGTGCCCGCGACGGACGACTGACCGGTGGGTCAGCCTCACCGTCCCGACCTTCAGGCAGGCGGTCGGTGACCGCTCGCCTAGCACTCGACGGCGTCGAGTGCCAATGCCGTGTTTAGCACTCTCCGGGGTCGAGTGCAAGGAGCGCAGGTCAGCGCCGGTGCCCGGCGGGACCAGGTCGACCCGGTCAGTGGCTCGGCTGGATGTGGATCGACGACGGCGGCGGGCGCAGCGACGACGGTCCGGCCGACTTCGAGCCGCCCGGACCGACCGGGATGTTGGGCGCCGAGGACGTCGGAGCGGTGCCGCCGTTGTCCTTGTCGTCCCCGCCGAAGAGGAAGATCGCGCCGACGACCAGTCCGGCCACGACGAGCACCCCCAGCGCGATCCACAGCCACTTCAGGCCGCCGCTCTTGGGCTTCGTTTCGAACGCGCCCGCGCCGCCTGCCGGGGACGGCGGGCGCAGCCGCATCGGGTCGCCGAAGGCCTGGTTCGGGTGCCCCTGCTGGGTGGGCTGAGCGGGGTAGCCGGGCTGGTTCGGGTAGCCGCCGTAGCCGGGCGGGGGGCCTTGCGGTGGCTGCTGGCCCGGGTGTCCCGGTTGGCCGGGGTAGCCGTAGCCGGGAGGCGGGCCTGCCGGTGCTTGGCCGGGGTAGCCCTGCTGGCCAGGGTGCGGCTGTCCGGGCTGTGCTGGATAACCGGGCGGGGGCTGGTTGCCGTAACCGGCGGGACCGCCGTAGCCGCCTTGGGCGGGGTATCCCGCTTGACCGGGTTGCGGGGCGCCCCAACCACCGGGGACGCCCTGGCCGCCCGGCGCACCACCGCCGGGACCGCCCTGTCCCGGAACTCCGGGAGCTCCAGGCTGCCCGCCGGGACCAGCGCCAGGTCCGCCTTGCCCAGCCGGTCCGCCAGCCCCGGGTCCCGAACCGCCGGGTCCGCTGGCTCCCGGTCCGCCGGCGCCGCCAGGTCCTTGCTGCATGCCCGCCTCCGGAAGTCCGTTCGGCCGGGCGGGGCCCGGCGGGGTGTCCGAGGTCGCGAGCGAGCCGAGCGCGACCCTGGCCGCGGCGATCATCGCGACGCAGTTCGGGTAGCGGTCGTTCGGGTTTTTCGCCATGCCCTTGCGGATCACGTCGTCCACGGCGGCCGGGAGCGCGACCACGCTCGCCACCGACGGCGGTTCTCCGCCGAGGTGGCCCTTGATGACGGTGGGGACGTCACCGCGGAACGGCGGGTTGCCGGTCAGGCAGGCGAACAGCACGCAGGTGAGGGCGTACTGGTCGGTGCGGCCGTCGAGCGGTTCGCCGCGCAGGTGTTCCGGCGCGGCGTAGGTGGGCGAGCCGAGGAAGTCGCCGCCGCGGGTGCGGTGGCCGGTGGCGCCGCGGCGGGTGAGACCGAAGTCGGCGACGTAGACGTGCTCGCGCGAGGTCTCGCGGCTGGTGACGAGGACGTTGGCCGGTTTGACGTCAAGGTGCACGAGGCCGTGGTTGTGCAGCGTGTCGAGGGCGTCGGCGACCTGGTCGAGCAGGCTGAGCGCGCGGGACGGGCTGATCGGGCCCGCGGACATGAGGCCGGCGAGGTCTCCGCCGTCGACCATCCGCATGGCGATGTAGAGCATGCCGTCGAGTTCGCCGAAGTCGTACAGCGGCACGACGTTGGCGTGGTCGATCGCGGAGGTGTTGCGTGCCTCGTCGACGAACCGCTCGCGGAACTCGGCGTCGGCGCCGAGGTGGTCACCGATGACCTTCAGCGCCACCTTGCGGCCGAGCCGCGTGTCCGTGGCCTGATAGGTCACGCTCATGCCGCCCTTGCCGAGCACCGAGTCGATGCGGTAGTGGCCCAGCTGGCGACCGGTGAGGTCCCCCGACACGTCGCCTGTCACGCAGCGCAGCTTAACGCGCCGGTATCCGCTGCCACTGCCGGTTCGCCCAACCGGTCAGCGGACCTGCCTCGCTAGACCTTGCGGACGTCCGCGGCCTGGCTTCGGCCGTCGCGGCCGGACTGGACTTCGAACTCCACCCGGTCGCCCTCGTCGAGAGTGCGGAATCCGTCGGCCTGGATGGCCGAATAGTGAACGAAGACGTCCGGGCCTTCGGGGGATTCGATGAACCCGTAGCCCTTTTCCGAGTTGAACCACTTGACGGTGCCGACTGCCACGGCGCCCTCCCTCGGGACGAGAATCCGCTGTCCATCAGCGTGCGAAGTGCAGTTCACGCTACCGGAATCAGCGCTCCCGGCAATGGGGTAATCGGCAGATTCCTCTTACGCCCGCGCTACTCGCCGGTTGCGTGATTGGACGAGGACGGTCCCCGGTCCGGCGAAATCGAGGACGAGCCCTTCGCCGGTGCGCAGCGATTGCGGGCCGCTCGGGTCGAGCGCGCGCAACCGGCATTGCACGGTGTCGGGATAGGCGAGGAGATAGTCCGGCCGCACGGTCACGATCTCGCCGCGGCCGAGGTCGAACGAGTCGACCGGGCCGGGCGCGGTGAGCAGCAGCGGGCCGCGGCCGCTGTAGTGCTCGAGGAACCCGGAATCGGCGCCGAACAACTGCTGCAGCGGGGCCCAGTTCTGGTCGACGCGGACCGTGCTCGGCCGGGCGAGCACGCTCTCGCGGTGCACCGACCAGCCGGTGGACCCGGTGAGTTCGAGCGGGTAGACGTCGCCGGGGCCGAGCGGGGCCAGGTCGACCCAGCCGCCCTCCTGCGGTGCGGTGAACACCGAACGGCCGCCCTTGCGGCCGCGGTTCTGGTTCGTCTCCGCCACGTTGAAGCTGCTGGCCAGCAACGTTTCCGCGGCGGCCTGCACGGCTTCGCCGGGGGCGAGCAGTACGCGGGCGACGCCGAACCCCGGCGTGTGCCTGGTGTGGACGCGCATGTCAGCGGGGCGTCGCGAGCGCGGCGCGCCCGGGCTGGTTGCGGACCCGAAACTGCATCAGAACTCTCCCCGTACTCCCCGGCTTGTGCCGGGAGAGTGTTGCACGACGGGCAGCAAGAGGGAGGATGGTCCGCGTGATCTCCGTCGACGCCTACCGCGAGACCGTGACCGAACTGCTCGGCCGCGCTCCTGTCCGCACTGTTCCCGTGGCTGAGGCCGCCGGGCTCGTCCTGGCCCGTGACGTGCTCGCCGGCGTGGCGCTGCCGCCCTTCGACAACTCCGCGATGGACGGGTACGCCGTGCGCGCCGCGGACGTCGCCGAGGCGCCGGTGACGCTCCCCGTGGCCGACGACATCCCGGCCGGCCGGGTCGACGTCAAACCGCTCGAATCGGGTACCGCTCAGCGGATCATGACCGGCGCGCCGCTGCCGCCGGGCGCGGACGCGATCGTGATGGTCGAGGACACCGACCGCGGTACGTCGGAAGTCCGGATCTCCCGCGCGGCCGCGGAAGGCAACCACATCCGCCGGACCGGCGAGGACGTCACGAAGGGGGCCGTCGCCCTGCACGCGGGCACCGTCCTGAGCCACGCGCACCTCGGTCTCGCCGCGGCGGTCGGCCTGGCGGAACTGGAGGTGTACCGGCCGCTGTCGGTGCTGGTGGTGTCGACCGGCACGGAGCTGGTGGAAGCCCCGAACCCGTTGCAGCACGGGCAAATCTACGAGTCGAACAGCGTGATGCTGGCGGCGGCGCTGCGGGAGCTCGGCTGTCAGGTCGAGGTCGTGCGGAGCGTCGTCGATGAGGTGGAGGAATTCCGCAAGATCATCGAGCCGCGCCTGGAGTCGGTGGACCTGCTGATCACTTCCGGCGGGGTGTCGGCGGGCGCGTACGAAGTGGTGAAGGACGCGCTGACCGGGCAGGGCGTGGAATTCCAGAAGATCGCGATGCAACCGGGCGGCCCGCAGGGGTGCGGCCGGTGGAACGGCGTGCCAGTGGTGACTCTGCCGGGGAACCCGGTGAGTGTGCTGGTGTCGTTCGAAGCGTTCCTGCGCCCGGCGGTGCTGTCGGCGATGGGCCATTCAGACGTGGACCGCCGACGAGTGCGGGCCCGGTTGACCGAGGACATGACCTCTCCAGCCGGACGACGCCAGTTCCGGAGGGGGTTCTTCACGCCGGTTCTCGGCGAGGTGACCGGAATGGTCGGGCCGAGGGGCGGGCCGGGATCGCATTTGCTGGCGGCGTTCACACAGGCGAACTGCCTGATTGTGCTGCCGGAGGAGGTTTCGGAGGTTTCGGAGGGGGATGAGGTTGAGGTGTTGCTGCTTTAGCGCTGGGCGAGAGGGGTTGCTGCCGGAAAATCCCGCGCCCGCCGCAACGGGCCCACGAGCAGCACTCCCAGCGAAGCCAGCTGAATGCCCACCATCGCGAACATCGCCACCCGTACCCCGGCCGCTTGTCCGAGCGCTCCGCCCAGCAGCGCGCCCAGCGGGATCGTGCCGTAGTTGACCATCGCTGAACTCGCGCTGATCCGTCCGTAGAGATGGCGCGGGCAATACCACTGCCGGAACGTCGCGCCCAGCACGTTCGACCCCACCACGCCCGCCGCGATTCCTGCTCCGGCAAGGACAAACAGCGTCAAGCCCCATCCCGGCTGAGCCAGCGGGCCCAGCAGCATCGCCGGGACTACCAGCGCTTCGCACCACAGGAAACCCCGAGCGGTGCCGGTCCGGCGGGCCACGCGGCTCACCAGCGTCGCGCCGAGCACTCCGCCGACCTCGCCTAGAGCGAGCACAAGTCCGACGGCACCCGGGCCTTGACCAAGCACGTCAACCAGGAACACCACTGCCACCGCGAAAAAGCCGTTCAGGGCCAGGTTCGCGACCCCGCCGGACAAAACCAGCACCCGCAGGTAAGGGTCCCGGATCACGATTCGCATGCCCTCGGCGATTTCGGTGCGCAAGCGCGTTCGCGGGCGCGGAGATGGTTCGTCGGCGCGCAAAAAACCCAAGCATAGTGCGGAAAACCCGAAGCTCAGCGCATCCACGAGCACCCCGCTGACTGGTCCGAACGACGAAGCCAGCAGTCCAGCCAAACCAGGACCGCCGACTTGCGCGGCGGACTCCGCACCCTGGAGCCGGACGTTGGCTCCCAATAGATCCGTATCGTCCACAACAGACGGAAGGAAAGCTCGATAGGCAAGGGAAAAGAAGACCTTAGCAAAGCCGCCCACTAAAGCGGCAGCTAAGAGCGCCCAGACAGAAAGAAAGCAAAAAGCCCACGAAACAGGAACGGCGAGAAAAGCAGCCATCTGGATGACGTCGCAGATGAGCATCACCCGCCGTTTAGGCCACCGGTCGACCCAAGCCCCGGCAGGCAACCCCACCGCGAGCCACGGAACCCACGCGGCAGCGGTCAGCGAAGCGACCTCGAACGTCGAGGCGTGCAGAACTAGCAACGCTACCAACGGAACCGACGCACTGGCCACCGCGCTGCCGACCGTGCTGACGGTCTGCCCAGTCCACAAGAAACGGAACGCGACGCCTCTCACGGCTGCGCTCTGAAACCACGCCCAAACACGAAGACCGGCAGCCGTTCCGTCGAAGGATCAGAAGCCGCCTTAGCACCGAATTCCTGGAAAAGCGCGGTCATCCGATCGTTCAACTCCGCTAATTCCGCAGGCGTCAACCGCATCCACGCATCAGTCGAGAACCACGCGTCGCGCCATTCCTTCGGAGCCGTCTCCATTTCCGAAAGCCAGGCCCGCGACAACGTCGTCTGCCGATCGAGGCTCACCGCCTCCGCGACCTCCGCCACCGGGTCCCCAGCGAAGTCCGAAGTGACCCACGACAACGTGTCGGACGGGCGCCGCCACCACCGTTCTCGCCGATCCCGCGCCAACTCCGGCGCTTCGACCACCAGACCGGCCCCGGAAAGCACCTTCAAGTGGTGGCTCACGTTGCCCACCGCCTGCCCGGTTTTCTCCGCGAGCACCGACGCGGTGGCCGGGCCGTCCAGCTTCAGCATGTCCAGCAGGCGGCGGCGCAACGGATGCGACATCGCGGCCAGCACCTGGGAATCGCGGACCTCCATATTGCACAAGAGTAGTTGTACAATAACTCTTGTGCAATACCCCGCGGGTATCCTCGAGGCATGGGCATCATCCTGTGGATCGTCTTCGGCGCGCTGGTCGGCTGGATCGCGAACCTCGTGGTCGGCGGCCGGGAACGGCAGCGGCAGGGCTGTCTCGTCAGCGTGCTGGTCGGCGTGGTCGGGGCGGCCCTCGGCGGTTTCATCTACCGGCTCGCGACCGGTGAGCAGCAGCACTTCGACTTCGATTTCCCGAGCTTCGGCGTCGCCATCCTCGGCGCGGTCGTGCTGCTGCTCGTCCTGCGGCTGGTCGGAGCCGCGACCTCGAGCCGCCGCGATCGTGACCGTTGGTAACGGTTTTCCGACGATCCGTCAGAACACCTGGTGTGCGGGCTAAACTGATCCGTTCCGCGGCCGGGTGCGTGCTTCGTCGGGGGACGCACGCACCCGGGCCGCGGCCCGCACGAGCCGAGCGGCGTGAACAGGGTCGACGAGCTGCGGAACGGGCGTCGAAACGACATCCCGGCGCCAGGCGCGCAACAGCTGCGCGAGCAGATCGGGTACCGCCATCGTCTCCCTCGCCAGGTCGGCCCGGGCACCGGTCCCGAGCGGCGTCAACTACTCGGTGTTATCGGATTGTTCGACGCGTCGTTACCGGTTTGTGGTCGCGCCCACCCGTGCCGCGGCGACCCTTACGACCAGGGGCCGCCGGGTCCGCCGCAGGCGGGCGGTAGCGTGGGGAAGCCCAAATCGGACCCTTACACCGACCGAGACGAACAGCGGGGAACTCGACCCATGAGCGGCCAGCCCACCGGTAACCCCCTCGCGCACGCTGTCCAGCTGGCCCGCGAGACGTTCCCGCCGATGCACCCGGCAGGACGGCCGTTCCTCTTCGGCGGCCTCGCCGCGACGCTCGTGCTGCGCCGGTTCTCCAAGCGCCTCGGCGTGGTCGGCGGGCTCGCCACCGCGGGCATGGCGGCGTTCTTCCGCGAGCCGAAGCGCGTGCCCCCGGCGCGGGACAACGTCGCGATCTCGGCCGCCGACGGCACCGTCTCGCTCATCGAGGAAGCGGTCCCGCCCGCCGAGCTCGGCCTTCCCGCCGAACCGCGGATGCGGGTGAGCGTCTTCCTGTCGGTCTACGACGTGCACGTCCAGCGCACGCCGGCGGCGGGCGTGATCTCGAAGGTCGCGTACAAGCCGGGCAAATTCCTTTCCGCGGACCTCGACAAGGCGAGCGAGGTCAACGAGCGCAATTCGCTGGTGCTGCACACCGTCGACGGCCACGAGCTCGTCGTCGTGCAGATCGCCGGGCTGGTCGCGCGCCGCATCCGGTGCGACGTCCGCGAGGGCGACAAGGTGTCCGCGGGCGACACCTACGGCATCATCCGCTTCGGCTCGCGCGTCGACACTTACCTGCCGCCAGGCAGCCGGGTCGTGGTGGCCAAGGGCCAGCGCACCGTTGGCGGCGAAACCGTGCTCGCCGAACTTCCTGTGCAGGGAGAAAGCTGACCATGGTCCGCGTGACCACCCCGGGCGTCCGGCTGCTGCCGAACGCGATCACCGTGCTCGCGCTCTGCGCCGGTCTCTCCTCGGTGCAGTTCGCCCTCACCGGGAACTACGCCATGTCGATCGGCTCGATCGGCATCGCCGCCGTCCTCGACAGCCTCGACGGCCGCATCGCCCGGCTGCTCGACGCGACGTCCAAAATGGGAGCCGAACTCGACTCGCTGTCCGACGGCATCTCGTTCGGCGTCGCGCCCGCGCTGGTGCTCTACGTCTGGCAGTCGCACGGGGACCGCATCGGCTGGGTCGCGTCGCTGATCTTCGCGGTCTGCATGATCCTGCGACTCGCCCGCTTCAACACGCTGCTCGACGACACCGACCAGCCGCCGTACGCGGCCGAGTTTTTCGTCGGCGTGCCCGCACCGGCCGGCGGTCTGGTCGCGATGCTGCCGCTGATCGCCACGCTGCAGTGGGGCGAGGGCTGGTGGTCCCAGCAGTACGTCGTCTTCGTGTGGACCATCGCGGTCGCCGCGCTCCTGATCAGCCGCATCCCGACGCTGTCGCTGAAGACCGTGAAGGCTCCGGCGAAAGCGATCGCGCCGATCCTGGTCGGCGTCGGCCTGCTGGCCGCCGCGATCATCGTGTTCCCGTTGGTGGCGCTGGCGATCGCACTGGTGCTGTACCTGCTGCACATCCCGTATTCGGTCTACCGGCACCGCTGGCTCGCCGCGCACCCGGAGGCCTGGGAGGTGCCGCCGCGGGAGCGCCGCGCGATCCGCCGGGCCCGCAGCCACCGACGGCTGCGGTTGCGCCCGGCCTCGGGCCGCGTCGCCGGTGCGGCGATGCGCGCGGTGCGGCGGACGAACTCGGACCTGGTGCGGAGCCGGAATCTGCGGGAGCGGGACCACAGCTCGGCCACGTCCGGGCCTACCCAGCGGCGGCGCAGCTGGCGTCGGATCGGCATCCGGCGCCGGTAGGTTCAGTCCCTTCCCCAGCGCGGACACCAGCAGGTCCGGTTGCGTCTCGAAATCCGGTCGGCAGTCGGCCTCGAACATCCGGGCCACGAGGCCGTCCAGCAGATCGGCCTGCTCGCGGTGGCCTACTCGACCCAGCGCGAGTTCGCCCCCGCCAGCCGCCCGCCGGTGGACGACATCCTTTCCTTCGACGGCTGGACGCGGCAGTAGCTCAGGCGGCGAACACCGCGCGAACCACAGACTCGTCGCCGTCGATTTCGAGCATCCCGAGGGCTCGGGCGTCGTCGAGCGCGAGAGCGCCCGCGGCGAGGCCGAGGACGCAGGCCGGATCAGCGCGGACGGTGGCGTCGAGGTCGCGGCCGTCCTGTGGGCTGACCTCGAAGCCGGAGCGCGTCGCGCGGAGCTGGAAGGGCGGGCCGCCGATGTCAAGGCCGACCGTCGCCGCGGTTCGGATCTTGACCCTGGCGTTGAGCAGGGCGGGAACGGCGAGCGCGAGCCATTCGGGGCGGAACGAATCGCCCTCCGGGCCGCGGACCATCAACGGCGTGGACCAACGGATCAGGCTCTCGATCGGTTCGCGCAGCTCAGCGCCCCATGACGTGAGGGCGTACTCGACCGCATTGCCCTTGCCCGCCAGCCGCCGCTCCACCACACCCGCGGCCTCGAGGTCGCGGAGCCGGTCGGCGAGGAGGTTGGTCGCGATGCCCGGGAGCCCGTCGATCAGGTCCCGGTAGCGCGCGGGGCCGAGCAGGAGCTGGCGGACGATCAGCAGGTTCCACCGGTCGCCGACGATTTCGAGGGACCGGGCGAGCCCGCAGTACTGGCCGTAGCTGCGCATTATGTCCATCCACTTGACAATCTCAAGTACGCTTGTCGTGCTCAAGCATAGGGGGCGACATGGCTGAGAGCGCACGGCCCGCCTGGGTCGATGACGACTTGTTCCCGTTCAAGAGCCGGTTTGCCGACATCGACGGGCACACCGTCCATTACGTCGACGAGGGTTCCGGCCCGACTCTGCTGCTCCTGCACGGCAATCCGACCTGGTCATTCCTCTGGCGCGACGTGATCCGCGCACTCCGCGAAGACTTCCGGTGCGTCGCCCTCGACTATCCGGGCTTCGGACTGTCGACGGCACGGCCCGGTTACCGCTACCTGCCCGAGGAACACGCCGACGTGGTCACCGGTTTCGTCGACGCGCTCGGCCTCAGCGGGGCCACCCTGGTCGGACAGGACTGGGGCGGGCCGATCGGCCTCGCTGCCGCGCAGCGCAGACCGGGTGTGTTCGAGCGGCTGGTCCTCGTCAACACCTGGGCCTGGCCGGTCAACGGCGACCCGTACTTCGAGGCGTTCGGGCTCCTCGGCGGCGGACCGCCGATCCGCTTTCTGGCCCGGCGGCTCAACCTCGTCGTCAAGGCGTTCCTCCCCATGGGCCACCGCAAGCGGAAGCTGACCGCGGCCGAAATGACCCACTACCGTCGCGCGATGGACACGCCCGAGCGACGCCAGGCCTCCGGCGTGCTCCCCGGCCGAATTCTCGGCAGCCGGGCCTTCTTCGCCGAGGTCGAGGCCGGCCTTCCCGCTCTCGCCGAACTGCCGACCCTGATCGTGTGGGGCAACGCTCAGATCGGCTTCCGCACCCGGGAACGCGAACGGCTGGAAGCGACCTTCCCCCATCACCAGACCGTGACCCTTGACGGCGTAGGGCTTTACGTGGAGTCCGACGCGCCCGAGGAGTTCGTCGCCGCGATCCGCGACTGGTCCGCGACGCAGTAAGCGCGGTTCTCTCGTTCGCCCATAACCGCCCGCCGGTTCATTAGGGTGAGCAGGGTGAGCGATCCGCAGATCACCCTGACCGTCCGGCACACGCCGTCCGCGCTCGACGCGCGGCGCGGAGTTGTCCGGCTGCATCCGGAAGTGCTCGACGCGCTCGGCCTGCGCGCCTGGGACGCCGTGCATCTCACCGGCGCGCGGCGCAGTGCCGCGTTGGCCGCGCCCGCCGCGGAGGAAGCGACGCCGGGGGTCGTGTTGACCGACGACGTCACCATGTCGAACCTCGGCGTCGCTGAGGGCGGCGAGGTCGTGGTGTCGCCCGCAGAGGTCGCCGCTGCCCGCACGGTCACCGTGTCCGGGTCTCGGCTGGCGTCGGTTTCGGTGTCGCCGCAGACGTTGCGGCTCGCGCTCACGGGCAAGGTGCTCACCCGCGGCGACGCGGTTTCCCTGTTGCCGCAAGACCTCGCGCCCGCGCCGGGATCGGACGTCGCCGCCGTGCGGGGCCAGCTGTCCCGCGTGATCGGGGCGACGTGGACCAATGAGCTGCTGACTGTCACGGCGACGGAACCGGCTGGCGTGGTCGTCGTCGGACCGTCCACTGTGGTCAGCTGGCGGGACGGCGCCCGCACTGGCACCCCCGCCAGCGAACCGTCGGCGCGCAACGCGACCGCGCTCGTCCGCACCACCGCCGTCACCGCGGCCGAGGACTATCTCGAAGCGGAGATCGTCGAAGAGGTCGTTACGGAGGCTCGCGAGGAAGAGCAGGACGAGCCGGTGCCGGTCGCCGATCTGGTCGGGGCCGAGAGCGCGGCGCGCAAGCTGTCCGAGTGGTTCGATTTGGCGTTCCACCGACCGGAACTCCTGGCGAAGCTGGGCACTTCGGCGCATCTGGGCGTGCTGCTGTCCGGACCGGAGGGCGTCGGCAAGGCGACGCTGGTGCGGTCGGTCGCCGCGGCGGAGAAGGTGCGCGTGGTGTCGGTGACCGCGCCGAATATCGCGGTGCTGGAACCGAATGCGGCGCACCGGTCGCTGCGGGCGGCCATCGATCGCGCCGCGGACGGCGACGGTCCCGGCGTGCTGTTGATCAACGACATCGACGCGCTGCTCCCGGCCACCCAGCCACCGCCGGTGGCCACCGTGGTGTTGGAAGAACTGCGCGCCGCGCTGCGCCGGGACGGGCTGGCCGTGGTGGCCACGACCGCGCGGGCCGAGTCGGTGGATCCGCGGCTACGCGGCACCGACCTGCTCGACCGCGAGCTGGGACTGCCGCTGCCGGACGCGAAAACGCGCGTCGAACTGCTCCGGATCCTGCTTCGCGACGTGCCGGTCGAATCCGGTGCAGACCTGGGCGTGCTCGCCGAACGGACCCCCGGATTCGTCGCCGCCGACCTGCTCGCCCTCCGCCGGGACGCGGCGTTGCGGGCCGCGCTGCGTCAGCGGGACGTCGACGAACCCAAGATCTCCCAGCAGGACCTGCTCGACGCGCTCGCGACCGTCCGGCCGATCTCGCTGTCCACTTCGGACAACCTGGCCACCGGCGGGCTGACCCTGGACGACGTCGGCAACATGACGTCGGTCAAGGAAGCGCTCACCGAAACCGTGCTGTGGCCGCTGCGCTACCCGGACTCGTTCGCGCGGCTCGGCATCGAACCGCCGCGCGGTGTGCTGCTGTACGGCCCGCCCGGCGGCGGCAAGACGTTCCTGGTCCGGGCGCTCGCCGGCACCGGCGCGCTGAACGTCTTCGCGATCAAGGGCGCGGAACTGCTGGACAAATGGGTCGGCGAATCGGAGCGCGCGGTCCGCGACCTGTTCCGCCGGGCCGCCGACGCCGCCCCCTCGCTGATCTTCCTCGACGAAATCGACGCGCTCGCCCCGCGCCGCGGCCAGTCGTCCGACTCCGGCGTGGCCGACCGCGTGGTCGCCGCGCTGCTCACCGAACTGGACGGCGTCGAGCCGATGCGCGAGGTCGTCGTGCTGGGCGCGACGAACCGGCCCGAACTGGTCGACCCGGCGCTCCTGCGTCCCGGACGGCTGGAGCGGCGGATCTACGTCCCGCCGCCGGACGCCGAATCCCGCGCCGCGATCCTCGCCGCGACGGCCAAGCACACCCCGCTGGCGTCCGATGTGGACCTCGCGGCCACCGCGGAGGCGTTGGAGGGCTACTCGGCCGCCGACTGCGCCGCGCTGATCCGCGAGGCGGCGCTGACCGCGATGCGCGAGTCGCTGGAGGCACGCGAGGTGACCGCGGCGCACTTGGACAAGGCGCGCGAGGCGGTGCGGCCGTCGCTGGACGCCGCGCAGCTGGCGACGCTGGAGGCTTACGCGCAGGCGCAGCAGGAACGGTGAGGCCGTGAGTGCGCCGCCCGCCGTGCCGAACCGCTCGCCCTCCGCGGCCGCCGATGTCGCGTACTAGACGACCGCCCCGATGTGGCATTGGGGTGCGCTGAGCCGGACAGGCGCGCAGGCAGTACTCGCCACCTCGCGACAGCTGATCGGCAGCGGCTCGCTGCCGGACATGCTTGCCGAGCTGCCAGACGTGTCGAGCGGCCGCGCTCCGCACGTGAACCAGCCGAGCACTAAACGCGGGCAGCCCATCGGGCAACCCCCTGTGCGCGGCCCAGCACCACCCACCCGGCAGCCCGCACCGCGGCACGACCCGGCAGCCAGCACACATGACAAAGCCCGCGCCGTAGCGCGGGCTTTGTCGTAGGTGCGGGAAGGTCAGCTGCCCTTGTGTCCGCCGGGCTGGTAGTCCTTCGTGATGATCACTATCACGCCCGGGCTCGAGTTCTGGATGCCCTCGAACCGGGGCTGGGCCTGGAAGCCGAATTCGGCGGCCAGCTGCTTCGCGGCGGCTTCCTCGTCGGTGCCCGGCCGGAAGTAGGCCGTGGTCGTCGGGATGTTGCCCTGCGAGTAGTTGCCGACCTCGGCGACGTTCCAGCCCGACCCGCGGAAGTCGGCGGCGGCCTGTTCGGCGAGGTGCTTGATCAGCGAGTTGTTGTAGACCCGCAGGGTGACCCACTTGTTCGAGGCCTGCTGGTCCGGACCCGCCTGGCCTGGCTGTCCTGGCTGCTGGCCCGGCTGGCCGCCGGGCTGCCCGGGCTGGCCCGAAGCCGGACCCGACGAGGCGGCGGACGACGAGGCCGGGGCCGACGAGGAGGCGGGCGACGACGGCGCGGAGCTGGGAGCCGAGGAGGACTGCTGCGGCGCGGACGACGATCCGCCGGGCGCGGTGGGCTCGCCGGACGTGCTCGGCCCGGCGTTCTGGTCCCCGCTCGTGTTGAGCACGGTCACCCCGCCGATGACGGCGGCGACGACCGCGACCCCGATCAGCGCGACGCCCGCGGCTTTCAGCGGCCGGGACAGTCCCGAGAAGACGCTCATGACAGCTCGATCCCCAACCGCCGGGCCCCGCGTTTGCGCTGACGGGCGGCGCGCGTTTTGCGCAGCCGCTTGACCAGCATCGGATCGGCCGCGACCGCCTCCGGCTTGGCCAGCAGCGTGTTCAGCAACTGGTAGTAACGGGTGGAGGACAGTCCGAAGCGCTCCCGGATGGCGTTCTCCTTCGCCCCGGCGTGGCGCCACCACTGCCGCTCGAACGCGAGGATGTCCAGTTCGCGTTCGGTCAGGCCACCGACATTCTCCGGCGGCGACGGCTGGTTCCCAGCCATCGACTCCGCGGCGTCCATGCGGTCCTCGCAATCGGTGTCGGCAGTCCTTCCGCGGGCGTCATTGAACCACGGAACCCATGCTCGACATGGGCATCCGACACGGCGCGTCACGGTCCGATCCAGGTCTATCAGAAGGGTCCGACTAAACTCGGCGTCCGTGACCGTCCACCCCATCTGCATCGCCGGCGAACCCGTGCTGCACCAGCCCACGCGCGAGATCACCGAGTTCGACGACAAGCTCGCCACCCTCGTCGAGGACATGTTCGAGACCATGTACGCGGCCGAGGGCGTGGGCCTCGCGGCCAATCAGATCGGGCTCGACCTGCGGGTATTCGTATACGACTGCCCGGACGACGAGGGCAAGCAGCACAAGGGCGTGGTGGTCAACCCGAAGCTGGAGACCTCCGAGATCCCGGAGACCATGCCGGACCCGGACGACGACTGGGAGGGCTGCCTGTCCGCCCCTGGCGAGTCGTACCCGACCGGGCGCGCCTCGTGGGCGAAGGTGACCGGCTTCGACGTCGAGGGAAATCCGATCGAGGTCGAGGGCACCGGCTACTTCGCGCGGTGCCTGCAGCATGAGACCGATCACCTCGACGGCTTCATCTACCTGGACCGCCTCGTCGGCCGCCACGCGCGCGCGGCGAAGAAGATGCTGAAGAAGAACAAATGGGGCGTGCCCGGCCTGACCTGGCTGCCGCCCAAGGAACCCGCAGACGCCTGACCCGCGCGACGGGTCGCGAGACCACACCGCATGCTCGCGCCGGTCACTGGACCACCCCGCGAGACCGCGCCGGTCACTAGACCACCCCGCGAGACCGCGCCGATCTCCGGACCACACCGCAAGAGCGCGCCAGTCTCCGGACCACAACCCGAGATCGCGCTGGTTTCTGGACTGAGCGATTTCCCCGGCCCCCAGGCCGGGGAAATCGGGAGGGAAGAAACCAGCTTCCCGGCGATCTCGGCGCCTCGGCGGAGCCGAGGCCATCAACACCGCCGGGGCAATCCAACACCGCGGCGGGGTTGTGCCGACCCGACACCGCATGGCATCGTCGGACAGGCAACCTCAACCGAATGCAACGCGGGAGCTCGCGCCTTGGCGGGCTGAGAGGGTGGCTGGTGTCCATCTCGCGGACACCCGGTGTCACCGACCGCATGAACCTGACCGGGTAATGCCGGCGTAGGGAGTGAACGTCGTTGACGACGCTGGAAAATCAGGGTGCCATCGCCCCGTCCGTCACCACCGGGCCGATCACCGGTTCGCGGAAGGTGTACCACCGCACCGAATCCGGACTGCGGGTTCCGGCGCGGCGGATCGACCTGTCGAACGGGGAGCACTTCGACGTGTACGACACGTCCGGGCCCTACACTGATCCGGACGCGAACATCGATGTCCACAATGGACTTCACCCGCTGCGGTCCGGCTGGGCCGACGGGCGGGAGCACAACACCCAGCTCGGCTGGGCGAAAGCCGGGGTGATCACCCGGGAAATGGAGTTCATCGCCGCGCGCGAACGCTGTACGCCGGAGTTCGTGCGGGACGAGGTCGCCCGCGGTCGCGCGGTGATTCCGGTCAACCGCAAGCATCCGGAGACCGAGCCGATGATCATCGGCAAGAACTTCCTGGTGAAGATCAACGCCAACATGGGAAATTCGGCCGTCTGGTCCTCTGTGGAGGAAGAGGTCGACAAGATGGTGTGGGCGACCCGCTGGGGAGCCGACACGATCATGGACCTGTCCACCGGCAAGCGGATCCACGAAACGCGTGAGTGGATCGTGCGCAACTCGCCGGTCCCGGTCGGCACCGTGCCGATCTACCAGGCGCTGGAAAAGGTCAACGGGGAGCCGGAAAAGCTCACCTGGGAGATCTACCGCGACACCGTGATCGAGCAGTGCGAGCAGGGTGTCGACTACATGACGGTGCACGCCGGCGTGCTGCTGCGCTACATCCCGCTGACCGCGCACCGGGTCACCGGCATCGTCAGCCGCGGCGGGTCGATCATGGCCGCCTGGTGTCTCGCGCATCACCAGGAATCCTTCCTGTACACGCATTTCTCCGAGCTGTGCGAGATCCTGCGAGAGTACGACGTCACGTTCTCGCTCGGCGACGGCCTCCGTCCCGGTTCGATCGCGGACGCCAACGACCGCGCCCAGTTCGCCGAACTGGAAACCCTCGGCGAGCTGACGCACATCGCGCGCGAGCACGACGTGCAGGTGATGATCGAGGGCCCCGGCCACGTGCCGATGCACAAGATCAAGGAAAACGTGGAGCTGGAGGAAAAGCTCACCGGCGAGGCTCCGTTCTACACGCTCGGCCCGCTCGCCACGGACATCGCTCCGGCCTATGACCACATCACCTCGGCGATCGGTGCGGCGCAGATCGGCTGGTACGGCACGGCGATGCTGTGCTACGTCACGCCGAAGGAGCACTTGGGCCTGCCGAACCGCGACGACGTGAAGACCGGCGTGATCACTTACAAGATCGCCGCGCACGCCGCCGACCTCGCCAAAGGGCACCAGTACGCGCAGGACTGGGACGACGAATTGTCCAAGGCCCGCTTCGAATTCCGGTGGAACGACCAGTTCAACCTGTCGCTCGACCCGGACACCGCGCGGTCCTTCCACGACGAGACGCTGCCCGCGGAACCGGCCAAGACCGCGCACTTCTGCTCGATGTGCGGGCCGAAGTTCTGCTCGATGCGGATCACCCAGGACGTGCGCAAGTACGCCGAGGAGCACGGTCTGTCCTCCGTGGAGGCGATCGAGGCGGGCATGGCCGAGAAGTCCGCGGAGTTTTCCGAGCAGGGCAACAAGGTCTACCTGCCCGTGGTCAACCAGTGACCAGCACGCCCCGCACCGCCCTCACCATCGCCGGATCCGATTCCGGCGGTGGTGCGGGCGTGCAGGCGGACCTGCGCACGTTTTTCGCCAACGGGGTGCACGGACTGGTCGCGCTCACCGCGGTCACCGTGCAGAACTCGCTGGGCGTGCAAGGGTTTTCCGAGATTCCGGTCGACGTCGTCACCGCGCAGATCAAAGCGGTCGCCGAGGACATGGGCGTCAACGCGGCGAAAACCGGCATGCTCGCCACCGCGGAAATCATTCAGGCGGTGGCGAAAACCCTGGACGAAGTCCACATTGGACGCACCACGGACACGCCGTTCGTGGTCGACCCGGTGGCCGCGTCGATGACCGGCCACGCGCTGCTGCGCGAAGAAGCACTGGAAGCGATCCGGACGGAACTGTTCCCGCGAGCCACGCTCGTCACGCCGAATCTCGACGAGGTCCGGCTGCTGACCGGCGTCACGGTCACCGATGCCACGAGCCAGCGCGCGGCCGCGGAAGCGTTGCTGGAGTTCGGTTCCCAGTGGGTTCTCGTGAAGGGCGGGCACCTCTACGACGCCGCCGATTGCGTCGATCTGCTCACCGATGGTTCGACGGTGCTCGAGCTGAGCGGTCCGCGCATCGACACGGAAAACACCCACGGCGGCGGCGACACCATGGCGTCGGCGATCACCTCGTCGCTCGCGAAGGGCGCGGACGTGCCCACCGCGGTCGCCGAGGCGAAGCGGTTCATCGAACGCTGCGTCCAGGAGGCGTATCCGCTCGGCGCCGGGGTCGGCCCGGTTTCCCCGTTCTGGCGGCTCGCGAACCCGCAGTGAATGCGACACTGGGCGGATGAGCGAGACACCGGAAGCGTTGTGGGCGAAGCTGCCGCTTGAGGTGCAGCACGAGGTCGACGGCCTGGTCACCGAGCACCGCACCGCGTCGGCGGTCAAAACGATCCGCAATTCGGGCGTCGCGCCCCGGCCCGGGATCGCCGAAGCACAAGCGGTGTACCAATACCGGATGTCGGTGCTGAAGCCGCCGCCGCGGTTTTAGCCGCGCGCGTCCACCGTCGGCAGCACGGTCGTCAGGCCGGTCCAGTCGGACGTCACCACGGATGCGTGCTGTTTGGCCAGTTCGGCCACGCGTTGCGTCGCCTGGTCGACGGTCGGGTTGTGGTCGTCGATGGCCGGCGCGACGTTCTGCGCGTCCGTCATGACCACGTAGTAGTGGTTTTCGTCGTACCAGGACATTCCGGCCTTCGCGAGCCATTCGCTCGCGTCGCCGTCGAACACGACAAACCACGGTTTCTGCTCCGCGGAGTATTTGTCGCGCGGATCGCCGCTCGCGGCGCCGTGCACGGTCGGGAAGATCTGCACCGAATCCAGCTTTCCGGCGGCCTTCTGGTCCAGCAGATAACCGGCGTACTCGACGTCGGTGTGCAACGTGTCGGTCGGGTTTCCCTCTTCGACGGTGCCGGGGATGATCTCGGTGAGCACCTTGCCCCGCAACGCGTCCAGCGTCGGCCAATTGTCCGCTTTGGACGCTTCATCGAGCGTGGCGTGGTTGCCGAGAAGATCCGCGGGCTTGAACACCGCGGCACCGAGATGGTCGCGGAACGCGGCGTCCAGCTGGGCCGGACCGAGGCCGGTATTCGCGGAGAATCCGGTCTTCATTTCGATCTTCACCGTGAGCGGCGGACGGCCGGGATGGGCGCCGAGCCAGATCCGGATGTCGTCCAGGCACGATTCGAGGTCTTTGTTGGTCCCGCCGGAGTACAGGTCGGCCGCCGTTCGGGCGTCGACGCAGTTGTTGCCGTTTCCGAGCGGGCTGGAGTGGCTGACCTTCCACTCGTGAGTGAAGAAGTCCGGCCAGACGTCGAGTTCGAGCAGGGAGGAGCCGTTGTCCAGCGCCTGCGCGAGATACGGGTACGCGGCCGGGTCGTAGGTGTTGTGCACGCCGACCGTGGTCACGTGCGAGAGCTTCGGGCTGTCCGCGCTGGCCACCCCCGGGAAGGCCAGCGCGGACAAGAGCAGAAGACCGGCCGCGGCGAGCTTCACAGGGTGTCTCCTTCGTCACTGGACCAGCACGAACACCTACTGTGCCATCGTGGTGGACTGTGACTGAAGCACAGTTGCCTCAATGGACCAGACCAGAAGTCGGAACGCGCACATGACAGAGAACCCGAGCCCGCCCTCCGCGCTCACCATCGCCGGATCGGATTCCGGCGGGGCCGCCGGGCTGCAGGCGGACCTGCGGACCTTCCTCACCTGCGGGGTGCACGGCCTGGTCGCGGTCACCGCGGTCACCGTCCAGAACACGCTCGGCGTGCACGACCGCTCCGACCTGCCGCCGCACATCGTCGCCGGGCAGATCGAGGCGGTCGCGGCGGACATGGGCGTCGGCGCGGCGAAGACCGGCATGCTGGCGTCCGCGGAGATCATCCACGCGGTCGCGGCGGCCTGCGACAAGGCCGGGATCGGGCGCGACGGCGCGATTCCGTTCGTGGTCGACCCGGTGGCCGCGGCGATGACCGGTCAGTCTCTGTTCGACGACAACGGCCTCGCCGCGTTGCGCGACGAGCTCCTGCCGCGCGCCACCGTGCTCACGCCGAACCTGGACGAGGTGCGGCTGCTTACCGGCATGACCGTGACCGACCGCGAAGGCATGCACACCGCGGCTGTCGTGCTGCACCAGCTCGGCCCGAAGTACGTGCTCGTGAAGAGCGGCCACCTGCAGTCCGACCCGGAGTGCGTCGACCTGCTTTTCGACGGTTCGACCTTCGTGGAGCTGCCCGGCCCGCGCTGGCAGACGCCGCACACGCACGGGGCCGGCGACACCATGGCGTCCGCGCTGACCGCGGGGCTGGCCAAGGGCATGCCGGTGGTCGAAGCGGCGCGGTATGGCAAGTGGTTCGTCTCGCAGGCCGTCGAGCACTCGTACCCGATGGGCGCGAAGGTCGGCCCGGTGTCGGCGTTCTGGCGGCTGGCCCCGGAAGAGCGCTAGCCCTCGTCGGAGATCAGGGCTTCCAGGGCGGGCAGCGCGGAGATGATCGACTCGCGTGCCTCGGGCGTGAGCCGGTCGAGGCGGCGGTTGAGCTCCTGCACGCGAGTGGAGCGCACGCCGGAGACGAGGCGTTCGCCTTCCTCCGTGGCGCGGGCGAGCCACGCGCGCCGGTCGAGCGGGTCGGACTCGCGCGTGACGTAGCCGGCCTCGACCAGCGTGGCCACGATCCGCGACATCGTGGCCGCCGCGACGCCTTCCTTCGCGGCGAGGTCGCCCAGCCGCAGCTCGCCGAAGTGGACCAGGGTGGCCAGCGCGGAGATCGACCCGTGGCCCGGCCCAGGCACGCCCGCCTGGCGCAGCGACCGCGAGAGCCGTCCCACCGCAAGGTACAACCGGCCCGATACGTCCTGGACCGAGGAAAGAGTCACGATCGGCTCCTTCTGACGCTGGTGCCCGCCGCTGGGTGCGCCGGAAAGGGTGCCGTCAACCATACGGCGTTCCCGTGCACAATCCGTGTCAAGCGCGGGCGAAATCACCATAACCTGGGTATTTGTGCAGCTTGCCCGCCCGTTCAGAGCACCGACACGTCGAGCGGAAGTTCCGCGGGCGGCGGCAGCGGCGCGGCGGCGTCCGCCCGGAACGACTGCAGCAGGTATCCCGCGAGCCGACGCGACGCCGCCGCCGCCGCGGCTCCCGCGCCCGACCGCAGTCCGCCGTTCGCCAGCAAGACCAGCGACAGGTCGGAAACCGCGAAGTCAGCCCGCAGCGCACCGGCTTCTTGCGCCCGGCGGATCAACTCGGCGAACCCCCGCAACGCCCGGTCTCGCAGCTCCGCGAAAGCGGCCTGATCCGGCAGCGCGGTCACGATCGCGGCGGAGAAACCGTGGTTGCGCGCCTGCATCGCGCAGACCTCCTCGATCACCCGGCAGAACCCGCGCCACGGATCGGGGTCGGCGAGCGCCTCGTCGAGCATGCCCGCGCATTCGGCCATCGGCTCCGCGAAGGCTTCGGCGACCAGGTCGGCTTTCGTCGGGAAATGGCGGTACACCGTCGCGACGCCGAGGCCAGCGCGGCGCGCCAGCTCGCTCATCGACACGTCCAGGCCCTCGGTCTCGAAGGTGCGTTCAGCGACCTCGAGGATGCGCGCGCGATTGTGGGCGGCGTCAGTGCGCAACCGAGTGGATTTTTCCGGCACTCTCTCACTTTACGCGAACCGGAAGACCCTTTCCACTTTCCGTGCTAGAAGTGGAACATGCCTTCCACTTCGATGCGAGCCATCACCTACGACCGCTACGGACCGCCGGACGTCCTGCGCGGGACCACCGTTCCGACGCCGGTGCCAGGCCCTGGCGAAGTGCTCGTCCGGGTGCGCGCGCTGTCGGTCAACGGCGGCGAACTCGCCATGCGGTCGGGGAAGCTGCTTCCGTTCAGCGGCAAGCGTTTCCCCAAGCGGATCGGCGTGGACCTGGTCGGCGAGGTGGTCGAGCCCGGGACGAGCAGGTTCGCCGTCGGCGACCTCGTCTGGGGCGGCGGGCGACGGATGGGCACCGCCGCTGAGTACCACGCGATGGCCGCCGATCGGCTGGACCACGTGCCGGCCGAGCTCGATCCGGCGCAGGCGGCGTCGCTGCTGGCGGGCATCACCGCGATTACCGCGCTGCGCGACAAAGCCCATCTCATGCCCGGCGAACGCCTGTTGATCCGCGGCGCGACCGGCGGGGTCGGTTTCGTGGCCACCCAGCTCGGCAAGGCGATGGGCGCGCACGTGACCGGGCTGGCCAGCGCCAAGAACCTGGGGCTGGCAAGGGAACTCGGCGCGGACGTCGCGCTCGACTACCGCGATCCGGGCGTCCTCGGGAAGTTCGACGTCATCCTCGACACGGTCGGCCGCGACCTCGACACGTTCCGGCGGCTGCTGACCGCGCGCGGACGGATGGTCGCGATCGCGTTCGACCTCGCCCATCCGGCCCGCACGCTCGGCTATGTCGCGGCGAACTCGCTGCGGCCCACCCGCTGGGTACGGGCTTTCAGCGGGAACCCCAAGGCGGATCTGCTCGCTGATCTGAGCCGGTGGGTCACTGCCGGGTTGGTGCGGCCGTTGGTGGATCAGGCGTTTCCGCTGGCAGACATTGCCGACGCGCACCGCGCGCTCGAAAACGGCGGTGTGCGCGGCAAAATCGTCGTCGAGGTGTAGTTCAGCGAGGCGGACTCGACGCCTGCGCCCAAAACCGCTGCGGCACCCGTCCCGCGCCGCGTGCCAGGTACCCGGCTTCCACCGCGCTCCGCATCGCCAGCGCCATCCGTTCCGGATCCGCCGCCCGGGTCACCGCGGTCGACAGCAGCACCGCGGAGCAGCCGAGTTCCATCGCCAGCGTGGCGTCCGACGCCGTGCCGATCCCCGCGTCCAGCACGATCGGCACCGACGCGCGCGAGACGATCAGCTCGATGTTGTGCGGGTTCCGGATGCCCAGCCCGGTGCCGATCGGGGCGCCGAGCGGCATCACCGCGGCGCAGCCCGCCTCCTCCAGGCGGAGGGCGAGCACCGGGTCGTCGTTGGTGTAGGCGAACACCGTGAACCCGTCCGCCACCAGGCGTTCGGCTGCTTCGAGGGTTTCCAGCGGATCGGGCAGCAGGGTGCGGTCGTCGGCGTGGACCTCGAGTTTGATCAGGTTCGTTTCCAGCGCCTCGCGGGCCAGCTGGGCGGTGAGCACGGCTTCGGCCGCCGTCCGGCAGCCCGCGGTGTTGGGCAGCAGCTCGATGTCCAAGCGCCGCAGCAACTCCAGCACGCCGGAGCCGCCCTCGGCGTCGGCGCGGCGCATCGCCACGGTGGTGAGCTGGGTGCCCGACGCGACCAGCGCTCGTTCCAGCACTTCGAGATTCGCCGCGCCACCGGTGCCGATGATCAATCGCGACGACAGCTTGTGTTCGCCGATGATCAGGTCGTCCATGCTCAACCTCCTTGAACCGCAGTCAGCACTTCGAGCTGCGCGCCCTTCGGCACGACCGCCTCTTCCCATTCGCCACGCCGCACGACCTCGCCGTTGACCGCGACGGCCACGCCGCGGCGTTCCGCTCCCAGCGCGTCCAAGACCGCGGAAACGGTGCTGTCGTCGGGGAATTCCCGCCATTCGCCGTTGACCTTGATCTCCATCAGACTCGCTCCTTCTCGACCAGACGGGCCGGCGTCGCCGCGGCGACCTCCGGGGGCGGGGCTTCGCCGGCCAGCCATGCGACCACGGCGTCCGCAGTCGCGGGTGCCATCAGCAAACCGTTGCGGTGGTGTCCTGTCGCCGCGTACACGCCTTCGCTCACTTCGCCGATGTACGGCAAAGCGTCGCGGCTCGCGGCGCGCAGTCCGGCGGCGACTTCCACCAGCTCGTACTCCGTGATGCCGGGCAGGATCCGTTCCGCGCCTTCCAGCAACTCGCGTACGCCGCGCGCGGTGACAGCCTGATCGAAACCAGCCTCGTACTGCGTCGCGCCAAGAACCAGTTCGCCGCCTTCTCGCGGTACCAGATAGATCGGCCGTCCTTCGACCATCGCGCGCACCGTGTACGGCGGAGGAGGCAGGCAGCCGCGACGCGGACGCAGCCGCAGGATTTCGCCCTTCAGCGGGCGTACGGCGTGCTCCAGCGACGAATGCAGCTGGCCGGTCCACGCTCCGGCAGCGAGGATCACCGGACCGGACACCTCAGAGAGGCTCTGCAGCCGTTCGCGACGGAACTCAACCCCACGCTTCGTAGCCGCTTTGCTCAGCGCTGTGAGCAGTTTCCGGTTGTCCACCGCCAAATCGCCCGGCACGTGCAGGCCGCTGCGGACCGCGCCAAGGCCTGCCGCGAGCCGCTTCGCCTCGCGGCCGGTGAGCGTCTCGACGTCGCGATCGAGCGAACGCAGGTACCCGGCGAGGATGTCGAGGTGCCCGGCGTCGGCGCTGTCGAACCCGACGACGATCGTGCCGTGCTCGGCCAGCCCGGGATCGGTGCCTTCGGCGGCGAGGTCCCGCGCGAAGCCCGGCCAGCGCCGCAGCGACGCTTCCCCCAGGCTGAGCACGGCTTCCTCGCCCGGCCACGCCTCAGTGACCGGCGCGAGCATCCCGCCGGCCAGCCAGGACGCGCCGCCGCGCACCGGATCCGGGTCGACGACCGTGACGCGCCATCCTCGGGCGGCCGCGCGCCAGGCCGCGGACAGCCCGATGACGCCGCCGCCGACGACAGTGACGGTTGTGGTGCTGGTGTTCACAGTGGAATCACGCTCCCTGCGCCGGCATGACCCGGATCAGGTTCCACGGTCGGAGCGGCAGCTCCCTCTCAGCCCGTGCCTCGGGCTCCCGTGCGGACCCCCACACCGTAGCGCGCGGGTAACGTCACCGCCATGCCTGCCTTGACCGGAGACCAGATTCGCGCCCGGCTAGCCGACGCTCGGCTGTACTTGTGCACCGACGCCCGTGCCTCCCGCGGAGACCTCGCCGAGTTCGCCGACGCCGCACTGGCCGGTGGCGTGGACATCGTGCAGCTGCGGGACAAGACCGGCGGCGCGCCGCTGGAGGCCAAGCAGGAGATCGCGGCGCTAGAGGTCCTGGCGGAGGCCTGCGCGCAGCATGGAGCGTTGCTCTCGGTCAACGACCGGGCGGATGTGGCGCTGGCCGTCGGAGCTGATGTCCTGCACCTGGGCCAGGACGACATTCCGGTATCGCTCGCGCGCCGAGTCCTGGGCGACGACGTGGTGATCGGCCGGTCCACCCATTCGGAGGAGCAAGCAGCGGCAGCCGCGGTCGAAGACGGAGTGGACTACTTCTGCACCGGCCCCTGCTGGCCGACGCCCACCAAACCCGGCCGCTCCGCCCCCGGCCTGGGCCTAGTCCGCTCAACCGCAGCGATCGGCACGACCCGACCCTGGTTCGCGATCGGCGGAATCGACGAGACCCGCCTGCCAGAAGTCCTGGACGCAGGCGCCTCCCGCATCGTCGTGGTCAGGGCCATCACCGAAGCAGAAGATCCAAAAGCCGCCGCAGAAACACTAAAATCACAGCTCCCCTAACCCCCAACAAAACCGCCACCAACGCACCCACAATCGAGGCACCCACACCACCCCCGCACCCCGATACGAAGCCTCCCTGC
>NZ_JACJHR010000063.1 GCF_014174495.1 Amycolatopsis echigonensis
TTCGACCAGATCGGCCAGGTACAGCAAGGCGTGCGTTTTCCCGGTGCCGCGGCGGCCGTACAGGATCTGGTGGTCAGCGGAATGCAGCATCGCCGAGAACGACCCGGCCACCACGAAGGTTTTGGCGAGCGTATGCCGGTCCACGCTCTCCGCCCGCCGGGAAATCGCCATCAGGCTCCGGTTGACGTGCGCGCTCAGCGGCTGCCCCATGCCCGTCCTGTCTGTCGGCGACATCCCAGCCACCCAGCGTGACAGCGCCGGGCGGCCGGGAACAGCCGACAGTCAGGTACGAGCGCGAACGCGCACGGTCACGAAACCCGCAGCAGTGCTCCGATCCGCTTCGCGACCTCACCCGCCCGCTCCTGCGGCAGCATGTGCCCAGCACCGGGGAAACGGACAAACTCCGCGTCCGGCAGCTCTTCCGCGATCACTTTCGCGTGCGGCAGCGGACAAAGCCGGTCCTTCTCCCCCGCCAGCACCACGGAGGGCGTACCGCGCAACGTCGCCAACGCGACACGGCGGTCATGGGTCGAAATCGCGTCCTGGAACGCGCCGAGACTCGCCGGATGCGCGCACAACAGCTGATCCGCGACCAGCCGAAGGTCCGCGCGGCGCGGGTGGTCGCCGAACACGAGGAACCTCGCACCCGAGCGCACCATCGCCGGGCTCAACGGCAGCCGCTCGCCCTTGCGATGCGACAACGCTTTCGCCAGCCGACGCTCGAACCGCGCGGAGAACTGACCCGCCATTCCGGGCAGCCCCAACGTGATCCGGTCCATCTGCCCGGACGACGTCGCCACGAACGCCGCCCCGACCACCCGGTCCCGGACCAGCTCCGGATGCCGTTCGGCCAGCGCCATCATGGTCATGCCGCCCATCGAATGCCCGGCGAGCACCAGCGGACCCGACGGCACGCGAGCGGCGATCAGCTCGGCCAGATCGTCGGCCAGCCGCGGAATCGTCCCGGTTTCCTTGGTCGCGGGCGCGGAACCGCCGTGCCCGCGCAGGTCGTAGCGCAGCGTCCGGACGCCAGGTCCGAGGTGCTCCATCACCCCGTCCCACGTGCGGTGGTCCTGCGTCCAGCCGTGCACCAGCACCAGCGTCACCGCGGCATCGGCCGGGCCGCTCATTTCGACGTGCAGCGCACAGCCGTCGCTGGTCACGAACCGATGCTCGCGGGCCGGGTTGCGCAGCCGCTCGACGGTAGTCATTTCGCCTCCGCGGGAGGAAGTACGTCGGCGGTAGTCATTTCGCCTCCGCGGGAGGAAGTACGTCGGCGGTAGTCACTTGCCCTCCGGAAGCAGGAAAGACTTGCGCCAGAAAGGCTTCCCCGGCAATCCGACCAGACCGGACTCCTGCAGGAACGGCATGATCTTCTCCCCCGCCCACGCGATCGTCCCGCGCCAGTGCGGATTGTTCAGCGCCGTCTGGACGCCCTCGCTCGGCCGGATCCCGACCGCCTTGTAGACGTTCGGGTTGATGAACGCCCGCGTCACGAAGTACGAGATCAGCGCGATGCTGAACTGCTGGTAGGCGATCTCCGCGCGGCCGAGTTTCGCCATCCCCCGGGTGACTTCCTCGCGGGCGAAGGTGACGTGCCGCGCCTCCTCCAGCACGTGGATCCGGTTGACCATCCGGACCAGCGGCTGGATCTGGTCGTCGTTCATCTGCTCGCGCTGCAGCCGGTCGAGCACCTCCTCGGCGACCAGGATCGCGCCGTAGCGCGCCGGACCGTAGGAAATGGTCGGCATCAGCTTCGCGAACTGCCGCAGCACCGGCACCGGACCGTAGGTCGGGCAGCCGATCCGCGCGGACATCCTCGCGAACATGGTGGAGTGCCGGCATTCGTCGGCGATCTCGGTGAGCGCGAACTGCGCGTGCGCCGTCGTCGGGTCCTGCTCGTAGATCTCCTTGAGCAGCATCTGCATCAGGAGGATCTCGAACCACAGGCCCGTGGTCGCGATGCTGGCCATCTCGTGCTTGCCCAGCTCGATCCGCTGCTCCGGGCTCAGCCGGTCCCACAGCGGAGTGCCGTACAGCGACGAGCGCTCCGGCAGGATGTACCGCTTGCCCTCGACGAGCGGTGCGTCCCAGTCGATGTCGACGTCCGGGTCGTAGAACTTGTTCGCCGCCGACTTCAGCAACCGCTGTGCCGTCGCCTCCCGGTCGGTCACCTTGAGCGTCCGCGTCATCATCAGCCCCTTCCAGCGCCTGACTCGCCGTTGAATCGAGAAGCCGCGTCCCGCTGCCCCCACAGGAACATGTAACCCGTGGTAACAGTTACCTCTGGTAGCATGACCCCCGTGATCGAACGTGTCAAGCGCTCCAGCAAGCAGTCCGGCAAGCAGGCAGCCGACACCGAGACCGGCGCGGGCAGTACCGGCGACGCCCGCCGCGATCGCTGGCGCAAGCACCGCATCGCCCGCCGCGCGGAGTTCGTCGAAGCTGCCCTGCGCGCGCTCGACGCGCACGGTCCAGACCTCGGCATGGAGGACGTCGCCGCGGAAGCGGGCGTCACGAAACCCGTGCTGTACCGGCATTTCGAGGACAAGGCCGACCTGTACGTAGCGCTCGGCCAGCGCGGCACGGAGATCCTTTTCGAGCGGCTGATCCCGGCGATCAACGCGGAACTCGCGCCGGTGCCGCGGATCCGGATGGCGCTCGACGCGTTCTTCGGCGTCATCGAGGAGCATCCGAACCTGTACCGCTTGCTGGCGCACGGCGGGCTGCCGGGCAAAAACGCCGATTCGGACGTCGTCGCGGAGGACAAGGAGGTCATCGCCACCGCGCTGACCGCGTTGCTCGGCGACTACATGCGGATGTTCAACATGGACTCCGGCGCGGCCGAACCGTGGGCGCACGGGATCGTCGGCATGGTCCAGAGCACCGGCGAATGGTGGCTGGACCGGCGCTCGATGGGCCGCGATTCGGTGGTCGAGTACCTCACCCAGATCATCTGGGCGGCGATCGACGGGCTCACCCGCCAGCAAGGCGTGGTGATCGACCCGAACCTGCCGCTCGAGGAGAACAAGGTCGTCCAGCTCGGACGCAGCGAGAACAACACCGCCGCCGGCAACGAGGCCGGCTGACGAGAGGACCCCGGATGAGCGACGAAGACGGCTACACGGGCTCGGCGACGCTGGTCGTCGACGGCGCGGAATTCGCCGCGGACGTCGATCTGCGCGGCTATTTCCAGCCGATCGACGGCTACTACCACTGGTACGGCCGCGTCGCCGAGAACCCGAAGCTGGCCGAGGCGGTCGGCGGGCGCAAGAAGGCGTGCGAGGTGCGGATCGGCGAGCACAGCGCCGAGGGCGAGCTGTCCGATCCCGACCCGTGGGGCCGCTACCGGCTCACCGGCACGTCCACGCCGCCGTTCTCGGTCCCGAAGACGCTGGCCGAGGTCGAAGAAGCCACCGCCTGAGCCGCGGCTGACCACGGCTGACCACACGAAAAGGCCGCCCCGGAAGCGATCTCCGGGGCGGCCTTTCGCGTACGGCTGGATCAGTCGCCGACGCCGAACCCGACCTTGCGGACGTCGGACGGGGCGATCTCGACGTACGCGATGCGGTCGGACGGGACCAGGTACTTGCGGCCCTTCTCGTCGTTGAGGCGGAAGAGCCCGTCACCGGCCGTCAGCGCCTCGGCGACCAGCTTCTCCACCTCTTCGGGAGTCTGGCCACTGGACACCACCAGCTCGCGCGGCGTGTCCTTGATGCCGATCTTGACCTCCACGTGGGACCTCCGCTGGAAACTCGTTGTGACTACGCCCGGCAAGGCTAACCGAAGCGGGCCGCCGCGGTGGCGCGCGACCAGCAGGTGACTCGCGACCACCCGCTCAGCCCAGCCCCAGCGCCTGCATGCGTTTGGTGTGCCCCTGCTGCAACCGGCGGAACAGCGCGCCGATTCCCGCGAGGTCTCCGGACCCGGCGACGATCAGTTCGGCCAGGCCATCGCGTTCGGCCACCACGTACTGCGCCTGGGTGAGCGCCTCGCCGAGCAGGCGGCGCCCCCACAGCGCGAGCTTGTCGCGCGCCTTCGGATCGGCCTTGATCCCGGCCGCGACTTCGCGTTCGGCGAACGCCGAATGCCCCGTGTCGGCGAGGACGGTCAGCACCAGGTCCTTGGTCTCGGCGTCGAGCCAGCTCGCGATCTCGCGGTAGAGATCGGCCGCGAGCCCGTCCCCGACGTACGCCTTGACCAGTGACTCCAGCCACGATTTGGGCCGGGTGGAGGCGTGCCAGGCGTCCACTTGCGACACGAACGGGGCCATCGCGTCCTCGACCGCGACGCCGTGCGCGGCCAGATGCTTCGTCAGCAGATCGAGGTGCCCGATCTCGGCGGCCGCCATCGAGGCGAGCGCGGCGCGGCCGGCGAGCGTCGGCGCGCTGCGGGCGTCCTCGGCCATCCGGTCGAACGCGGAGAGCTCCAGGTAGGCGATCACGCCGAGCAGGTCGACGACGCCTTCGCTGATCACGGGCGGGGAGGTGGCGGATGCGGCTTCGGCGGGGTCGGTCACGGCGACGAGGGTATCGCCGAACCGCAGGCCCGCGCCGTGAAGAGACCGATCCCACGCCGCGCCGCCGCTCCCCGGTATTCCCCGGAAAAGACCTGACCAGGTACAGTGGGGTCGGATAAACAGAAGCTTCGCCGCGCCGGACCGCCTTTTTCTCAAGGGCCCCGGGAGCGGCGGGAACCAGGCGAGCGGCCGGTGCCACCAGGGCGACCGGGGTTCGCCGCAAGTGTGCGTGCACGCCTCCCAGCGGCATTCCCGGGAGGGCGGCTCCGGCGCCACCGGCCTCCATCGCAGAGGCCGAGGTGCGAGTCAGGCCCCCGGTCGAGTGTCGAGTGACAACCGGCCTGTGCGCGCTGGTCACGAGAGAGGCGATCACCCTGACCGCAGAACAGTCCACAACCGAACAGACCGAACCCGCGCAGGCCGCCGCCGCTGTCGCCCTCGAGCACAGCGAAAACGGACCGGCCGCGCTGGACACGTCGCACCCGCTGCAGGCCGGTGCCCCGGTGACCGAGGAGTCGCCGACGTTCGCGTCGTTCGGAGTGAAACCGGAAATCGTCAAAGCGCTCGAAGAGGCGGGCATCGAGCGCACCTTCGCCATCCAGGCACTGACCCTGCCGCTCGCCATGGCCGGCGACGACCTCATCGGCCAGGCCCGCACCGGCATGGGCAAGACGCTCGGGTTCGGCGTCCCGCTGCTGCACCGCGTGGAGGTGCCCGGCGACGGCACCCCGCAGGTACTCGTCGTGGTGCCCACGCGCGAGCTGTGCATCCAGGTCGCGAACGACCTGAAGGGCGCCGGCAAGCATCTCGGCATCCGCACGCTGGCGATCTACGGCGGGCGGCCGTACGAGCCGCAGATCGACGCGCTGCGCAAGGGCGTCGACGTCGTGATCGGCACGCCGGGCCGCCTTCTCGATCTCGCCGAGCAGCAGCACCTGGTGCTGGGCAAGATCCGCGGGCTCGTCCTGGACGAGGCCGACGAGATGCTGGACCTCGGCTTCCTTCCGGACATCGAGCGGATCCTCCGGATGGTGCCGGACGAGCGGCAGACGATGCTGTTCTCCGCCACGATGCCGGGCCCGATCATCACCCTCGCCCGGACGTTCCTGAACCAGCCCACGCACATCCGGGCCGAGGAGAACGACGCCGGCGCGATCCACGAGCGCACCGCGCAGTTCGTCTACCGCGCGCACTCGATGGACAAGACGGAGCTGATCGCGCGGGCGCTGCAGGCCGAGGGCCGCGGGCTCACGATGATCTTCAGCCGCACCAAGCGCACCGCCCAGAAGGTGGCCGACGACCTGGTGGAACGCGGTTTCGCCGCGGCCGCCGTGCACGGCGACCTCGGCCAGGGCGCGCGGGAGCAGGCGCTGCGCGCGTTCCGCTCGGGCAAGGTCGACGTCCTGGTGGCGACGGACGTCGCGGCCCGGGGCATCGACATCGACGACGTCACGCACGTGATCAACTACCAGTGCCCGGAGGACGAGAAGACCTACGTCCACCGCATCGGCCGCACCGGCCGCGCGGGCCGCACCGGGGTCGCGGTGACGCTCGTCGACTGGGACGAGGAACCGCGCTGGAAGCTGATCTCGGACACGCTGAACCTCGACCTGGCGGAGCCGGTGGAGACGTACTCGTCGTCCCCGCATCTGTACAGCGACCTGGGCATTCCGGAGGGCACGAAGGGCCGCCTGCCGCTCTCGAAGCGCACGCGCGCCGGCCTGTCCGCCGAGAAGGAAGAAGACCTGGGCGGCAAGCGCCGCGGCCGTCGCGGGTCGGCTGGCCCGGTTTCCTCGGAAGAGGAAGCCCCGCGCAAGCGCAACCGCACCCCGCGCAAGCGGACCCGCGGTGGCGCCCGTGCCGCCGCCGCGGTCGAAGCCGCCGACGCCGCCACGTCGTCTTCTTCGCCGGAGCAGCAGGAAGACCGCCCCCGCACGCGCCGCCGCACCCGCTCGGGAGCCGACGCGACCGGCCCGGCGACCTCCGCGGGCAACGCTACCCCCGCGACGACTTCCGACTCCGGCGAGACCGGAGACCGCCCGGCACGCCGCCGCCGTCGCCGCCGTCCGTCCGCATCTGATACACCTGCGTCGGCAGACTGAGCGACACACCGGGAGTCAGTTACGTGAACGACCACGGGAACGGCACCGACGAGACGCCCCCCGAACCCGGTTCGAACGTAGCGGGCACTCCCGCGAATCCCGACGAACGCCCCCGGCCGGACACTCCGGCCGGGGCGTACGCGTCGCATGAGGGTGCTGGTCCGGCGGAGTCGGCCGCTGCTGATCGGGGCGCGAGCCCGTCGTCCGCGGATGCTGATCCGTCGTCGCTCAGTGGTCCGGCGGAGAAGGCTTCTGGCGGCTCCTCTGAAGCGGCTTCCGCTTCGGCTGTTGCCGGCCCGCAGGACGCAGGTCCGACCGAGCCAGCCACCGAAACGGCTTCCCGGCCTTCCACGAACTTCCCCGCAGCCTCAGGCTCGGCTGAAAGCCCTCCCGCCGCAGCCGCTTCCCACCCGCAGGACTCGGCCGCGCCACTGCCAGGCGGCTCCGCAGCGAACACTTCCGCCGCGTCGGCCGCTCCCGGCCCACGAGCCGCCGACAAGGCTTCCGCCGCGGGCACCAGTTCCGCGATCCCCCCGGTCACTCCCGAGGAACAAACCGGCCCGATCGCGCGCGTCGCCGGCGAACCCGCCGGGGTCAGCGGCGCCCCCGCCGAACCGTACGGTTCCGAGAACCTCCTCCCTCGCCAGCCCGCCGCGGATCCTGTTGTGCCGCCGGGGAAAGCCCGTCGCTCGCCATGGAACCGAGGACGGGACCGGCTGATCGCGGGAGCGATCGTCGTCGTGGTCGTCGTGGTCGCCGCGATCGTCGCCGCCACCAGCGACAACCTGCACACCAGCCGCGCACTGGCGGATCCGCCGCACGCGCTCCCCTCGCCGCCGACCTCCGTGCCCGGGTCGATGACGCAGCTGTGGCAGGCCCCGAGTTCCGCGACGCCGATCCCGATCGGACAGTCCGACACGGTCACCACCGCGGACGGCGGAGAGGTCGCCGGTCGTGATCCGCTCACCGGGCAGATCCGCTGGCACTACACCCGCGAAAACCTGCAACTGTGCACTGTGGACACCGCGTGGGGACGGATCAACGCGGTGTACCACAAGACAATGGGCTGCAGCGAGGTCACCCAGCTCGACCCCGCCACCGGCCGCATCACCGCCCAGCGCAACGGCGACGCCGAACTGGGCACCCGCCTGATCGACGACGGCAGCCACGTCACGACCACCGGCAAGCATCTCCTCGACACGTGGCGCGACGATCTCGTGAAGAGCATGGAGTACGGCAAAGTCCCGTTCCTGCAAAACGCGAACAAGCAACCGCGCCCCGACTGCACCTACGGAACCGTAGCGACGGCCGCCGACAAAATCGGCGTGATCGAACGCTGCCCCGGCGACCGTACGGATCGCCTGACCGTCTACCGGGCGACCGCCGAGCACGAGGACGAACCGAAGGTCACCTACACCGCCCTCCTGGCGGGCAAACGGGCCCGGGTCATCGCGATGTCCGGCGACCTCACCGGTGTGCTGCTCCCGGACCAGAAGCTGTACGTCGTCTATGGCGCGGACGGTTCTCAAAAAGCCGCCTACCCCATGGATCTTCCCGCTTCGGATGTAGCGAACGATCCGGTCGGCGGCACCGAGGCGACGACCCGCACCGCCGCGGGGATCTACTGGTACACCGGCTCCAAGACCGTCGCGCTGTCGCGAGACGACCTGTCCCCGCGCTGGACTCTGGACGGCACGCTCGGCCCAGGAATCACCTTCGCGACCCAGCTGGTAGTCCCGATCCGCGGCGGGCTGGCTGTGCTGAACGAAACGAACGGCGCAACGCTGCGCACAGTCGGCGTCGACCGAGGTGCCTACCCGGGCCCGGTTCGCCTCACCGCGCTAGGCCCGGTACTGCTGGAACAACGCGGCCCGAACGTCGCCGCCCTCCGCTGACCCGGCTCAGAACCACCACAACACGCTGAACGCCACTCCCGCGACGACCAGTACCCCAGCCCCCGCGCCCACCGCCGCTTTCCCGGTGCGACGGTCGGCAATCCGCTGCAGAGCAAGCATCATCACCGCGGCGACCGGATGCCCGACCAACTTGAGCGGCCCCGGCCCAGGTGCCCCGTTCACGAAACACAACACGCCCACGACAAGCACCCCGACGGCCAAGACTGCCATTCCCGCCGCGACCGACCCGGTGAACCCCCGCCACCACCGCCCACGAGGCTTCCTCCTGACGGTCGGCTCATGACGCTCGGGTGCCGCTTTGGCTGAAGGCTCGTCACCGTCGATCGCGCTGGCCCGCACCGCCGCATCAGGGATAGCCGCATCTTCGTCAGGCACAGGATCGTCGACGGCAGCTAAGTCATGGCTGACCTCAGCGCTAGCACTGCCGTCCCTCGCCAAACTCCGCGGTGCCGCCGCAGTGCTCTTCACCTCAGCAGAATCAGCCCCAGCACGATCCTCTGCCGCAACTCCGCCGTCCAACGCCGCGCCATCGCGCACATCAGCACCGCCGCCGTTCGACGCCACGCCATCGCGCAGGTCTGTCCCACGGCCGTCGCTCGCCATACCGACCGTACCGGCGTTCTCGACACGACGGCCGTCGCGAGCCCTGCCTTGTCCCGCAGGAAGATCCGTCGCCACAGCAGCAGAATCCTTCCTCGCCACGCCACGAACCCCAGCCCCCGCGGCACCGCGACCCCGGCCGGCTCCGCGACCTCGGGCACCGGCCGTCCCGCCGCGGGCCGTTTCCTCAATGTCCGGTGACGCCACGATCCTCGGGTCCAATCCACATCTCGGGAAACCCCCTACGGCGCAAGCAAATCCCACGGTTGCGCGGCAGGAGCTGCCTGCTGTCCCGCCACGCAGCTCGGGCGGAAGTCGCACCACGCGCAGCGGCGGTCGGGGCGGGCGGGGAACAACGCGTCTCCGTCGCCGCCCGCGTCAAGGGTATCTGCTGCCAACCGCAAATCCCCGGCGGTCTCCTCGGCGCGTTCCAGGTGCCGCTTCAAGGTTTCCGGCGTGTGTTCCGCCGCGGCGATCGTGCCGGAGGGCAAATGGTGCAACTCGACCTTCGTGCACGGCATGCGCAAAGTGCGCGTCGCGGCGACGGCGTACATCGCCAACGCCTGCGACGCCCTGGCCTCGTGTTCGTCCGGGGCTCGGCGGCCGGTTTTGTAGTCCACGATCACCAGTTCGCCGCCGCGTTGGTCAATCCGGTCGGCTCGTCCCTCGATGATCATCGTCGGGCGGCCGCCGGTCGTGCTGACTGGCGCGGAAACCCAGCGTTCCAAGCCCACCGGATCGTCGCTGACGTCGTTGTCCTCGACGTACTCCGCGACCCAGCCCTTCGCGCGCGCACGGTAGCGCGCGGCCTGGTCGTCGTCGGCGAAACCGGCGTCCTTCCAGTGCTCGGCCACCAGCGCGATCGCGCGCTGCGGCGTCCGTTTCGCCACTGGCAGGTCGAAAAGCGCGCGCAACGCGTTGTGCACCACCGCGCCCAGCGTGCTGTGCGCCCACGGCCCGGTGCGCTGCGGCGTCGGCCGGTCGAGATACGCCAGCCGGTACCGGCGCGGACAATCGTCAAAGGTGCTCAACCGCGCCGGCGACACCTTGGTGAGCCGCTGCGGTTGCTCGACGCCGAAGTCGAACCCCAGCTGTTCTTTCACGCCGCCCCCTTCCATCGACGCCCACGCTACGCACCCCCACCGACACTTTCCGGCGCGGGCCGCTGGCTAGCCGGCACCGGCGATGAAGCCCTGCACCGAATTCGCGACCAGCTCGACGGCGATCGCGGCGAGCAGCAGACCGGCGATCTTCGCGAGCAGCGTGATGCCGCTTTCCTTGATCAGCCGGATGACCACGCCGGAGAACCGCATGCAGGTGTACAGCACGAAATGCACGGTCACGATCGCCAGCGCGAGCGCGATGTAGGCGCCGATGTGCCCGTCGGCCTGCCGGACGAACACGATGGTCGCCGCGATCGCGCCGGGACCGGCCAGCAGGGGCGTGCCGAGCGGAACGAGCGCCACGTTGACGTCCTCGGCCGCCTCTGGCTCGTTGCTGCCCGCGTTGCTGGTGAGCAGCTGCAGCGCGATCAGCAACAGCAGCAGGCCGCCCGCGCCCTGCAGCGCCGGGATGCCGATGCCCAGATACGCCAGGATCGCCTGCCCGGCCACCGCGAACAGCGAGATGACCAGCAGCGACACCAGCACCGCCTGCCGGGCCGCTTTCACCCGCGTGGCCATCGGTTTGCGGCCGACCAGGCTCAGGAACACCGGCACCGTCCCCGGCGGGTCCATGATCACGACGAGGGTGATCGTCGCGCTCATGAAGAGCTTCGCGTCGAAGAAATCCGAGACGGCCATCTCAGCCCTTCACCACTTGGAAGCCGGTCGCCCGCCCCACCAATTCCTCCAGCTGGTCCGGCTCGGTCGTTTCCTGGCCGAGCCCGATGGTCTTGTTCGTGCCGTGGTAGTCGCTGGACCCGGTGCGGATCAGGCCCAGTTCGTCGGCCAGCTCGCGGGTCCGCGCCCGGGTGGCCGCGTCGTGGTTGGGATGGTCGACCTCGACGCCGGTCAGTCCGCGGGCGGCCAGGTCGCGCAGGGTGTCCTCGCTGATCGTCGCGCCGCGGCTGAAGGCGAACGGATGCGCCATCACGGTGACCCCGCCGGCCGCGGTGACCATGTCGATCGCGTCCTCGACCGGGGTGTCGCGGCGCGCGACGTAGTAGCCGCGGCGGCTGTGCAGATAGTCGCTGAACGCCTCGTCCACAGAGGTGACGAGTCCGGCGCGGACCAGCGCCTGCGCGAGATGCGGCCGCCCGGCGGGCGAGTCTTCCGGCAGCAGGCCCAGGATTTCGTCGGCGTCGATCGGGAGGCCGTCGGCAGCCATCCGCTCGGCCATTCGCCGCAACCGGGTGCGCCGTTCGATCCGCAGCCGCGTCTGTTCCGCGACGATCGCGGGCGCGGCCGGGTCGAAGAGATACGCGAGCAGGTGCACGCTGATCTCGTAGCCGGTGTCCGGGTCGATCGAGACCGTCGACAGTTCCGCGCCCGGCACCAGCGTCATGCCCGCGGGCAGGGCCGCGGCAGCCGGTTCCCAGCCCGCGGTGGTGTCGTGGTCGGTGATCGCGACGACGTCGAGACCGGCACGCGCGGCAGCGCCGACAAGCTCGGCAGGGCTGTCGGTACCGTCGGAGGCCGTGGAGTGGGCGTGCAGGTCGATGCGCATCGGACCCATTCTCGACGATGCGCTGCGTCACCTCGGCGCCGGGACCAGTGCCGACGCGCCCGGGGTCAGCCGACCGGCTTCTTGCCCCGCGCCGCGCGCTGTGCCTTGATCATCGAGAACCGTTCGGCCTGCTTCTGCTTGTCGCCGAACACGAGCTCGGAGATCGTGTCGTAGAACTCCTCGGGCCGCGGCAGGTAGTCGATCCGGTTCAGCGCCTGGATCTGCCCGGCCGATTCGACGACCATCGTGCCGTAGCCGAGCATCCGGCCCCAGGCCGAACGCTGGTAGGTGAGGTCGGTGACCTTGCTGATCGGCATCATCAGCACCTTGGTGGTGAAGACGCCAGTGGTCATCACGAACCGTTTGTCGGTGACGACCAGCCGTTCGACCCACCACTCGATGATCACGTAGGCGAACCGCAGCACCACCGCGAGGGCGACGTACCAGAGGATGTTCTGCACGACCCACAGCGAGGGCGGCAGCAGGTACGACACCAGCACGCACACGATCAGCAGCGCGGCTGCCTCGAACGTGTCCCAGAGGAGCACCGCCCAGTGGCGGCGGATCCGGATGACCCGCCGCTCGGTGTCGAGGAGGTACTCGTCGGGGTCGCGTGGCGCGAACATGGTCCGAGGGTATCCCCTGTCGTCAGTGGAAGACGTTGCTGACGAACGTGATCACCGATTCGGCCGAGCTGCGGAGGAAGTCGATAATGTTGCTGACAAGTCCCGCAGCATGTCCCGGCTGGGCGATCACGAAGAACAGCACCAACGCGATACCCACGAGTCCCGCAAGCTTCTTCGCGTTCACAGCGATCAATCCCGTCTCTTCCATGACACCCGGAAATCTGACTTTCTACGTTGTACCGCACTGACCACCCACGCGGGAGGAAAGTCCCGCGCATGGGTCAGCCAGCCGCTCGAAGTGTACCGTACGGCTACTCTCCGTGTACAGGTTCCCGGACCCTAGGGGGCGCGGCCGGGGTCGGCTACCGTCGCGGCATGGACGGCCTCGAGCGCTGCGTCGGCGGCATCGTGTTCGACGACCAGGGCAGACTCCTGCTCATCCAGCGCGCGAACGAGTCGGGAAAAGGCCAGTGGTCGCTGCCCGGCGGGCGGGTCGAACCGGGCGAAACGGACCACGAAGCAGTGGTCCGGGAGCTTCGCGAAGAGACCGGGCTCGACGTGAGACCGCACACACCGGTCGGCTCGGTCGTCCGGGGCCGTTACGACATCCACGACTACGAATGTTCGTGGACCGGCGGAATCCTCACCGCGGGCGACGACGCCTCCGACGCACGATGGGTCAACTCGGCCGAACTGGTCAATTTAGACGAAGCGGGCCACCTGGTGGACCAGCTCATGGTGACGTTGCGTGACTGGAATGAGTTGCCGAGGACGTAACCCAGAGCGGTCCTTTGCGCATTGCCGACAGCCGTGTCCGCGATTGCGAACGCATTGCGGAGTTGTCGGAAAGTTTCCCCATCGTTCAAGAATCCGCGATGAGCACGGAAAATGCGCGGAACGCGTATTCGATATCGCCGGATGCGCATCCGGCGACCAGTCCGGGCGCTCGCGGAGCAGTGTGACTGATGGGGTGAATGTGACACAGGTTACTCAGGGTGCCTAGGAGCGTCGTGCGTGGCGATGCCGGGGAGAACCGGCATCGCCACGCACGAGACAGCTCAGGGCAGCCAGGTCATCCGCTGCCCGTGCGGTGCCGTCCGGGCCAGCGCGCGGACCTGCGGTTTTCCGTCCGCCCAGGTCGTCAGCCCCAGCACCGCCATCGCGGGCTCGCCCGCGGCCGAGTCGCCCGAGGACAGGTCGTCGCGGCCGGGCAGAACGGTCTCCAGCGCGGCCCGGTAGAACTCCTGGCTCACCCACCAGACCGGCCGGGTCGAGGACAGCCGCGCCAGTTCGGCCACGAAGTCCGCCCGCCGGTCCCCGAGATACGCCAGCGCGTGGCTCGTCAGGACCACCAACGGCAGTTCCTCGGGCAGCCGCGCCGCCGCCGAGGCCAGGTCGTCGACCGCGTCCCCGGCGATCAGCTCCGGCGCGTGCTTCCGCTGTTCGGCGGCAGCCGTGCGCAGCAGCCGGATCCGGTCGACCTGATCGGCCCAGACGCACGCCTCCAGCCACGCCAGCTCGTCCTCGTCCGAGAGGTCCACCGGAGCCCGGTCCAGACCCACCCTGCCCGCCACTGCCACCTTCTTGGGCAGCTTGGGCAACCGCGCGCCCGACGCGACATCGATCGAGCAGTGCAGCCCGACCGCGGCCTTCGCCGGACCGGCCGTGAGCTGCTCGCCGCCGTCGCATTGGTAGCGATAGCCGAACCGGTCGAGCCCCAGCAGCAATCCCGCGCTGCAGCCGACCTCGAGCAGCGCGATCTTGCCGCCCGCTTCCTTCGCCGCCGCCGCGACCGCCGGGTACAGCAGCGCGGCGCGGCGCACCTCGTTCGTCTGCGTGTAGCGGGTCGAGATGATCTCGCGGGCCTGGTCCGCGCGCTCCAGCAGGAACGAGCGGAACAACGGCCACGTCTCGCTGTCGACGCCGTCGAAACCGCCCACCGACGGGTAGTACCGCGACAGCGGATGGATCGGATCCGCCTGCACCAGCCGGTGCGCGGCGGCGAACAGCAAGGTGCCGCGCGCTTCGCCGCCGCGAGCGTCGGTCAGCAGCGCGGCGACGTCGTCGTCCTCGGCCGCGTGCGTGGCGAGGTGGTCATACAGCGGCGAAACCCCGCGCGCCTCCACCTCGGCGAACATGCGCAACCAGCGCTTGATCTCTTCCAGGGCGATGGCCACCCGTGCTCCTCTTCGCGGCGGATCGGTCACTCGTGCGGCGTCGGGCGACCGGGCTGTTCCCCGCCGCGGGTGTCACCGTAAGACCGCTTCGGCACCATCACTTTGCGCCGGAAAATGCACACGATGGTGCCGTCCTGTTTGTACCCTCGTGTCTCGACGTACACCACTCCCCGGTCGTCCTTGGATTTCGACGGGGTCTTGTCGAGCACCTCGGTCTCGCCGTAGATCGTGTCGCCGTGGAACGTCGGCTTGACGTGCTTGAGCGATTCGACCTCGAGGTTGGCGATGGCCTTGCCGGACACGTCGGGCACCGACATGCCGAGCAGCAGCGAGTAGATGTAGTTGCCGACCACGACGTTCTTGCCGAAATCGGTGGTCTCGCCCGCGTAGTGCGCGTCCAGGTGGAGCGGATGGTGGTTCATCGTGAGCAGGCAGAACAGATGGTCGTCGTATTCGGTGACGGTCTTGCCGGGCCAGTGCTTGTAGACCGCGCCGACCTCGAATTCCTCGTAATACCGGCCGAATTGCACGCTTGCCCCTCCTGTCCGGGTAACACCTGCCGAACCAGGTGCGACACCTCTCCGTGGTGAGGAGTACCCTCGACCATCGGTGATCGCGCGTCAACGCGACCCCTGCCACTTCGCACGCCTCGGCGTGCTCCGGCCGAAAGGAGGTGAGGGACCGCTCATGAGCAGTGGTGATAGTCCGCTCCCTAGTAGCCCGGCTGCCGCCCCACCTCCGCCCTCAACGGTGCGGCTGCGCCGCGCAGCATTGCCTGGTGTTCCCGCCTCGCCGGCCGGCCTTTTCCCCTCCTGGTAGGCCCGCGTCCGGGAACTCACGGTGCCGCCGGACGGACCCCCGCAGTCCGCCTGGCCGTCGTCTTCGTGCTTCACGACGCTCGCCCAGGAGAACCCATGCCTGCCATTCCCTCGCTAGGCGGCCTTCGCGGCCGCGGCAACAACCGGGCCAAGGCCAATCTCGAACGGCCGATCCCGGTGCCGCTGTCGGCCTATGTCGTCGATTGCGCGGTGTATGTCGACGGCAAGCGGCTGCCCGGGCGCTGGACGCACGCCGAGGCCATTCGCGAGGTGCGCAAGCGGCACGCGGGTTTCGTCTGGATCGGTTTGCACGAGCCCGATTCCGACCAGATCCAGGGCATCGCGGACACCTTCGGCCTGCACGAACTGGCCGTCGAGGACGCGCTGGAGGCGCATCAGCGGCCGAAGCTGGAGCGCTACGACGACACGCTGTTCCTGGTGCTGAAGACGGTCCGCTACGTCGAGCACCAGTCGCCGACCACGGCGAACGAAATCGTGGAAACCGGCGAGCTGATGGTGTTCCTCGGCCGCGATTTCGTGATCACCGTCCGGCACGGCAACCACTCCGGTCTCGCCCGGCTGCGCCGCGACCTCGACGAGGACCCTGAGCGGCTCTCCCTCGGCGCGGCGGCGGTCGTGCACGCGATCGCCGACCACGTGGTCGACCACTACCTGGAGGTCACCAGCCGGATCGAGGCGGACATCGACGAGATCGAGGCGCAGGTGTTCGCGCCGCGCTCGTCGGTGAGCGCCGAGCAGATCTACCTGATGAAGCGGGAAGTGCTCGAACTGCGGCGCGCGGTGGTCCCGCTCGCCACGCCGGTGTCGCGGCTCGCCGAGGGCTACACGCGGCTGGTGCCGGACGAGGTCCGCTCGTATTTCCGCGACGTCGCCGACCACCTCGCGACGGTGTCGGAACGCGTGGCGGCGTTCGACGAACTGCTCAGCACCCTGGTCGACGCGACCGTCGCGAAGATCTCGCTGCAGCAGAACACCGACATGCGCAAGATCACCGCGTGGGCGGCGATCATCACGGTGCCCACGATGGTCGCGGGCATCTACGGCATGAACTTCGACTACATGCCCGAACTGCATTGGCAGTTCGGGTATCCGATCGTGGTTTCGATCATTCTCGCGATCTGTCTGCTGCTGTACCGAATATTCCGGAAGAACGACTGGTTGTAGCCGCCCTCGCGGTCCCCCTTTCTTCCCCCGGTTGCAGGAGGTTCGTCTCGTCATGTCCCGGTTGCTGTCCAACCTCAAGTTCTGGGCCGTCGCCCTCTGCCTCGTGTGGATCGTCGGCATCGTCGCGATGATCGCGCTCAACCCCGGGTTCGCGCACGGCATGAAGTGACGCCGCGTGCGCCGTAATCTGGGCGCATGCCGAAAGCGCTGGTGGTGGCCGACGAGGCCGACGAGCGGCTGTGGACCCCGGCGGTCCGCTCGCTGCGGGTCGACCTCGTCGTCGCCGCCGGCGATCTGCCGTTCGCGTATCTCGAGCACCTCGCCGGCATGCTCGACGTGCCGTGCGTGTTCGTCCCGGGCAACCACGACCCGGACCTGAGCGGCTACACCCGCTACGGCGGACTGTCCATGAAGGACGGTTTCCCGACCGAATGGCCCGGCCCCGCCGGCGGCATCAACGCCGACGGCCGCGTCGTCGACGTCGCCGGGCTGCGCATCGCCGGGCTCGGCGGTTCGATCCGCTACCGCGATGGTCCGAACCAGTGGACGCAGCGTCAGCAGGCTCGCCGGGCCCGGCGGCTGGAGCTCCGTTTCCGGTGGCGGAAATGGCGCGACGGCAACGGAATCGACATTCTGCTGACGCATTCGCCGCCGCGGCATCTCGGCGACCGCGAAGATCCGCCGCACCAAGGTTTCACCTGTCTGCACCGCACGATCGAAACCCTGCAGCCGCGGTGGCTGCTGCACGGACACATCCACCCGCACGGCGAACCAGTGCCCGACCGCGTGGCCGGCCGCACCCGGATCCGCAACGTGGTGGGCTACCAGGTGATGGAGTTCCCGCGATGACCCGACCGACCGGTTTCCCGCGTGCTGACGCCGAAAACGACTTCCTTCGAGCCCGGCGACGGCAAGTGCTGTCCCGGCTTTCCACCTGGCTGCGCCGGGAACCCGACGACGTCAACATCATGCTGCCGTTCCACGAAGTGGTGCAGGCGCTCGGTTACGTGAGCGAGGCGCGGATCGGCACGCGAGTGATCACTTTGGACTCGATCGTCGGCACCGTCGACCGGAGCCGCGATTTCGACCGCCGGTTCCGCCCCACGTCCGCCCGGGTCCGGCAGCGCTGGGAACGACTCGCGCTGGCCGCCCGCCGCGGCGAGGCGATCCCGCCGATCGAGGTGTACCGCATCGGCGAGCTGCATTTCATTATCGATGGCCACCACCGGGTTTCGGTCGCACTGGCGCAAGGCCTGTCCACAATAGAAGCTTCGGTGACGGTCGTGCGCACCAAACTGAACCCGAGCGGCATCCGGTACCGCGGCGACCTGATCGTGAAGGATTATCGGCGGCTGTTCCTGGAACGCGTCCCGCTTTCCGGTCACGCGCGGGCTTCGGTGCTGGTGACGGATCCGTGGAACTACGCCCAGCTCGGCGAGCACGTCGAAGCGTGGGGTTTCCGGCTGATGCAGGACGAAGGCCAGTTCATCGACCGCGCGACCGTCGCGCAGCGCTGGTTCGACGAGGAGTTCACGCCGGTGGTGGCGATGCTGCGGCAGGCCGACCTGATCGGCGACCGCACCGAGGCCGAGGCGTACCTGTGGGTCGCTTGCGAGCGGTACCGGCTGATCCGGACGCACCGCTGGGACGAGGAAATCATCGAAAGGCTGCGCTCCCAACAGTGACTTGTCAGGCGACCCCTGACGTGTCAGGCTAGTCCTGACACTGGGAGGTTGCGATGACTTCGTACTGCTCGTTCTGTCTCAAACCGGCCGACGAGGTGGCCAAGCTGATCGCCGGTGCGGGCGTCTACATCTGCGACGGCTGCGTCGGACTGTGCGAACAGATCCTGGCCGGGCAGCACGAGCCGGGGACGTCCGAGGTGACGCTGTGGGAGCGGAAATCGGACGAGGAGATCCTCGAGAGCATCCCGCGGATGGCGAAGGTCAGCGCGCAGACGGACGCGCGGATCCAGGAGCAGGTGGATCTGCTGCGGACGCGCGGGGTGGCGTGGGCGCGGATCGGCGAGGCGCTCGGGGTGACGCGGCAGTCGGCCTGGGAGCGGTTTTCCGCCGAGCGGAAATGAGAACGGCCCTCTCCCGCGTGCCGGCGGGAGAGGGCCGATCCATCTCTACAGCTTGGGACGAGTCCGGACTGCTTGGTTGTCGCGGGCGAGCCGTTCCTCGGCCTTGCTCAGTCGCTGGGGATGATGGCCCAGAGGATCAGGTACGCGACGAACTGCGGCCCCGGCAGCAGGCATGACAGCAGCGCGAGCACGCGGACCTTGCCCGGCGTGGTCCCGAAGCGACGGGCGAGCCCGGCGCACACTCCGCCGATCATGCGCCCCTCCCGCGGCCGACTCAGCCGGTGAGTGACAGGTGCGGTCATCGTGTTCCCCTCCCGTTGGGTTCGTACCTCCATGGCACCACGTCCGCTGCCGGGGCACATCGCTCCGCGGGACGATCCGGACCCCTAAGGGGATGGGGTGCGGGAAGGGGGACGAATCGGGGTCGAGAACGGGAACTCGCAGCTCAACGCTCGCCCGGGGCAGCATCACGGTACGACAGGAGCGCTCGTCTTTCCGACCCGGACCGGCCCGCTTGTCCGCCGGATCTTCGTCGCCCGCGGTGCACGCCGATCCGCTCCCGCCGAGGTCCGTGAAGGACTCCTTGAGGGAACCTGATTCCCCCAAGGAGTCCTTCACGGACTTCTCGGCAGAGGCGGGACCCTCATCGGGATGCGGTGGAAGCATTCCCCGTTCTCCACAACCGTCCCACCAGCGGTGATGACGCAGCGAAGTGTGGGATTTCCCGGCGAGGGCTGGATTTTTCGCCACTCACGGTGATACTGCACCCCGTGCGTAACCCACTCGGAGTCCTCGCAGTCGGCTGTTCGGTGCTCCTCGCCGCAGCATGTTCCGCGGAGTCTGCCCCCGCCCCGGCAGCGCAGTCCACGCCGGTGCCCTTGACCGCGATCGCGGCGCTCGGGGACTTCGCGACGCTCGACTACTGCAGCCTTCTCGACCCGAAGCGGCTCAAGAACGCCACTGCCGACACGCCCGATTCCTCGTTCACCGCGTGCCAGGCGGACTTCGTCCAGGCCGGGCGGCCCCGGACGGTCACCATCGGGCCGCTCGCCGCCGACCGCGATCCCACCGTGCAGGCGTACGCGTACCCGGGCAAGGTGCCGGACGGCGTTTCCGTGCAGCAGGCGGGTTTCGTGCCGGAGCGGACGTGCGGGCGGGCCATTACGTTCGCCGACGGGGAGCGGCTGGCCGTTTCGGTCACCGACCGGGACGACCGCGGCAGCGCGGAGGACCGGTGCACCGCCGCGGACGACGTGGTCGGCGGGGCCCTCGACGCGGTGACCGGCAACCGGGTGCGGCATCCGCAGTTGCCGGATCGCTCGTGGGGCCGGGTGGATTCCTGCGCGATTCTCACCGGGTCCGGGGCGCAGGGCGGCGACGCGACGGCCGGGCTCGCCGGGCATTCCTGCATCCTCGACAAGGTGAGCCTGGAATTCGCGGTGGTGCGGCAGGCTCCGGCGGGACCGTCGGAAACGCTGGGCAACCGGGTGGCGCGGGTGGCGGCCGACGGGGCGTTCTGCCGGGTCCGGACGGTGCAGCCCTCCCCGGCCACGCCAGGACGCGCGGAGCAAGCGACGGTGAGCGTGGTCGACACCAGCGGCGCGGGCGGGGACGCGGCTTGTCCGGCCGCCCGCACCGTCGCCGCGACGATCTTTTCGCGGATCCCCTGAACGTCCGTGAAGGGCTCCTTGCGGGAATCTGATTCCCGCAAGGAGCCCTTCACGGACCGCTGGCTCAGTCGGCGTAGGTGAGGTTTCGGCCGTCGGACGGGTCGAAGAGCTTCACCTTGTCCGCGTCGAACCACATTCGCAGGTCCTGGTTCTCCGCGGCCGCCGATTCCGCCGACAGCCGGGCCACGATCAGCGACTCCGCGCCGGGGACGTCGGCCGAACCGCTGTCCGCGGCCAGTTCCGCCAGCTCCGCGGAGGTCGCGGCTTCGCCGTCCACGGTGAAGTGCGCGAACTTCTCCGAGCCCATCGACTCCAGGACGTCCACGTGCGCGGTGAACGTCGCGCCCTCGCGGCCCGATTCGACCAGTGCGGCGTCCTCGAAGTGTTCCGGGCGGATGCCCATGATCACCTCGCGCGGGGCGTTCGCCGCCTCGGCCATCCGGCGGACCCGGTCGGTCAGCGGGGTGCTGCCCAGCGAACTGCGCACCTGGCCGTCTTCGAGCGTCGCGGGGACGAAGTTCATCGACGGCGAGCCGATGAATCCGGCCACGAACAGGTTCGCCGGGTTGTCGTAGAGGAACTGCGGCGAACCGATCTGCTGCACGTACCCGGCCCGCAGCACCACGACCCGGTCGCCGAGGGTCATCGCCTCGGTCTGGTCGTGCGTGACGTACAGCGTGGTCGTGCCGAGCTGCTTCTGGATCTTCGACACCGACGTCCGCATCTGGCCGCGCAGTTTGGCGTCCAGGTTGGACAGCGGCTCGTCCATCAGGAACGCCTTGGGATTGCGGACGATCGCCCGGCCCATCGCCACCCGCTGCCGCTGCCCGCCGGACAGGTTGGCCGGTTTGCGGTCGAGGTGCTGGGTCAGGTCGAGGATCTGCGCCGCCTCCTCCACTTTGGACCGGACGATCTTGTCGTCCACTTTGGCCAGCCGCAGCGGGAACGCCATGTTCTCGCGCACGCTCATGTGCGGGTACAGCGCGTACGACTGGAACACCATCGCGATGTCCCGGTCCTTCGGCGCCTTCTCGTTGACCCGCTTGCCGTCGATGCGCAGTTCGCCGGAGGAGATGTCCTCCAGCCCGGCGACCATGTTGAGCGTGGTCGACTTCCCGCAGCCGGACGGGCCGACCAGGATGATGAACTCGCCGTCGGCGATCGTGATGTCCACTTCGGACACCGCGAGCGCGCCGTCGGGGTAGCGCTTGGAAACCTTGTCGAGAACGATTTCAGCCATGGGTCAGCCCTTCACCGCACCGGACGTCAGCCCCGCCACGATGCGACGCTGGAAGAACAACACGAACAGGATGATCGGCACCGTGATCACGACCGCGGCCGCGCACACCTGGCCGGTCGGGTCCTCGAACTGCGAGGACCCGGTGAAGAACGACAACGCCGCGGGCACCGTGCGCGACGACTCGGTGGACGTCAGCGAGATGGCGAACAGGAAGTCGTTCCAGCAGAGGATGAACACCAGGATCGCCGTGGTGAACACGCCCGGCGCGGCCAGCGGCGCGATCACCTTCCGGAACGCCTGCGCCGGCGTCGCGCCGTCCATTTTCGCCGCCTTTTCCAGTTCCCACGGGATTTCCCGGAAGAACGCGGACAGCGTGTAGATCGACAGCGGCAGCGCGAACGTGATGTAGGGCAGGATCAGCCCCGGCCAGGTGTCGAAAAGGCCGAGCCCGCGTTCGATGTTGAACAGCGGGGTGACGAGCGAAACCTGCGGGAACATCGCGATCAGCAGGGAAAGCCCCACCAGCAGCTGCTTCCCGGGGAAATCCAGCCGGGCGATCGCGTACGCCGCCATCGTGCCCAGCACCACCGCGATGACCGTGGAGATCACCGCGATGCCGATCGAGTTCACCAGCGCGTGCAGGAACTCCGTGGTCTGGAAAATGTCCGCGTAGTTCTTGAGCGTCCATTCCACCGGGATGAAATTGCCGTCGGTGAGCGTCGCTTTGGTCTTGAACGACAGCGAAAGCACCCACAGCACCGGGACGATCGCGAACACCACCACCAGGATGTCCAGCAGGCCCCAGCCGACTTTGCGGCCGGTCGTGGCCGCACCACCGATAGCCATCAGCGCTTCCCCCCGTCGTCCGTGCCGGGCGCGGCGGTGCCGAACACCTTGATGAAGAGGAACGCGATGATCGCCACCGTGAGGAAGATCAGCACCGCCATGGTGGAGCCGATCCCGAGGTTGAGCCCCTTGACCAGGTTGTCGTAGGTCTGCATGGACACCGATCCGGTGTCCTGCGCGCCGCCGGTGAGCACGTAGATGTTGTCGAAAATGCGGAACGCGTCGAGCGTGCGGAACAGCAGCGCGACGAGAATCGCCGGTTTCATCACCGGCAGCATCACCTTGGTGAACCGCTGCCACGCGGTCGCGCCGTCCATCGCCGCCGCCTTCAGCAGGTCGTCCGGCACCAGCGCCAGCCCGGCCATCAGCAGCAGCGCCATGAACGGCGTCGTCTTCCACACCTCGGCGAGAATGATGATGAACAGCGACGGCCACTGGTCGGTCAGCGGCGCGACCCCTTCGCCGAGCACGTTCGCCAGGTACCCGGTTTTGGGCGTCCACGCGAAATACCACGAGAACGCGGCCACCACGGTGACGATGCCGTACGGGATCAGGGCGACGGTGCGCACCAGTCCGCGGCCGACGAGCGTGCGGTGCATGATCAGCGCGAGCCCCATGCCGAGCACGAACTCGATCGCCACCGACACGACGGTGAGGAACATCGTGGTGCCGAACGCGGTCCACCAGTAGGAATTCGTCAGCACCGCGGCGTAATTGTCGAATCCGATGAACTCGTGCTTCGCCGGGAACCGCAGGTCGTAGCGCTGCAGCGAAAGCCAGATCGAATAGACGATCGGGTATCCGGTCACCGCGATCATCACGAGGAACGCGGGCGCGCACAGCCACAGCCCGAGCCGCCGTTCCGCCTTCTTGCCCTCGGAAAGCGCGGGCTTTCCCTTCCGGTGTGCCGCCTCGCGGCTGGTCGCGGCGGGATCCTGGACGGTCACGGGATCACTCCCTTCGACTGGAGCGCGTCATCGAGCTGTTCCCGCAATTTCTGCGCGGTCGTCTGCGGATCGATCGCCGCCGGCGGGGAGAGGATCTTCGACATCACCGTGGACAGGTTCTGGTACACCGGTGTGAGCGGCCGTACCGCGGCGGTCTTCAGCGCCGACAGGATGGCGTCGCGCATCGGGTATTTCAGGGCCATGTTCGGGTTGTCCGCCGAAACCGGCTTCGCCGGATCCACCGGGACGTCGTCGTGGTACACCGACTCGATCGTCGGCGGCACCCCGTCGTTGATCGCCGACACCTTCTGGTTTTCCTTGCTGCGCAGGCACAAGGCCGCTTCGTACGCCTCGGGCTTGTGCTGCGAGTAGGCGCTCACCGCCAGGTCGAACCCGCCGATCGTGCTCTTCGACGGAACTCCGGGCTTCGCCTGCGGGTACACCGCCCATTTGAAGTGCGACAGGTCCTTCGGCTTTTCCTCGGCGTAGGAGGCGTACACGAACGGCCAGTTCAGCTCGAACGCGGCATTGCCACGCTGGAACGTCTGCCGGACGTCGTCCTCCTTCTGGTTCGTCAGCGACGGATCGGTAATCCCCGACGACGTGACCTTCTTCAGCAGCGCCAGCGCCTGCACCGCACCGTCGTCCATCACGACGGATTTCCCGTCGTCGGAGAGGATGTGCCCGCCGAGCGATTCGACCAGCGTGTTGTAGATGACGACCAGGCCCTCGTACTGCGCGCCGGTGAACACGACGGAATACGGCTTGTGCTCGCTCTTGAGCCGCTGCGACATCTGCATCATCTCGTCCCACGTCTTCGGCGGGGTCGGGATGATGCGGTCGTCGTACCAGAGCAGCTGCACGTTGGTGTTCTTCGGCGCGGCGTAGAGCTTTCCTTGATACGTCGCGGTGTCCAGCGGGCCCTTGAGGACGCCCTCGGACGCGGCCGTCTTGTTCTGCCCGGTCCACTCGTCGACCCAGCCCGCCTCGGCGAACTCCGAGACCCACGTGACGTCGAGGCCGAGCACGTCCATCGACGTGTCGCCGGCGGCGAGCCGGCGCGCCATCTGGATCCGCTGGTCGTCCGAACCGCGCTGCAGTTTGTTGTAGACGATCCGGTACCGCCCGGCTGCGGCCTTGTTGCAGTTGTCGACGACCGTCTGGAAATGGTCCTCCGGGGAGTAGTAGACGTTGATCGTCGTCCCGGAGGCCGTTCCGCAGCCCGCCACCAGACCGCTGCCCACCACGCCGGCAGCGAGCAACGCCGCCGCGCGCGTAGGTCCTCGTTTCTTTCCGCTGGGCCGTTTCTTCCCCATCCAAGCCTCCTCGCCCATGTGCACACGGCGCCTTTCGACACCGCCCCCAGACAGCACGCCGCGGCGAGGCGGACCCGAGCCAGCACCCCGACGTGCCAGTTGCCGGCAGGCCGCGCTGGAGGACACGACCGGCCAACCGGTGTCGGACAACCTATGCCCGGCGATCACGAGCCGCAAGCAGGGTCAATAACGATTCAGCCGGGTGCGCCGCGTACCACCGGAAAGACTGGAGCAGCGCGGAATGCGGTTGTTCCATCCGGGTGAACAACCACCGCATCGGGGGCGTGCGGGTATTCAGGCAGTGGCGGGCGGCGGCCGCAACGCCAGCTTGGCGAGCAGTTCCCGCCCCTGCTCGGCGCTGCGCGGCTGGCACAGCACGTCGTACCGGCCGGCGACGAGCTGGCTGGCCGACGAGAAATCCCTGCGCCCGCGCGACGCGCGGTAACCGATCGCGGAGAACGCCAGTCCGGACAGGACGCCCAGCACCAGCCCGGTCAGCAACTGCAGCGTGAACCCGCCCTGGTTCACGAACATGCCCAGCAGCAGCCCGGCGAACAGGCCGAACCACGCGCCCGACATCGCGCCCGCGGCCAGCACCCGGCCCCAGGACAGCCGCCCGATGACGCGTTCGACCAGCATCAGGTCGACGCCGACGATCGTCACGTCGGTGACCGCGAACTCGCTTTCGGCCAGGAAGTCGACCGCCTGCTGCGCCTCGCCGTAGGTCGAGTACGACCCGATCGGCCAGCCGGTGGGCGGCGTCGGGAGCCGCGGCAGCCCGGCCGGGCCCTGACCGCCTCCAAAGGGACTGCTCACCATCATCACCTGCGCTCGTCCGGTCCGAGAGTTTCTATCTTGTCAAGAACCGGCGGAGCGCGCGAACTCCGGCGAAGCGGGGGTCAGGCTTTGTAATCCCGCAGCAGGCCGCGGCTGATGATGGTTTTCTGGATTTCGCTGGTGCCCTCGCCGATCAGCAGGAACGGCGCCTCGCGCATCAGGCGCTCGATCTCGTATTCCTTCGAATAGCCGTACCCGCCGTGGATCCGGAACGCTTCCTGGGTCACCTCGGCGCAGTACTCGCTGGCGATCAGCTTCGCCATGCCCGCCTCGACGTCGTTGCGCGCACCGGAATCCTTCAACCGCGCCGCGTTCACCATCATCAAATGCGCGGCCTCGACCTTGGTCGCCATCTCCGCCAGCTTGAACGCGATCGCCTGGTGCTGGGCGATCGGCTTGCCGAACGTCGAACGCTGCTGCGCATACGCGATCGCCAGCTCGAACGACCGGATCGCGATCCCGCACGCCCGCGCCGCCACGTTCACCCGGCCGACCTCGACGCCGTCCATCATGTACGAGAAGCCCTTGCCCGGAGCCTCGCCCAGCACCTTGTCCGCACCGATCTTGAAGCCGTCGAACACCGCCTCGGTGGTGTCGACGCCCTTGTAGCCCATTTTGTCGATCTTGCCCGGGATGGTCAGCCCCGGAAGCACCTCGCCGAACCCGGTCGGCTTCTCCACCAGGAACGTCGTCAGGTTCTGATGAGCCTTCTCCGCGCCCTCGTCCGTCTTCACCAGCAGCGCGATCAGGTTCGACGAGCCGCCGTTGGTCAGCCACATCTTCGCGCCGTCGATCACGTAGCCGTCGCCGTCGCGCTTGGCGCGGGTCTTGATCGCCGCCACGTCCGAACCCAGATCCGGCTCCGACATCGAGAACGACCCGCGGATCTCGCCGGTCGCCATCCGCGGCAGGAAATGCTGCTTCTGCTCCGGCGTACCGTGCTGCTTGATCATGTGCGCCACGATGAAGTGCGTGTTGATCACGCCGGACACGCTCATCCAGCCGCGCGCGATTTCCTCGACCACCAGCGCGTAGGTCAGCAGAGACTCGCCGAGGCCGCCGTACTCCTCGGGGATGGTGAGCCCGAACAGGCCCATCTCCTTCATGCCCTCGACGATCTCCGCCGGATACTCGTCGGCGTGCTCCAGCGCCTGCGCGTGCGGGATGATCTCCTTGTCCACGAACGACCGCACCGTGGACAGAATCTCCTGCTGCACATCGGTCAGACCGGCGGTCCTGGCGAGACGGGCCATCGGTGGGCTCCCTTCGGCGGCTGCACCGGGGCTCCCGGCACTGGGTTACCGGGGAGTATGACTGGTTCGCGCCCGAGCGGCTATGAGGGTGCTCACGCCCGGGCCGGGTTTCCCCCGTTAGGCTGCTGATCCACCCGAAACCGCGAGAAGGATCCCGATGAGCGAGGCCGGCGACGACCAGGACGAGCCCGCTGGCCGCGACGGCTACCTGCACCCGTCGTACGAGCACCAGCCCTATCCGCCGCGGGGCCCGCAGCCCGGCGCGGGGCTCGCGCTCGGGTCTCTGGTGTGCTCGATCGCCGGGTTCGTGCTGTGCGCACCGATGGCCATCGCGGGCATCGTGATGGGGCACGTCGCGTTCTACCGGGCCCGCCGCGGCCGCGGCACCGGCGGCGCGCTCGCGGTCGCCGGGTTCGTGATCGGCTACGCCGCGCTGATCGTCTGGGGCATCGCCATCCCGCTGATCCTGCACGCGCTGGCCCAGTCCGGGGTTTTCGGCTGATGCCGCGGCGATTCCCCGGTAGCGTCGACCTTCGAACCCGGCACCCGAGGGAGCCCCGATGACCACTCCGTCCGACCGCGATCCGGCGTACGAACCTCCGCCGACCGCGGACCCAGCTCCGTACGAGCCGCCGGCCACCGCCGAGCCCGCGCCGTACGAGGCTCCGGCGGACGCTGTCTCGTCTGTTCCGGAGGCGGACTCGCCGGTTCCGCCGCCGGGGTGGACCGCGCCCGACCCGGGACCGGTCGCGGTGCTGCCCGGCGACCAACCGGCCGCCGCCGCGCAACCGCCCGCGACGCCGTATCCCGTTGCGCCGCAACCGGGTCCGTTCGCTCCGCCGCCCGGGTACCAGAGCTTCCCGGCTCCGCCGCCGTACGGCGCGGCCTACCAGCCGTACCCGAATCCCGGCGACAGCGGCCTCGCGATCGGCGCGCTGGTGTGTTCGCTGATCGGCCTGGTGACCTGCGTCCTCGCGATTCCCGGCATCGCGATGGGGCACGTCGCGCTGGCCAAGGCCAACCGCAACGAAGCGGGCGGGCGCACCATGGCGCTCTCGGCCGTGGTGCTCGGCTACGTGACGGTCGCGCTGTGGGGCAGTTTCTTCGTGACGCTGATGGTCCTCGGCTTCAACGGCTACCTCGACCGCTGATCCGGAACCTCGCTCGCGTCGCCCTCGAGCGGGGCGACCTGGCCGTTGCTGACCTTTTCCGGGACCGGCTCCGCCGACGTCCGCGGCTCCGGCGGTTTCGCGGCCGGTTGCACCGCGGGGTCGGTCCGCGCGTCCAGGAACCGCAGCAACTCCACCGGGAACGGCAGCACCAGCGTCGAGTTCTTCTCCGCCGACACCTGGACCACCGTCTCCAGCAGCCGCAGCTGCAGTGCCGCCGGGGTGTCCGCCATCGTCGCGGCGGCCTGGGCGAGCTTGTGCGACGCCTGCAGTTCGCCGTCCGCGGAGATCACCCGGGCGCGGCGTTCGCGTTCGGCCTCCGCCTGGCGCGACATCGAGCGTTTCATCGACTCCGGCAGCGCGACGTCCTTGATCTCCACCCGGTCGATGTGGATGCCCCAGTCCAGCGCCGGGCTGTCGATCATCAGCTCGAGGCCCTCGTTGAGCCGTTCGCGGTTCGACAGCAGGTCGTCCAGGTCGCTCTTGCCGATGATGGACCGCAGCGACGTCTGCGCGACCTGGCCGATCGCGGACCGGTAGTCCTGCACGTGGACCGCGGCCAGCACCGGGTCGATCACCTTGAAGTACACGACCGCGTCCACCCGGACCGTGACGTTGTCGCGGGTGATGCCGTCCTGCGCGGGCACCGGCAGGGTCACGACCTGCATGTTCACCTTCTGCATGCGGTCGGCTATCGGCACCAGCAGCGCGAGGCCGGGGTCGCGGACCTGCGGCCGCACCCGTCCGAACCGGAACACCAGTCCGCGTTCGTACTGCTTCACCACGCGCACGGCTGAGCCGAGCCACACCCCGCCCGCGACGACTACTGCGCTGACAATCTCGACGATCATGGCAGCTCCCGGGTTCGCCGACCCTTATCCATTCACTGTACGCGCGCGCGAAACCCCCGGAAACGGTTTGCGAGGCCGACCAGGATGGGCGTTGTGACCGTTTGGGAGATCCCGCCCGCCTTCGCCGAACGCGCCCCCAAGGTGCTGGGTCCGGAAGCCGTCCCGTGGATCGCGTCGCTGCCCGCGCTCGCGGAGCGGTATGCCCGGAAATGGCAGCTGGAATTCGAGGACACCGCCCGGCACGGTTACGTCGGCGTCGTCCAGCCCGCCCGGCGTGCGGACGGCTCCCGCGTCGTGCTCAAACTCGGCTGGGTGGAAGAAGAATCGCGCGACGAGCCGCTCGCACTGTCCACATGGGCCGGTCGAGGAGCGGTGCTGCTGCACGAATCCGTGCCCGAGGACGGCGCGATGCTGCTGGAGCGCCTCGACGACAGCCGGACGCTGGAGGATGAACCTCTGCTGTCCGCCGTCGAAATCCTGAGCGAACTCGCGCGGCGGCTCGCGGTGCCCGCGCCGGCCGGGCTCACCCGCACGCTGTCCGGCGTCGCCGAGGAACTGCTCGAAGAACTGCCGCGCTCGTGGCGGGAACTGGGCGAACCGCTCCCCCGCCGCGAACTGGACGCGGCGCTGGAGGTGTGCCGCGACCTCGGTCCGGAAGCGGGAAACGCGCTGGTGAACGAGGATCTGCACTACGAGAACGTGCTGTCCGGCACCCGCGAACCGTGGCTGGTGATCGACCCGAAACCGCTCGCCGGCGATCTCGAGTACGGCGCGCTTTCGTTGCTGTGGAACCGGTTCAGCGAATCCACACTGGACTCGAAGCTCGCCGCGAGCGGTCTGGACCGCGATCGCGCCAAGGCCTGGACGCTCGTCCGGGCGGTGCGGAACCGGCTGTGGCACGCGCAGGATCTGGTCGATTTCGGCGGATTGCCCGAGGACGACGACGGCCCGTCCGCCGAGGCGCTGCCCTCGCTGACCCGATGGGCGCTCGTAAGCTGAGAATTCGCCGAGTCTCGGTGCGAGCGCGCTCGGGCCTCAGCCGATAGTGTCGGCGCCATGGCAGGCACAAACCGGGTTTACGCAGCACAGCTCGCAGGTCTGCCGGTGTTCGGGCCCGACGGGGAGTCGATCGGCAAGGTCCGCGACGTCGTCGCCGGGCTGCGGCTGGACCACCAGCCGCCGCGGGTCCTCGGCATGGTCGTGGAGCTGGCGACCCGGCGGCGGGTGTTCGTGCCCATGCTGCGCGTCACGTCGATCGAACCGAACGCCGTGACGCTGGCTACCGGTTCGGTCAACATGCGGCATTTCCACCAGCGGCCCAACGAGGTTCTGGTGTGCGGGCAGCTCCTCGACGCGCACGCGACGCTCGCCGGCACGGACACCCGGGTGACCGTGGTCGACGCGGCGATGGAGCCGACCCGCACACGGGACTGGGTACTGGCGAAAGTCGCGGTCCGCGAACGGTCCGCCCGGCTGGCGCTGGGCAGGCGGCGCACCGCGATGCAGGTGCTGCCGTGGAACGAGGTCGGCGGGCTCGGGCTCACCGACCTCACCGGACAGCCGCAAGGCGCGGGCCAGCTGCTGATGCTGTTCGACACGATGCGCGCGGTCGACGTCGCGGCGACCCGGCGCGACCTGCCGATGAAGCGCAGGCACGAGGTCGCCGACGCGATGGACGACGAACGGCTCGCGGACGTCATCGAGGAGCTTCCCGAGGACGACCAGAAGGAACTGCTCGCCTATCTCGCCGAGGAACGCGCCGCGGACATCCTCGAGGCGATGAACCCGGACGACGCCGCCGACCTGCTCGCCGAACTCGCCCCGGCCGAGCAGAACAGGCTGCTGGAACTGATGGAGCCGGAGGAATCCGCGCCGGTCAGACGGCTGCTGGCGTATTCGTCGGACACCGCGGGCGGTCTGATGACGCCGGAACCGGTGGTGCTGACGCCGGACGCGACGATCGCCGAGGCGCTGGCGCACATCCGCAACGCCGAACTCCCCGCCGCGCTCGCCAGCATGGTGTTCGTGTGCCGTCCGCCGACCGAAACGCCGACCGGCCGGTTCGTCGGCGTCGTGCACTTCCAGCGGCTGCTGCGCGAACCGCCCGCCGAACTGGTGGCCAGCGCGGTGGACACCGACCTCACCGCACTGCGCCCGGAGGCGACGTTGTCCGAGGTGACCCGGTATTTCGCGGCGTACAACCTGGCCTGCGGCCCGGTCGTCGACGCCGAAGACCATCTGCTCGGCGCCGTCACCGTCGACGACGTCCTCGACCATCTGCTGCCCGACGACTGGCGCGAAACCGGACTGCACGACGTGACCGATGGCGCTGACAGCGCCGATCTCCAGGAGGCCGACCGTGGCTGAACTCCGGACCGGCCGCAGGCTCGACCAGCCGCGCAGCCAGGCCCGCCTGCGGCTGAACATCGACCCGGACACCTTCGGCCGGTTCACCGAGCGGGTCGCGCGGTTCCTCGGCACCGGGAAGTACCTGTTCTGGCAGACGCTGATCGTGGTCATCTGGATCACGCTGAACCTGGCCGCGGTGTCGCTGCAGTGGGACCCGTACCCGTTCATCCTGCTCAACCTCGCGTTCTCGACGCAGGCCGCGTACGCCGCGCCGCTGATCCTGCTCGCGCAGAACCGGCAGGACGACCGGGATCGCGTGTCGCTCGAAGAGGACCGCACGCGGGCCGCGCAGACCAAGGCGGACACCGAGTACCTCGCCCGCGAACTGGCGGCGCTGCGGCTGGCGATCGGCGAGGTCGCGACCCGCGATTACCTGCGCAGCGAGCTCGACCGGCTGCGCGATGATCTCGACGTGGACTCCAAGCAGCGCAAGGCGAAACAAAGCTGACCGGACCGGTACGTACGATGGAAGCGTGACTGGTACACAGCAGCTCCCCAGCGTCGACGACGTCCGCACCGCGCTGAAGGACGTGTACGACCCGGAAATCAAAAAACCGATCACCGACCTCGGCATGGTCAAGGACGTGGCGGTCGGCGACGACGGGCTGGTCACCGTCGGGATTTACCTCACGGTCGCGGGCTGTCCGCTGAAGGCGACGCTGACCGAGGACACCAAGAAGGCCGTCTCGAAGCTCCCCGGCGTCGCCGACGTGCGGGTCGAGCTCGACGTGATGAGCGACGAGCAGCGCACTGAGCTGCGCAAATCGCTGCGCGGGGACGCGGCGGAGCCGGTCATCCCGTTCGCGCAGCCGGGTTCGATGACGCGGGTGTACTGCGTGGCGTCCGGCAAGGGCGGCGTCGGCAAATCGTCGGTGACGGTGAACCTGGCCGTGGCGATGGCTGAGCGCGGGCTGTCGGTCGGCGTGGTGGACGCGGACATTTACGGCCACTCGGTGCCGCGCATGCTGGGCGCGCGCGAGAAGCCGACCAAGGTCGACACGATGATCATGCCGCCGCAGGCGCACGGCGTGAAGGTGATCTCGATCGGCATGTTCACCCCGGGCAACACCCCGGTGGTGTGGCGCGGCCCGATGCTGCACCGCGCGCTGCAGCAGTTCCTCGCCGACGTGTTCTGGGGCGACCTGGACATCCTGCTGCTGGACCTGCCGCCGGGCACCGGCGACATCGCGATTTCGGTGGCGCAGCTGATCCCGAACGCGGAAATCCTCGTGGTGACCACGCCGCAGCAGGCCGCCGCCGAGGTGGCCGAGCGCGCGGGCGCGATCGCGATGCAGACGCGGCAGCGCGTGGCGGGCGTGATCGAGAACATGTCGTGGCTGGAAACCCCGACCGGCGAGCGCATCGAGGTCTTCGGCGCGGGCGGCGGCCAGACGGTGGCTGATTCGCTGTCGAAGTCGGTCGGTTCCACGGTGCCGCTGCTGGGCCAGGTCCCGCTCGACCCGCGCCTGCGCGAACAGGGCGACGAGGGCACGCCGATCGTGCTGGCCGAACCGGACGCTCCCGCGTCGCTGGTGCTGAAGGACGCGGCGAAGCAGCTGTCGGTCCGGGCGCGCGGGCTCGCCGGGATGATGCTGAACGTCAGCCCCGCCGGTCGCTGACCCCCGCTCAGCAAAAGAGGCGTGCACCTTCTCCAGGTGCACGCCTCTTTTCAGGTTCTCAGGAAGCGTGCACCGTCACCAGGAGCGCGCCGGATTCGCGGAGCGTCACCTTGGTGTCGCCCGGCTTCGTGACCGTCCAGTCGATGTCCTCGGGCTTCTTCGCGGACACGTCGCCCGACTTGTCGGGCTGGTCCTGGACGTCGACGTTCTGCGGCTGGTCGGACGACACGACGATCTTGATCTTGTTGCCGACCTTGACGTCGACGACCTCGGCCGGCGGCGTGACCTTTCCGCCCTGGTAGGCGACGGTGACCAGCACGTCCACGCCGGGCTCGCCGGTCTGCGCGCCGCGCTTGACGTTCGGCTGCTCGCCGGTCGCGCCGCCGTTCCCGGGAGCGCTCGACGGTGCGTTCGACGGGGCCGAGGAGGACGGCATCGCCGGGGCGGGCACCGAAGTGTAGGTGGCGGGCGCCTTGGTGCTGGGCTCGTCGTCGGCACTGCACCCGGCGACGGCGAAGGCGGCCGCAGCGATCGTTCCGGCCAGCGCAGCCGCACGGCGTGACATATCGGGAACCTCCAGGGTCGGTTGAGCTGATGCCCTGAGGCTACCCAGCCTGATCAGCACGTCGTGCGTCGGCTTCGCCTGGTGTGAGCGGCGTTCGCGGTTCTCACATGGATCGCCGCGCCGGAGGGTCAGGTGGCGTCGGGATCGATCGGCGGACGCTCGCCCGGCTTCAGCGGTTCCGGCTGCGGCAGCGCGGTCTGGGGCTTGATCGTCGGAGTCCCGTTCGAGCCGTGGGATCCGTTCGACCCGTTGAGTTCGTTCTTGAACCCGTTCAGCCCCAGCGGATCCGAATCGCCGTCGAACAAATGCTGCGTGACGACCCGCTTCGGGTCGAGATTGCGCAGGCCGCGCAGGTCTTCGAGGGGTTTGCGGAGCTGGTCGAACTCGGGACCCATCTCCTCGCGCAACTGCTCGCGCGCGCCGGTCGCGAAGTCGCGTGCCTTGCGGACGCTCCTCGCCAGCCAGGCCGCCGCCTCGGGCAGCCGTTCGGGTCCGAGAATGAAAAGCCCGGCGATGATGAGCACGAGGATCTCGCCCCAGCCGACACTGTCGAACACCCGTGAAACCTCCGCTCGGTGCTGCCCCGCCCAAGACTACCCGGGCCGTTTCGCGTCCGGGCAGGCCCGAACGTCGCACGGCAGCTACTGTGCCGGTCGTTGCTAACCCGACCACAGCCACGGCCGAATGGCTTCGCAGCGACGGTTACGTGCCGCGCGGGCGGTCGGCCTGCTTTTGGCCGGATGAGTAAGAGCGGGTGTCAGTCCGACCCGAGCGTGACGTCCACCACGAGCAGCGCGCCGTCGCGGGCCAGCTGCACCGGGACGACCTGGCCGGGGTCGTGGCTGCGCACCGCGACGGTCAGCTCCGCGGAATCGCGCACGACGTGGTCGCCGACCTTGGTGATCACGTCGCCTTCCTTGATCCCCGCGGACGCCGCCGGTCCGCCCGGCGCGACGTTGCGCACCTGCGCGCCCATCGTGGACGAGCCGGCGACCGTCGAGGCCGCGTTGATCCCGATGTCGGCGTGCTTGACCTTGCCGTCCTTGATCAGCGCCTTGGCGATCTTGATGGCGTAGTCGCTGGGGATGGCGAACCCGATGCCGATGCTGCCGCCGTCGGAGCTGGAGGAGCGGATCGCGGAGTTGATCCCGACCAGCGCCCCGGTCGAATCGACGAGCGCGCCGCCCGAGTTGCCGTGGTTGATCGCGGCGTCGGTCTGGATGGCCGAATAGGTGACCGGTGCCGCCCCGTTGTCGCCGCCCGCGGTGACCGGCCGGTCGAGCGCGCTGACGATGCCCGAGGTGATCGAGTTCTGCAGTGCCAGCGGCGAGCCGACCGCGATCACCGCGTCCCCGACCTGCAGATCGGACGACTTCCCGATCTGCATCACGACCGGGTTGGTGACGTTGACCTTCACCACGGCGAGGTCGGTCTTCTGATCCGCGCCGACGATCTTGGCTTCGGTGCGCGTCCCGTCGTTGAACACCGCGGTGACCTTCGTGGCCGCGTCGCCGACCGCGCTCGAGACCACGTGCTCGTTGGTGAGCACGTACCCCTGCGGATCGATCACGACGCCGGAGCCCTGCTCGCCGCTGTCCGCGCCCGGCTTGACCACCTCGAGCGAAACCACCGCGGGCGACACCCGCCGCGCGATGTCCGCGAGCGACCCCGGCGGCCTTTCCTTGGCCGCCTCCGCCTCGGAAATCGTGGCGCTGCCCGTCAACGCGGACCCGGTGTCCGCGACCCACCAGCCGACCAGCCCGCCGACCGCGCCGATCAACAACGCGACGACGCCGAGCATGGCCAACGCCTTCGGCTGCACGCGCCGCCCGAACAACACCTCAGGCAGGCTCAACCGCGCACCGCTGGGCAGCTTCTGCCCCTCGGTCTCGTCGTCCTCGGGAACGACCGCGGGCCCGCCCAGCACTGCCCCGGACGCCGGATCACGCCACGGATCATTGGTGTCAGTCCACAACGGATCTTCGGCGGCGCCATTCTCCCCGGAGGCTTCGAGCGGGCGCTGCAACCGCACGCCCTCAGCCCCGGGAGGCCTGCTGAACGCCTCCGCCAACGACTCAGGCGTCGGCGGCGCGAGATTGAGTTTCTGCCCGTTCCCGTTGGGCGCCGGGGTGTAAAGCTTGTCGAACGCCCCCTCGACCCCGCGCGGACGCCCGAAGACAGCCGCCTCCTGCTGGTCGACCGCGGGCCGCTCAAGCGGCCGAGGCCCCAGCCGGTCCGTTCCGACGGCACCGGACTGGTCAGAATTCGCGTTCGGCTGGTCGGTCATCATTCCCCGGGATGCGGTTCAGTTCGGCTGAGAGTCGACGATACCCAAGCCTGGGATGAAGTGTGCCCAGACCGCAGTGAAATGCCTGTTGCCTGACCCCGTAACAGCTCCGCCACGCGGCCCAAGGTCCGTGAAGGGCCCCTTCACGGACGGCGGCGGGTCGTGAGGGGCCCGCGCCGCGACGCGCCCACCAACCGCAGCCAATGCACCCAACCCAACCAGGCACCCACACCACCCCCGCACCCCGATACGAAGCCAAAAACACGGCGCGGGGGTGCTTGTCAAGGCATCTTTCCCGCCTTGACAAGCACCCCGCGCCGTAGTCACACTCAGCTTCGGGGTGTCCCCACGCAACCCTCGTTCCGCGGCGAAGCCGCGCCCTCCCGCGACCTAACGAGCCGCGACAGCCGCCCCCACCACAGACCGCGCCCCGTCCGGCGCCTCCGGCTCCGAAGAAACCGGTGCCGAAGAAACCGGTGCCGCAGACGTCCTGGGCACGTTCATGTTCGCAGGCAGCAAGTTCGCGTTCGGCGTCCGAACCGGCCCTCCCCCGCCAGTCCCTTCGCCGCTATCCGCCGCGGTCCCGACGAGCGCGAGCGCGCTCAGCACGAGCCCGGACACCACGACCCCGGCTCCTTGCGCCGCCCGCTTCCGGCTGAAAGCGAACCTTCCGCCGCCGAGCACGGTCGCCGAGTGCCCGAGCGGCGCGGTTGTTCCCAACGGCGCCGCACCCCCCAGCACCCCCGCGTCCCGCAGTCCGGCCACCCGGTCCGGCCGCTGGATCGCCACCAGCTGACCGTCCGCGGTGACCGCGAGATTGTCCGGCGCTCCCGGGAGGTCAGTGTGCTCCGGAATGGACCGGAGGCTGGCCAGGAAGCCCGCCGACATCGGCGGCGCACCGGCGTCCTTCACCGCCGCGACAGCCTGGCGCTGCGCGGTCACCTCCGCCGCGCAGCCAGGGCAGCGCGCGAGGTGCGCGGTGGCCCGGTCGTGTGCGGACGGCGACAGCTCGCCGTCGACCAATGCGACTACCGCGTCGGGCATGAGGTGGGATTCGGCGAAACGCCAGCCGCTCATACGGACACCTTCGCAGATTCCTCCCGGGTCGCGCGACGGCGCTCGAGCGACGCGCGCAGCGCCGAGCGGCCGCGGTGGATGCGGCTGCGCACGGTGCCGAGCTTGACGCCCAGCGTCGCGCCGATCTCCTCGTACGACAGTCCTTCCACGTCACACAGCACGACCGCGGCCCGGAACTCCGGGGGCAGCTCGTCGAGCGCCTCCTGCAGGTCGGGGTCGAGGTGGGTGTCGCTGTAGTGCTGCTCCGGGCTGGGGTCGTCGCCGACGATCCGGTCGGTGTCCTCGGGCAGTCCCTCCATGCGCACGCGCGAGCGGCGGCGCGCCATGTCGAGGAACAGGTTCGTGGTGATCCGGTGCAGCCAGCCCTCGAACGTGCCGGGCTTGTAGGACGCCAGCGACCGGAAGACGCGGATGAACGTCTCCTGGGTCAGGTCCTCGGCGTCGTGCGTGTTGCCGGTGAGGCGGTAGGCGAGCCGGTAGACGCGGTCGGCGTGTTCGCGCACGACCTCGTCCCACGAGGGCGGCGTCCAGGCCGCCTCGGCTGCGTCCACGGTCACCGGAGCGGCCTCCGGCAGTTCGGCGTTCTGCATCAGGGGAGCAGGCACCTCCATCTGGGTCAACTCCTCTTCACCTCTGCCAACGCGGGCCGGGCACACGGTGTTCCCGTGCGGTTGAGACTCAGTCTGTCGGCCTTCCTTATGGAACTCATGAGACCGATCTGAGAGCAGCCTGAGAAGTTGGCCCGCGAGGGCCGTTCCAGGGTTTTCGCGGGCTTTCCTCCGAGCCGGAAGGCGCTTACCAGGGAGCCTTCGCTGATTTATCGACAACCAGCGCTAACCTTCGCGCGTGAGTTCGGGGACAGAGGCGGCGGCCGAGACCGGGGCGGTCGGCGCCGAGCAGGTCGACGGGTACCTGCCCGACGACGACGTGCTGGCCGCGGCACGGCTGCGCGCGGTCGACCTCGGTTGCGCCCCGCTGGCCCCCGGAGCAGGCACGACGCTGCGGTTTCTCGCCGCGACGGTCGCCGCGCGAGCGGTCGTGGAGGTCGGCACGGGCTCCGGCGTGAGCGGGCTGTACCTGCTGCGCGGGATGGCCCCCGACGGCGTGCTGACCTCGATCGACGTCGAGCCGGAGTACCAGCGGGCGGCGCGCAAGACCTTCCTCGAAGCGGGCTATCCGCCGGGCCGGATGCGGCTCATCGTCGGCCGCGCGCTGGACGTGCTGCCGCGGCTCACGCCCGGCGGCTACGACCTGGTCTTCGTCGACGCCGCGCGGATCGAGTACCCCGGCTACTACGAGCAGGGCGTGGCCCTGCTGCGCCGCGGCGGGGTGATCGTGTTCCACCAGGTCCTGGCAGGCGGACGGCTCACCGACCCGGCGCGGCGGGACCCGGAGACGATGGCGTTGCGCGAGGTCGCGCGGGCGGTCCGCGAGGACGACCGGCTGATCCCGGCGCTGCTGCCGGTCGGGGGCGGACTGCTGGTCGCCACGGCCTGCTCGTGAGCGGCAAGAACGGTTAGAACTGCGATCAGCACTCACGACCCCACCAGCACCCGCTCCCCGCGCCGCACCCGCGTGCCTGCCTGCACCGCCGCCACGGCCAGTCCCAGCCACACCACGACGGCCACGATCAGCCAGTTCCATCCGGCCCGCGCGTAGACGACGCTGCCGACCCCGCCGCCGACGCTGCTGCCCAGGTAGTACATGAGCATGTACAGCCCGCCGACCTGACCGCGCGCGTTCTCCGGGGCGTCGGCCGCGGCCCAGCTGTTCGCGATCGAGTGCGCGGCGAAGAACGCCGTCGTCAGCACGAGGAAGCCGACGACGATCAGCGGCAGCGAGTCCGGGATCGTCAGCAGCGCGCCGACCGCGGTCAGCAGCAGCACGCCGACCAGCGCCTGGCGACGGCCGATCCGCGCGGACAGCCGGTTGGCGGTGGCCGACGAAACCGAGCCCAGCGCGTAGGACACGAACACCAGCGACGCGATCGCCGGAGACAGATTCAGCGGCTCGCCGGTCAGCCGGAACCCGGCCGCGTTGTACAGGGCGACGAACGCGCCCATGGCCAGCAGCGCGACGGCGTACTGCGCGAGCAGCACCGGCCGGCGCACCGCGGAAAGCAGGCCGACGCCGATGTCGCGCAGGCCTTGCCGCTCCCCCGTCCTGACCGGCGAAGGCGGCAGCGTCACCACCGTCACGACCGCGCAGACCAGCGAAATCCCAGCCACCACGTACAGCGCGCCGCGCCAGCCGAACGGACCGGCGGTGAACCCGGTGGCCAGCCGTCCGGTCATGCCGCCGACGGTGTTGCCCGCGATCATCGCCCCGACCGCCGCCGCGACGCCGGTCTTCCCGAGGCGTTCCACGAGGTAAGCCGTTGCCACACCGGGGAATCCGGCGATCGCGACGCCCTGCACCGCACGCAGCACCAGCAGCAGCGGGTAGTTCGGCATGAGCGGCAGCAGAAGCCCGAGCACCGAGGAAATCGCGACCGACGCGATGATCACCGGCCGGCGGCCGATCGCTTCGGACAGCGCGGCGATGGGCAGCACCGAGATCGCCAAGGCACCGGTCGCCACGCTCACCGCGAGCGCCGCGCCGCCGGGGTCGAGGTGATACTGCCCGGCGAGCTGCGGCAGGACTGCTTGCGGGGCGTAGAGCAGGGCGAACGAAGTGAAACCCGCGGCGGCGACCGCGACCTTCACCCGGCGGGCGGAGGAGATCATGAGCCCGAAAGTAAGCTTCGCTAATCAATACGTCTAATACGCAAATCTGCCATCATTCATACCGTGCCGAATGAGAGTCTTACCGCGCAGCTCGTCCCGCACCTGTGTCTGCTGGCCACGCTGCGAAGCACCGGAAACGTCACTCGTACGGCCGAGATCCTCGGAGTGCCGCAGCCCACAGTCAGCCGACGGCTGGCGGCACTCGGCCAGGCCCTCGGCGCACCGCTGACCGTGCCCGACGGCCGGGGCGTCCGCCTGACCCGCGCTGCCGAACTGCTCGCCGATGCGGCGGAACGCGCGCTGCCCGTGGTCGACGCCGGAGCCCGCCTCGCGCGCGAGGAGATCGAACCGGCGAGCGGCCGGGTCGTGCTCGGTTTCCTGCACCTGCTGGGCCGGTCGCGCGTGCCGGAAATGCTGCGCGCGTATCGCGAGCAGGCCCCGACCGCGCGGTTCTCGCTCGTGCAGGGTTCGCTGCAGGACATGGTCGACCGGCTCGTGTCCGGGGAACTTGATCTCGCCCTGCTGGCCCCGGTCGTCGAGGACGAACGGCTGGAGACGGTCGTCCTCGACCAGCAGCCGATCCACCTGTCGGTCCCCTCCGGGCACCGGTTGGCCGGACGACGCAGCGTGCGCGTCGCCGAGTTGGCCGACGAGCCGTTCGTACTCCTCGAACCCGGTTACGGCCTGCGCCGGATCACCGACGAACTCTGCGCCGCCGCCGGTTTCACGCCGAAGGTGGCTTTCGAGGGCCAGGAATCCGACACCGTCCGCGGACTCGTCGGAGCTGGCTTGGGCGTCGCGCTCCTGCCGCGCTTCGAACCCGGCTCCCCCGCCGGGGTCGCGGAGGTGCCGCTGCACCCGCCGGTCCACCGGACGATCGGGCTCGCGTGGCGCGCCGGGGAGCCGCTTTCGCCCGCCGTTCAAGCGTTCCGGGACCACGTGCTCGGCAGGACGCGCTAGGGACCAGGGTGGTATTTCTATCCCGGTACCGTGCTAGCGTTTCCGGTATAGAAATACCGGGACTTGAGGACGCGAGGGTAGTCGTGATCGAGCTGAAGACGCCTGCGGAGATCGACCGCATGCACGTGACCGGGCGGTTCGTCGCCGAGGTGCTGACCGAGGTCGGCAAGCTCGCCGACGTGGGCGTCAACCTGATGGACCTGGAACACCACGTGCGCGGCATGATCAAGCGGCGCGGAGCTGTCTCGTGCTACTGGGACTACGCGCCGTCGTTCGGCGAAGGCCCGTTCCGCAACGTCATCTGCCTGTCGGTCAACGACGCCGTCCTGCACGGCCTGCCGCACGACTACACCCTGCGCGACGGCGACGTACTCACCGCGGACATCGCGGTGACCATCGACGGCTGGGCGGCCGATTCGGCGCGCACGGTCATCGTCGGCACGCCCGCCGAGGAGGACCAGCGGATCATCCGGGCCACCGAGGAAGCGCTGGAAGCCGCGATCGAAGCGGCGCGCGCGGGCAACCGGCTCGGCGACATCTCGGCGGCGATCGAAGCGGTCGCGACCGGCTACGGCTACCCGGTCAACACCGAGTTCGGCGGGCACGGCATCGGCCGCACCATGCACGGCGACCCGCACGTGTCCAACCGCGGCAAGGCGGGCCGCGGCATGAAGCTCCGGCCGGGCCTGACGCTCGCGCTGGAACCGTGGCTCGCGCGCACGACCGACAAGATCGTCTACGACCCGGACGGCTGGACGATCCGTTCCGCCGACGGCTCGCGCACCGCGCATTCCGAGCACACGGTGGCGATCACGGACGGGGACCCGATCGTGCTGACCCGCCGCGAGGAAGAACTGGCGGGCAAGAAGTAGGACGCGCTGGACTGCCGCGGCCCACGGCGCCTGATCAGCCCTCGTAGGAAGCCGCGAACTCCACCAGCGTCCGCGCCGCGAACCCGGACGCGCCGGGCACCACGTCGTCGTACGTCTTGTCCGCGCGCGCCGGGCCCGCGATGTCCAGGTGCGCCCACGGCAACCCCGCGGTGAACTCCCGCAGGAACAGCGCCGCCATGATCGCGCCCGGACCACCGGGAGCCTGCCGGACGTCGCCGAGTTCGCCCTCGATGCCGGTCGCGTAGTCCTCGACCAGCGGCATCCGCCACCACGCCTCTCCGGCGCGGGCGCCCGCCTCGATCACCCGCGCGGCGAGGTCGTCGTCGGTCGCGAAGACGCCGCCGGTGCGCAGGCCGAGCGACACCTTCATCGCACCGGTCAGCGTGGCCGCGTCGACGAGCAGGTCCGGCTTGAACTGCGCGATTCCGTAGGCGAACGCGTCGGCCATCACCATCCGGCCCTCGGCGTCGGTGTTGCCGACCTCGGTGGTCTGGCCGCCGTAGTGCCGCACGATGTCGCCCGGCCGGTACGAGCCGCCCGACACGTGGTTCTCCGCCGCCGGCACCAGCGCGGTGACGCGCACCGGCAGCTTCAGCTCGCCGATCGCGCGCATCGCGGCGATCACGGCCGCGCCGCCCGCCATGTCGGTGCGCATCAGATGCATGCCGTCGGCCGGTTTCAGCGAAATGCCGCCGGTGTCGAAGGTGATCCCCTTGCCCACGAACAGCAGGTGCTTGGTCGCGCCGCGCGGGCGGTAGGTCATTTCGATCAAGCGCGGCGGCGAAGCCGAGCCGCCGCCGACCGCCAGAATTCCGCCGAACCCCTTGTCGGCGAGCCACTTCTCGTCTCGCACGGTCACGTCGACCGTGCCGCCCAGCACCTTCGCCGCGGTGTTCGCCAGCCACGCCGGGTTCTTGATGTTCGACGGCGCGTTCGCGAGATCGCGCGTAAAGGCAGCGGCCGCTGCGAGGACGCGTACGCGCGCGACGGCGTCCGCGTACGCGGGCACAGCGCGCTCGTGCGCGACGACGAGACGTACGGCGGGCACTGGTGGCTTCGGCTCTGTCGTGGTGACCACGAACCGGTACCCGCCCAACGACAGTCCGACCGCTAACTCGGCCGCGTGCTCCGCTGTCGCGTCCTCGGGCAGGACGACCTGGACTGTCCGGATCGGACGGTTCTCGTCCGCGTCGCGAAACGCGCGCGCCAACGCGGCACCGGTCCGTCGAAAGTCCTTCGGCGCGCCTTCGCCAATACCGGCGACCCAGCGCGGACCTTCGCCCTCTTCGGGCACTTCGCGCACTTCGGCGGTACGTCCGCTCGACCCGTACGCTGCGCTTTCGTCCGCTTCGGCCGGCGCGACCAGCACTGCTCGCGGGACTCCGCGGCGCGTCGCGGCGACGACCTCGATTTCGGGCAGCTTCGTGGGAACGGGTGGTAGCGAGTTACGCACAGCGAGCAACCTTAGGGCGCAGACGAACCGACCCCGGCCTCCAAGAGGAGACCGGGGTGCACAGTGGACAGAGCGGGGAGAGCGCAGGTCAGCCAGTGACCTCCTGCAATGCGGCGCCGAGGTCCTTCGCTTCCTCCGCCGAGAGCTCGACGACCAGCCGGCCGCCACCCTCCAGTGGCACCCGCATAACGAGGCCCCGCCCCTCCTTGGTCACTTCGAGGGGACCATCTCCGGTCCGGGGCTTCATGGCCGCCATAGCGTGCTCCCTCCGTCTCAACCGGCGCGCCCGGGTCGCGCACTCCCATGCCAGCCGGGTCTCGTCCCCCATTGTCCCTCATCAGCGCCCGGGCGCGAACGCGGACCGATCATTTGCCGCCGCATCGGTGCTGGTATGCCGCCCGCCGAGGGTGCGAGACTCAGTCCCGAGAACCCGAGCCGCCGCTTCAGAGGAGCATTTCGTGACCACATCCGACGTCCTGTTGACCGCCGACGCCGACGGCGTGCGCACCCTGCGGCTGAACCGGCCGGAGGCGTACAACTCGCTGACCGTCGAGCTCAAGGAGCGCCTGCTCGCCGAGCTGCGCGCGGCCGCCGAGGACCCGGACGTCCGCGCGGTGGTGCTCACCGGCACCGGCAAGGCGTTCTGCGCCGGACAGGACCTCAAGGAGCACGTCGGCCTGCTGCAGGCGAACGACCCGGCCCCGCTGAACACGGTGAGCGACCACTACAACCCGATCGTCAAGGCGATCACCGGGATGCCGAAGCCGGTCATCGCGGCGGTGAACGGCACCGCGGCCGGCGCGGGCGCGGCCTTCGCCTACGCGAGCGACCTGCGGATCGCCGCGGAATCGTCGTCGTTCCTGATGGCCTTCGCGAACGTCGGCCTCGGACCGGACTCGGGCGCGTCGTGGACCCTGCAGCGGCTGATCGGCTACGGCCGGGCCGCGGAGCTGATGCTGATGGCGCGGACGGTGGACTCGGCGGAGGCCCTGCGGATCGGGCTCGTCGGGGAGGTCGTGCCGGACGAGGAGCTCACGGCTCGGGCGCAGAAGGTGGCGGCGAAGCTCGCGGCTGGGCCGACGGTGGCTTACGCGAAGATCAAGAGCGTGCTGGCGGTCGCGGCGGAGTCTTCGCTGGAGGAGGCGTTGGCAGCGGAGGACGCGGCGCAGACTGCGTTGGGGGCTACCGCGGATCACACGGAGGCGGTGGAGGCTTTTGTGGGGAAGCGTCGGCCGAATTTTCAGGGGAAGTGAGTTGGTTCGTCGGGAAGGAAAGCGGCTGCGCCGCGAAAGATGAGCGGCTGCGCCGCTGAAAAGAGGGTTGCGTGGGGGCACCCCGAAGCTTGATTGTGCTGACGGTTGGTGGGTGCTTGTCAAGGCGGGAAAGATGCCTTGACAAGCACCCACCAACCGCAGGGAGGCTTCGTATCGGGGTGCGGGGGAGGGTCTGGGTGCACGGGGGTTGGGTGCATCGGTTGCGGCTGGGGGGTGGGTGGCTGGGCCCTTGCGGGCCTGTCACGATGCGCGGAAGCAGCCTTTTACGTGGTCGTCGACCATGCCGGTGGCTTGCATGAGGGCGTAGCAGGTGGTCGGGCCCAGGAAGGCGAAGCCGCGCTTCTTCAGTTCCTTCGCCATTGCCTTTGACTCGTCGGTCACCGCGGGCACGTCAGCCATGGTGCGGGGGCGGCGGTGCTTCGTTGGGGCGAAGGACCACAGCAGTTTGTCCAGTGGGACGTCCAGGTCTGCCACCGCGCGCGCGTTCTTCACGGCCGCCTCGATCTTCGCGCGGTTGCGGACGATGCCTGCGTCTTGCATCAGGCGTTCGACGTCCTTCTCGCCGAAGCGTGCGACCTTCTCCGGTACGAAGCCGCGGAAGGCTTTTCGGAAGTTCTCGCGTTTGCGCAGGATGGTGATCCACGAGAGGCCCGACTGGAACGACTCGAGGCACAGCCGTTCGTACAGCTCCGCCTCGCCGTGGAGCGGGACGCCCCATTCCTCGTCGTGGTACACCGCGTAGTCCGGGGCTGAGTTGCCCCAGCTGCAGCGGGCGATGCCGTCCTCGCCCAGCAGGTCCGTCATTGTTCCCCCATTGAATAGTTCTCCGCGAACCTCGCGAACTGGCGCAGCGAATGTCGCACGCCGAGTGCGAACGCCGGGCGCGCCAGGGGCCAGCCCGCGCGGCCGAGCAGGCCGAACGGCAGCTTGAGGTGTTCGGCCCACACGAAGGTGCACTGCCCGGCTCCCTTGGCCACCACCTGGAACACCCCGGTCCCCTGCACCAGGCTGCCCAGGTGGCGCACCGTGCAGCGCAGCGGCGGCTCCCAGGTGGTGATCTCCATGGTGTCGGTGAAGCCGATCCCGCCGAAGCCGGTGAAGGCCGCGAGCTTCGAGCCGACGCTGCGGCCGTTGCCCTCGATGACCCGCACCGACGTGCCGAGCATCCATTCGCCTTGGCGGGCCCAGTCGGTGAGCGCGAGCCAGGTCGTGCCAGCGGGTGCCGCGACGTCGACCGACAGCACCAGGTCACTCACCTGTCGGCCTCCGGTGCGCCCCTTCGCGCGGCTGCAGCGCGGCCTCGAGCCGGGCGACCCGTTCGCGCAGTTCGTCCAGTTCCACGCCGGTCCTGCGCAGCACCCAGTCCACTTCGGACATCTTGTAGCCGCGGAACACGATCTGGAAACGCACCTGGCGGACGTCCTCGCCGGTGATGTCCTCGGCGGGCAGGCGGGTGGGCGAACTGCCCGGCGGCAGCGGCGCCAGTTCCTCGCCCCGGCCGAACACCACAGCGGCCAGGAGGAACACCACGGCGGCCACCAGCAGCATGACTACGAGGTAGATCAGCGCGGTCGTCACGCGACGATCGTGGCACACCGTCGCCAGGAACGTCGCGCTAGCACGACAAGTCGGAAGGACGGGACCACCCAGGCGACCATCAGCAGCCGCACGGGCCGCTGGGGCACAGACACGCCACCGGACCCGCTCCGAGCACGAGCAGGCACCGCGTCCGCACGCGCCGTGGCTGCCGCGCACGCCGCGGTCACGCTCATCACCGTCTCCGTGCCGCGCTGGCCCGGCGTCCCCGCCACCTCGAATCCCGACCAGTCACGTGTCCGATGTGGACGCTCACGGGGCAGCTTCCGCTGATTCCGAAGAACAGAGAACGCGGCTCGCCGAGTTCGGCCAGCCACGCGACCTGCTTCCGGTTCTCCGTGGCAGGCAAGTCCCGGTCCGCTCCCGCCGGATCGGTCCTATGTGGACACTACGGCTGCCGGGCAGCCAAGACCTCCCGCATCGGCGGCCGGTCCGTCACCGGCACCTCCGTCACGCCCGGCACCCACTCCCCGGACACCTGGACGAACTGAGTGAACCGCGCCGCCTCCGCGCTCGGCATGCCGCAGCGGGCCAACGCGGTGCCGAGGATCTGCCGGGCCATCACGCCGAGTTGCAGCAGCGACCGGTTGCGGTGTTTGCGCACGCCGAGGTTGACCTGCGCCAATCCGTCCAGGCCGTAGCGCTCCTCGGCGTCCAGCAGCAGGCCGATCTCCACCCCGTACCCGCCGGCGAACGGCACCGACTCCAGGAACTCGCGCGTGCCCGCGTACTCGCCGCCCAGCGGCTGCACCAGTTCGCCCAGCGCCGGGCGCAGCGCGGACAGCACCGGGCGCGCGAGCAGCTCGGTGACCCGGCCGCCGCCGGTGCTCTCCAGCCGCAGCGGGCGGCGGTAGAAGCCCTTGACCAGGTGCACGCCGTCCTCGGTAAGCAGGGGGCCGAGCAGCGACGGCACGAACGACGGGTCCGGGTCGACCAGATCGGAGTCGAGGAACACCACCACGTCGCCGGTCGTCGCGGCGAGCGACCGCCACAGCACCTCGCCCTTGCCCGGACGCGGCGGCAACTCCGGCACGACGTCCTCGCGGCGCACCACCCGAGCCCCGGCCGCCGCGGCGACCTCGACCGTCGCGTCCGTGGAGCCGGAGTCGACGACCACCAGCTCGTCGACGACTCCGCCGAGCAGCGGGCGCACCGACGCGACCACGGTGCCGACCGTTTCCTCCTCGTCCAGCGCCGGCAGCACGACCGACACCGTCCGGCCGCGTTTGGCGGCGACGATGTCCGCGGCGCTCCACCCCGGCTCCTGCCAGGTGCGACGGTGAAACCAGCTCATGGAGGCGATCGTGCCATGCTGAAGCAGGTGCCCGATCCTCCGGAGGGAGAACCCTTGCTGCCGCTGCTCGTCCGTTTCGTGCTCGGACCGCTGGTCCGCGCGCTCTACCGGCCTCAGGTCGAGGGGGTCGAGAACATCCCCGAGGACGGCCCGGTGCTGCTCGCCTCCAACCATCGGGCGGCGCTGGACACCGGTGTGATCACGTTCACCACTCCGCGGCAGGTCCGGTTCCTCGGCAAGGCCGAGTACTTCACCGGCAAGGGGATCAAGGGCCGGTTCATCGCGAAATCGCTCGACGCGCTCGGCTACGTCCCGGTCGAACGCGGCAACGCCCAGGCCGGGCTCGCCGCGCTCGAAGCGGGCCGCAAGGTGCTCACCGACGGCGGCGTGTTCGCGATCTACCCCGAAGGCACCCGCTCGCTCGACGGACGGCTGCACCGCGGGCACACCGGCGTCGCCGCGCTCGCGCTGTCCACCGGCGCGAAGGTGGTCCCGGTCGCGTTGTTCGGCACCGAGGGCATCCAGCCGAACGGCGCGAAAATCCCGCGGCTCGCCAAGATCAAGGTGCGGTTCGGCGAACCGCTGGACTTCGCGCGGTACGAGGGCCAGGACTCGTCCTCGGCGATCCGCCGGTCGGTGACCGACGAGATCATGTACGCGATCCTCGAACTGTCCGGGCAGGAATACGTCGACACCTACCACAAACGGCCGGACGAAAAAGCGTCGTAGGCGCGTTATCCGGCCGAGCGGCTCATGAGGTCGACCAGCTTTTCCGCGTCGGAGGCGACGGTGATCAGCTCCCGCGTCTCCGGTCGCAGGAAACCCTTCTCCAGCATCTGATCGGCGAAGGCCACCAGCGGCGAGTAGTACCCGGCCACGTCGAGCAGCCCGATCGGCTTGCCGTGAATGCCGAGCTGCGCCCAGGTCCACACCTCGAACAATTCCTCGAGGGTGCCGACGCCGCCGGGCAACGCGACGAACGCGTCCGACAACTCGGCCATTTTCGCTTTGCGCTGGTGCATGTCGGCGACCACGTGCAATTCGGTGAGCCCGCCGTGCGCGATTTCCACGTCCGACAGCACTTCCGGGATCACGCCGATCACTTCGCCGCCCGCGGCGAGCGCGGCGTCGGCCACCACGCCCATGGTGCCGACGCTCGCACCGCCGTAGACGAGGCCGATTCCCCGCTGCGCCAACAGTTTCCCGACGCCGGCCGCCGCTTCGGCGTACTCCGGCGAGAATCCCCGCGCCGAACCGCAGAACACACAGATCCGCATCAGTGCGTGTCCTCCCAAGCCTGATAAGACTCCTGAACGACGCGCACCGCGTCGTCGATGTCGTCGGTAAGGTACAGCAGGTCGAGGTCCTTCTCACCGATTTTTCCGCCGCCGAGCACGGACTTCGCGATCCAGTCGTAGAGCCCGCCCCAGTATTCGGTGCCGAAGAGCACCACCGGGAACTTCGTCACCTTCTTGGTCTGGACCAGCGTGAGCGCCTCGAACAGTTCGTCGAGCGTGCCGAAACCGCCCGGAAGGCAGATGAACGCCTGCGAGTACTTGACGAACATGGTCTTGCGGGCGAAGAAATAGCGGAAGTTCACGCCCAGGTCGACCCACGGGTTCAGGCCCTGCTCGAACGGCAGCTCGATGCCCAGCCCGACGGAGAACCCGCCCGCCTCGTTCGCGCCGCGGTTCACCGCTTCCATCGCGCCCGGACCGCCGCCGGTCATCACCGCGAACCCGGCGTCGGCGAGCGCGGCCCCGATCTTGCGGCCCAGTTCGTACTCCGGGTTGTCGCGTTTGGTGCGCGCCGAACCGAACACCGTCACCGCGCGCGGAACCTCGGCCAGCGCGCCGAACCCCTCGACGAACTCCGCCTGGATCCGCAGCACGCGCCAGGGGTCGGTGTGCACCCAGTCGCTCGGCCCGCGCGAATCGAGCAGCCGCTGATCGGTGGTGCTGCCCTGATCGCGCCGATCGCGCCGGAGCACCACCGGGCCCTTGTGCCGCTCCACCGGACGTTCGGGGTACTGGCCGTCGGGAAATTCAGACTGTTCGCTCACCAGCCAAGCCTACGGGCCGAGCGGCCGCGGCGGGCGCCCGCGTCGGCACCACAGCGTGACGGATCGGTTGCCCGCGGCTGAACGCGCGAAAGCGGACCACCAGCGGGTTCCGGTCCTGCTACCAACGGCCGGTTGTCGGCAACTACCTACGAAAGTCGTCCGGACCGTCCGGAAATGGCGTTTTCCCTGCTACGTGGCCACTTGCCGGGAATAGTCCCGATCGCGCCCGGGGTCCCGCTGGTCCGTTCAGCGCATTGACCGCCCCGGTGAGCGCTTTTTTACTCACGGTGTCCGCGGCCTGATCAGCCCAGCTCAACGCGTTGCGCTTCTCCCCGTCGTGTACCCCGAAAGGACTGTCGATGACGTCCAGAAGAGGGCTCGCCACCGGCATCGCCAGTGTCGCCGGTCTCGCCCTTTCCCTGCTCGCGCTGCCGGTGATCCCGGCATCCGCGGCCCCCGCCCACCCCTCCGAAGACCCGCGGGCGGCCGCGATCGCGGCCGCCGACCGGGCCGCCGCCGCGGGTGCGGTCGGGCTCCGCAAGAGCTCGGCCGAAAGCCTGCACCGCGTCAGCACCACGCTGGGCGACGCCGGGCTGTACTACAACTCCTACGAGCGCACCTACGACGGCCTCCGGGTCGTCGGCGGGGACGCGGTGATCGTCGCCGACGGAACGGGCCGCGTGCGCGGCACCGATTCCGCCGAGAGCGCGGCCATCACCGTGGGCACCACGCCCGCTGTCGACGCGGCGCGCGCGGCTTCGGTCGCCCGCGGCCAGTTGCCGGCCGTGAGCACGGTGAGCAAGCCTGATCTGGTCGTTCTCGGCGGCGCACAGCCGAAACTGGCCTACGAGGTCGTCGTCAAGGGCCGTACCGCGAAGGCGCCGAGCAACCTGCACGTCTTCGTCGACGCGGCCACCGGCAAGGTCCTTGACCAGCGCGACGACGTGAAAGCCGAAAGCCCGGCGAAGACCGGCTCGAACGCCGCGTCCCCGAGCGCGGCGGGCAACGGCAACAGCTACTACGTCGGCCAGGTCAGCATCGACACCACCGGCTCCGGCAGCTCGTACTCGATGCGCGACCCGAACCGGCCGGGCATCAGCTGCGGCCGCGAGGGCGGCTCGGTGTTCACGAAGTCCAGCAACAACTGGGGCAACGGGTCCGGCACGGACCTCGAAACCGGCTGTGTCGACGTGCTCTACACGGTGCAGACCGAATGGAACATGCTCAAGGACTGGCTGGGCCGCAGCGGAATCGACGGCAACGGCAACGGTTTCCCGGCGTCGGTCGGCCTGAACGACGTCAACGCCTACTGGGACGGCTCGTCCACCCACTTCGGACACTCGCAGGACAACCAGCGCCAGGCGACGTCGATGGACGTGGCCGGCCACGAGTTCGGCCACGGCATCTTCCAGAACACGCCGGGCGGCGCGGGTTCGGGCAACGAGAACGGCGGGCTCAACGAGTCCACCGGCGACATTTTCGGCGCGCTGACCGAGTTCTACGCGAACAACCCGGTCGACACTCCGGACTTCACCGTCGGCGAGGGCGTGAACCTGGTCGGCAACGGCCCGATCCGCTACATGTACGACCCGAGCCGCGAGGGCGACCCGAACTGCTACTCGTCGTCGATCCCGAGCACCGAGGTGCACGCGGCGGCCGGCCCGCAGAACCACTGGTTCTACCTGCTGTCCGAGGGCACCGCGCCGACCGACGGCCAGCCGGCCAGCCCGACCTGCGACAACAGCAGCGTCACCGGCATCGGCATCCAGAAGGCGGGCAAGATCTTCTACAACGGCCTGCTGCACAAGACCTCGTCCTGGAACCACAAGGCGGCCCGCAAGGCCACCCTGCAGGCGGCGGTCGACCTGTTCCCGGGCAGCTGCACCGAGTTCAACGCCACCAAGGCGGCGTGGGACGCGGTTTCGGTCGGCGCGGTCTCCGGTGAGGCCACCTGCACCGGCAACCCGCCCGCGGGCAACGACTTCTCGGTCAGCCTGTCGCCCTCGACCGCGACTGTCCAGCCTGGACAGTCGGCCACGTCGACGGTGACCACCAAGATCACCAACGGCAACGCGCAGTCGGTGAAGCTGACCGCGAGCGGCCTGCCCTCGGGCGCGACCGCGACGTTCAACCCGGCGACCGTGCAGTCCGGCGGCAGCGCGACCCTGACCATCGCCACTTCGGCGAGCACGCCGAAGGGCACCAGCAAGGTCACGATCACCGCGACCGGCGCTAACGCCACGCACACCTCGGACTTCACGCTCACCGTGGGCAGCGGCAACCCGCCGGGGTGCGGCGGCATCGCGGCGTGGGACGCGAACTCGTTCTACGGTCCGGGCGACGTGGTCTCGTATCACAACCACAAGTGGACCTCGACGTGGTATTCCGTCGGCGCTGAGCCGGGTGCGCCCGGTTCCTGGGCCGTTTGGACCGACAACGGGGCCTGCTGACGCAGTAACCGCTCCCTAGATTCAGCTGGACCAGCCGGGCACGGTGCCTCGTGCCCGGCTGGTCCGCGTTCGCGCTTGTCCAGACCAGAGGCCTGAATTTGTCTAGACCATACGTTCGGAGGTAGGCAGTGCCCCTCCCGCCGCTTACCGTTGCGGCAACACCGTTATCGGGGACGGGAGCCGTGATGAACGGACGGAAATCGCGCTGGTTCGGGACCGCCGTCGCGGCCCTGCTCGCCCTGCCGCTCGCGGGAATCGCCCCCGCTTCGGCGGCCGCCGCTCCGCAGTCGGACACCTGCGCGGTGAAGCCGAGACCGTCCGGCCCGGTGCTACAGGGCTACTGGGAAAACTGGGACGGTGCCTCGAACGGCGTGCACCCCGGCATGGGCTGGGTGCCGATCAACGACCCCAGCATGGCCGCGCACGGCTACAACGTCGTCAACACCGCGTTCCCGGTGATCCAGTCCGACGGCACCGTGCTGTGGGAAGACGGCATGGATTCCACGGTGAAGGTCTCGACGCCCGCTGAGATGTGCGCGGCCAAGGATGCCGGAGCCACCATCCTGATGTCGATCGGCGGCGCAGCGGCGGGCATCGACCTGTCGTCCAGCTCGGTCGCCGACAAGTTCGTCAGCACCATCGTGCCGATCTTGAAGAAGTACAACTTCGACGGAATCGACATCGACATCGAGACCGGCCTGTCGAGCAGCGGCGATATCAATTCATTGTCCGCCTCACAAGCGAACCTGGAACGCATCATCGACGGCGTACTTTCCCAGATGCCGCCCGGCTTCGGCCTGACCATGGCCCCAGAAACCGCGTACGTCACCGGCGGTTCGGTCACCTACGGCTCGATCTGGGGCGCATACCTGCCGATCATCAAGAAGTACGTCGACAACGGCCAACTGTGGTGGCTGAACATGCAGTACTACAACGGTTCCATGTACGGCTGCTCCGGCGACAGCTACGAAGCCGGGACCGTCCAAGGCTTCACCGTACAGACGCAGTGCCTGGACAAGGGTCTGACGGTACAAGGCACGACCATCCGCGTCCCGCTGGACAAGCAAGTCCCCGGCCTCCCCGCGCAATCAGGAGCAGGCGGCGGATACCTGGACCCCGGCCTGGTCTCGCAGGCCTACCAAAGCGTCCCCGGCATCAAAGGCCTGATGGACTGGTCAATCAACTGGGACGGCTCACAAGGCTGGACCTTCGGCGACAACGTGAAGTCGCTGCAAGGCCGCTAAACCGCTGCGGGCCGGGGTGCTGCGCAAACGCCGCCCCGGCCTCAGCCCAACTTCCGTGAGGGCAGGCGCACCCTCACACCCCCACCGCAACCCGCACACCCAACAACCGAGGCACCCACGCCAAACCGCACAACCACACCCAACAATCGAGGCACCCACACCACCCCCGCACCCCGATACGAAGCCCCTGAGGTTCCTCCGGTGTGCCGGTCACTGGGTTTCATGCTGCGTGGGCGTGGTGGTGAGGGTAGTTGGTGCGGGTTTCGCGGGGTGTGCGGTAGCCGAGGGTGGAGTGCAGCCGGTGGTGGTTGTAGTAGGCGAGGTAGGCGAAAACGGCCTCGCGTGTGTGGCTGCGGGTGGTCCAGGACCGGGTGCCGATCTCGGTTTTGAGGGTGGCGAAGAAGGATTCGGCGGCGGCGTTGTCGTAGCAGGATCCGGTCCTGCCCATGGAGGGACGGATGCCGAGCGCGGTCAGGGTGGCGCGGAATTCCGTGGAGGCGTATTGGGTGCCTCG
>NZ_JACJHR010000064.1 GCF_014174495.1 Amycolatopsis echigonensis
GTCTTACTAGAACATGTGCCTGAATGAAGGCCACGAAGTAGGACCGCGACGCCTGAAGGCGAGCAAGGACCACCCGCATTGCGGGTGGTCCTTTTGTTTGTGCCCTCCGCGGGGTGGCGATGTCCCCGGCCGGGGTGTAGCTGTAGGTGGGCAGGAACCGGTTGTCGGTCGCGGATTCCGAGCGCGGGTCGCGGTCCTCGGTGACCTTGTCGTTGCGCGGGTCGAGTGGATCGCTGGTGTTGAGGTAGTAGGACCGGTATTGCGTGTAGCAGCCCAGTGCACCATCGCGGCACGTGGTGCGGGACAACACGTTTCCGCGCGCGTCGTTGGCGAAGGTGGTGGTGTGCCCGTTTTCGTCGATGATCCGGTTGACGTAGCCCCCGGTGTCATACCCCCGGACCTGCGTGCCCCCGGTCGGTGTCGTGGTCGAGACCAGACGGCCGCCGGGGGTCGGGTCGTAGGTGTAGGTGGTGACCTTGGTCGCGGGATCGGTGACGCGCACGGCGTAGGCGGCGACCTTGGCCGAGTAGTGGTTGGCGACGCTGGCCGAGTCCAGGACCCGGTGGTAGAAGGCGACTTCGCCGATGGAGCCGGTGAAGCAACCCCACGTGTTGCCCGGACGCGCCGGCCACGCCTGATCGGTGGTCTTGCCCGCGCCGAGGAAGTCGTAGCGGTCGATGTTGTCGATCGGGCCGGTGGCGGTGCCGGCGAGGTTGCCATCCAGGTACAGCGACTGGATGTCCCCGTCACCGGCGAGCGCCACGTGCTGCCAGGCGTTGCCGTTCCAGAAATGCCCGTACAGCTTGCCATCCGTACCGACGTAGAGCACCGGCATCGCCCCGCCACCGGGGTTGGCCGTGCCGGGCAGGTCGTTGCCGGTCGCGTAGAGCACGCCCGCCGTGCTGGTCTTGAACCACATCTCGACCGCGAGCTGGGTACGGCCGCGGGCCTGCCGCTCGGGCAGTTCACAGAGGACGAGCTGCCGTTGAACGTCACCGCCGTGCCACCGCGCAGAGCCGGCGGCGCGGCGAGGGTCACGTTGGCATGAGTCGCCGCCGGCGCTTCGTTGGCGGCCCACAGCGACGCGTCCGGATCCTCCAAACCCCACAGCGCGTGCGGACCGGAGGTGCGGACCACTGCCTGTTCACGCAGCCACACTACTTGCCGGATTCACGGATGTGGCGCACGTCATGCCGCCGGCCCGAACTCGATTCGGTTCAGGCGCCCCGCTCGGACTCCGCCTCCGGCTGCGCCTGAGTGAAGTGCTGCAACGCGAAGAGCCTCGCCGACTCGACGTGCTCCCGCATGAGGCGCTCCGCCCGGCCTGCGTCCTGTTCCCGGAGCGCGTCGAGGATCGCGCGGTGCTGTTCGACCGCCACGGCGGCCCGTTCGGCGGGATAGGAGTAGTTCGACCGGAAGCTGACCGTGAACGCCAGTACCTGCCCCATGATCGTCTGCAGCATCCGGCTGCTCGCCGCGTCGCTGATGAGCGTGTGGAAGGCCAGATCGGCCATCGCGACCTGCGCCGGGCTGCCGGTCGGCGAGATGCGCTCCAGCTTCGCGTGCGCGTCCTCGAGCGCCTCCAGGTCCTCGTTCGTCCTGGCCTGCGCCGCCTCGCTCGCCGCGTACGCCTCCAGCACCTCGCGCAGCGTGTAGATCTGCATGATGTCGCGCGCGGTGATGGTGCGGACGGTCGCGCCGCGGTTGGGCGTCAGCTCGACCAGCCCCTCGCTCTGCAGCGTGAACAGGGCTTCTCGCACCGGTGTCCGGCTCACCCCGAGCTGCTCGGCCAGCAGCCGCTCCCGCACCGGCTCCCCCGGCTTGAGCCGCCCGGAGAAGATCTCGTTCCGCAGGACGCGCGCCACGCCTTCGCTCGTGCGCTGGGACAGGGGCACCACGCCTCGCCCCGGTGACTGCATGGCCGTGCTCCCAACGCTCGCCGCGACCGCGGGATGCGGCGCGGGCCCAAGTGCAGATCATAGCGGCGGGCCCGCGGGAAACGGTCTCGCCGCCGGGGTCAGGCCCGCACCTGCGGTTCCACCACCGGCACCGCCTCCAGGTCGTCCGCGAAGTTCGACACGCCCCACCGCGCCTGGTCGAGCCCCACGAGCTCCTCCTGCTCGCTCGCGCGCAGGCCGCCGAACCGCTCGAACACCAGGCACAGCAGCAGCGCGGGCACCCCGCTCACCAGCATCGTCGCGACGACGCCCGCCAGCTGCCACCACGGGGTGATCTCCCCGGCGCCCACCGCGTGCGGGCCGTCGAGCCCGAGGTAGCCACCGGTGCGCGTGCCCTATTTCAGGAAACCCGTCAGCACGGCGCCGACCGCGCCGGGGCCGAGTGCCAGCGGCACCACCTTCGGGTCGTCAACGCGCGCCTTCCGCAACAGGGTCCCGGTGCCGAGCGCGACCACCGGCCCGAGCGCGCCGACGAGCAGGCACTCCCAGGCGTTCCCGATGTCGAGCAGCGTGCCCGCCATGACGACATCGGCGATCGGGCCGAGCAGCGCCGAGGTCGCGTCCCGGCGCCGGTACGCCAGCAGCAGCCCCGTCACCGCACCGCCGAGCAGCGCGGCGACCAGGTTCACGACGACCAGCCCGATCCCGCTTTCGGTGTAGGAGATCCCGAAGAAACCCGTGCCCGGCACCATGTAGCCGCTGCCGAGCGTCACGAACGGCAGGGCCACCAGTATCAGCAGCACCCCGATGCCCACGAACGCCGCGTTGTGGGACACGGGCTTCGCCCCGCTGTGGTGCGGCAGGAAGGCGCCGAGGCGCGGGCCGGCGCGCCACGCCAGCACGAGCACGAACGTGCCCGCGGTGATGTAGAGGGGAAAGGCGCCGTCGAAGTCGTGCGTTCCGCGCAGCGTCAGCGGCGACAGCGAACCCGAGCACAGGTAACCGACCAGCGGTGAGAGCACCGCGCCGACGACGAAGGACATGACGAAGAGGGGAACCGGTTTGATCCGCTCGACCACGCCGGTGTGGATCAACGCGACGGCCGCCATCGTGAAGGTCACGAAGAACACCAGGAAGATCTGCTGCACGTCGGCCTCGGGCAGGGCGGCCGGGTGATGTACCGCGACGACGTGGTGGTGAAGGCGCAGCCGAGCCACCAGTCCCGCACCGCCTGCCAGAACGGCCCCGGCACCCCGAACGCCTGGTTGAACTGCCACTGTCAGATCGGGTAGCCGATGAGCAGGGTGCCGAGACCGCCGACCATCGCGGCGCCGATCTTCTGCACGGTGGTGTCGAGGACGTTGCGCCGGCGGACGAGCCCGGTGTCGATGAACACCAGTCCCGCCACGACGAGCAGGACGGCGATCGCGCCGACGGTGTAGATGAAGGTCGACAAGATCCAGTCGGTGGAGGCCTGTTCGGGGAACTGTGGCATCACTTCTCTCAGCGGGGACAGAAGGGGCGCTGAGCGCACGAGTGGGTGAGATCCGCGGAGGTGCCGAGAACCGCTCCCGCGGGTGCCGCGGGTGTGCGTGAAGCGAGGATGTATACCGGTATGCAAAGCACGGCAAGCCTTCGTGCGAAGTCTGTGACCTGCTGGTTTTCCGATGTGACAGACAGGTTGCGGATCAGGACGGACGGGTTGCGGCGGGCGCCGGACCCTTCCTCGGACCCGGGTGCGTGACGCAGACCGGGGCGACCGCCGACCGAAGATTCAGCCAGAAAGTACTTGCCAAAATGGTATACATGTATGCCAGACTGCCTTGGCTTTCCAACGAAGGGAGCCGCCGGTGGACACCTCGTCCTCGACCGTGAGCGTCTACGACCAGGCCGGTTTCGGCCGTCCGGTACAGCGGCGCTCGCGGCCTGCCGTGGTCGTGGTCGACTTCTCCTACGGGTTCACCGACCCCGCGTACCCGACGGGCGCGGACATGACCGGACCCGTGCTGGCCACCGCGCGGCTGCTCGACCGGGCCCGCGAACTCGGTCTGCCGGTCGTGTTCACCACTATCGCCTACGACCCCGGCCAGGTCGCCACGCTCGCGTGGCTGCGCAAGGCGACCGGGATGGCCGCGCTGACGCTCGGCAGCAGGCTGGTGGAGATCGACGGCAGGCTCGCGCCGCGGCCGGAGGAGCACCTGGTGGTCAAGACCGGGGCGTCCGCGTTCTTCGGCACGGCACTGGCCGCGTACCTCACGTCGGCCGGGGCGGACACGGTGATCGTCACCGGCGCGACGACCAGCGGCTGCGTCCGGGCCACGGTCGTCGACGCCGTGCAGTACGGCTACCCGGTGCTCGTGCCGCGTGACTGCGTCGCGGACCGGGCGCCGGGCCCGCACGAGGCGAACCTCTTCGACATGGACCAGAAGTACGGCGACGTCGTCGACCTCGACGACGTCCTGAGCTACCTCGGGACCCTTCCCACCACCAGAGCCGAGGCGGAGGCGCACGCATGACCGTGACCGACCCGAATCCCACCACGAAACCGGCACAGGCAGTACCCGGCGAACGCTTCGCCAGCCCCTTCGCTGTCGAGACGCCACCGGGCGCCGAGGGCTGGGAGAGCATGTATCCGTACTACGCGCTGCTGAGCCAGGAGCGCGCGGAGTTCGAGGACGGCAAGTTCTGGTTCTTCGACGGGATGCACAACCCGGAGCCGCTCTACCCGTTCGACACGATCATGACCGAGAACTGGTGGGTCGCGGCGAGCCAGATGTCGACGCGGGTGTGGCCGGTGCCGCCCGCCGGCGGGATCGACCACCGGATCATCAACGGCTACCTCTACATCAGCCCGAACGCGGTGACCGATCCTGACGAGATCGCCCGCCGCGCCGAGGAGTTCGCGGTCCGCGCGGGGCACTACTACGAGAACTGGGACGAGATCTACGAGCAGTGGGTGGCCAAGGCGACCGGCTGCATCGAGCGGCTCAAGGCGATCCGCTTCGCCCCGCTGCCCGAGCGGGAGCCGCTGGAGAGCGTCCTGCGGCACAAGGGCACGTACTCCACGTACGACCTGCTCACGAAGTACGGCGAGCTGATCTCGAACCTGTTCGAGATGGGCTCCTACCACTTCGAGATGCTCAACCTCGGGTACGGCGCGTACCTGACGTTTCAGGAGTTCTGCCAGTCCGCCTTCCCCGGGATCACCGACCAGACGCTCGCGGCCATGGTGTCGGGCATCGACATCATGCTGTTCCGCCCGGACGACGAGGTACGCGGGCTGGCGAAGCTCGTCGTCGAGCTGGAGCTGACCGACATCGTGCTCGGTGGCGAGGACCCGGACGACGTGCTCGCCGCCATCGCCGCACACCCCAACGGTCCACAGTGGATCGAAGCGTTCGAGGCGGCGAAGGACCCGTGGTTCTGGTTCTCCACCGGCGCCGGCTACACCCACAGCGACCGGGCCTGGATCGACGACCTGCGCCTGCCGTTCACCGCGCTGCGCGGGTACGTCAAGAGCCTGCTCGACGGTGCGGACATCCGCCGTCCGCTCGACGAGATCCTCGCCGAGCGCACCCGGATCACCGCGGAGTACCGCAGCTACCTGCCCACCGAGGCCGACCAGGAGGTGTTCGACGGGCTGGTCGAGCTCGCCCGCAAGGTGTTCCCGTTCGTCGAGAACCACAACTTCTACGTCGAGCACTGGCACCACTCGCTGTTCTGGTCGAAGGTGCGTGAGCTCGGTGACGTGTTCGTCGCACACGACTTCCTCGACGACCGCGAGGACATCTTCTACCTGCACCGCAACGAGATCTACTCGGCGCTGTACGACCTGAACGTCGGCTGGGCCACCGGCACGGAGGCCCGCGGCGTCACCTACTGGCGTCCGGAGATCGCGCGCCGCAAGCGGATCCGGGACGTCCTCAAGGCGCACCCGCCCCAGCCCGCGCTCGGCGTACCGCCGGAGTTCATCACCGAACCGCTGACCGTGATGCTCTGGGGCATCACGCAGGAGTCGGTGCAGGAGTGGCTCGGCGCCAAGGGCGAGGAGAGCGGCGAGCTGCGCGGGGTCGCGGCGTCCGCCGGCAAGGCGACGGGCCGCGCGCGGGTGATCGTGGACCCGGAGGACCTGCACCTGGTGCGGGACGGGGAAATCCTCGTCTGCCGCATCACCGCCCCCAGCTGGGCGCCGGTCTTCTCGCGGCTTTCGGCCGCGGTGTCCGATGTCGGCGGGATCATGGCCCACACCGCGATCGTGTGTCGCGAGTACGGCCTGCCCGCGGTCGTCGGCACCGGTTTCGCGACGACGACCATCCGAACCGGACAGCTCATCGAGGTCGACGGCAACACCGGCGTCGTCCGCGTCGTAGAGGAGGCACAGCCGTGACCACCACCGTTTCCCCGTTCGTCCTGTGGCTCGACGACCCCACCGCCGTCGGCAACCGTCTGCTCGGCGGCAAGTTCGGCAGCCTGGCCGAGATGACCGCGGCGCACTTCGAGGTGCCGCCGGGGTTCGGCATCACCACCACCGCCTACCGCCACTTCCTGGAGTCGGCGGGTCTGGCGGAGCGGGCGCGTGAGGTCCGCGCGGAGGCGTCCGGTGCCGAACTGGCGGACGTGCAGCGGATCAGCGCCGAGTTCGCCGCCGCCATCGACGAGGCTGGGCTGCCCGCCGACCTGGAACGCGAGATCCGGGACGCCTACGCGGAGCTGGAACGCCGCGCCGGGCAGGAGGACCTGCCGGTGGCCGTGCGCTCGAGCGGCGAGTCCGAGGACCTCGCGGGCGCCAGCTTCGCCGGGCAGTACGACACCTTCCTCTGGATCCGTGGCGCCGAGGACCTGCTGCGGCACGTCCGCCGCTGCTGGGCCGGGATGTTCGGCGCCGCGGTGCTCACCTACCGGCCGGACGCCGGCTCCGACGTGCTCACCGCCGATCTGGGCATCTGTGTCGGCGTGCAGCAGATGGTGCAGGCGCGTGCGGCCGGGGTGATGTTCACCCTCGACCCGGTGACGGGCGACCGGTCCAAAGTGGTCATCGAGGGCTGCTGGGGCCTCGGTGAAGGCGTCGTGAGCGGCGGGATCACGCCCAGCCGGTACGTCGTGGACAAGGTGACCTTCGAGGTGATCCGCCGCGAGGTGGCCCGGCAGGAGTCGAAGTTCGGGTTCGACCAGGTCGCCGCGGCCGTCGGACTGGTGCCGGTGGAGCCGGACCTGCAGGAGTCGCCGTGCCTCGACGACGACCAGATCCGCGCGCTCGCGGAGCTGGCCAAGCGCATCGAACGGCACCGCGGCGCGCCCCAGGACGTCGAGTGGGCCGTCGGAGAACGGGGTGACGTGCGGGTGTTGCAGGTGCGGCCGGAGACGGTGTGGAGCCGCCGGAAGGCCGAGCAGCTGGTCGGTGAGCGCAAGGCCGCCGTCAACCACGTGCTGGCCCGGTTCGCGGGTGTGGGCGTGGCTCGCGGCAGCCGGGGCGCGGGCGCATGAAGCCCGCCCCGTTCGCGTACCACCGGCCGACGTCCGTGGCGGAGGCCGTCGCCAGGCTCGGCGAGTACGGCGGTGGCGCCCGGGTGCTCGCCGGGGGCCAGAGCCTGGTCCCGATGCTGAACATGCGCCTGTGGCGGCCGGACGCGCTCGTCGACATCAACGACATCGACGATCTCGACGACATCCTCGTGCAGGGCGACCGGACCGTCGTCGGCGCGCTGGTCCGGTACTCCACGGTGGAGCGTTCGCCGCTCGTGGCCGAGCGACTGCCACTGCTCGCCCGTATCGTCCGGCACATCGGCGACCGGCAGGTGCGCAACCGCGGCACCGTCGGCGGCGCCCTCGTGCAGGGCGACCCGACCGGCGAGATGCCGCTGGCGTGCCTTGTGCTCGGCGCGGTGGTCGTCGCCGCCGGGCCCGCCGGCACCCGGCGCGTCCCGCTGACGGAGTTCTACGAAGGCTCCTACGCCACGGTGCTCGACCCCGGCGAACTGGTCGTCTCGGTCGAGTTCCCGGCCCACCCGCGGCACTTCGCGTTCCGCGAGTTCTGCCGCAAGCACAACGACTTCGCGGTCATCAGCGCGGTCGCCACCGGCGACAGGGACGAGGACGGGACCTGGCACGGCGTCCGCCTCGCCCTCGGTGGCGTCGCCGACGGCCCCGTGCTCGCCCCCTCGCCGCCGGACGGCACCCGGCTGACCGACGACGACGTGGCGGCCGCCGCCGAGGCCGCGCTGACCGTCGTCGACCCGCCGGCGGACGTCCGCGCTTCCGCGGAGTACCGCCGTCACCTCGTGCCCGTGTACCTGCACCGGGTGCTGACCGAGCTGCGCGAAGCCCAAGGAGGAGGAACCCATGAAGTTGCGTGAGGAGTTCCAGGTCGGCAGACCGGTGGCCGAGGTCTGGACCTTCTTCGACGAGCCCGCTCGGGTGGCGGGTTGCGTACCGGGGGTCGAGGACCTGACGATGCGCGGTCCGGACGACATCGACGTACGGGTCACCCAGAGCGTCGGCCCGATGACCGCGACGTTCGCCGCCTCGATCACGATCGTCGAGCGGGTGCCGGAGAAGCTGATCGCCTTCACCGCCACCGGCAAGACGGTCCGCGGCGCGATGGGCAACGTCCGGGCGACGGTGAACGTGCAGCTGGAACCGGCGGGCGAGCGCACGACGGTCATCGTCGAAGGCGACGTCGCACTCGCCGGCGCGCTCGGCAGCGTCGGGCAGAAGGTGGTCGCCAAGCAGGCGCGCAAGGTCACCGGCGCGTTCTCGCGCAACCTGGAGACCGCACTGGGCGGCGAAACCGCGGCGGCTCCGGTCACCACCCCAGCGAAGTCCATTGTGGACGCACCGGCCCCCGTGGCCGCGGCCGATCCGTGGGCGAAGGTCGCGGCCGCGCTGAGCGCGGTCTCGGTGGCGGTCAGCCTCGCGACGCTCGCGAGGAGCTTCCAGAGGGCGCGCCGATGACGTCCGTACTGCCCTGGACCGCGCCCGAGGTGGCCGCCGCGAGCGAGACCGAGGCCCTGGCCGCCGAGTGGGTCCGGCCCTACAGCCAGGCCCACCACCTGGCGCGGGCCCGCGACTGGCTCGTCTGGCTGGTGCCGGACGCACCTGCCGAGCTGCGGATCGCCGCGCTCACCCACGACATCGAGCGCATGTTCCCCGGTGGCCCGGTGCTCGACCACGCGGCGACCGACTGGGACAGCCCGTTCTACCTGTACCCGCACATGCTCCGCTCGGCCGAGATCACCGGCTTCTGGCTCGCCGGGCTCGACACCGCTTCCGTCGACGTCGCCGAGGTCCGCAGGCTCGTCGGCCTGCACGAGGTCGGCGGGCTCAACGGTGCCGACGAGGTGCAGGCCGCGGACTCGCTGTCCTACCTGGAAACCCTCGCCGGTCTCACCGCGAGCTGGGTGTCCTCGGGCAGCTGCTCGCGGGACAAGGGGATCGCCAAGCTGACCTACATGGCGGGCCGCGTCCGGGTCCCGGCCGCCCGCGAACCCGTCGCGGCGCTGCTGGAGTGGGCGATCGGGCAGCTGCCGGGGGAGGACCGTTGACCACCGCCATCGCGGGAGAGAGCGTTTTCGCCGAGGCCAACGGCCTGCGCCACCGGGTGCTGCGCTACGGCGAGCCGGGCTCCCCCGACCTGCTCGTCCTGCCCGGGATCACCAGCCCGGCGGTCACCGCGGACTTCCTCGCGGTGCTCTTCGCCGGCTGGGGCTACCGCGTCACGGTCCCGGACATCCGGGGGCGCGGCGAGACCGACCGGGCGCCGGCCGGCCGCTACCGGCTCACCGACTACGCGGCCGACGTCGCCGGGCTCGTCGACGCACTCGGCCTGCACCGGCCGGCCGTCGTCGGCCACTCGATGGGCGCCAGGATCGCGGCCGCCTACGCCGTGCGGCACGCCCCGCAGGACCACGGCCCGCTCGTGCTCGTCGACCCGCCGACGTCGGGCCCCGGCCGGGGGCCGTACCCGACGTCCCGGGAGTCTTTCCTGGAACAGCTGCACGAAGCCCAGCGCGGCACCACCGCCGAGGAGGTCCGCCGCTTCTACCCCCGGTGGCCGGAGCGCGAACTGCGGCTGCGCGCCGAAGTGCTGGCCTCGTGCGACGAGACCGCCGTGCTGGAGACCCACGAGGGTTTCGAGCGCGAGGACTTCTTCGAGTACTGGGCCCGGCTGACCGCACCGGTACTGCTCGTCCGCGGCGGGGACAGCCCCGTCGTCCCGGCCGCGGCCGCCGAGGACCTGCGCTCGGCCCGTCCCGACATCGAAATCCTGAGCGTTCCCGCGGCCGGCCACATGGTCCCGTGGGACAACCTGACCGGCTTCCTCGACACCGTCCGGCCGCACCTGCTCGCGGCACCCCAGCGATAGGAGGACAACCCCCATGGACCAGAACCTGTTCAACGAGATCTGCCTGCGCCAGCTGACCCTGTCCGGCGTACGCGAGGACGAGACCGTCGCCGTGCTCACCCAGGGCGGCGACCGCGCGGAGTACGCCGACGCCTTCCTGTGGGCCGCGCAGCAGCTGGGCGCCAAGACGTTCCACCTGCGCCTGCCCTCGCCGTCGGGTGCCTCCGGCGCGTGGGCGGTCGGCGAGTCCGGGCTGAAGGGCAACCGGCTCGCGGTGGAGGCGCTCAAGAGCGTCGACATGGTGGTCGACTGCACGTTCCTGCTGTTCAGCGAGGAGCAGTTCGAGATCCAGGGCGCCGACACGCGCATCCTCACCACGGTCGAGCCGGTGCCGCTGCTGGCCCGCCTGATGCCGACGAAGGAGCTGCGCGAGCGCGTCGAGATCGCCGCCGAGATCCTCGCCAAGGCCCAGACCATGCGGATCACCAGCCCGCTCGGCACCGACGTCACCTACCGCCTCGGCGTCTACCCGACGCTGTCGGAGTACGGCTACACCGACCAGCCCGGCCGGTGGGACCACTGGCCCGCGGCGTTCGTGTTCACCGGCGGCGCCGACGACGGTGTGGACGGCAAGATCGTCCTGGCTCCCGGCGACGTGCTGCTGCCGTTCAACCAGTACGTGCAGACCCCGGTGGAGCTGACCATCGAGCAGGGCTTCATCCGCGACATCCGCGGGGCCGGCGGCCAGTCGAGCCTCGACGCCGACCTGCTCAACTCCTACATCACGTCCTTCGAGGATCCGCGCGGCTACGGCATGTCGCACGTCGGCTGGGGTCTCGACGAGCGCGCGCACTGGCACGGGCTCACCCAGTTCCCCGGCGGCATGGGGATGGAGCTGCGCAGCTTCTACGGCAACGTGATGTTCTCCATCGGCCCGAACAACGAGCTCGGCGGCCCGAACGACACCGCCTGCCACTTCGACATCCCGATGCGCGGCTGCTCGCTGTACCTCGACGACGAGCTGATCGTCGACGCCGGCGAACTGACCGTCGCGGACATGCGCCCGGCCGACAAACGATGAACGTCGAGATCGAGACCACGGTCAACGGGAAGCTCGTGCACGCGAGCGTCCCGGCCCGGCTGCACGTGGCGGACTTCCTGCGGCAGCACCTCGGCCTCACCGGCACCCACATCGGCTGCGAACAGGGCGCGTGCGGGATGTGCACGGTGATGGTCGACGGCGAGGCGGTCAAGTCGTGCCTCATGCTCGCCTGCCAGCTCGACGGCCGCCACGTGCGGACCGTCGAGTCACTGGCCGAGGACGACCGGCTCAACCCGCTGCAGCAGGCGTTCGAACAGGAGCACGCCCTGCAGTGCGGGTTCTGCTCCCCCGGCTTCCTGATGACCGCCACCGCACTGGCGCACCAGGGGAAGCAGCCGTGCCGGGCCGAGATCCGCGAGGAGATCGCGGGGGTGCTGTGCCGCTGCACCGGTTACGAGAACGTCGTGACGGCCATCGAGCGGTGGTTCGCCGAGCACCCGCAGGGGGCACGGGAGGACGAACGCATCGAAGACGCGAGGACGACATGACGACGCTCGAGAACTCGCCGGAACGCACCGCCGGCACCAGGCCCGCCTTGCTCGGGGTCTCGGTGGCCCGCAAGGAGGACGAACGGCTGCTGCGCGGCGACGGGCAGTTCACCGACGACGTCGACCCGGCCCGGGTGCTGTACATGGCCGTGGCGCGCTGCCCGTTCCCGCACGCCCGGATCGTGCGGGTCGACACCTCCGCCGCCGAACGGCTCGAAGGTGTCGAGCACGTGCTGTCCGGGCCCCGGGTCCGGCGCCTGAGTGAGCCGCTCGGCGTGCTGCGCCCGGTGCCCGGCGCGCCGAAGCTGCCGTACTACGCGCTCGCTCAGGACGTCGCCACGCACGAGGGACAGCCGGTGGTCAGCGTCGTCGCCACCAGCAGGCACCTCGCGGAGGACGCGCTCGAACTGGTCGAGGTCGAGTACGAACCCCTGCCCCACGTCGTCGACGTGCTCGCGGCGCTGGAACCGGACGCGCCCGTGCTGCACCCGTCGGTGCTGGAGTCGAACCTGCTGGCGTCCAATTCGGACGGTCGAGGGGACCCGGCGGCCCGGTTCGCCGAAGCGGACGTGGTCGTGGAGGGCCGGTTCCGGATCGGCAGGGTCACGGCGTTGCCGATGGAGACCCGTGGCGTCGTCGCGCAGTGGCGGCCCGGTGCGCGGGAGCTGACCGTGCACTGCTCGACCCAGGTGCCACACCTGATCCGCAAGCAGCTCGCCGAGTCGTTGCGGTTGCGCGAAAGCGACGTACGGGCGATCGCGTCGGACGTCGGTGGCGGGTTCGGGCTCAAGCTCGGCGTGTTCCCCGAGGACGTGCTGGCGTGTCTGCACGCGATGGCCTTGCACCGCCCGGTCAAGTGGAGCGAGGACCGGGGTGAGCACTTCCGGACCAGCACGCACGCCCGCGAATCGGTGCACGACTACCGGATCGCGGCGGACGCGGACGGGCGCATCCTCGCGATGACGAACGTCTACGCCACCGACATCGGCGGCTGGAACTCGCCGTTCGGGTCCGCGCAACTGTCGAGTGTGGTCTTCAACGGTCCCTACCGGGTCGAGGACGGCTACACCGAGCGCCGGGTCACGCTCACCAACAAGACCCCGGTCGGCGCGTACCGCGGCTACGGTCAGCCGGAGGTCAACTTCGCGTACGAGCGGCTGATGGACCAGCTGGCACGGCGGCTGCGGATGGACCCCGTGGAACTGCGGGCGAAGAACATGCTCAAGCCGGACGATCTGCCGTGGGTGAACCCGACCGGCGCGGTCTACGACAGCGGCGACTACGAGCGCTGCCTGCGGATGGCGGCGGAGCGGATCGGCTGGGCCGAGCACCGGGCGGCCCCGCGGCGGCCACGCGCGGACGGGCGGCTGGTGGGCATCGGCTTCTCCTCGTTCGTCGAGCGCACCGGGTACGCCAGCTCGCGCTTTCTGGCCAAGCGCGGCTCGCAGTTCGGCGCCCACGAGAGCATCACGTTGCGCGCCAACAGATCCGGCGGGATCGACGCCTACACGGGGGTGTCGGCCATCGGCCAGAGCAGCGAGACGGCGTTCGCGCAGGTGGTGGCCGAGGTGTTCGGCACCGACTACGACGCGGTGAAGGTGCACGCCGGCGACACGGCCGCGGCACCGTTGAACACCGGTTCGTTCGCGTCGCGGACGATGATCGCGGCCGCGGGCGCCATCCGCGAGGCCGCGGAACAGCTGGCGGCCAAGACGCTGCGGCTGGCGGCGTTCCGGCTGGAGGTGCAACCCGAGGAGCTGGAGATCGCCGGTCCGGTGGTGCGGCACCGCACCGAGCCGGGCGTGTCGGTCCCGCTCACGGAGGTCTACCGCGCCGCGATCACCGGCCAGGGCGTCCCGCCCGGCGAGGACCCCGGCCTGGAGGCGACCTCGCACTTCGAGCCGTCCGACGCGGCGTACTCGTTCGGCACGGCGGCCGCGCTGGTGTCGGTCGACCCGGAGACCGGCGAGTTCGACGTGGAGCGGTTCGTGCTCGTCCACGACGCGGGCACGGTGGTGAACCCGAAGATCGTCGACGGGCAGGTGCTGGGCGCGCTGGCGCAGGGTTTCGGTGCCGCGCTGACGGAGGAGCTGCGCTACGACCCGGAGACAGGGCAGCTGATCAACGGGTCGATGATGGACTACTTCCCGCCGACGGCCGCGGACCTGCCGCCGATCGAGCTGCTGCACACCGAGGTGCCGTCCCCGGTCACGCCGTTCGGCATCCGCGGCGTGGGAGAGGTCGGCACGATCCCGCCGGGCGCTGCGGTCGCGAACGCGATCTGCGAGGCGCTGGCCGACCACGACGTGGAACTGGACAGCCTGCCGGTGACGCCGGAGAAGGTCTGGCGCGCCCTCGCTTCGGACAAGGGAGTCGAACAGTGGTGAACTCGTCCCGGGTCGGTCTGATCGTGCCGAGCTCGAACACGACGATGGAGACGGAACTGCCGGAGCTGTTCCGGCGCCAGACCGAGGCCACCGGCCACCGGTACACGTTCCACTCGGCACGTGCCGCGATGAAGCACGTCAACCGCGAGGAACTGCTGGCCATGGTCGGCAAGGCCGCGGAGTGCGCGACGGCGGTCTCCGACGCGGACGTGGACGTGATCGCGTACGCGTGCCTGGTGGCGGTGATGGCGCAAGGGCCGGGTGCGCACAAGGACTCGGAGCAGGTCATCGGGAAGGCCGCGGAGCGCAACGGCCATCCCGCCGCGGTGGTCAGCAGCGCGGGCGCGCTCGTCCGGACCCTGCAGGCGATCGGGGCGCGCCGCGTCGCCATCGTCACCCCGTACGTGGCGCCGCTGACGCAGATGGTGCGCGAGTACATCGAGGGCGAGGGTGTGCAGGTGCTCGACGCGGTGTCACTGGAGGTGGCCGACAACCTCGCCGTGGGCCGGCTGGATCCCGGTGAGCTGCCCGCCATCGCCCGGGGCCTGCGGCGGGAGGGCGCGGAGGCCGTGGTGCTGTCGGCCTGCGTCCAGATGCCGTCGCTGGACGCCGTGGAGGTCGTCGAGGAGGAGCTGGGGCTGCCCGTGGTCACCGCCGCGACCGCGACCGCCTACGAGGTGCTGCGGTCACTGGGCCACGAGCCGGCGATCTCCGGCGCGGGACGCCTGCTGCGGGGATGACCGCCGCGGTGTCCGGCATCAGGCAGGTCCGCGGGCGCCGGCCGCCCGCGGACCTGCCTGACCGCCACCCACCTCGACACGACGATCCGGTGTGAACGGGCAGACGTTCTCGGGGCTCCGCGGTTCAGCAGGCGGGCCGACCGGTCGTTCACTGCCGGCCGAGGAGGGAATTGGCCACGTGCTGGAGGTGCTTGCGCATCTCCTCGCCCGCGCCGTCCGGGTCGCGGTCGCACAGCGCCTCGACGATCGCGGTGTGCTCCCGGTGCTAGCAGCGGCGTAGTTCCGGGGTGGAGGTGCGCCGCTTGAGGCTGCCCCACACGGGCAGCGACCGGGCCGTGTTCATGACGTCGAACATGCTCATCAGCAGTCCGTTGTGCGGCGGCCGTGGAGATGGAGCGGTGGAGCCTGGGCACGGGAACGCGCCGGCTCAGCGAGTGTTCGCTGATCTCCGCCATTTCCGCGCTGATCGCGTTGACCGGGCGCAATGCCCGGCCGGTGACGGTCCAGGCGAGCGCCGCGACGAACAAGCATGGGCGCCAACGCCCGAGCGCGACACTTCCCACGCGGCCGGCACCGAGCACGCTCTGGCGGCCTTCAGATAGGCCAGGACATCCAGCATCGCCATCGGGCCGTCGAAGTCGGCCGCCAGCCACCAGCACAAGTCACCATCCAACAGCGGATACAGCCCGACATGCACGTCACCGGTCAGGTGCGTCCGCAGCACGTCCTTGCTCAGCGGCAGGTAGTCGCGGTCCTCATGCCGGACGCCCTTGCGCCACCCGCCGCGCACCGCCGGCAGCCAACCAGCTTTGCCAGTACGCGAGTTCTCCCATCGCGTGGCGTAGATGTCGATGCGGGCGGCGAACAGGGCAGCGACGAAATCGACCTTCACCTCCGGGGCCGATCGCCGGTCGACCGGTCCGGGGTGCGCTTCGAAGAAGCCGGTCTGAATCGGGCCGGGCGGAGCCGCCTGTTTCGGTGTCAGCTCCAACAGCCGCAGCAACCGCGTGTTCTCCGCTCGCAACTGAGTTGTCAGCGCGCGGAGTTCCGCAAGTTCCTCGGCGAGCCCCGCAGCCTTCGCCGACTGGAGATCGTCTTTCACAGAGCCCACCGTAGATGGGATGGTCAGATGCGTGCCCGGTTAAGGCGCTCAATGAGGCTGGGTTTGCGTGCATGCGTTTGCCGCAACGCGATGGTGCGGATGGTGAACGTGTCGTAGCGGTCCTCGCGTTCGGCCAGCGCGTGCAGATCGGTGACCAGCGTGACGGCGGCGTCGTACTCGGCCGGTTTCCGGGTGGCGATCATCGCCTCGACGCGCGACCACGCGGTGTCTCCCTCAGCGGCCAGTGTGTCGAGTCGTCGTTCGCGGGCCAGCAGGCGCGCCTGTTCCCGGCGTGCCTCGTCTTCGGCGCGCTCGGCGGCGAGCCGACGGTCGCGGTCGGCTCGTCGCTGCGCCGCGTTGTCGAGTAGGTCGGCCACGTTCCGGCGGGCTGGGGTCGGGCTGATCGGAGCGGTGTCGCCGCGGAAACGGCGCAGCAACTCCATCTGCACCCGCGCCGCCTCACCCTGCGCTACCCGCGCCAGGAGCCGGTCCTTCTCGGTGACCGGCAGGCGAGCCACTCACACGGCGAGGTCATCGGGGTCATCGGCCGTCTGGCCCAGCGGTGGAGACACCTGAGCCGCGATCGTGATCAGCTCGTCGTCGAGGCGGAGAAAGTCGGCCAGCGCCCGCTGCGCGGCAGTGAGCGTGCCCAGTCCGGGCGGAACAGGTGGTTCGAGATCGTCGTCAGCAGCACGATCGAAAACGTCTTCATCGCGCTCCCAGGCACCGTAGGCCGCCAGCCAGGCGAGATAGAGCGGCCGGAGATCACCGGCGGCGAGTTCGGCGCGAACTCCGACGATCGTCGACAGCAGGTTCGCGGGGTCGTAGTCGAAGTCGAACTCACCAGCGTGGGCCTCGCTGGTGAAGTCGAGCACGATGAACTCGTCCGTGACCCAGGCACTCGCCTCGTCGCCGACGCAGTAGTCCTCGACGACATCGGGATCGAGCAGATCGCACGGCAGCCGGAACATCACTCGGCGGGTACCCCAGTTGGCGACGTATAGGTGCGCGTCGTAGTAGCGCTCCATCAGACGGCGAGGGTCGCCCTTGAAGTCGCCCCAGTGGTACTCGTTCACGAAGCTGGTCGAAGAGATCCGCGCCCGGATGGACAGCGACCGGACCGCAGCTTGTTCACCGTCGTCCAGTGGGCGGTCGATCGCCAGGAACTCGTAGTACTGGTATTCGCTCACGGCTCATCCAGTCCATCGCCGGTGAACGGCTTCGCCCGGAAACTCGAGTCGTCGCCCAGGTGGAAGAACAGATGGCCCTCGATCGTGTTGTCGTCGACCAGGACTGCCCAGCCGCGTCCACTGACCTGATCGCCCTCGTCGGAACCTTCCCAGGTGAACTCCACGCCCGGCCGGCCATCCCGCTCGACCGAGCGGCAGTCCAGCCAGCCGTTGACGGCGATGAAACCGAACTGGCCGGTCCCGTTCCGGGCGAACTCGACGTAACCCGGCTCGACCAGGTCGATCGCCTCGCGGTCCCAGCCGCTCATCGCCACGATCCGCCATCGACCAGACGTCCGGGCGCTGAACTTCGGAGCCCTCACCATGGGATATCAGCGTAGTGAACTCGGTGAGATCGATTCGACGTACCACCGTCTGACGGTGCACCAAGAGAATACCCAGTGCATCAAGACCGAGGTCGACCATGTGTGTCGCGGGTGGGGACGCCGCGTTCGCGGAGTTTGGTCAGCACCGTGGTGTGGTCGACACAGAGGTGTTCGCCGACTCGTGCCAGGGACCAGCCGAGGTTGTAGAGGTGGATGGCGTCGTCGACCTGCTCAGGGAAGAGACCGCGGCGGCGCATCGGCACGTCGTGTCGTTTGAGGATGTTGCTGACCGTCCGCCGCTCGATGCCGAACCGGTCGCCTAGCTCGTACACCGTCGCTCCGGCTTGGTAGCCGGCGATGAGTTCCTGGACCTGGTCGGCGTCGAATTGCCGTGCACGACCTGGTTTCGGCCGGTTTGCGGGCGGCGGAGCGGGCGTGGACGGGTCGGGGAGCTTCTGGAGCAGGGTCTCCAGGGCCTCTACCTGGGGTTTTGTGTTGTAGCAAGTTCCCCCAAGGTCCACAGATGAACCCCCAGCGCCACCCTCTAGACACCGCAAAACCGCAGGTCAGCGGCTTGTAGGGGGTGGCACTGGTGCGGGCGTTTTCGTCAAAAATCGGCCTGTTCCCCCAAGGTGTTCGCCGTTTCGGCTGTCGAGGCTTGGGCTGAGGTCTTTGAGGTCTGTCTGGTCGCTGACACTGTGGATGCGCGGCGTCGCCGCAGCCTGCTGTGCTGGGCTTGTTGAGGCTGGTCGCGTGAACGCGGAGGTGCTGGTGACGGACGAGTCGGCGGTGGGAGTCACCAACGGGCAGCCAGCGGCGGGCGGCAAGCGGGACCGGGACGAGGTGTTCGTCGAGTACACCAAAAGCATCTGCCCGGTGTGCAAGGTCGTGGTGGACGCCCAGGTCAACATCCGCGACGACAAGGTCTACCTGCGCAAACGCTGCCGGGAGCACGGCTGGTTCGAGGCGTTGGTGTACGGGGACGCGCAGGCGTACCTGTCCTCGGCGCGGTTCAACAAGCCAGGCACGATCCCGTTGACCTTCCAGACCGAGGTGAACGAGGGCTGCCCGTCGGACTGTGGCCTGTGTCCAGAGCACAAGCAGCACGCCTGCCTCGGGATCATCGAGGTGAACACGAACTGCAACCTGGACTGCCCGATCTGCTTCGCCGACTCCGGACACCAACCCGACGGGTACGCGATCACGCTGGAGCAGTGCGCGCGGATGCTCGACGTGTTCGTCGCCTCGGAGGGCGAGGCCGAGGTGGTGATGTTCTCCGGCGGCGAACCCACCATCCACAAACACATCCTGGACTTCATCGACCTCGCGCAAGCGAAGCCGATCCGCAACGTCAACCTCAACACCAACGGAATCCGGCTGGCCACCGACCGGGCATTCGTGGCCGCGCTGGGCGAACGCAACGGCCGCCACGGCAAGTCGATCAACATCTATCTCCAGTTCGACGGGTTCGACGAGCGCACGCACCGGGAGATCCGCGGACGGGATCTGCGGGAGATCAAGAAACGGGCGCTGGACAACTGCGCCGAGGCCGGCCTGACTGTGACCCTGGTGGCGGCGATCGAACGGGGCCTGAATGAGCACGAGCTCGGCGACATCATCGAGTTCGGTTTGGCTCATCCGGCGGTGCGGTCGGTGTCGTTCCAGCCGGTGACGCACTCGGGGCGGCATGTCGAGTTCGATCCGCTGACCCGGTTGACCAACTCCGATGTGATCGAACTGGTCGCCGCGCAGCGGCCGGACTGGTTCGCCAAGGACGACTTCTTCCCGGTGCCGTGCTGTTTCCCGACGTGCCGGTCGATCACCTACCTGCTCACCGAGGGCACCCCGGGCGAGTCGGATTTCGGGATCGTGCCGATTCCCCGGCTGATCCAGGTGGAGGACTATCTCGATTACGTGTCCAACCGGGTGGTGCCGGATTACGCGGTGCGGGAGGCGCTGGAGAAGCTGTGGAGCGCGTCGGCGTTCATGGGTACCGAGACGACCGAGGAGAAACTACGGGCCGCCGCTGAGGCGTTGAACTGTGCGGACGCCTGCGGGGTGAACCTGCCCGAGGCGATCGCGAATCTCACCGACCGGGCGTTCATGATCGTGGTGCAGGACTTCCAGGACCCGTACACGCTCAACGTGAAGCAGTTGATGAAGTGCTGCGTGGAGGAGATCACTCCGGACGGGCGGTTGATCCCGTTCTGCGCTTACAACTCCGTCGGCTACCGGGAACAGGTTCGCGAGCAGATGTCCGGTGTGACGGTCGCGGATGTGGTGCCGAACGCGGCCGAACTCCAACCGCTGCTGGTGGATTCGCCGTACGGGTCGAAGATCGCCGGCAACGGGAGCAGCAATGGCAGTGGCCATGGCGAGGGGCACGGTCGGGTGGACGGGACGAACGTGGGTCAGCGGGCGGTCGGTCGATGACGGCCGATCCTGCCGAGATCAAGGCGTGTTGCGCGGCCAGTTACGGGCAGGACGCGGTGGCATTGGTCCTCGGCGAGTCCTACCACCCGGGCGGCCTGAACCTGACTCGTCGGCTGGCCGACGTTCTCGGGCTGAGGTCGGGGCTGCGGGTGGTGGATGTCGCGTCCGGGCCGGGAGCGACCGCGCGGCTGCTGGCGGGCGAGTACGACGTGACGGTGGACGGGGTCGATCTCGGTGAGTCCACTGTGGAGCGTGCCCGATCGGCTGTCGAGGAGGCCGGTTTGGTGGATCGGGTGCGGTTTCATCTCGGTGACGCGGAACGGCTTCCGCTGCCTGACGGGAGCGCGGACGCGGTGGTGTGCGAGTGCGCGTTCTGCACGTTCCCGGACAAGGCCACCGCCGCCGAGGAGTTCGCCAGGGTCCTGCGGCCCGGCGGCCGGGTGGGTATCACCGACGTCACGGTGGCCGAGGATGGTCTGCCGGAGGAGTTGCGGACGCTGGCCGCGTGGGTGGCCTGCATCGCCGACGCCCGCCCGGTCGGCCAGTACACCGACATCCTGGCCGGGGCGGGACTGGTGACCGGGTACGTCGAGGAACACGACGCGGCGCTGGCCCGGATGGTCGAGCAGATCGAGGCCCGGGTCCGGGTGCTGCGGATGACCGCCGCCGACCGGCTGGCCGCAGCCGGTGTGGACGTGGACGCCGTGCTGCGCTACACCGCCCTGGCCAAGCACGCGGTGACCGACGGGCTGCTCGGCTACCGGCTGCTGGTCGCCGAAAAACCGACGTGACCGCGGTGGTAGACGCCGCGAGTCGCGCGGCAACCGATCAAATGCTGGCTGGCCTGCGTGCGGGGCGCTGGGGACTCCCGGCGTGGGCGCGGTTCGTGGCGTTGTCGACTCGCCGGTCGGTCCATCAGGCGCGGCGGCGTCCGCGTGCGTTGGTCGAGGTGACCGCGTTGCATGTGGTGTTCGCGCTGCTGGCCGGTCGGCGGGGTCGCCGGTGGACGGCGGTGAGTTGGGCGCTGGCGGCAAGCCATCTCGGGATGCTGGAAGGTCGGCGGTCGCTGGGCGTGCCTAACGTGATCACGCTGCTGCGGGCGAATCTTCCCGTGCTCGGCGGGCCGGTGCGCTGGCTGGGCGTTGTCGCGCTGGCCAGTGACCTCCTCGACGGCCGGCTCGCCCGGCGCACCGGCACCCAGACGGCGTTCGGCGGGTACGCGGACTCGCTGGCGGACGCGGTGTTCTGGACGTGGTTCGTCGCGCGCCACGAGCGCGATCGGAGTGTGCGGGTCGCGGCGCTGGCGGTGTGGGTTGTCCCGGTCGTCATCGTGACGGTGGCCAGCGTCGCGGGTGGCCAGATGGTGGACGCGCCGCGTCCGGTCCTGTGGCGGCCGGCCGCGGCGATGCAGGCCATGATCGCCGTGCGGGCCGTGCTGCGCCCTGCTCAGCTGTCGGGTTCGTCTGCGGTGTGCAGCAGTGCCTCGCCGAAGGCGCGCAGCCGGTCCACGGCGTCGGTGGTGGGCGGTTGGCGGTGGGCGAGGGCGTTCTTGATGGCGAGGTAGGTGTCGGCCTGAAGGCCGCAGCGGCGGCATTCTTCGAGGTGTTCGGCGATCCGGGCCGCCGTGGCGTCGGTGACCTCGCCGTCCAGATAGGACTGCAGGAGTCGCATCACGCGCAGGCAGCGCACTGGTGACGGGCCGACCCGCTCGAACAACTTGGTCATGCCTCACCTCGGGGAAGGGTCACGTTGGTCGCCTGGAGGTGGTCCCGGATGCGTTTGCGTGCCCGGTGCAGGCGGCTCATCACGGTGCCCACGGGCACACCCAGCGCGTCCGCGGCGTCCGCGTAGCCGAGGCCGTGGACGTCGACGAGCGCGACGACCTCCCGGTGCTTGTCCGGCAGCGCGGCGAACGCGCGCTCGACTTCGATCTCGAACCGCTCATCGACGATCGCCTGTTCGGGGCTGGGGGCGGGATCGCGTCCCGCGTCGAGCCGGGCCAGCGCGTCGTCAGGGTCGGCGAGCAGGTCGGGTCGGGCGCGGCGGTGCCGGTTGTGCTCGGCGTTGCGCAGGATGGTCAGCAGCCATGCTCGGGGGTGTTGCCCGTCGAAGCGGTCGATCGCGCGGAACGCCCGCAGCAGGGTGTCCTGGACCAGGTCCTCGGCGTCGGCGGGCTGGCCGGTCAGTGATCGCGCGACCCGGTAGAGCACGTCGATCTCGGGCAGCACGTACTCCGCGAACGCTTGGTGCCGGGTGCCCAGCTTGGCCACGCTCACCTCCACGCAGACGAAACCCGCCGATCGCGGGTGGCTATTCCACCGGCCTGCGCCGGGAATGTGGTGGCGCCCTCACCGGGTTTCGTGCCCGTGAGGTGGCGTCGTGCCGGTCTGCCCAGAGCCGGATTACAGCGGGCAGTGGAAGCCTACGTCGATGGCGAGCTACCCGCAGGGCATCGCGCGGCGGTTGCCGCGCACCTGCGGGTCTGCCCCGGGTGCCGCACCCATGCCGAAATGGTGCGCGCGATCAAAGCCGTGCTGGCCCGCTGCGGATGGCAGCCCACGGTAAGCGGCGTGTCAAGCCGGGGTGGGCCGAGACGGAGCGGCCGATGACGCTCGCGGTGGCGGTTCTGGCGATCGCGTTGGCCGCGGCCAACGGCGGCAACGATGTGTCCAAGGGCGTCGCGACGCTGGCGGGAGCGGGTATCGCGCGGTACCGGGTGGCGGTGGCCTGGGGCGCGGTCACCACCGTGATCGGTTCCGTGGCGTCGGCGTGGCTGGGACGCCGGAAGTTGGGGGTGTTCTCCTCGGGGATCGTGGCCGCCACCCGACGCGCGTGCGTTCGCGGTGGCGGTGCTGATCGGCGTGGCCGGGTGGGTGGCGGTCGCGACGGTGTCGCGGCTGCCGGTGTCGACGACCCACGCGATCGTCGGGGTCTTGCTGGGGGCTGGAGTGCTGTTGGACGCCGCATCGGTGCGGTTGGGGGCCGCTGGTGTCCTCGGGTGGTGGTGCCGCTGCTGGCGTTTGCTCTCTCGGCGGTCCTCGACTACGCACGTGTCCACCGGCGCTATCGCCGGAGCGTCGGGCACTCAACTGCGGTTGAACGAACGGACGTTGCGGGACTTCGCGATCGCCTGGACGCTGACGCCGGTGGTCGCGGGGGTGGTCGCGGCTGGCGTGTTCGCGGCGATTCGCTGAGCAAAGGATTCAACTCGGTCCGATGTGGACTACGGCAGCCCGAGTTGGGGCACACCGACGATCAAGGTGAGCACGAAGAAGGGCGGCGTGCCGGGTGGGAAGCCGAGCAAGGTGGGATCGCTGACCGCAGGCTCGGGACGCAGGCAGAGTGCGGCGATCCCGACACCGGCCACGCGGTAGTCGAACACGGAGATCTCTGTGGTTCCGCTGATGCGCCCAGCGTTGGGCAACGTGCCGGTGCCCAGGAGGTCGACGGTGGCCCGCAGCGGCAGGAGCCAGGTGGGGACCAGGCCGGCGAGTGGGCTGGGCTGGCATCCGGCGCCGAGGTCGGGAACCCAGTGGATCGGCTTGCTCGGCAGTTGGACCTGCACGTGTGCCTCGGATGGGACGGTCTGCGGGAGCCAGGTGCCGTTCCACCACGGCAGGTTGTCCCGGTGCTGCTGGGTGAAGATGTAGCGGTTCATCGCACTGATCCATCGCGCGCCGGGTCGATCATCAGCGTGCCCATCATGCCGTTGTCCTCGTGGGGCAGGATGTGGCAGTAGTACACGGTCTTGCCGGGCGTGTCCGGCCGGAAATGGGTGCGCAGCGTGAACTGCCCGTTCGGCGGTAGCCGGAAGGTGTCCCACCAGATCGCCGGATCGGTCTGCCACGAGGTGTCGCCGGCCGGAATCCCTTGTACGTCAACGACCTGGAATGGGTTGACGTGAAGGTGGATCGGGTGCTGCATGACGTCGGCGTTGCGGATGGTCCATTCCTCCACCGTGCCGGCCTCGACCTGTTGGTCGATCCGGTCGGGGTCGAAGATCTTGTCGTCGATGTAGCCGATCACGCCGAGCCCGGCACGGCCGGACAGGTCGGTGCGGAAGGTCAGCGTGCGGCGGCGGGCTATCGGCAGGTTCGGGATGCGGGGCGGGTCGACCAGCCGAGTCGGGATCCATCCGGTCGTGGGTGTCCCGGTGACCACCAGCGTGGCCAGTTCGATCAGGGGGCGTGGCCCGCCGGGGTGGCCTTGGTCGTAGGCGGGGGCGTAGATCCGGTACCGGCCTGGCGCGCCGCCTCGGACGATCAGCTCCGCGCGGTTTCCGGCGGTCAGCATGATCGACGGCACGGTCTTGGGCGCGGAGAAGGGGATGCCGTCCTGGCCGATCTGGTGGAGGTCGTGGCCCTCGACGTGCAGCCAGATCGCCCGGTGGGGGTTGGCGCACAACACCCGCCAGCGTTGGGTCTCACCGGGCGCGATCGTGACGTGCGGGCGGAGTTGGCCGTTGAGGGTGAAGGTCATGCTGGTCGGCACGGCGGGCACGCTGGTGAACGGCACCTCACCCCCACACGGAACGACCACCGCGGTGGGCACCTCGCCGCCCTCGTCCAGCCACAGCTCGTTGATCACGATCGTGCGTTCGCGCATCTCGGCGATCTCGGGCACAGCGTCGATGCCGCCCTCGACGACGATCGGCCCGGCCAATCCGGACCACGCCTGGTGCGCGGTCGAGCCGTGCTGGTGTGGGTGGTACCAGTGCAGTCCGGCTGGCTGATCGGCGGGGATCCGGTAGTCGTACTGGTGGTCGCCGCCCGGGTCGACGCGGATGAACACGTTGTCCGCCGACCCCTCGGGTGAGACCTGCAGGCCGTGGGTGTGCAGATTGGTCGCGATCATCATTTGCGGCAGGGTTTCCCCGGCGGCGAGCCGGCCGACCATCCAGGGCAGGCAGTCCAGCGTGCCGCCCGGCCCGCCGGTGGGCCGGTTCGTGCACAGTGGTGGCAGCGCGTTCAGTGGGATCCCCATGGGGCGCATCCGGTTGCGCAGCAGCAGGCGCATCCGGTCACCGGGGCGGATGCGCAGGATCGGCCCCGGCACGTGGCCGTTGTACGCGTCGACGTGGATCACCCGGTCCCCGACCGGCCAGGACACGGCCGCGATGGTCAGGTCGTAGTCCAGCAGTCCGTCGTGGCTGCGCACCTCGGGCAGGTCCCGCAGCTCCGCGCCGTCTGCACGGTCGGCGCTATCGAGGGCGGGTGGTGACGGCGAGAGCGCCGCGGCAGTGCCGGGTAGGCGCACTGTGCCGGTCGCGGCCAGTGCGGTGGTCTTCAGGAACGTTCGGCGGTCCACGGTCGGCTCTTTCGCGGTCGTGCTGGATGCCTCATCGGTAGACAACCCAGGCACCGCGACTCGGCCTGTCAGGGCACGGCCGAGATCACCACCGTGGGTGAGAAAAGCCACCGCAACGAGTGAGTACGAAGACAGCCGCCGCACAGTCAGGCAGCGCCGGTTGTTATCCGGTCGAGGGTAGAGCGAGCAGCGCGTCGACCACCCCAACCAAGTCGGCTCCGGTCACGTCGGGCCGTGCGAACACGGGCGGGTACTGGTTCTCCAGGCGGCTGACCCATCCGGTGACCAGCCCCGCGTGGTGCGCGCCGTGGATGTCCCAGGCGTGTGCGGCCACCAGGGCAAGCTGCTCGGGTTCGAGTTGGCAGACGCGGGCCGCGTGGCGGTAGATTTCCGGCGCCGGTTTCCACCGCTGGATGTCGTCCACGGACAGCACCTGCTGTACGTCGTCCAGTACGCCCGCCCGCTCCAGCAGGGCGCGGGTTGTGCGCGCGGAGCCGTTGGTCAGCGTGATCACCGGCACCCCGGCCTGCCTGGCACGGCCCAGCGCCACGGCGACGTCCGGATGCGGGTCCAGCTCGACGAAGCCAGCCAGGATCCCGCGCACCGTGTCATCGGACAGCGTGTGGCCTGTCGCCGAGGCCAGGGCACCGGCCGCGATCTCAGCGAACGGCCGGTAGCCGCTGGTAGCTGTCAGTGCGAAGGCGTCGCGCAGTAGCCGGGTGAACCACAGTTCCAGCACGTGACCGGGCAGGCCCGCGTCGATGATCCGGGTGCGCAGTGGCTCCAGCGGGAACAGGGTTTCGATCACGTCGAACGCGATGACCAAGGGGCGTCGGGCCATGGTGAGCGTCTCCTTCCGGGCATGGTGAGCGGTCTCTCACGGATACCCGGCGCAGGTGGTCAGGACCAGATGGTCGCCCGGCGCACTGCCCCCAGCAGGCGGATCACTCGTCGTCGGGCCGGGCTGGTCAGCGTCGTCTGCGCCTGGGCCAGGGCGGTGTTCCACACGCCGTCCGCCCAGGTGGGGTAGGCGTGCACGACCGAGGACACCTCGCGCAGCCGGCCTCCCCGGGCCACCACGGCGGCCAGCTCGGCGAGCATTTCCCCGGCCCTCGGGGCGACGATCGTGGCGCCGAGCACCCGGTTGCCGCGGCCGAGCACCACCTGGGTGAAGCCGTCGGTGTCGTCCTCGGTGACCGCCCGGTCGACCTCGGTGTTCCGTAGCATCCGGACCCGCACTCGGTCGCCGTTGCGCCGCCGGGCCTGGTCCTCGGTCAGGCCGACGTGGGCAATTTCGGGGTCGGTGAATGTCACCCAGGGCATCCGGTCGTGGTCGACCCGGCGGAGCGGGCCGAGTAGCGCGTTGGTGGCGGCGATGCTGCCGTGGATCCCGGCGACGTGCGTGAACGCCGGGGCGCCGGTCACGTCCCCGGCGGCATAGATGCGCCGGTTGCTGGTGCGCAACCGGCCGTCCACCGTCACATAGCCGCGCTCATCGACAGCGACCCCGGCGGCGTCCAGCGCGAGGCCGCTGGTCCGGGGGCGGCGGCCGGTGGCGACCAGCACGTGGTCGGCGCACAGCACACCGCGGCTGTCCGGGCCGGTCACCTCCAGTTCGACCGCTCCTGGGACGCCGGTCGCCTTGGCCACCGTTGTTCCGGTGAGCATGCGGACGCCCTCGCCTGCCAGCCGGGCGGCGAGCACGGCGGCGGCCTGGGGTTCTTCGCGGGGAATGAGCCGGTCGATGGCTTCCACGACGGTCACCTCGCTGCCCAGCCGGGCGAATGCCTGCCCGAGTTCGCAGCCGATCGGGCCGCCCCCGAGCACCACCAGCCGCCGCGGCAGTTCGGTGAGGTCCCAGACGGTGTCGCTGGTCAGCGGTTTGACCTCGGCCAGTCCGGGAATCGGCGGGAGCGTTGGGGTGCAGCCGGTGGCCACCAGCGCGTGCCGGAACCGCAGTACTCGCTTGCCGGCCCGGATCTCCCGCGGCCCGGTGAACACCGCCTCGCCCGCGATGACCTCGGCCCCGGCCTTCGTGAGCGCGTCGGGCGAGTCGACTGGTTCGATCCGCTCAATCGCCCGGCGCACCGCCGCCATCACGGCCGCGAAGTCGACCTCGACCGCCACCGGGTGGGTGGCGAACACGGCGGCCCGCCGGGCGGCGTGGATGCGTGCCGCCGCCGCGATCAGTGTCTTGCTCGGCACGCACCCGGTCCACAGGCAGTCCCCGCCGGTGCGGTCGCGTTCGACGAGCACCACCCGCGCGCCGAGCGTGCCAGCGGTCTTGGCCGCGATGATGCCCGCGGTCCCGCCGCCGACGATCACCAGATCGACCGGTTCGGAGATCAACTCGGGCACGGGCACGCTCCTATTCGCCTGGCGGGGTGTGCTGGGGAAACCCGCTGGCAGTGGCACGCCATTCCATCGGGCGGTGCACCCCTGCCGGGAATCGCGACGCCGCGTCGGTGGGTTTCGCTAGCGTGGAAACGCCGGATCAGGTGCGCCGGGAGTCGTGGACGTGGCCAGGCGAGGCGGTCGGCCTGGTGCTGCGGGGCCGCACCGCCGGCCCGACCGCGGCCGTGGTCGGCACCGTGTTGTCCGCGGTCAACCAGGGCAGCCTCATCCTGGACGGCCAGGCGACCTGGGTGACCTGGCTGCGGGTGGCCGTCAACGACGCCGTGCCCTATCTGGTGGCCAGCATCGGGTGGTTGTCGGCCCGCCGGGTCCGGCCGGGGCCGATCGGGGTGGAAGCCGCCACGGAGGTCACCGGGTTTCCTCATCGAACGTCGACGAGAGCGAAGGAGAAAGCGCTGATGCCGCGAGTCCCGGTGCACACGATCGGCGATGCCCCGCAGGCCGCCCGCGACACCCTGAGCGGGCTGGCCGCCCGGCTGGGGCGGGTGTTCAACATCCACGGCGAGATGGCGCACGCGCCGGTGGTCCTGGCCGTCTACGCGGGCATGCAGGCCGCGATCGCCGAGCACGGCAGCTTCGACGCCCGCACGCGCGAGGCGATCGCGTTGGCGGTCGGTGCGGTCGACGGCTGCGGCTACTGCCAGGCCGCGCACACCGCGTCCGCCCGGAAAGCCGGCCTGGACCTGGAGCAGACGATCGCGATCCGCGCTGATCGGGCCGAGTTCGACCCGAAGCTGGGCGCGCTGCTCGCGGTGGCCCGTCAGGTCGCTGGACAGGTCGGCGAGGTCGACGACGCCACCTGGAAGCACGCACTGGAGGCGGGCTGGACCGACACCGAGCTGACCGAGCTGTTCGCCCATGTCGCGGTCAACCTCTACACCAACTACTTCAACCACTACGTCGGCACCGAGCTGGACCTCCCACCCGCGCCCGACCTGAGCTGAGGGGCATCTGCCGTGGCCGAAGACGTCGATGTTGTCGTGATCGGACTGGGTCCGGGCGGGGAAGCCGTGGCCGGCGAGGTCGCCGAGGTCGGCCTGGACGTGGTTGGGATCGACGCCCACCTGGTGGGCGGGGAGTGCCCCTACTACGGGTGTGTACCCACCAAGATGATGATCCGGGCGGCCAACGCCGTCGCGGAAGCACGTCGCGTATCCGGGTTGGCGGGCCAGGCCCAGGTCGCGCCGGACTTCACGCCGGTCGCGGCGCGCATCCGCGCCGAGGCCACCGACGACTGGAACGACCAGGTCGCCGTCGACCGCTTCACCGGCAAGGGCGGTCGGTTCGTGCGCGGGCGTGCCCGACTGACCGGCCTGCGCACCGTCACGGTCAACGGCACCGTGTTCACCGCCCGCCGCGCGATCGTGCTCAACCCCGGCACCGAACCGGCGATCCCACCCATTCGCGGCCTGGCTGACACCCCGTACTGGACCAACCGGGAAGCCATCGCCGTCACCGAGGCGCCCGAATCGCTGATCGTCCTCGGCGGTGGCGCGGTCGGCCTGGAACTCGCCCAAGCCTTCGCCCGGTTCGGCACCCACGTCACCGTGGTCGAAGCGGCACCGCGGCTGGCGCCGATGGAAGAGCCCGAAGCCGGCGAGCTCCTGGCCCGCGTGCTGCGGGACGAGGGGCTCGACGTGCACGTCGCCGCCCACGTAGGTGCCGTCGCCCACGCTGACGACACCTTCACCGTGGATCTCGACGACCGCCAACTCCGCGCCCAGCGGCTGCTGGTCGCCACCGGACGCCGCACCGACCTGACAGCGCTTGGCGTCGACGCACTGGGCCTCGACGCGAGCGCGCGATTTCTGAACCCCGACGAGCGGATGCGCATCGCCGAGGGCGTGTACGCGATCGGCGATGTCACCGGCAAGGGCGCGTTCACCCACATCTCGATGTACCAGGCGGCCATCGCGACCCGGGACATCCTGGGCCAGCCGGGCGCGGCGGCGGCGGACTACCGGGCGGTGCCGCGAGTGACGTTCACCGACCCGGAGATCGGTGCCGTCGGCCTTACCGAGGCCCAAGCCCGCGAGCAGGGCATCCCAGTCCGGGTGGGCTTCGCCGAGCTGCCCAGCTCGGCCCGCGGATGGATCCACCAGACCGGCAACCACGGCTTCATCAAGCTCATCGCCGACGCCGACCGCGGCATCCTGGTCGGCGCCACGTCCGCCGGCCCGACCGGCGGCGAAGTCCTGTCCGCCCTCGTGCTCGCCGTGCACGCTCGCGTGCCGGTCGACACGCTGCGGCAGATGATCTACGCCTATCCGACGTTCCACCGCGCCATCGAGGACGCCCTGAACCACCTGCGCTGATCGTGGCCGGCGACGTTCGCGCGAGCGCAGGCGCGGTGGGGCGCCGTGGACGGCTACCGCCGTGGGGCCGACCATGACCGTCGACGGGGAGGACGAGTCAGCGGCGGCGGCCGACGCTGCCGATGGCTTCGAACAGCAGCCGGGGTCGCCCGCCGATGGAGTTGAGGAACAGGCTGGTGACCGAGGCGGCCATCGCGACCATCGCCCACACCGGATACACCAGCCCAGTCGCCGACAGGGGAATGCCGATGCCGTTGAACGTGAACGCCAGAGCCACGTTCTGCTTCACCCGCCGGTAGGCGCGGCGAGAGATGTCGCGGGCGGTGAGTACGAGCCGCAGGTCGTCGCGCACGATGATGATGTCGGCGGACTCGGTGGCGATGTCCGTGCCGCTGCCCAGGGCGACGCCGACATCGGCGCGCATCAGGGCGGGGGCGTCGTTGATCCCGTCCCCGACCATCGCCACTCGACGCCCTTCGGCCTGCAACCGGCCGACCACCTCGGCCTTGCCGTCCGGCAGGACTTCGGCGTGCACCTCGTCGATCCCGGCCTGGCGGGCGACGTGGGCGGCGGCACGCGGGTTGTCCCCGGTGACCAGCACCGGCGTCAGGCCCGCCGCGCGCAGGGCGGCGACGGCTTCGGCAGCCTCCGGGCGCAGCGTGTCGGCCAGCGCGATCACCCCGAGCGCACGGCTGTCGCGGGCAACCGCGACTACCGTGTGTCCCTCGCCCTCCCACTGCGCGATCACCGCATCCAGACCGGCGAGGTCCATGCCGTGGTCGACCAGGAAACCGGGGCGGCCGACCAGCACGCGGTGCTCGCCGAGCCACGCGGTGACCCCAAACCCGGCGGTGGCCTGGAAACCCTCCGGGTCCAGGGCGGGCAGCGTCAGCCCCCGTGCGGTGGCGGCGGCGGTGATCGCCCGGCCCAGCGGGTGGTCGGACGGGGCCTCGGCTCCCGCCGCGACCGCCAGCACCTCGTCGCGGTGCACGCCGGTGGCCGGATGCACCGCGACGACGACTGGTCGGCCGTAGGTCAGCGTGCCGGTCTTGTCCAGCAACACGTGCGTGACCTGCCGGAAGGTCTGGAAGGCTTCGCCGGTCCGCATGATGATCCCGGAATCGGCGGCGTCCCCGGAGCCGCGCACGATGGCCAGCGGCGCAGCGATACCCACCGCGCACGGGTAGCCCATCACCAGCACGGCCAGCGCGGCGAACACCGCACGCCGCACATCCACCGCGCCGGTGAGCACCCCGCTGCCGAGCAGCCAGCCGGCCAGCGCCAGGGCGGAGAGGGTCAGCACGGTGGGGGTGTAGACGCGCAGGACCCGGTCCACCAGGTGCAGCACGCCGGGTTTGAGGGCGCGGGCGTCTTCCACATTGCGCACCACGCGGGCGAGGAAGCTCTCCGCCGCCGGGGCCGTGGCCGCCACGACGAGGGCGCCCGCACCGTTGACCGCCCCGCTGACCACCGTGTCGCCGGTGGTCTTCTCCTGGGGCAGCGGTTCACCGGTGACCAGCGAAACGTCCACTGTGGAGTATCCATCGACGACGCGACCGTCCACCGGGACGCGCTCGCCGGGACGGACACGCACCCGGTCCCCAATGCGGACCTGCTCGACCGGCACCTCGACCTCAGTGCCGTCACGGACCACGCGCGCCAGATCCGGTTGCAGGTCAAGGAGCTTCTTCACCGCCTGGCTGGAGCGGGTCTTGACCAGCAGGGACAGCCACTCGGAGAAGATGTGGTAGTTCGCGACCAGCACCGACACGGCGAAAAACGCGGCGGTCGGATAGTCGGGGAACACCCTGGACAGGCCGATCGCGCCGCCGGCCAGGCCCGCGAACGCACCGATCTCCAACAGCACATGCTGGTTGAGAATCCCTCGCCGGGCCGACTGAAGCGCCATGCGCAGGATGTGCCGGGCGACACCGGCCACGACGATCAGCGCCACGGCCGCGGCCAGCCAGCCGGTCAACCACACCGGCACCAGCCCCACCGCGCGCAGCACCAGCGCGGCCACCCCCGGCGCGACGATCCCCGCAGCCCCGGCCGCGGCGATCCACCGCCCGGCTTTACGGAGAAGCGCATAGGACAGCGGCACCATCACGACGACCACGGACAGCGGCACCAGGATCGAGGCGATCCCGGTGACGGTGGCGATCAGGCCGATCGCGGTGAGGCTCGCGGCGATCGCCCCCAACAGCCGCACGCCCTCACGCACCAACTGGGCCTCTTCCTCCTCGAAGGGGCGCAGCTTGCGCGGGTCGTAGAGCTGGTAGCCGATGTCACGCAACGTCGACAGGATCCGCTCCGGGGCGATCACGCCCGGGTCGTAGTCCACCAGCGCCTGCTCGTGCGTCAGCGACACCGCGACCTGCCCGACCCCGTCCATCCGGCCCAGGGCCTTTTCGATCGTGCCGGTGCACAGCGAGCAGTGCAGGCCCGCGATCCTCGCCCGAATCCGGGCATGGCCTTCCACTGTGGACGGTTCGGTCGCCCACAACTGGGCGGCATCGGTACTTGTCATGATTGCCCCGCCTCCTCACGCTGGGCGTCGCCGGTGACGGTGAACCCGGCCTGCTCGATCCGGTCACGGGCGGCCGTGGCCAGTGCGTCGGGGGTGGTGTGGGCCGGGTCGAACCGCAGCCGCACCACGCCCGTGGTGTGGTCGGCCTCGACGTGCCCGACCCCGTCCAGCCGCCCCAGCACGGTCCGCAGCCGCTGCTCGCAGGCGCCGCAGTGCATTCCCTCGACCCGCACGGTCACGATCTCGCTCATCGTTTCCTCGTCTCCCACGTGAAGAGGCCGGTGCTGACCTGGCCTTTTCCGATGTCAACCCACGGTAGGAGCTTGTCCCTGGGGCAAGGTCAAGCCGCGTACGCTCGACACCGAGGAGGTTGGGCCATGACGACCGTCGCATCCACCACCTGGACCGTGGGCAAGGCCGCCGAGGCGGCCGGGCTGTCGGCCAAGGCCGTGCGGCTGTACGAGGCCAAGGGGCTGCTGCCTCCGGCCGAGCGCACCGCGGCCGGCTACCGGCGCTACCGCGACGACGACATCGCCGTGTTGCGGTTCATCCGCCAGGCCAAGACCCTCGGCCTGTCCCTGAACGAGATCCGCGACATCCTCGACCTCCGCCGCAGCGGTACCACCCCGTGCCAGCACGTCGTGGCCCTGCTGGATGACCGCATCCGCGAGATCGACCGCACCATCACCGAACTGCGCCAGCTGCGCCGCACCCTGGCCGACGCTCGCGCCGACGCCCACCAGCACCACGCCGAACATGCCGACGGAGTGTGCGGAATCATCGAACACGCCGACGACCGCTGGCCCGCACGGACTTGACCGAAGACGGGCCGACCCGGTAACGGCGCGAACCGGCCGGCTGGCCTGGCACGTCGATTCCTCGACGAACAATCCACTCGGACAACCGATTACGGAACCTCGTCCGGGCGGACCGGTGGGCCGGGCTGATCCAGCAGCCCGGCCCACCCGAACCGCCGGAAGGTCTCGCGGTTCAGCGCGAAGTCGGCGGCCACGGTGTGAACCATCCCGTCCGGATGCCGCTCGACCCATGGTGCGGCGGCGTCGCGGGACACGAAGAACCCGCCCGCGTCGCACGCCTCGGCGCGCATGTCGGCGGCGGAGTCGGGTCGCAGCAACGACACCACCGCACCGGCCGGGTCGACCGAGCACACCTCGTCGGGGGTCACCTGGATGCGGATCGGCTGCCCGGTCGCGAAGCAGGCGGACTCGATTACCCCGGCCCTCCCCAGTATCACCGGGAAGATCAGCACATCGGTCGCGCACCACCCGTACACGATCTGGCCGCCGAAGGAGAACCGGTGCGGCGTCGGACGCAGCGACAGCCCGAGCCCGGCCACCCGCCCCCGCTCATCCCAATCCACTCCCGGATGTTGCCGCAACGCCGCCGCCGTGTCGGGCACGGAGCGGCCCGCAGCCGAGGCGATCTGATCCACCGTCACCGGTTCACCGTCGGCCAGCAGTGGCAGCACATAGGGAATCAGCTCGAATCGATGCCGATGGGTTCGCCAGAATCGGTCGTGCACCCGCTGGTCGGCGGCGGAAACACCTGCCCCGCCGACGGCACCCGACACCCCCGCACTCCCGGGCGAAACCGCGGATTCGTTCCCGGTCATCGCTGTCCGTCCTAATCTCAGCAGCAGCCGCTCACCGGCGTCGCGCCGGTTTCCAACAGAGCAGCGAAGTCCTTGGCGATCGAAAAGCCCTCGGGCACAGGCACGATCCGCATCCCCGGGTACCGCGCCTGCCACTGACGTGCGGCACCAGCATCGGCGAAGAACCGCTGTGGATCGCACAACGTCGCACGGACCCGGGTAGCGTCGAACCGCTCCGGATCCACGAACGTGACCACGGCACCGGCCGGTTCGACACCAGAGACGCCCTGCCGCGGGTCCACGGTCAATCGGACCGTGGTGCCGGTTACGGGGTCCTCCGACTCGACGTCCGCGACCTCGTCGATCAGCACGGGGAAGATCAGCGTGTCTGGCGCGCAGTACGTATACAGCTGATGACCGTTGACCGTGAATCGGTGTGGTGTCGGCTTCAATGTCAACCCCCACCCCACGATGCGCCCTTGATCGTCGTACTCGATGTCCCCGCCCACCGGAGCCGCCGCCAGATCTGGGGCCGCGACACCCGCCGTGGCCGCCAACTCGTCCACCGTGATCGGATGACCGGCGGCGAGCAGCCGCAACGCGGTGACGATCAACTTGCGGCCCGCGCTGGAATCCACGGCAGCCTCGTTCACGGTCACGATCTTGTTCACAGTGGCGGCAGCGAGCCGATCCGCAGTCATGACAACAACTCCTTGCCGAGCGAGAGCTCTTCATCGACAGAAGCTTTGGTCTGTCCTGTCCGACGCTAGGGTTTACCCCCGGGGTGAGGGTCAAGCGCTCGCGGCGCAGCGCGGGTCGCCGGTCGGGCACACGTCGTCGTAGCCGAGCGGCCCGGCGCGGTGCTCGGCCTGGAAGTCCTCGATCCGGCGCAGTGTCTGGCGTGCCGCGGCGATGCGCTGTTCCAACCGCTCGCGCGAACGGTCCAGATAGTCCGGCAACCGGGTGCCGAACGACGTGGCGCACCGACTGGTCAACTCGCGGATCTCAGCCACCGTCAGGCCCAGACTGCGCAGCTCACCGATCAGCCTTACGCACCACTCGGCGACGGAGTCGTAGAGCCGGTAGTTCGCCGGGCTGCGGCCGAGGGTGCGGATCAGGCCGAGATCGGTGTATTCGCGTAGCGCCTTGACCGACACGCCGGTGCGGCGGGACAACTCGCCCACCGTCATCGGACGTGGCCGCGGGGTGGTGTTCACGGGCTTCCTCCGTTCTGCGGGTGAGGTCAGGAGGCACAGCAGGACAGCTTGGACACGTCGCGGGTGAAGGTCTGTGCGGCGAGCTTGAGCCCTTCGGCCATGGTCAGGTACGGACACCACAGATCGGCCATCTGCCGCACGGTCATCCCGTTGGCCAGGGCGTAGACGGCGGTCGCGATGACCTCCCCGGCGCCCTCGGCGGCGACGTGCGCGCCGAGCAGCCGCCCGTCCTCGCGGTCGGCGACCAGTTTGATCAGCCCGTGGGTGTCCCGGTTGACCAGTGCGCGGGGCACGTACTCCAGCGGCAGCACCCGGCACTCGCAGGTGTGTCCGGCGGCGACGGCCTGGGCGTCGGTCAGGCCGGCGGCGGCGATCGCCGGGCTGGTGAAGATCACCCGAGGCAGGTGGCGGTAGTCCAGGGCGCGGTTCGCGCCGGCCAGGGCGTTGTCGGCGGCCAGTGTGCCGTGCGCGCCCGCCACGTAGACGAACTGGGGGTGGCCGGTGACATCTCCCGCGGCCCAGATGCGGGGGTTGGTGGTGCGCAGGTGCTCGTCCACGACCACCTCGCCGCGGGCGCCGATCGTGACGCCGACCGCCTGGAGGTTGAGCCTGTCGGTGACCGGGCGGCGACCGGTGGCCACCAGCAGGTGCTGCGCGCTCAGCGTGGCCGGTCGCCCCTCGGCGTCGGTGAGGGGCACGTGGTAACGGTCGGTGTCCCGGCGGACCTGGCTGACCGTGGCGCCGGTGATCGCCTCGATGCCCTCGCGGGCGAATGCCTCCTGAATGACGGTGCTGATCTCGGGTTCCTCGACCGGCGCCAGACGGGGCAGCGCCTCCACCAGGGCGACCCGCACCCCGAGCCGGGACCAGAGTTGGGCCTGTTCCAGGCCGACGGCGTTGCCGCCGAGCACGATCAACGACTCCGGTAGTGAGTCCAGCTCCATCGCGGTGGTCGAGGTCAGGTACCCGGCGTCGGCCAGCCCGTCGACCGGTGGCGCCCACGGGGACGATCCGGTGGCGATCAGGTAGTGCTCGGCGGTCACCGCCGGCTGGCTGCCGTCGGCCAGTTCGACACGCAGTACCGGGCCGGAGTCAGCGGTGGTGAATCGCGCGAGGCCGGGCAGGATGTCCCAGCCGTACTCGGCGGCGAGGTCGACGTACTTCTCCGCGCGCATCCCCTCGACCAGGTCCCGCTTGCCGCCGATCAGGCCGGGCAGGTCCACGCCGAACGGCGCGACCGCGAGGCCGGGAAACCGGCCCTCGAGGCTGACCTGGCGGGCCTCGGCCGCGGCCAGCAGCGCCTTGGACGGCACGCACCCGGTGTTCACGCAGGTACCGCCCACGGTGCCGCGTTCGATCATCACCACCGTGGCGCCCTTGGTGCGCGCGGCGATCGCCGCCGCGAACCCCGCACCGCCGGACCCGATCACAGCCAGGTCGTAGCGCATCCCGTCACCTCGTCTCGACCCGCCACCGGGCCGTCGTATTCGCTCTAGCGGATACGACGAGGCTACCGTAAGATTTGTCTATCCGGATATGACGTGCACACGATGTGGGGATGTTGACTGGGATGGCCGCACTGCCCGAGCCCGCCGCGCTGCTGCCCACCGAGCCCGCCGGAGTGGAGATGGTGGCGAAGTTCTTCCGTGCCCTGGGCGACCCCGCGCGGCTGCGGCTGCTGGAGTTCCTGCTGCACGAGGAGCACACGGTCACCGAGTGCGTCGCCCATATCGGGCTGTCGCAAGGGCGGGTGTCCACTCACCTCGGCTGCCTGTCCGACTGCGGCTATGTGCAGCTGCGGCGCGAGGGGCGTTTCGCCTACTACCGGGTCACCGATCCCCGGGTCGCGGAACTGGTCATGCTGGCCCGCGCTCTCGTGGCGGACAACGCCTCCGCATTGGCCGCCTGCCTGCGCATCGACCCCCGTTGAGCGGAAGGGAAACACCGCCGTGCCAACGAATCCCGGACTCAATCGCACCCGCGCCGTGGTGGCAGCAGTCGGGATTGTGCTGCTGCCTCTGTTGTGTTGTGGCCTGCCGCTGCTGATCGCGGCGGGCGCGCTCGGTGCGATCGGATCGGTGCTGGGCAATCCCTAGATGATCGCGGTCGCGATCGTGCTGGTGCTCGGGGTTGTCCTCTGGCGCCTACGCCGGTCCGGCACAGCCCGGAGCGACCAGTGCTGTCCACCCCGGACGCCGGAGCCCGGTCCCCCGGAGGATCACTGACCGGCCTTCCGGCGTCCGGTGACCGCCAGCACCCCACCGAATACCGCGCCCATGGCGACCGCGATGAGGGTTTCGGTGAGTGCGCCGCCGGTACCGAGCAGTGTCGGCCCGGCCAGCGCGTGCCGAACCGCAAGCAGCGCGGTAATCACCATCGCGACGGTGGCCCCGCCGAGCGCGGTGCGCACCGCGACACGGCCGGGCAGCACCGTACGGGTGCGCCAGCGGCGGGTGACCGGCCACGCGGCGGCCACCAGCATCGGCGCGAAGTGATAGGTGGTGGCCGGATGGGCGGTCGCGAGCAGAAACCACGCGACCGCCACCACCACGGATAGCACGGCACCGCCCCACCAGGCACCCTGCGCGAGCCGGGTCACCGCGTCGCCGTCAACCTCGTCAAGCAACTCCGGCGCCTGGGCGCGGACCGCGTCGAGCACCTGCCCGGCGGTGGGGTTGACCATCGCCTTCTCGCCGACCACGACCGTCGGCACGGTCTCGTTGCCGCCCGCGACCGCCCGTACGGTGGCCGCCGCCGCGGGCCGCTCCCAGATGTTGATCTCCCGGAGGGGCAGTCCGACGCGACGCAGGTCGCCGCGCAGCCGGGAACAGAACGGGCATCCCGGCCGCCAGTAGAACTCCACGTGCGTGCTCATGCCAACGTTCCCAACCAGGTCGTCACGCCGTAGAGCACCGCGTAGGTGCCCACCGCGATGCCCAGGATCAGCAGCAGTCGCCACCGCAGCCGCCGGATCCCGGCCACGCTGCACTGGTGACGGCGCCGCAGCGCCCACCACACCAGCAGCCCGGTGACCGCCAGCCCAGCCAGGCGGAACCACCACGTGTAGCGGTCGTAGAGGTCGGTCGCCCAGACGAAGGCGGTGCCCGCGCTGACCACGCCGATCAGCGCGAGCACGGTCGGCCCCACACAGCACAGGATGCCGACCAGGCCGCCGAGCATCCCGATCCGCCACACCGGCAGCCCCGTCACCCGCTCCGGGTGCTTCTCGGCGGCGGTGGCTCCTCGCTGTCCGTGGTCGGTCATCCCATGCGCCCGACCAGCTTGCGCCACCACGCGCCGCGGCTGCCAGCAGCGTGTGGTTCGGGACGTCCTTCGACATGGACTCCGTTCCAGAAGGCGACGTGGTTGCGGATCCGCCGGGCCAGCGGACTGGGGTTCGGGTAGTACCAGGCCGCGTCCGGGTTCACCGCGTCGTCCACGGTCACCGTGTAGTAGCTGGCCAGGCCCTTCCACGGGCACAGCGACTTCGTCCGGCTCTCGGTGAAGTACTCCCGGCGCAGCGACTCGGGCGGGAAGTAGTGGTTTCCCTCCACCCGCACAGTGCGTTCGGTCTCGGCCAGCACGACACCGTTCCACACGGCACGCAACATGTTCACCACCTCATTCGTCCACAATGGATAGCCTCGGTCAGGCCGACAGTCCCTGCGCCGTGCTCGCGCGCCGGGTCGCGGCCCGGGTACCGACCACCAGCGCGGTGACCGCGCCGTACATCAGGTGCCCGACCGCGAACACCCACGGAGTGAACGCCCGCGCCGCCTCGGCATCCACGACCTTCCAGACGCCGTACTGCATGATCAGCCACACCACCAGGCCGACCACCATCCCAGCCATGGCCAGCACCGCCTGATTACGCCGCAACGGGGCCACCCCGGCAATGGCCGCGGCGAGCACCATGCCGAGGATCATCGACATCATCATGTGGATGACCAAGCCGATCACCAGCGCGCCGACGCTGAACGACGCGCCCAGCGGGGCGGAGCGCCACACGGTGTGGGCGATCAGGTTGAGCGGCGTCCAGAACCCGCTGCCGGTCACCGCCAGCACGATCATGGACCACATCGCCATGACCACGCCACCGATCATGCCGGCCACGGCTCCCCGCTTGAGTGCCTCGCTGTTCATCTCCGCCTCCGAAGGTGGGCAGGTTTCGCTGTCATCTACGCAACCCGGCTGGCATCCCGGCGGCGGCGCAATTGTCAGCGAGATGACACGATGGGCGCCATGAGTGGACCCCACAAGCTGGCCGGGCCGCTGGGACACGCGCTGCGACTGCTCGGCGGCGACGCACGCGAGGCCGACACCAGGATCCGCCAGGCGGCCTGGGTCGCCCGCTGCGTCGGCCGGGGCGAGGCGGCCCCACTGGCACCGGCGGACGTCACCGCGCTGGCCAGCACCCTGCACACCCAAGCGGTGCCCAAGGACACCGTGGTGTTCGCCGGCGGCGACACCCCGGCCGGGGTGTGGATCGTGCGGGAAGGCCAGCTAGAACTCGCGGTCGGCTCAGGCCGCCGCCGACTGGTGGTGCACGTGCTGCGCCCCGGCGACGTGGACGGCGACATCCCGCTGCTGCTGGACATGCCGCTGCCCTACACCGCCCGCGCCCTGTCCGACGCAGTGTGCCTGTTCCTGCCCCGCAACGACTTCGAGAACCTGCTGGCCACCCGGCTGAGCATCGGCCGCCGCTGGCTGTCCAGCGTGGCCCAGCGGCTGGCCGCCAGCCAGGCCCGCATCCTGGGCCTGCTCGGCCGCACGCTGACCGAACAGGTGGCCCGCCTGCTGTGCGACGAGGCCGTGGACGGGCGGGTACCGCTGCCGCAACGCACCCTGGCCGCGATGCTCGGCGTGCAACGCCCCTCGCTGAACAAGATCCTCAAGGAACTCGAACGCGACGGGCTGATCACCGTGCAGTACGCGGCCATCGAGATCGTCGACCCGGAGCGGCTCGCCCGCCGCGCGCCATAACCCATCACGCCCGTTGGCTACGGGCGGAGCGCCACCACACGAACGCGCCGACGGTCGCCCCGAACAGCAGGTGGCTGACGAAGAACGGCACCCGCGGGGTGAAGTCGACGATCTCGGAGTTCAGCGCGGGCGCCACCCCGTACATCATGATCACGTACAGCAGCGCGCCACCGAGCATCCCCGCCACCACGTACGCGACCGGGTTGGCCAAGATCCGCAGCCCTGCCCGCAGCAGCAGCGCGAGCACCAGGGCGAACGCGATGCCGGACACCGCGGACATGAGCAGGTGCAGCACGGCGCCCACGGCCAGGTGGCTGGCCACGATCGGCTCGGCCATCATCGGCTCGGCCATCCCGTGCCCCATCGCCGGCTCGGGCATCATCTTGGCGCTGGAGAACACGAACGCGGCGAAGCAGGCGTTGAGGATCGACCAGAAGCCTATCCCGGTCGCGGCGTTGTAGATCGCCATCACCACGAACAGCACCAGCCCACCGAGCAGGCCACCCGCCGCGCCGTTCCGGACCAGCCGCGTATCGAGGTGACCCAGGCGGGCCATGGGGCCGAACTGTGCGGTCAACTCACTCACCACAGACTCCTTCCACCGGGCGCGCCCGGACCGGCGCGCGGATAGCGCAACGGTGAATGGAGACGCCGCGGCGGGCCGGTTGATTGCGTCGCGGTCAGTGCAGGGGGAGCTGGCCGGCCAGGTCGGGCAGATCGCCGGCGGCGACCGGTGCGGCGAGCAGCACGTCGCTGGTCGGGCAGTACAGCGCCACCCCGTCTCGGGTAACGGTCCACGCCATGTCCTCCGGGCTCGTGGTGGTGAGCGGATGCGCCCCGGCGGGCATCGGGAACGGCCGGTCGGAGGTGATGACCGCGGCCTCTGCGCCACCCACCTGGTAGTACCGCACCCGCAGGTGCACGCCATCAGCGACCAGCGTCACCGGCGCGCCGACCTCAACCGGCTTCTGCGACACGGTGCCCGAGGTCGTCGGCGCGGGCATGGTCTGCGCGAGCTGCACCACGGCGGCGATCACCGGTGGGTCGGCAGGCTGCGGCGGCCTGAGCCAGACCAGGGCGATCGCCGTGATCACGACTGCGACCAGCGCGGCACCACCGGCGAGGATCCACCGTCGTGGCCGGCGCCTGCTCGGCGGCCGGGCGGCCAGCTCGACGGCGAACCGAACGCGGTCGGCCAACTGCGCCGGGGCGGCTTCGCGCAGCCCGGCCGCGATCGCGTGTCCGGCCCGGTCTTCCCGAACGGCCTGCCAGCACTGGTCGCAGCCCAGCAGGTGCTCGTCCCATTCGCGGCGGGCCGGTTCGTCGAGATCACCGGCCAGGAACGCGATCAACATCCGCTCATGCCGGTCCACGATCCACCTCCTCCCCGCCGGCCGACCCGTCGAGCGTGTCGTCGACGCGGCACCCTGCCAGCATCCGGGCCAGCCGGCGCCGGCCGCGATGCACCCGCGCCAACACGGTGCCGCGCGGGCAGTCGAGGATGTGCGCGGTCTCGGCGGCGGTGTAGCCGGCCACGTCCATCAGCAGGATGCACCACCGCTGCACCTCCGGCAGCCGTGACAGGGCGGCCTCGATCGCGGCCCGGTCCAACGCCGCGAGCGCCTGCTCGGGCACCTCGTCCGCGTCGCCCGCCAGCTCTCCGGTCTCGTCCTCGGGTACCTCGACCGGCCAGCGTCGTCGTCCCCGGGCGTCCGAGCGGGCGACGTTCAGGCAGATCGCGGCTAGCCACGCCCGGGTGTTCTCGCCCCGGTGCTGGCCGAAATGGGTGAACGCCCGGAGGTAGGTCTCCTGCACCAGGTCGTCCACCGCGCAGGGATCGGCTGCGGCGTGTCGGGCGATCCGGTACACCGCGTCCAGGTACGGCATCGTGGCGTCCAGGAACGCACGATGGTCGCCGTCGACTCGTCTACCGCTCATCCCGACTCCGCCCAGGGCGTCTCATGACTACCGTAGACGCCCCGCACACCCCGGTGATTGCAGTCGGCGGGTGAAGGGGGCTGGTCGGCGCTATTTCGCGCCGTCATCCTTGCTCGCGAAGCGGCGCTTGCCGTAGTGGTACACCACGGTCAGCGCCGCGATGACGGCAAGGGCGACGATGTTGGCGACGGTCTCGAAGGTCACGTCAGGCACCTCCTGGGAGAAGACTGAACACGGCTTCCATGACGCCTCCCGCGAGGCAGGCGCCGAGCACGAACAGAGCCAGGAAGGCCGTGGTGAGCTTGGCCGGGAAGGACCGCTGGTAGATCCGCACCAGCGGCAGGATCAGCAGGTCGCCGTAGATGTAGGCGGTGTTCGCCCCCAGCGGGATGCCGGCGGCCTTGAGGAACGCGGCGACCGGCACGTTGCCCATCGAGCACACGAAGGTGGCGACCGCGATGGCCAGACCCAACAGCAACAGCAGAACGTAACCGAGCACCGGGATGCCGCCGATGGCGTGCAGGGCCTGGCTGAGCGCCTGCCTGGGCACCAGCGCCTCGGCGAATCCGGCGAGCAGGTAGCCAACGATGAGCTCGGTGCGCAGCATCGTCACATCGCTCCACGCGCGCCGGGTGATCTCGTACCAGGTGCGCGCCGACCGCAGCGACGGCCGCTCGGGCATTCGTTCACCCGTGTAGCGGCCGGGGTCGGCGGTGAAGGTGTCCCGGCAGCCTGCCGAGCAGAACTGGTACGTGCGACCAGCGTGCTCGGCGGTGTGCGCGGCTGATCCGGCCATGCCGCAGACCACATCCTGCGGCTCGACAAGACTCGGTGTTCCGACGGCTGTGTGGTCGCGGTCGGTCGGCGTCGCTGTGCCGGGCGGGACGTCCGCGTAGGCGGCGGGGTCGGCGGCGAACTGGCGGGCGTGCTCGGCGGTGCAGAACAAGAACTCGCGGTCCGCGACAGCCACCGCGTGTGCGGGGCTGCCCTTCATGCCGCACACGACGTCCTCGGTCACGCGCGGACCGCTCGGCGTCGTGTCGCCGGTGTTGGTGCGCAGCCGGTCGAGGGCCTGGCCGGGAAACAACAGGCTCAACCCGATCGCGACCACGGCGATGATGATGATCCCGCCGAAGAACTCGGCGAACGCGAACTGCCACCCCACCAGCACCCAGAACATCACCAGAATCGCGACGTTCATGTTGGTGGAGCTGATCAGGAACGCGAACGCGGCCCGCGCGTCGGCGCCGCGCCGATACAACGACCGCGTCGCGGCGGCCGAACCATAGGAGCACGAGGAGCTGATCGCACCGAACCCGGCCGACACCGCGATGCCCCCGACCCCGCCGGTGGCGTACCGGCGCAGCCACTGCTGCGGGATCACCACCTGCACCACCGCCGAGAGCAGAAACCCCAGCGTCAGGCCGTACAGGCTCTCCCACAACAACATCCAGGTCGTCCGCAGACCACTCCAAACCCCGTCGACCACGAGCAACACCACGTGCACCCCAGATGCCCTCCTTCCGTGCTCGTCCATCGCTGTCCGGTCGGGCGGCGGTGCCGGAGCGCTATGCGGGCTCGCGCTCCGGCACCTCGGCGACCGCGCCGCCCTCACTCGGTTCCCCGGCCGCGGCAGCGGTGATCCGTGCCGTCGGGCCGGTCAAGGCGGGACTGAACTTCAACGCGCCGATCAACTCCTCGATGGCCGCCTGGCCCTGCCCGGTCATCACGGCGTCGGTGAAACAGGTCTCCAGGTGGTTGTGCAGCATGATCCGGTTCACCCGCTCCAGCGAGGACTGCGTCGCCGACACCTGCTTCATCACGTCCACGCAGTAGGCGTCCGACTCCACCATCCGGATGATCCCGTCCAGATGCCCTCGCACCGTCTTCAACCGGTTGAGCGCGTCCCGCTTCCGGTCAGTCAACTCAGCCATCACACATCCCGTCCCTCGACTACCGACACCAACCCTACCCCACCTGGGGCGGGGTCTCGCCAATGAGAACCTCCTGGAGAACCCGCTGCTCAGCGGGCCGTGGCGACGATGCGCCGAATCGGGAGCGCCAGCTCGATGCCCCACCGGCTGCACGCGCGGAGGTAGGCGCGAGCGACCCGGTACCGCGTCGACGGTAGATCGGGCAGGTACAGCGAATCCAGGAACCGGTCCACGTCCGACCGGTCGTTCAGCCGGTAGCCGAATCGCCGGTGCTCATCGGACTCCACGCGCAGCCCCGACGCTGGCAGCAGAGCGTCGAGGTCGTCCAGCAGATCATCGTTGGGGTAGCGCAACCGTCGTCCCAGCATGACCATCAAGCCGATCATCACCGCCCAGTCGCCCCGCCGAAGCGGGCCACGTCCGGGCACGGTCGCCACCAGCCGACCACCGCGAACCAGCACCCGGTGCACGTCGGCGAGCACCACCGGCAGCGGCGTCATGACCATCAACGCCATCGAGCACACCACCACATCGACGCTGCCGGTCCGCGCCGGGATCGCGGCGGCCGATGCCCGCACCAGCGGCCCGGCACCGGACCTCCGCGCCACCGCCAGTTCGGCCGCCGACACGTCCAGCCCCAGATAGCGCCGCTGGCCCACCGCGCGCCACAGCGGGGCACTCCCGCACGCCACGTCCAGGACGAAGCCGTGCTCGGGCACCGCAGCCACGAGCCACTCGTATGGCGTGTTCCCGCCATCGTGGCTGCGGCGCAGGACCTCGTCGGTGATCCCGGCCCGGTCGCGGTGAAACCCGGCGAGATAGTCCTGCCACACCATGCCGACCAGGATCCACCCCGCGAGCAGTCGGCCGCCGCTGGTAAGCGCGCTCAGATCGGTCGGCGAGCCTTGCGGTGTTGGCGCTCCCATTGGTCAACCGGCGTGAACACCATCCACCCGACCTGGTCGTCGCGTCGCAGCAGCCAGTTGGACACGGCCAGCACCATCGACGCACCGAAGAAGATCACCCCGGCCGCCCACAGCACGAACATGCCGGGAATGAACCACTGCGGCAGGAACAGCACCAGGAACAGCGCGACGGTGATGGCGTAGCCCCACGGCCCGGTCAGATCCAGCCGAGCCGGTGTGCGGCGAGCCCGCCACCACTGCGCGGCCACCGCCGCTGCTGGCAGGCCGACCACACCGAGCAACCAGGAGGCGAGCACGAACCGCCACCCGGCCTGCTCGTAGACCGCCACGTAGGCCAGCAACGCCAGCCCGACGACCACGCGGGCCGTGGTGCCCACGGACCCGATCCGGCGGCGACTGGTCGTCGTCGCTGTCATCCGCCTCACCTCCGGGGCGACCGTAAGGTCTGCCCCCAGGGGGAGAGTCAACCGCGCGCACGCTGGAAATGCGGGTCATCGGCGCGGAGGTCGGTCGCCGAGCCGGCCAGTTGTCTGGCGTGTTCGGTCTCGAACTGCTCGATCCGTTGCCGTCGCCGCTGGAGTTCGGCGATCTGGGCGTCGGTCCGTGTCCGGGCCGCCTGGAGCAGCGTGGCCAGGTGCGGACCGATGGGTTCGTCCGGCCGCTCGAGGTAGATGGTGGTGAGCTGGCGGATCTCGTTCAGGGTGAGCCCGAGCGAGCGCAGCGTGCCGATCACGCCGACGCACCACAGGGCCGTGTCATCGAACAACCGATAGTTGCCGGCGCTGCGCCCGACCGTGTAGATCAGCCCGGCGTCCTCGTATTCGCGTAGCGTCTTGACCGGCACGCCGGTCCGCTGGGCCAGTGTCCCGATCGTCATCACGGCGGATCGGCCGTTCCGCGCCGACATGAGCCGCCTCCCTTCGCGCGGGCCGCCCTCGTGCGCCTCCAGTATTGGGCGCGATCCTGCGGAGACGGTCGTGCACGGCCCTCTCCGCGAATGGTTCGTGATCAGGCTGCGTCACGTGTGTCGCGCACGATGATGGGCAACTCGGCCAGGGAGCGGAACACGTCGGTGCGGTAGTGCGGCTGGTCGGCCGCCAGTCGTGGCTCGGCCAGGCGGCGGGCCAGGGTGGCGAAGACGATCTCGGCTTCCATCCGGGCCAGCGGGCCGCCGAGGCAGGCGTGGATGCCCGACCCGAACGCCAGGTGACGGTGGTCAGGGTGGTTGTCACCGCGGCGGATGTCGAACCGGTCCGGGTTCGGGAAGCGGGCTGGGTCGCGGTTGGCGGCGGCCAGCCAGGCGATCACGTGCTGCCCTCGCGGGATGTGGTAGCCGCCGATGTCCAGGTCGGCCAGTGCCACGCGACGGACGAACTGGAAGGGGCCGTCGTAGCGGAGCACCTCGTCCACCGCGCTGGCGGTGAGCGTGGGGTTGTCGCGCAGCGCCGTCCACTGGTCGGGGTGGCACAGCAGCGCGAGCACGCCGTGGCCGATGAGATTGACCGCGTTCTCGTAGCCGGCAACGAACAACAGCCGCAGTGTCGCGTTGATCTCCTCGACCGACAGCCGGTCGCCGTGTTCCTGGGCGGTGAGTAGCGCGGAGATCAGGTCGTCGCCCGGGGCGGTCCGACGGCGTTCGATGAGCATGCCGAAGTAGTCGGTGAGTTGCTGCTGGATCCGGTCGGCCTCGACCTGCCGGGTGTTCGTCTTGTTCGCGGCGGCCAGGCTGCCGGACTCGAACGAGCAGCACAACTGGGTACGGGGCCAACTGGCCACGAACGGGCGATCCTCGGCGGGAATGCCCAGTAGCTCGCAGATCACCTCGACCGGCAGCGGATACGCCAGCGCGCTGACGAGTTCGAGACGGCCCTCACCCTCGGCCGTATCGATTGCCGCGTCGACCGTGTGCTGGACGAACGGTCGCAGGGCCGCGATCCGGCGCGCGGTGAATCCCTTGGCGACCAGCTTGCGCAGCCGGGTGTGTTCCGGCGGGTCACGGTGCAGGAAGGACTGGTCGTCCAGCTGGGACAGATAGGCGGGCGCGAGCTTGTCGTCGGCCACCTGGGACCGGTGCAGGGTGGAGTTGCGGTCGTCGGTGCTGACCTGCGTGTGGCGCAGCAGTTCGGCCACGTCGTCGTAGCGGAACAGGCTCACCGCGTCCAGGAACTCGGCGACCGGGAAGTCGCTGCGCAGCCGGTGGTAGGTCGGGTACGGGTCGATCGCGCTGCCGGTGGCCAGCAGGTCGGCGGCCAGGTCCGGCGGCAGTGTGGGCGGGATGCGGAGTTCGGTGATCGTCATGGCAACCTCCCAACGGGTTTATGGCGTAAGCCAGAGTAGACTTACGACATAAGTTGTCAAGTGGGTACGGTGTAAGCTGTGACGGTGACGGTCGAGAGCAGGGAACGAGTGCGGGCGCCGCTGTCGCGGCAGCAGGTGCTGGCCGGCGCGGTGCGCTACGTTGACGAGCACGGGCTGGACGCGCTGAGCATGCACAAGCTCGGCGCCGCCCTCGGCGTGAAGGCCATGTCGCTGTACAAGCATGTGGCGAGCAAGGACGACCTGCTCGACGGCATCGTCGAACAACTCTGGACCGAGATCCCGGTCGATCCACCGGCCGGCGACTGGCGGCAGGGCGTCCGCCACCTCGCTGGCGCGCTCCGCGATCTGGTGCACCGGCATCCGCACGCCGCGCCGCTGCTGAACAGCCGCCCAAAAATCCTGGAGCGACCGCTGCGGGTCTGCGACGCCCTGCTGCGGATCATGCGCGACGGCGGCGTGCCCGAGCAGTGCGCCGTCGCGCTGCTGCGCACGATCTTCGTGTACGGCATCGGCTACGCCCTGGCCGAGTTGTCCATCCCGCCGCAGCCGAACCACGTCGCGGAGGACGAGGTCGCCCGCGTCCGTCGGGTGACCAATCTGCTCACCCCGCAGGCGTCCGACGATCTGGTGCGCACCGCGCTGCTGGTCTGCGATGGTTGCGACATGACCGCCCAGTTCGACATCGGACTCGACTTGATGATCCGCGGACTTGACGCCTACCTGGACACGATCAGCGTGGATGCCGCAGCGACTCGGAATTAGTCCGGGAGAAAGGGCGCTCCGTCATGTTCGGGCGTGGGCGCTGCGGCGGTCGGGGTAGCTGCGGATGTCGACGATGTGGGCGCCGTTGACGGCGAGGTGTTCGCCGGAACGCTGAACGGCACCGGGTCGCTGCGGGTGCGGGTGGACCGCCGCGCCGAGGACTCCGTCGTCGCCCGGATTGCCACGCCGGTCGAGGAAGCGGGCCGGACCAAGTCCCGCCCGCAGTTGTTCATCGAGAAGGTCGAGCGGCGTTACTCGATCGGCATGGTGGCCGCCACGATCGCGTTGTTTCGCGGTGCCGCTGCTGTTTGGCGAGGCCGCGCAAACGGCGCTGCTGCGCGCGATGACCTTTGATCGCCCTGTCCCGGCACGCCCGTCGTCACCGCCAACCTGATCACCGCCGCCCTATTCATCACTGGCCTGGTCCTCTGGAACCTGGTCGGACCCTGCCGTTGCCGCTCGGCGTCGCCGGCCACGAAGGCTCCACCGTCATCGTCGACCTCAACGGACTACGCCTGCTCCGCCGAGCTGCATGGACCCGCGCTACCCGCATCCGACCCACGAGGTGAGTTCACCCGCCGGGCGATAACGCCTTCCCCCGCAACCATGATCACCGCGGCTGCGACCACCATCCCGGCATGATCGCTGCCCGGCACATCCCGCCGAGGCCGCTGGCCCGATTACTCTACGGTTACCTTCTTGGAAGTAACTGCTGCTACATTCAATCTTGTGACCGAACACGATCCGGCCCGGTGGCTGGTGTTGGTGGTGCGTGTGCCGGCCGAGCCGTCGCGGCATCGGGTGGCCGTGTGGCGGGAACTACGCCGGATCGGGGCGCTCTCGCTCGGGCAGGGGGCGTGGGTGGTGCCAGGCGTGCCGGTGTTTGCCGACGGGGTGGCGCGGGTGATCGAACTCGCCGAGCGCGGTGAGGGTGAAGTCCTGGTGCTGGACGCCGCTGGGCGGGCCGAGACGGATAGGGCGCGGCTGGAGGCGCTGTTCACGGCGGAGCGAGCCGAGGAGTGGACCGAGTTTCTGGCCGATTGCGGCAAGTTCGAGGCCGAGATCGACAAGGAGACCCGCAACCGCAAGTTCACCATGGCCGAACTGGAGGAAGAGGAGCAGAGCCTGGACCGGCTGCGCCGTTGGTTCCGGGGCATCAAGGCTCGCGATGTGTTCGGTGCTCCTGCTGCGGCCGAGGCCGAACAGCGGCTTAAACACTGCGCCGGCCGGCTGGCCGATTACACCGAGCAGGTCTTCCAGGCCCTGCACCAGATGTGACCTGGCGACCCTCCATCAAGGACCGTGATCATGAATACCGATACGCACCTCTTCTTGGACATCAATGCCTTCGCCCGCGCCACGCCGTGGCTGCACGGGATCGTGTGGGTCTACGCCAACTACGGGATCGTCCTGTTCGCCGCGCTGATGCTCGTCGGCTGGTGGATCGCGCGAGGCCGGGCGAACCCGACGATGATGGCGGCGGCGCTCTGGGCGCCGCTGGGCATGTTGCTCGCGTTGGGCGTGAATCAACCAATCTCGGCGATGGTGGGTGAGCCCCGCCCGTACACGACTCTGGGGAACGTTCTGGTGCTGGCGCATCGCAGTCACGATCCGTCGTTCCCGAGCGATCACGCGGTGATGGCCGGGGCGGTCGCCGCCGCGCTGTTCCTGGTCAGCCGGCGGCTCGGCTGGCTCGCCGCGCTGGCGGCGGTCGTGATGGCGTTCTCCCGCGTCTACATCGCGGCGCACTACCCCCAAGATGTGGCCGCCGGGCTGGCAGTGGGCGCGGTGGTGAGCTTGCTCGGGTTCTGGCTGGTGCGCCAAATGTTGGTGTGGCTGGTCCAGTTCGCCGAGCGCACCCCGCTACGACTGGTGCTGACCACCGCACCACCTCCGACCGCGCCGACCCCAGCCGAGCCGATGGCGAGCTGAGGCAGACCCATGAGCGCAGAGCCACCCGAGCACACCTCCACCGGATCTACTGCGCAGTTGCGGCCGTTGTATGCGGCGGGATTCGTCACCGCGTTCGGCGCGCACAGCATTGCGGCCAGCCTCGGCGCCTACACCCACGGCGAACACGCTTCCCTGCTCGCGCTGGGTCTGCTGTTGGCCGTGTACGACGGCGCCGAAGTGATCCTGAAACCTGTGTTCGGGTCGCTGGCCGACCGGATCGGACCCCGCCCCGTCCTGTTCGGCGGGCTCCTTGCCTTCACCCTCGCGTCCGCCGCGTTCGTGATTGCCGGGAATCCGGCCGCAGTAGGGTTGGCCCGTGTCGGCCAGGGCGCTGCTGCTGCGGCGTTTTCCCCGGCGGCCGGAGCCCTCGTGGCGCGGCTGTCGCCGACGAAGCGGCAGGGCCGGGCCTTCGGCGGCTACGGCGCGTGGAAGAGCATCGGCTACACCCTTGGCCCGCTGCTGGGCGGCGTCCTGATCACACTCGGCGGATTCCCGCTGCTGTTCGCCACGCTCGCGGTTCTCGCGTTGGCCGTCACCGGCTGGGCGACGATCGTCGTCCCTGCGGTCCCACCGTTGCCACGCGCCCGCCAGACCGTGCTCGACCTGGCCCGCCGCCTTGCCCGCCCCAGCTTCCTGCGCCCCACCGCCACCCTGGCTGCGACGACCGCGGCGCTGGCCGTCGGTGTTGGGTTCCTGCCCGTGACCGGCGCCGCAGTCGGGCTTACGCCGCTGATCACCGGCGCCGCCGTGTCGCTGCTTGCGCTGTGCTCCGCCCTGGTTCAGCCGTGGGCCGGCCGAGCCCGCGACGCCGGGCGCCTACGCGATGGTGCGGGCATGGCCACCGGACTTGCGCTGGCCACCGCCGGAATGACTCTGGCGGCGCTGGCGCCAGGCGTCGTCGGAGTACTGACGGCGGCAGTGGCCGTCGGAGTCGGGGTAGGGCTGGCCACGCCGCTCGGGTTCGCGCACCTTGCCGCGGGCACGCGGCCGGAGCGGCTCGGGCAAACCATGGGCGCCGCCGAAGTCGGCCGCGAACTCGGCGACGCGGGCGGTCCGCTCCTGGTCGGCGCGATCGCTTCGGCAGCCACCCTCGGTGCCGGGTTCCTCGGCCTGGCCGCCCTGCTGGTCGTCGCCGGACTGGCCGTGGTCAGCACCCGCACACCACTACCCGCAGGTTAGCCGCCTCACCGACGAGCCACTGCTTTACAGGAACTGCGGCGAATTGAATCAGCCCGGCGCGACCGGCCGAGACTGATCCGTTCACGATCGTGGTCGGCCGTGGGTGTCGCGCGTGGGGATGCCGCGTTCCCTCAGTTTGGTCAGCACGGTGGTGTGGTCGACGCCCAGATGTCCACCGACCCGTGCCAGTGACCAGCCAAGGTTGTAGAGGTGGACGGCGTCGTCGACCTGCTCGGGGGACAGGCCACGCCGCCGCATGGGGACGCCGTACCGGTGGAGGATGTTGCTGACCGTCCGCCGTTCGATGCCGAACCGGCCGCCCAGTTCGTACACCGTCGCTCCGGCCTCGTAGCCGGCGATGAGTTCCTGGACCTGGTCGGCGTCGAGCTGGCGTGCCCGCCGTGGTTTGGGCCGTTCGACGGCCGGTGCGGCCGGTTCGGTGGGGTCGGGTAGCTTCCGGAGCAGTGTCTCCAGGGCTTCTACCTGGGGTTTTGTGTTGTAGTAAGTTCCCCCAAGGTCCACGTGACGAAACACCGCCCGCCGGATCCAAAGATCCAGGTAGGGCGGTTTTTTCGTTGTGTCGGATCTTGAGTTTCGCCAAGAAGAAGTTCAGCTACCGGTCGGTAGCTGGGGCAAAACTGGGGCACCCGCCCGAGGGCGGCGAAATGGGGTCACGAAAAGTGCCCCAGTAGCGTCCCCCGAACAGGTAGATCTCAAGAGGCACTTCAGCCGGGCCCAGGCCCCCCGTCCGTCCGGCTTTCGTGCTGGAGCGCCTCTGGTAGTCCGTACGCCCCGACATCGGCCAGCTTGTCCACGACGTCGAGACATCTGTCGCGCATTACCGCGTCGCCTTGCCGGTAGAGCCGAAGCACGACGGTGACGATGTCGCGGCTGATGGCAGCGGCGGCCCTGCTCAGATCTCCGAGTTCGACGCCAGCATGATCGACGGCGCGTTCGCACGCGATGATCGTGGTCGAGGGCAGCAGTCTCAAGCTTTGCTCGAGGGAGTGGAAGAGGTCACCGAAGTGGTCCGGGAACGCGCAGCTGGCCGCGAAAGCCGCCACGACGTGTTCGCTGATCGAGGCAGAGTCGGGCTCGTGGAGGACTCGGATCGCTGCGGCGGCGGCTTTGCGGACATCTGGGTCGCCGTCGTCGAATAGCCTCACCAGTTCGTCAGGGGCGAGGTGTGGTGCCGTGGCCATAGTTTCCGCGGCTCCCTGGCGTGCCAGGATCGGCAAGTCGGTGACGTCGGGGGTGCATGCCTGCGGTAGCCGGTCGTTCAAGTAGGCGTTGGCCCAGATGTGGCCAGCCCTCACCGCGATGGGGCTGTCTGCTTCGAGCGCTCGGTTGAGGTGCCGCGAGAACCGCGGGCCCGCGCGGAAGACGGCGTATAGCAGCAGCTCGTTAGCATGATTTGAGAGGTGAATCTCAATGTCGCTCGTGGCGAACAGGGCGTCAGCGACATCGAGCGCCTGCTCCAAGTGGCTTTTGAACAGCGCCGAAACAGCACGAGTGGCTTCCGCGCGTACAGACAGGATCGGATCCTGCGCGAGCTTCTCCACGGTCGGAAGTAGCCGAGGCGCGTAGGTCTCTTGCGCGAGGAGAATCTGACCGATCGCCGCAGCGGCAACTCCTCGAGTCGAGTTCATCCCTTCCGATGCCAGCTCGAACTCGTCTTCGAGTCGTCGGCCCGTGCGTTCCACGGAAGGATCGGCCGCGCGAGCATAGTGCTCGAGCAGGCCGATCAGTGCGTCCGTGGCTTCCTCAGCGCAGTCCGCAATGGCCCGGCACACT
>NZ_JACJHR010000065.1 GCF_014174495.1 Amycolatopsis echigonensis
GAGCCCTGGCCATCGGCAGCCCCCTGGGCTTCGAGAACTCGGTCACCGCCGGCATCATCTCCGGGCTGCACCGCGAGATCCCCGGATCCGCCGGCCAAACCCAGTCCCTTGTGGACCTCATTCAAACCGACGCCTCGATCTCCCCCGGCAACTCCGGCGGTGCACTGCTCGACACGCAAGGCCGGGTCGTGGGCATCAACGAGGCATACATCCCACCCGCCGCAGGGGCGGTGTCTCTCGGGTTCGCCATCCCCTCAGCCACCGTCACCGACATCGCCGACCAGCTGCTCACCAAGGGCACCGCGACCCACCCCTACCTCGGGATCTCACTCGGCCGGCTCACCCCCGACATCCAACAAAAACTCGGCGTACACACCGACCACGGCGCACTCGTCCTCGGCATCGACCAAAGCGGTCCCGCCGCCGCCAGCGGCATCCGCACCGGCGACGTCATCACCGAATTCGCCGGCACACCAATCCGCAGCGTCGAGGACCTCCTGGCTGCCCTCCGACACACCCAGCCAGGACAGAAGGTGCCGGCCACCCTCATCCGCGCAGACACATCCCAATCCGTCACCCTGACCATCGGCTCGCGCACCGGCTGAGCACCCTCAGCACCCACGTTAATCGGTCCGAGCGGCGGCTGGGAACGCCACCACCGCCCGACGAAACGGTTCAACACGCTGACTTGACAGGGAAGCGCAGCGGGGCGACCAGCCGTCCTCCGGGCGCGAGCTGTTGCCACCACTGCGCGGGAATGTCCCACGGCGAGACGGTGGCGATCATGCGGTCGTACGGGGCGTGGTCGGGATAGCCGAGCCCACCATCGCCGGTGATCACATGCACGTCGCCGTAGCCGGTGGCGGTCAGGGCCCGCTTGGCTTTCGCGGTGACGTCCGGGTCGATGTCGATCGTGGTCACCAGGTCCGCGCGGCCGGTCAACTGGGCAAGCAGGCAGGCGTTGTAGCCAGTTCCCGCGCCGATTTCCAGGATGCGGTTGCCGGGTTGGACGTGAAGCTGGTCGAGCATCGCCGCGACCAGCCACGGCGCCGACGCGCAGGACAACGACCGGCCATCCTGGAACCGGTGGGTGATCACCGCCTGCCACGGGTCGTAGGCAGTGGCCAGTGGGGCGTCGGGCACGAACTCATGACGTGGTGTGTCCAGCAGGACCCGCGCGACCTCACTGAGCTGCGCGTATCCCGACTTGCGGACCTTGGCGACCATCTCCGCGCGCAGCGACCCCGGCGACACGGTGGTGGTATCGGTGCCCATCGCTTCCCTTCTAGTTCAACGATCAACTATGTGGACGGCCATGGTCAGCATGGCCCGGTTACGACGCATCCAGATATGAGACAGGGCGGACACCCTGGGTTGTTCGGGCAGAAATGCTCTCGACAGAGCGCGCCGCTAAGGCAGCACCTCCCTCTCGGCGCAGCCCGAGGTAGTCAACTGCGAATGGGCCATGTCATCAAGCGCGTTCGGGCAGTGCCGTGGAGGCGCGGTTGAGGCGTCACCAAGCTTGACCTGCATGAATATCGCGACTCGTCGCTGACGATTCCACCATTCGGGGCATCCAACCTCCGGGTCGTTCCTTCACAGGCCAGGACACGGCGGGCCTTGTCCCCCTGCAATGTCCGGGTCGGCTGCGACGTCGGCTTAGGCTGGGTCAGGTGATTGACCAGTTGACCGTGGAAGCGGCGGTCGCGGACGCTCGCCTTGCCGCGATGGAGTTCGATGACGCCCAGACGTGGCTCCACGCCCACCAGTCGCTGCTGAAGCCGCTCGCGGCCGAGGTCTGGGTCACCGACCCGACGTACAGCCACGTCTTGCTGGTACGGCACCGCGTGCGCGGATGGGTGCCGCCTGGCGGCAAGGTCGAGCCAGGCGAGACGCCGCGGGCAGCCGCAGCTCGTGAACTCGTGGAGGAGGCCGGCGTAGCGGGCGAGCTGCTGCCTATGCCGGCCGCGGTGGCTGTCCGCTCCTTCCGCGCCGACTGGGCGCCGACGCTGAGCCTGTCCTACGGCGCCGTCGTCGACCGCGACGTGCCGCTCGGCGGGGAGACTGGGCAGCCATCGAGGTGGGTTGACCTGGACGAGACGTGGGAGAGCGTGTTCCCCGAGGACCGCGAACGTATCCGCGCGTACGTACGCCGATTGGCAGCGGGGAACGTGGTGGGGGCGCGCTGAGACCCGTCGCCGGTGCACGGTCAGAGGACCTTGTCGATCAGACTCAGGATGTCGTCGGGCAGCGTCACCAGTTGGAGCTCGTGCAGGAATCGAACCCACACCGGCTCCAAGCCGGGCTTCGCGGTGAACTGCTCCTCGCTCAGCTGCCCTTCGGCGTAGGCCGCGGTGCGGTGCGCGTGCTGCTGGAGCTGGTCTTGGTGCAGCCATCGGGGTGCGCGCACCTCTTGGGCAGAGGGTCGGATCGGGCCAGAGGTCTGGGCCCGATAGATCCACCACTGATGGCCCACGCGGTCGCTGGTCGGTCGGCGGCAGTGGTTGGGCCGCCATGCGGTCAGCAGCAGGTGAAGTGAGGTGACGGTCAGGCCGACTTCCTCGGCGACCTCAATGCGGGCGGCTTGCTCGGGGCCTCCGTGCTGGTCGACATGACCAGCGACCGGCGCGATCCCCGCAGGGGGCCTCGCGCGTTCGAAGACCAGCAGCCCGTCCGGTGAGGAGATGAGCACGCCGACGGCCGCGTGGTCGCAGTACTTGATCCTGCTGCCGTGGCTACTGGTCGGTGGCGGGGCGGTCAACGTAGTTCCCTGGGTCGCTGTGCGACAACCACGAGCCAGCTCGTCACGGTAGGCGTGTCGGGCGTGGTCAGCGAGTACGCCTTGTCGAGGATGTCCATCCGCTGAGCGTGGGTGAAGTCCCCGTCGGGTCGAGCGAAGACCGGAATCGACAACCACGCCTTCTTCTCGGCCATCGTGCTGCGCTGGGCGACGACCTCGGTGTCGAGCACGGTCAGTCCGGCGACCGACAGGTGGTCGGCAATCGTGTCCAGTGGCAGCTTCGGAGCTGGCTCGGCGGCTGGAGGCGGGGCGTAGCCGTGGTCACGGGCCGCGACCTGACGGATCAAGGTGTTCAGCGAGGGGCCGGTGCGCACATTGGTCTCGTCGGGGTGGCGGACGCCGGCAAAGCCGCCGCCGACGTTGAACACGAACCGGCCGCCGGGTCGTAGGACCTGGTGGACGGCGGCGAACACCTGTGGCACGTCGGTCTTCCAGATCGCGGAGTTGCACACCACCGCGTCTGCCGCGCCGGGAACGTGGCCGACCAGATCTTCGGCTGGTGCGGTGACCCAGCTCAGGCGTGGGTCGGCCAGGGTGCGTCGGCCAACGCGCTGCATGGCAGCGGCGTTGTCCAGGGAGACGACCTGGGCGTCGATCGGCACGAGTTCGAGGATTGCCTCCGCGGTCGCGCCGGCTCCGCCGCAGAGGTCGACCACCAGCCGGCTGTCGGTGAGATCGGCGCGGCGAGCAAGGTCCCGGCTGGTGGCCGAATACATGGGGAAGGCACGGGTGAAGGCGGCGTACGCCTCGGCAGTGGTGTCCTCGTCCCAGCCGAGAAGGGCGTCCAGTGGTGCCATCGCGGGTACCTCGCTTCAGGGCGCAGGCCAGGCTCGTTGCGGACGGACGCGACGAGCCGGGGTCGGTTAGAAGAGGGAGTTCTGGAAGGCGGCGGCGGGCGAGGTGAACGGGCCGAGCGTGATGCGGCGACCCTTGAGGGTGCCGAGGTCGAGCACGTAGTCCACTTCGTCGTCACCGTCCAGGGCGGCCAGCACCTGGGTGCCGACGCACGAGACGACGGTGAAGCCGTGCTCACCGTCGCGCAGATCGTGTGGGTACAGCATCCGTACGCCGTCGGCGACGCGCATTCGGTCGCCTTCGGCAGGAGGAGTCCACGTCTCCAGCATTGCCGGAGTGTTCATCGCTGCGAGCGCGTCCGCGGCGCGGGAGACGTGACGGTCGTGGGTCGCGCTCGCGGTGGACAGGTCGGTCAGATTGGCCAGCGCCTTGAGCTTGGTCGAGGCCCGGATGGTCTGGGGCACCTGCAGGCCGCGGGTGATGGCGTCTTCGAGGTGGCGTACGGCGCGGCCGTCGGCGCTCTTGGTCAGATAGGTCGCGATCAGGGCGCCTTGTTCGTCGAGGCGGGATTGCCTGCGTGGTTCGGCTGCAGTGCCGACCTTGGTGGCGCCGTCGGCGAAGGTGGCGAGGTAGAGCCAGTGCGGCTGGTCCATGTACTGGCGCAGGGCCGCGGGGACGTTGCCGTCCTGGTGGAACTGGTGGGCGAAGCGGAACTCGTCCTGGCGCAAGCACCGAGCGCACTGGTCGCCCTGCTCGGTCGGCGCGCGGTCGGGACACGCGAGGGCCTCGACGCGCACCGTGTCGGCGAACTGGTACCGGCCGGTGCACCACCGGCCGGTACCGACCGCAAAACCGAGTCGCTGGTTCATGATCTCGGCGTAGACCAGCGGCCCGTCGGGCAGCGGGGCCAGCAGCAGCCGGGGATTTCCTGTCGCCCAGGTGATGCCGTGGCACACGTACTCGCCGCCGGTTGGTCGGGTCGCTGGCATGGTGCGTTCCTCGTGATGACTGTTGGCGGGGTCAGATGGCGAGCTGGAGGCGGTCGGCGAGCGCTTCGGCAGCGGTCTTGAAGACCGCGTCGCGGTCCATGTCGGTCACGTCCATCGACAGCCATCCGCCGCGCTGCTCGTGCTCGCGCAGCTTCGCGAGAACGGTGTCCTGGTAGCGGATGAAGTCCTCGTCCGCGCCGCCGGAGTGGCCGGTTTCCAGGGAGCTGAATTCGCCCTTGCGGGCGAGCGCGTCGCGGGCGCTGATGCGCAGGAAGAACACCAGGTCGGGTTCGGTGAGGTGGGCGAAGACCTGCTCGGCCAGGCTGGTGGAGACGTCGGGATTCACCGCGTAGCGAGCGAGGATCTTGTGGTGGGCGTTGTCGAGGATCACGTGGGTTCCGGCGGCGAGGGCGGGCTGGATGACGAGTTTGTCCTGGAGGGTGTACCAGGCGGCCAGCGCCAGCAGCCAGTAGTGATCGCCGCACGCCTGGGCGACGCGCGCGTCGCGGCGATAGACCAATGCGTTGAGCCTGTCGACGTAGGCGGACAACTCGGCGTCCATCGGGACTTCGGTGCTGTGCTTGCCGATCAGGATCGTTTCGTGGCCGGCCTCGTTGAGCGCTTGGTGCAGGCGGGTGGCGAGGGTGGACTTGCCCGCGCCGTCGATGCCGACGACCGTGATCTCGCGCCCGCGCGCAGGGTTGAAAAGTGGTGCTGCGTTCGTCATGTTGGTGCGCTCCAAGGGATCAGATCGGCCGGGCGGCCAGTCGGTTGGCGACGATGTCTTGAATCTGTCTAATTAGGACGGTGCGCCGCCGGACAACGTCGCTGTGACGCTCGTTGGACAAGTCCGCGGGGTAGTGGCGAGCAAGGTTGTTGGAAATGACATGCAGGTAGCCGAAATCGATCCCGGCGTCGCGTGCTGCAACTCCCATAGGGCCGATCTCGGGATCGACGAATGCGTGCTCGGCGTGCTCGGTCAGCCAGTCCCTGTTCTCCAGCAGGATCGAGGGTGACGTGACGTGGATGCCGGTGTGCACGCCTGGTTGGGCGGTGGCGAAGTCGCCGAAGAAGTCAGGCCACGCCACGAGGCTGCCGCCGACGAGGCTTGTGTTTCCGGTAGCCAGCCGCGTGTTGGGCTCGATGTCGGGGTTCAGCGCACCGACTTTGCCGACGTAGACGACGTCGCGGGCACCGAGCTCGGCCAGGCGCGTGACCACGCGTCCGGCGACGTCGCCCCAGATGCTGTGGAGGAACCCGAGGTAGACCACTCGTCGGCCGTGGATCTGAGCGCGTTGCCAGGCGTAGCCGTGCCCGTAGGTCCACGCTCCGTCGGCAGGAGCGAGGTGCGCCAGGCCCCAGCCGACGATCACGAGGTCGCCATCGAGTTCGAGGCCGAGCTTCGCCACCGCCTCGCGGGACAACATCGGGTCGGGCAACTCGTAGGTGACCGTGTCGGCCGGTTTTCCTGTCATGGACAGGTACGTGGCGATGATCAGGGCGTAGTGGTGGACGTAGTCGGCACCGGGGAACGCCTTGACGATGAGGTCACGGCCGTGGACCTCGGCGGTGGGGCGCTCGAAGTTGAACAGCTTGCCGGTCTTCTCGTGCGTGGAGATCACGGCTTCGCGGTCGTAGCCGCCGACGACGTGGATGCTGTCCCAGTCGTGGTCCTGGATGAGGTGGTGGACCTTGATCTGTAGGTAGCGCAGAAGGCGGTCCGGGGCCATCGTGTGCCCGTCCACCGCGATGGGGGACGTCTGCAACGCCGAGCTGGCTCCCGCGGTCGGGATTGTGTTGGCGAGGAGGCTCATCAGGCCGCCTCCGGGATCCGCACGCTACTACCCGCCGCTTCGCGGACGACGGCGATGTTCCGCCGGATCAAGTCGAACCGCTCTTCGGGGATCCGACCCAGATTCTCGATTCGAGGGGTCGGGGGTTTCTCGTAGGGACCGTCGGGCAGCATCTCGATGCCCATCGCGCCGAGGATGACCGGGGCGGCGCCGTCGACCGAGGCGATCCATTCGTGCTCGCGCTGTTCGACGAGTTCCAGGTGCCCGGTGCGGCCGAGGCCGAGCAGCCGATAGACGATCCGGTCCTCGACCATGCCGTGGTCTTCCAGGTACCGGGTGGCCGCCCAGCGGGTGCGGCAGAGCTGGTCTTCGGGCGCGGGACGTCGTGATGCGGGCAGCGCGATCGCTCCGACGTATTCGTTGGAAGCGAAGTAGTCGTAGCAGCGCAGCCACTCTTGATCGTCTGCCGCGTGCAGCACGACGCACAGGCGGAACTCGTCGCTGAGGTCGAGGATCTCGCGAGCGGCTTCGTCGCTGGCCTTGATGGTGGCGAGCCCGTCGCGCATGACGTCCGGGAGGATGATCTCGCGGGCGTCCACGATGTGGGCCGCCGCGATCAGGTCGGCGGCCGGCAGGGCGTGGCCGAGATCGAAGACCCCGTTGTCGACAATGATCTCCGCACCCCGCTGCGCCTCGCGGTGGAAGAACGCGCGGTAGGCAGCGTCGGTCAGAACACGCTGGGCCGCCACGTGGTGGACGCTGGCGGGCTCCTGCGCGACGAAGACGTTCAGGTAGTCGGGCGGGGCGATCGCGGAGAAGGCGATGCTCTTGGCCATCAGGCGACCCTCCACCTGTCCGTGGCGAGGGCGAGGAACTGTTGGGAGAGCACAGGATCACTCTCGAATCGGCCGCGGGCCTGCAGTGTGGTGGTACGAGCTGCCTCCATCCGCACGCCCCGCGCGCTCATGCACAGATGCGTGCCACGAACCGCGACGGCCACGTCGGTACTGCCGATCACGACGGCGATCTCGTCGGCTACCTGCCGGGTGAAGCGCTCCTGCACCTGAAGGCGGCCCGCGTATTGCTGTGCGATTCGACCGAACTTCGACAGGCCCATTACTTCGCCGTCCGGTACGTAACCGATGGCGACGTCCAGGTTCATGGGTAGCAGGTGGTGCTCACACAGCGACCAGACGCTCATGCCGCCGATCACCACCAACTGGCCGCTCAGATGTTGCTCGGGGAAGCAGGTCGGGGCGGCCGACGGCTCCGGGGAGAAGAACCCGCGCCACCACGCGGCGACCCTGGCCGGCGTGTCCGACAGACCCTCCCGTCCAGGGTCCTCGCCGATCGCGGCGAGGAGCTGGCCGACAAGATCGGCAACGCGCTCAGTGTCGACCGGGCCCGGCGACACCAGGTCCTGGCTTTCGCTGGGAGCAAGCCTGTCGAGGGTGTTGGTCACGGACTTCGCCTCGCTTCCGGGAGTGGTGAATGGGTCAAGGACGTCAGCGGCGGCGGCTCCTGATAGCGCCACGGCCCGCAGGTGCGGGGACGACATGCCGGGCGCAGCGACAGTGACCGCGAGCACCGCGATCCAGTGCTCGGTCTGGGAGTCGGTGTCACCGCGCTCCGGTCAGGATGTGCAGGCGGGTGGAGACGTTCCATCCGCGTTCAGTGGCCCGGCCGTAGAGCGCGTCCATGCCGGCCAGAACCTTCTCCTGGGTGGTGCCTTCCGGCATCACCCACACCGGAGCCAGGTGGTGTTCCTCGACGAGCTGGGCGATCTCGTCGAGGTCGCGGTCGGGCTCGGTGACAACGAACTTGAACACTGCGCGGTCTGTCGCGACCAACGCCGAGAGGGCTTCGGGCTTGATGCGGGTGGAGTAGGTCATGCCAGAGTTCGCGAGTTTCGGACTCACCACCCAGAGATCGACCAAGGAGGTGAGTTCCGGTGTGGGTGCGACCGTGCCGTTGGTTTCGACCTGCACCCGGATGTCGGCCAGGCCGCGGGCGAGGGCGGTCATGGCGGGCTGCTGCAACATCGGCTCCCCGCCGGTGATCACCATCATGTCCACGCCGCGCTCGCGCACCCACGACACCAGCTCGGCGACGGGGACTCGGTCGCTGACCTCGACCGGGTTGTACCTGCTCCAGTCCCAGCTCTCCGGGGTGTCGCAGTAGCCGCACCGGAGGTTACAGCGGGAGAATCTGACGAACACGCAGCGCTGCCCTGTCCAGGGGCCTTCGCCCTGGAACGACTCGAACTTCTCCGTGAGAATTGCAGAACCCTCTACCCGTTCGGGAGCCAAGGTCAGCGTGTTCACGAGGCATCGCCTCGTTCCCACAGGCCAGTGGTGGTCCCCGAGTCGACCCGTACGGATACGAGTCGACCGCGGATCTCCGGCTCGACGTTGTCGACGAACCAGCCAGCCAGGTGGGCGACCAGCGCAGGGCCGGCGGCACGTAGCCCCGCGTCGGCGGCAGGGGCCTGGAGGTAAGCCCCGAACGGCTTCAGGTCGCCGAAATCGGTGATGAACCCAACCTCGTCCAGCCCGTCCGCCCCCAGCACCAGCGTGACGTCACCGTGGCCGGTCTTGAAGGTCTTCGAGATCGTGACCTCGCCGGTGACACCGTCACAGCGTGCCGACGTGGTCGCGGTCTCCGAAACAACCATCGCGACGAGCGTGATCGGCACCGCGGACTCAACGTTGTCCCGGAACCACTCGGCAAGGTGAGAAGCGAGAAGCTCGCTCGTCGGGTGGAAGGTGACCTGCTCGTTGAGCAATCGGTGGTCAAACGTCGCGGCCAGATAGTCCCCAAGAGGCGTCAGGTCACCGGGGCCGTCATTGTGCACGAGCGCCGATGCGGTCACCGTGTAGTTGTGGCCGTGGTTGCGGCTGCACTTGTGACTGGCCGGCAACAGTCTCAGCTCATGGCTGGCGCTGAAACCGAACGACTGCGAGATGGTGATCTGGCCGTCCGCCACACACTTCTCCTCAGCGGCCTTCATGTAGCCCTCCTTCGTCGGTCATGCCGAACAGCACTCGGACCGATGTGCGCTGGCGGCGGAACTGCTCGTACCGGCACGAACGACGCAGCGACGGAAAGTCCGGGGGCCGAACCGAGCCGTGACGATCTGTAGTACCTTCGCTACCGGTGAACCTTACTGCGATATCAGAAAGGTAATAAGGTTGAGGTCTCGCTGTCGAGGGCAGCCTTGCTGCCTTACGACTAAGGTCAACGGTGGGAGCACCCCCCACCAGGAGACGCAAGGAGGGCGAGCGATGACCGATGCCGGCCCGTGGACGAGCGTGTCGATGCCGTACGTGAGCGGCCACCGCGGCGACGCCTGGAGCGCCGAGGCGGCAGAGCACGGAGGTACGGGAACCCAGAAGCTGCTGGGTGTGGAGGAGGTGTCCGCCTCCGCGATGGTGGCGGACATGCTCGGCCTGGCTGCAGGCGAGCCGGTGGTCGTGCGGCGCCGCCTCATGCTGTTCAACGACCACCCAGTCGAGCTCGTCGACTCGTACTACCCGGTGAACATCGCTCGGGGCACCCGGCTGGCCGAGCCCCGCAAGATCCCTGGCGGAGCCGTCGCTCTCCTGGCTGACCTCGGACATCGGCCACGCCGCGTACGTGAAGACGTCAGCGCGCGGCTTGCCACGCCGCACGAACGGACCACGCTGGAACTGAACGACCCGTCCTGCGTGCTGCTGCTCGCCCGTGTGCTCCTCACCGGAGACGAACGGCCTGTCGAAGCCAGCCTGATGACGATGGTGGCCGACGGACGACGGCTGCGATACGAGCTGACGCCATGATCGCTCTAACGACGTCTCCAGGAGCCGACTTTGCCTCGCGCCCGTGACAGCCGGCCCCGGCACCAGCAAATCGCAGCGGAACTGCGCGATCTCATCATGCGTGGCGAGCTGAGCCCTGGTACGCAACTGCCGTCCACCGCGCAACTCGTGGAGCGGTACGGCGCAGCGAACGCCACCATCCAGCACGCGCTGAAGGCCCTGAAGGACGAAGGCTTCCTCGACAGCCGTGTCGGCAAAGGCGTCTACGTCCGCGACCGGCAGCCGTTCGTCATCGACGCCTCCGCCTACATCACGCCCGAACCAGGCCGGTTCCGCTACCAGTTGCTCAAGGTCGACAACGTCGTTCCACCGGCGGACATCGTCGCCGGATTGCAGCTGACGCCGGGCGCTACCGCGATCCTCCGCACCAGAATCCTCCTCCACGACGACCAGCCCGTGGAGTTGTCCGCGTCCTACTACCCCTCCGAGATCGCCGACAACAGCAGCCTGGCCAAGGCCGCGAAGATCCGCGGCGGCGCGCCCCAAGCCCTCGCCGACCTCGGGTTTCCTCAGCGGACCTTCGTCGACCGGATTTCGGCACGATCCCCGACGGTGGAGGAAGCCGAGACACTGGACCTTCCAGATGGGACGCCGGTGATCCGGCAGTTGCGTGTCATCTACAGCGACAACGAGCGCCCCGTCGAAGCCTCGGTCCTCATCAAGGGCGCACACCTGTATGAGCTGTTGTACCGCCAGACCGTAGAGACCGAGTTGGGCTAGAGCCACGATGCCAAGGGTTTCGATTTCAGACACGACAACTGCATTGGTGACGATCTCCTCATCGGTCACGCCCTCGAATTACGACTTGGTCCGAGACCTCAATGCGGTGCGTCGAGCGTCCCCGCCAGCACGTCCGCGGGAACGGGAACTCCCCATAGACGTGGAGGGTGGTCTCGTCGCCCGGCATCCCCAGCGGTGCGTTCTGGTGAACGTGCTTCTAGGTACTCGGGCTGCCGCCGAAGACGGAAACTCGCCCAGACCGCAGCGACCCCAGTCAAGTGGGGATGATCAACGACGGCCAGAGCGGAGACGCGGCGCCAATGAGGCGGCAATGAGGCGGCACCCGACTTGACCTGCGCAAACGCCATTTTTACGGCAGTAGTCCGAACGGGTGCTGCTCGCCGAGCGGGTGATCAGGCTTGACCGGTAGCTGGTTATCGTGGCATTGGACCGACGGAGCGAGGTGATGTTCATGGGCGACCGGCGAGAGGCGTTCGCCGCGCGGCGTGAGCTGATGGGCTACACCCAGGAGAGCCTCGCAGCAGCCGTCGGTGTGGAGTTCTCCACCGTCGGCCGGTGGGAACGCGGTGATCTGACGCCGCAGCCGTACCGGCGGCCCCGCATCGCGAAGGCACTCGGTCTCACCCTCGAAGAGCTGGGCACGTTGCTCGCACCGACACCGTCCGGGCCGAACGGCACCTCGGCCGTCGCCCTAGCCCAGATCGCGGGAGCGGATGTCCTCCCTGTTCAGCCAGACCTCGCGGAGACAGACGACATGAACCGTCGCGACCTGCTACGCCTGTTCAGCATGACCGGCGCCTTGCTGGCGTTGCCAGCGGCCGAGTCGGCTGTCTGCGACGCGGAAAGGCTCGCTGCGGCGGCTCGAACTGGTGCCGTGGACTCGACGGCAGTCGCTGAGTTTGAGCAGCTCAACAGCCATCTGTGGCGTGTATATGCCTTCGCATCGACCAAGAGCCAGGTACTTCCCCTGGTCCGCGCCCAGCTCGACGTACTGTCCGAAGGCTTGCGTCGACCACAGTCACCGGCTACCCGGCAGCGACTCTGCGAGTTGTCCGCCGATCTCTTCCAGTTGGCGGGCGAGATCTTCTTCGACGGTGATCGCTACACCGACGCCGCCCACTGCTACACCCTCGCCGCGACAGCGAGCAAAGAAGCCAATACCCCTGACCTCTGGGCCTGCGCGCTGACCAGACACGCCTTCATCGCCGTCTACGAACGCCGGTTCAACGAAGCCGCCCCGATCCTGGAACTGGCTGCAGACCTGGCCCGCCGCGGCAACCCCGGTCTCTCGACTCGGCATTGGATCGCCGTCGTACAGGCCGAGACTTTTGCCGGACTCGGAGACCTCGATGCCTGTCAGCGTGCACTCGACACCGCCGCCGAGGTCCAGCACCTGCAGGAGCCGGTGCACAACGGCGGCTGGCTCCGGTTCGACGGCTCCCGTCTCGCCGAGGAACGCGGCACCTGTTACGTCACCCTTGGTCGCCCTGATCTCGCCGAGGCCGCTTTGACCGACGCACTGGCCGGCAACCTGACCGCTCGGCGAAAAGCAGGCGTCCTCACTGATCTGGCGATGATCGGCGTGCACCGGCGCGATCCCGACCAGATCGTCAACTACGCCTCCGCCGTCCTGGCCACCGCTCGCCAGACGGGCTCTGGAGTCGTCGTGCGCAAGCTGCGTGGCCTACAGCCGCACTTGGCACCCTTGCTCACCAACCAGCAGATCCAACAACTCGATGCTGAGATCAACAGCCTTATCGGCAGCCATGCCGCTTGATGGAGGACAACAGGATGCAGGATGACCGAGGCCGCGTGTTCCGCGAGGCGTGGATCGCTGGAGTCACCAAGCACTACCCCGGCGAGCCCAAGCCCGGATACATCACGCCGTGGGACCAGACCCCGGACTGGGAGCGCGACGCCGCGACCGCTGTATACGACCAGGTCTTCGCCTTCATCAAGGCTACCGATGGCGCCACCGCCAAGCTCACCCGAGACCAGAAAGGCCGTTTCGTCGCGCTGTGCTGGATTGGCCAGATCTTCAAGCACTTCCCCGAGCCGAAGGCGTCCTACGTCGCGGACTGGGACGACTTGCCGGACTGGCAGAGGGCGACGGACATCGACATCTTCGAGCGCATCGAACAGGACGTGTAACCCCTATGCCGGGGCAAGGCAAGCATCGTCTTTAAGCCCAGGCGTAGCGGACGTGTGAGCGGGTGGAGTGAGGTAAACGCGTGGGAAACAGGCGTGAAGCGTTCGCAGCTCGACGCGAGGCGATGGGCTTCACCCAGGAGAGCCTCGCTGCTGCCGTCGGTGTGGAGTTCTCGACCGTTGGCCGGTGGGAGCGCGGTGCCCTGACTCCTCAGCCATGGCGCAGGCCCCGCATCGCGACAGCGCTTGATGTTTCCCTCGATGAATTGGACGCCCTGCTCGGACCGGTCTCGGCTGACGCCCCGACAAGTCCGTCACAGTTGAGCACCGGACAAGAAGTCCCAGGGCAATCCCACGGAACCTCCCTGGCGCTGCCAGGCTCCGCTTCCACTGGCGTGGCCGGATACGACCCGACTGCACATGTTGACGTGGGAGCCAGCCCAGCCGAGTTCCTCAAGCCGTTGACCTTGGACGTGCAGCCTCCTCGGCGTGTCGGGTGGGCCGAGGTCGAGCAGGTAAGGCTGATGACGCGCACGCTGGCCGCCAGCGAGAACCTCTACGGCGGCGGCATGGCCGGTGAGGCAGGACTCGCCCACCTGCGGTGGGCCAGCCGCCTGCTGAGCTCTCAGGCCGGCACCAGCGTCGAAGCAGGGATGTTCGAGGCCGTCGGGAACCTGGCGGGGGTTGTGGCCTTCTCAGCGTTCGACGTCGGAAACCAGGACGCCGCAGCACGATGCTTCCGTTTCGGCCTATGGTGCGCAGAACAGGGCGGGTCGTGGGAACTACGCGCCGCGACGCTCGCCGACATGGCGCGCCAAGCCATCTATTTGGGCAACTTGGACGACGCCCTGTCGTTGATCGAGTTCGCCCAAGTCCGGGCTGACCGGCTGACCGCCACCGCGAGGGCGATGATCGGCGTCGTCCGCGCTCGATTGCTGGCGATGCTGGGCCGCCACGACGAAGCGCGAGCTGAGGTCGACCGCGCCGACGAGCATTTCGTCGGGCGTCAAGCGGAGACGGACCCGCCCTGGCTGATCTACTACGACGAGGCTGAACATGCGGGCAGCAGCGCGCGAGCACTCACTCCACTCGCTATGACCGACAAGCGGCCGGGTGACGCCGCCGGACGCCTCGAAACGGCGATCCGCTTGCACAGCGACGCTTACCCTCGCTCACGGGCATTCTCCAGGACGCGGTTGGCGACTTTGAACATGACGATCGGCGACCCGTGGGAGGCCGTCGACATTGGACGGCAAGCCATCGCCGATGCGCCGATGTTGCACTCGCGGCGGATGAGCGAGGAACTGTCCAAACTGGTACGAGCGTGTGAACCTCACCTGTCAATACCAGAAGTGGCCGAGCTCTCGGACTTCGCGACATCGGCCATGACCAATGTCTGATGTGGACACGAACTTGGTCCTGTCGCGAGATCCACGTGACGTGCTAACGGCAGCGGGCAGGAAGGCCGGCGTATCAACCGCGGAAGCGATGTTGATCCGCGACGGTACGAACGTCATCTACCAGGTGGCCGGTAGGGTCGTCGCTCGTGTGGGCCCTCCGGGCTCGCAGCTCGTGGCCGCCCGTCAAATCCAGGCGTCGCGTTGGCTGGCTGATGCCGGGATCCCCGTCGTGCGTGCCGTCGACGACATCGACCAGCCCACGGTTGTTGGGAATCGGCCCGTCACATGGTGGGTACAGCTTCCTGACCACCGCCACGCCACGCCGGCCGAACTCGGCGCGGTACTGGGGCGCCTTCACGCCCTAGAGGTGCCGGAATCGCCTTCGTTCCCCGTTGTTGACCCCTTCGAAGGGCTACGCGAGTCAATCGACGGCGGAACCATCCTGCCCGAGGATGACCGGGCCTGGCTTCGAGATCTCGCAGGGCAGCTGCACAGTGAGTACTTGGTGCTGGTTCCGGAACTGCCTCGGCGCGTCATCCATGGCGATGCCTGGCAGGGCAACGTTGTTGTCCCCAGGGCAGGCGGCGCCCCCGTGCTGCTGGATCTCGACCATGTCGGGATCGGGCCTCCTGAGTGGGACCTGGTCTCCTTGGCGGTCGATTACACCGACTTCGCCCGGATCACGGAGGTGGACTACCAGGCTTTTGTGGACGCTTACGGCGATTACGACATGACCGCCTGGCCCGGCTACCGCACCCTGGCGACGATCAGAGAACTCCGGTGGACTGCCTTCGTCCTCGGCAAAGCCACAACCAGCCCAGAAGCCGCGGAACAGGTACGCCATCGGGTGGCGTGCCTGAGAGGCGAGATCGAACGGCCGTGGTCGTGGTCCGCCTTCTGAGACCGGAGTACACGTTGACATCACTCTCGGCCGCCAGCCGCGTCGTGCCTCACAAACTCTTGGCCGACCTCCGAGCGGCGCGCGGTCGACAGCTGCCACTCGAAGCCGTGCTCCACGAGTGGCGGCTGTGCCCCTTGAGCGGCGGTCGCAACAGCGATGTCTTCCAATGGGGCGAAGTCTGCCTGAAGCTCTACCGCAAGACCGACAAGAACCGCGTGGCTCGGGAATGGCACGGATTGAACCATGTTGCTGGACTTGGTCTCGCTCCGCAGCCACTATGGCGGGACGATCATCCAGACCAACCCGCACTCGGCATGAGCTTCGTTCCCGGCCGACCGATACCCGAGCTGACGAATCCCGAGCTGGTGCTGCCGTGGATTGCCGCCGCCACCGGAGCCATGCAAGCACTGCCGATGGCTGAGCCGTTGGCCTCCTGGCCACGAGTCGATTCGATCACCCACTACATCGCGCGGTTGACCGACATCTGGCCACAGCAGTTGGCCGCCGCCGACGACGCACATACAGGGAAAATGCGGACCTTGCTCGACCGCTGGGAGGCTAGCGGGGATGTCGGCCTTTTGCGTCGCCCCACGCCAGCCGTGTTCTCGCGCGGCGACGCCAACTTGCTGAACTGGCTGTCTGAGAACGAAGGGCTCCACGTCGTCGACTTCGAGTTCAGCGGCTGGAGCGATCGGGCGGTGGACGCTGCAGACCACATCGAGCACATCAGCGCTCGGCAAGTTCCCGACAGCACCTGGCGGACCCTAGAGGACGACTTCGGCGTGAACCGGCAGAACCGGTCAAGGTTCGCTGCCGCCCGACGCACAATCGCCCTGCGATGGCTGGCCGTCCTCTGGCGACGACGCGACGAACGTGAGCCCGAGTTCCTCGCCCAACTCGATCGTGTGTGCGCGCTGTTCTCGTAGTTTCTAAGCGAGGGCGTCCTTACGTGCAGACTGACACCATCGTCCGACGGCGTCACAGGGTCAGCGCGGCGGGAAGACGTCCGAGGACAGGAAGCGGGACGAAGTTCTCGGCGTGGTCGACGCCGATGCGTGCGCCCCACAGCCGGGCCAGGATCTCGGCCATTGGTCCGAAGTGCTCGGTGATGGGCTGGGACGCGTGTGCGGCCAGGGCGCGTTGCTTGGTGACCCAGGTAGTCGTGATGTCGACGGTGGTGTGCGCGGGAACGGGGCCGTCGAGGGTGAGGCTGTTGTAGGTGTCGGTGGTGTAGACCCGGCGGGGGTGTCCCGTGGCGATGACGACCTCGGGAAGGGCTTCCAACACTGCTTCGGCGATGCGCCGGTGGTCAGGGTGTACATCGCGCACCGGGTGGGTGAGGACAACCTCGGGGCCTGTATCCAGCAGCAGCTCGCGCACGGTCCCCGCGGTGGCCTGGTTGATCTGATGAAGCCCGGCGCCGAGTGCGGCGGCCCCGGCGGCGGCCTCGCTGGCGCGGGGCTCGGGGTGACGTGGGACGGCGATGGTGACGTCGGCCCCGGCGGCGACGCAGAGGGCGAGAGTGCCGCCGGCCCAGAGTTCGGCGTCGTCGGGATGGGCCATCACGGTCAACACCGAGGCGGGCGGGATGAACGCGACCAGTGGAATCACCACAGCCCGAGCTTGTCGATGACGTCGGCAGGCTTGGGCAGGCTCCGGCTGCTGCGGCCGGCGGGTAGCAGGGGCAGGGTGACGTCGGTGCGCATTCTGATCAGGTCGCGCCAGCCGAGGACCTGGTCCCAGGCTTCGAGGACGGCCTTGCCCTTGGTGCCGATGAGCCGTCCCGCGTCGGCCAGCTGGTCGAGAGTGAGGCCACCGGCCAGAAGCTTGGCTGCAGTGCCCGCGCCGACCCCGCGCACGCCGGGGATGTTGTCCGCCGGGTCGCCCGTGAGGGCCCGGAAGTCCGCCCACTGGGTCGGCTGAACCTGGTAGCGGTCGAACACAGTGCCGGGCTCGATGTGGCGGCGGCCTCGCTTCATGGCGGTGTTGACCACCCGGACGTGCTCGTCGATGAGCTGGTAGAAGTCACGGTCGCCGGACATGATCCACACTCGGCGCTCGGGGTCGTCGCGGCGGACGCGAGCGACGAGGGATGCGATCACGTCGTCGGCCTCGGCCGTGTCGATCTCGATCCAGGCCAGCTCGTAGGCGGTCAGCGCTTCCTGGACGTGTGGGATGGCGCGGATGGGTTTGAGTGCGGCTTCGTCGAGGACGCGGTTCGCCTTGTAGTCGCTGTCGGTGGCTTGACGTTCGGCCGCGCCGTTCTGGCCGTCGAACACCACGATCACCTCCGGCGGGGAGGTGAACTCCTCGCGGATCGCTACGCGCAGTAGTGCGAAGAAGGCGAACTCGGCAGTCAGCTCGCGTGTCTTGTCGCGGGAGAAGATCGCGGCCGGGAAGCCGAAGGCTCCGCGCCAGAGCAGGTTGTGGCCGTCGACCAGCAGAAGAGGGACGTCATTCATCACCGCACCGCCTTGAGGAAGTCATGGGCGACTGTGGTGGGCAGATAGTCCCGCGAGCGGTAGTACGCAGCCCGTGATAGCGCTGCGTAGCGTACCGGATCGTCGAGGAGGACTTCGGCGGCACCCCACAGCCCGAACTCGCCGTGGGCGCGAGGCACCACGATCCCGCCCGCTCCTTCCCCGGTGCCAATGAGGGTGGGCAGGTTGTCCACGTCGAAGGCGACGACCGGGGTGCCGACGCTCATGGCCTCCAAGGCGACGAGGCCGAAGGTCTCCTTGGTCGAGGGCACGATGACCACGGCGGCGTTGGCGAGCCACGGCTGGACCTGGTCCCAGGGCAGGCCGTCGTCGCGGACGCTGCCCCTGAACAGGTAGGCGGCCGAGTGGGCGCAGCGACGATACTCGGCGGCCTGTGCGCCGGCGGCGTGCTCGAACCCGGCCTCGGCGAGGACGACCTCGACGCCGCGGTCGACGAGGCGGCCGGCGTCGAGCAGAGCGCGGACGTTCTTCTCCGGCCCGAGCCGGGCCAGCACCCGCACTGGCCCGCTCCGCCGCAGCGCCTCGCGCTGGCTGGCATCGGGTGCGCTGTGGTTGCCGAGCAGGGCGTTGGGCACGATCTGCCAGCAGGTGCTGTCGTAGTCCCGGTCGTGGGCATGGCCGAGGACCGTGGTCGACGGCACGATCACCAGGTCGGTGCGTTCCAAGGCCGGTACGAGGTCCTGGTCGTGGCCGACGACGTGCATCGCCAGCACTGTGCGCACTCCGTCGCAAGCTGGGGCGAGGCGTCCGAGTCCCCACAAGGCGTCGACGTACACGGCGATGTCCACGTGATGGCGGCGGTAGAGAGCGCGGAGGTCAGCGGCGATGATTTTGTCTTGGCCGTGGGTGCTGATTGCCTCGCGCAGTTCGTCGTCGCTGGCAGGGAAGGTGACCCCGACCGAGCCGAGCACGACCAGGTCCTCGTCGACCTCGTCCTCGGTCGAGTCGGGCTCGATTGCGGTGATGATCAGGGCCCGGTGTCCGAGCTGGCGCAGTCCGCGGGCGAGGGCGGCGGTCGCGCGTTCCATCCCGGCCGGCGCGTCGGGGGCGTAGGAAGCCAGAACGAATGCGACGGTGACCGGCTTGGTGGCGTCAGGCATGGCTGGTCACCTGCGCGGGGATGGGTATGTCGGTGGTCGGCTGGGCGGGGCGTTTCTCCCAGGGAAAGCTGACCCAGTCCGACACCGTCCACACCGAGTAGTCCGGGCAGGTCTCGGCCCCGGTGTTCAAGCACAACGTCGCGGTGATCACGTGAGCGTCCGGCGCGAGGACCGGGGTGAGGACGTTGCGGACTTTGTGCAGAGTGGCGCCGCTGCCGCAGATGTCGTCGACAACGAGGATGGCGCCGTGGAGCTTGCTGCGGCCGATGCTCCGGCGAAAGGCGTCGACGTCCACGGTGACCTTGCCGGTGGCCTGGCGGTACAGGCCGTCGTCGGCGTTGTGCTGGGCCTGCACGGTTCGGGGTTTCGCACCGAGGCGGCCGGCGAGGATGCGGGCGGGGGCGACGCCGCCGTTGGCGATACCGATGACGTGGTCGACCTTCGGGTGGTCGCGGCTGATGGCGGCGAACAGCAGCAGGCAGGCGTCGCTCAGGGCCTCGGGGGTGACCCGCCAGATGCGCTGGTGCTCGAACACGCGCAGTGCGGTGCGGGTCATGCCGAACCGTCCCGTCCGGTCACGGCCAGGCTGACCGGCCCGGTCAGCGGGTGCAGGGCGGCGATGGCGGTGGTATCCGGCGTGTTGCGCCAGACCTGCCCGTCGGCGCGCACGACGGTGAACCCGGCGGCGTCGGCGCGGGTGCGCAATCGCACCGGGACCGGGGGCGTGCCGAGCGCGCCGATCAGGTCGTGGGCCTCCTCGTCCGGCACTTGTTCGGCGGTGGCGAGCGACGCGCCTTCGCCGAAGGGCAGGTACTGCAGGACGGTCAGGCCGTGGACGCCGAGCCGGTCGGCCAGCTCGACCAGCGCGGGTAGTCCGGCGGCGGTGGAGCGCATGAGCACGGCTTGGATCTGGGTCGGGATGCCATGGGCGAGGGCGGCGCGGATGCCGGAGACGGCCTTGGCGAAGCTGCCCTCGCCGCGCCAGCGATCGTGACGCTCGGGGTTGGGGCCGTCGAGGCTGACCCGGATCGCGTCGACCCGGCGGGCGAGGGCTTCGGCGCGGCGAGGCAGGTGGGTGCCGTTGGTGGTGACGCTGACCGCGCAGCCGCCGTCGACCAGCACATCGAGCAGGGTGGGCAGGTCGCGGATCAACAGCGGTTCGCCGCCGGAGACGTCCACGCCGAGCACCCCGGAAGAAGCGATCCTGGCCGCGACGTCGGCACGTTCGCCGCGGCCGAGCTCCGCGACGGTCTTGTCGTCCAGGCACTGCGGGCAGGCCAGGTTGCAGCGCACGATGGGCGACCAGCACACGCTCACCGGCATTACGTCGCCCAGTTCGCCGGGGTGGACTTCCGGTAGTGCGGTGATGCTCTCGTGGGCCAGGGCGGTGCGTCCGGTGAGGATCGGCTGGCCGGTTCGGTGGGTCATGCCGGTGAGCGGGTCGTAGGCGACACCGCTGCCGCCGCGCGTGCCGCAGCCGACCATCCGGCGCCCCGAGGCACGTCCGATGGTCGTCGTTGTCGTAGTCATGGGCGTACCTCGCAGTGGGTGAGCAGCTCGGACATGGCGGCGATGAAGGTTTCGGAGCGTCCTCGCGGAGCGGGCAGCTCCAGCAGATCGCGGTAGCGGGCGAGGGTGCGCGGCCAGCCGGCGAGCTTGTGTTGCCACTGCTCGGCTGCGTCGGGTGGATCGAGGTGAAAGCCGACGACCTGGCGCAGCGGGATGACCAGCAGCCCGGCGGCGATCAGGCAGGCGCCGAGGTAGGTGTCCTCCATGCCCCACCCAAGGCGGCCGAACTCCGCGTCGAACCCGCCGACGTCCAGCACGGCGGCGCGCGGTACGGCGACCAGCGCGGTGACGACCATGCGGGGCAGGTCCCAGTCGTAGTAGGACTGCCCGTACCCGAGGTCGATGAAGTCGTGGGTGTCGTCGAGCGGGCGGCCGTCGAGCGGCTCGGGCAGCGTGATCCCGCTGTAGGGCAGCGTGGTGTTCGGCGGTGGCCGCCACACGACCCGGTGATCGGCCGCGAGATTCGGGATGCGCGCCAGGATGGCCGCGTCGTGGGAGTGGACCTCGTGGCGCAGGTTGTGGCGGAACCCGACCAGCACGCTGGTATCGGTGGCGCGAGCAGCGATGTCGGTGAGCACGTGTGGGGGAACCACCATGTCGCCGTCGAGGTAGAGCACCGTCTGACCTCGGGCGAGCGCGGTACCGACATTGCGGGCGGTGGCCGCGCCCATCCGCTCCGGCAGCCGCACCAACCGGTCGACCACCCGGTGCCGCGCGGCGACCTGGGCGGTGTCGTCAGCACTGGCATCGTCGACGACGATGACCTCGAACTCGTCCTGGCGATGCTGGGCGTCCAGAGCGTCGAGCACGGTGGGCAGGCTGTAACCGACCTCGTGGGCGGGGATGACCACCGAGACGGTGCGCGAGCGCGCCAGCCAACAGTCCGACGGAGTGGGCTGGTGCCAGCCGATCCCGTCGGCGAGAGCCTCCCAAGCATGAGTGCTGGAGCTGTGGTTGTTGCCGTGCCGCAGCAACTCCTCCCGCAGCGGTACGGAGTTGTCGATCATAGCCAGCCCCAACGGGACAGCACTCGCCTTGCGCCCAACCAATCGGTCGGTTCCGGCAACACCGCCAACTCCAGCGGCGGAACGTGATCGAACAGGCATTCGGCGGCGATCACGTAGAGCGGCTCCAACACCACGAGCACCTGCCGCAGCGTCTTGCCACGCAGGTCGTTGGCGAGGCGCGAGGTCACCCGAGCCCGGAGGGCTTCGGCCTCGCCGCGGCTACGAAGCTTGTGGTCGTACGTGCCGACCAGGTCCTCGGGGTGCAGCAGGCCGTGTTCCGCGGACAGGATCCTGATCCGCACCTGGTAGTTGGGGGCCAGGTGTTCGCGCAAGTGAGGCACCAGCGCGCCCTGGTACAGCTCCAGCGCCGGAGTCGGATCGGTGGTAACGAGCTTCTCGCGGCTGCAAGAGACGATGACCAGGCCCTGCTCAGGCTCGATGGCGGCGGCGAACGTCATGGTCGGCGCACCACCCGAAGCCCGATGCCCTCCGAGGCCAGCTCGGCGGGCGCGGCGTTGAGGAACGTTGACCGCGCGTACAGCGGAAGCGAGGCGTAGGACCCGCCACGCAGGACCGCCCCGTTGCCCATCGTCGAGCGAGCGGTCCACTCCCACACGTTGCCCGCTACGTCCAACAGCCCTTCAGGGGTCGCGCCGGCGGGGTGGGTGTCGACCGGACTCGTGGCGTCCAGCCCTGAGCCATTCAGGTTCGCCAGCTCCGGAGTCCACTCCTGATCGCCCCATGGCCAATGTCGGCCCGTGGGCCCGGCCGCCATCCACTCCCATTCCGCCGAGGTCGGCAGCCTGCCGCCCAGAGCGTGCGCGACCTGAACGGCCTGGTCGTGTTTGAGGCCGGTGACCGGGTGCAGGCTGCGTGTACTGGTGCGTCCGCCGCTCAGTTGGGCGTAGGTGATCGGGGTGCGTGTCCACAGCAAGGTGCCGATCTCGGCAGGTCGGGCGTCATCGCCGAACGCGCAAGTCCCACCGGGCACCTCGATCCACTCGACGTTCACCTCAGTCAGCCCCCGATCAGAAAGAGGTCTTCGACGTTCGCGCGTAGCCGCACTCGGCTCTTGGACTCGTTGGGACGGAGCCCGAACTCGGCGAGCGCGGCATTGATGACCGCGAAGGCGTCTCGTGCTCCTGCCTCATCGGCGGAGAAGACCGCGTAGTTGTCGGCGAACCGCACCACCCGCAATCCGTCCAGCAGCGCATCCGGCCTCGACAGCCGCAGGTTGATCAGCATCGGTGCGAGTCCCGACCCAGCAGCGATTGGATACGGCATCGCGGTCAACGCGGTGCGCATACGGCCGAGGAAGGTGCCGTCATGGACGTGGTGGGCACACCAGTCCACGACCTGGTCGACTGTGACGCCCTCGGACACCGAGGCCACGTCCACGTCAGCCACTGCGCGGAAACCGGCCTCGGCGTGGGCCGCGGCGGCCCGCAGCGCGGTGATGCGGTTGCGGCGAGGTCGGTAACCCGACACCCAGTCGCGCAGCACACGGGCTTCGAGGATCGGTTCGATGGCGTTGCGCAGTGCGCGGTGTACGAGCCGGTCGAGCAGCGTGGGGACGCAGACCACCATCGATTTACCCGTGTAGGTCGGGAACCGCACCTCCCGCAGCGGTCCTGGTCGCCAGGTGCCATCGGCCAGTTGGTCTGCCAGCCGAGGCAGCAGTTCGCCGGAGCGCCGACGCAACTCCGCCAGGGTCATCCGGTCCACGCCGGGCGCCGAGGTGCGCCGACCGCACTGCCTCAAGGCCGTTCGCAGGTGCTTCTCATCCAGCATCGGCATCAGCGAGTGCGCTTGCGGGCCGCGGGGTGGCGGCGCGGCACAGCGGTGCGCTAGCGTCGGCGCTGCTTGGGCGGCAGGCACGCTCCCCCGGTCACTGACGTCAGGCTCGCAACCCAACACGCGCGAGCTGTGACCCGAGGAAAGACGGCCCCGCTCAGGCCCGGCCCCGGAGGCGTCTACGTCCACGGTCGTCACGCCCCTCTACGCGGCCCGGTACACGGTGGGGTCGATGATGTCGTTGCCACGGAAGGCTTCCCGCCGTTCCGTACAGGTTCCGCAAGTGCCGCAGTGGACGTCTTGACCGCGGTAACACGACCACGTTCGCGCGAACGGCACCTCCAGTGCTTCCCCGACTCGTACGACGTCGGTCTTGGACAACGTCAGGAAAGGTGCGAGCACCTGGAAGTCCGGCACGAGTAGGCCCTCGTTGGCGGCCTGCACGCTGCGGGCGAACCGCTCGACGAATTCGGGCCTGCAGTCGGGGTAGATGGCGTGGTCTCCGGCGTGTGCGCCGAACGCCACCGCGTCGGCGCGGACGGAGGTCGCGACCGAGACGGCGATGTCGAGCATGATCGCGTTGCGGTTGGGCACCACCGTGGCCGCCATCGACTCATCGGTGTAGTGCCCGTCCGGTACCGCCACAGAGGTGTCAGTCAGCGCGCATCCGGTCAACAACGTGCCAAGGCTGGTCAAATCGATGATGCGATGTGGACTGTCGAGCAGCCGCGCGATCTCGGCGGCGTGATCGAGTTCGATGCGATGCCGCTGTCCGTAGTCGAACGACAGCAGCGTCAGGCGGGAGTGTCGGGCCGCCAGCCAGTAGGCCAGGACCGTCGAATCCAGTCCGCCGGAGGCGATCACGACGACGTGTTCGGGGTGCCTGTGCTCGGCCTGGGTAGTCGACATGCTCACCATGCCCGCGACAAGGTGCGCCGGACAGCACCGACGACGACTCCCCAGGTCGGCAACTCCAGGCCGGCCTCGGGCCACGCCAGCCAGCGCAGCCCACCTTCAGTGCAACCGAAGGCGGGCAACGGGATCGTCGTATCGGACTCATACCAACCGACCTGTATGGACATCAGGTCGGCGATGGTGGACTCCCGCATGCGCGTACGTGGCTGGGTCAGGAAGATCCAGTCGTCGGGCTTTGTGCCTGGAATGCCGGGCACGACGATGACCGGGGCCGTGAGAATCGCCTGGACGAGTTGATGGTTTACCTGGCCACCGAGCCCGGCCCGCATGACCAGCGCGTCCACGGTGTCACCCAGACGCAGCCGGACTTCGCCGGTCGACGGCTCGATGGTGGTCGGCCAGCTGAGAAACTTGGTGTACTTCGACTGCGAACTTTCGTGAGCCGCTTCACGCTGCTGAACGTCAGCTGCTGTGGCGGTGGACATGGTGTGCTCCTTAATGCAAGGGATGGTGCGGCGGAGCCAGAGCGCCTCAACGGGAAAACTCCAGCTCCGCCGTGATCGAGGAGGCGGTGGTGACACCGCGCGAGATCGCGCTGGACGACAGGCGGCGCGAGGCAGTTCAGGTCAGGCAACGTCAGGCAATGCTCGGAACTGCCTGGGAAGTGCCGAGTGAACGCGACGCCTTGATGTCGGCCACCTCATACGGCTTCGCTTTCTCGAATGAAACCCAGGCCGTGTGTGCCAACGGTCTTCAGCGCGTGCACGAGTACCGGCGACGGATGTTGGTGCGGTTCGCGCCAGTGCCTTCCAACGGGCGGCAACTTGGCAAGTCGGTGCCTGCCAGTAGAAGTCACATCGGAACGGCGGCGCTGCCGGAAGGCGCGGCACAGCAGGCAACTGACCAACACCACGGCGGCGACCGCGGTGATCACCGGGGCCAGCGGGATCATGCAATCTCACCTCGCAGGGCGGGGATCGCAGCGGAACCAGGTATCGGGGTCGTGATTCCGCCGCGACATGGCGGTGAAGCAGGGCGCCCCACGACGGCTGGGGGATGACCGCCGCTGTACTGCTTCACCGTGCTCGCCGTGCCGGTTCCCTCGGAGGCGCCAAGTCCACCGGGGGCCGGGGTGGCGGCCACCTCCTTGGCCTTGGTGAAGGCGGAGCGGAACTGCTCGGCCTCGGCAGCGTCGAGCGAGGCGGCCTCACCCGCAGGCGCCACCACTACGACCTCCGAGCCGCGCACGAGCACCGTCAGGCTCCGAGGGCGGCCGGCGACATCGCGGCACGTCACCGCCCAAGGTCCGCGGTCGTTCATCGTGCGTCACCGCCTCGTGCGGTGGCCCAACTCCGTACCCACACCGGCTGCACGAGGAAACGCGGCACAGCGAGCTTTGTTTGTGGGCATCGCGGAACCGAAAGCTCCGCGAATCGCTGGGAGAGTTTCATCATCTACTCCGATACTCAGCGAGTCCCGATTTACTTATGTCCCGAACTTCTGCTACTCCCATAGCGTCGAGCGTTTAGTCGTTCGCTCGGCGAAGCCGGGCGAACGGTGGGCTCTAACAGCAACGGTGCTGGTAGGACCGCTGCGAACCCGCCAATGCAGCTAAACGTCCGCCGCCCGACACGAACCAGAGCGCGAGCGCGGCGGCGATGGGGCGTGCACGGGGCGGCAGGTGTCGTGACCTGCGGAAATCTCGATCGGGCGTGGTTGTGCCGAACGGGTGAAACCGCGCAATACTCTGGGTACTGGCCGCAGAAATGCGAGACACCACAGGGCGGCCTGTGATAGTTGGCGCCCCTTTTGGGTGGTCGACCAGTGGTCATCGCGCGGTGCTCCGCGGGCAATGAAGATCGACTAGGGTGCAATGGCCTCGCTAGGTAAGCCCGGGCTTGACCTGGGCAAACGGCAGCGGGACGATCCTGGGGCTATCGGTGCGGACGGAGACGGTATGGCTGTGCGGCGACAAAGCCTCGCGGAACGTCGCGAAGCCCTGGGATACACACAGGAGACGCTCGCACAAGAGATGGGGGTCGACCGATCTACGGTTGCCCGCTGGGAGCGCGGCGTCCAATCACCTCAGCCGTGGATGCGGCCTACCCTGGCGAAGGCTCTTCAGCTGACACCTGCCAGCCTGGCCGCAATGCTGGGTGGAAGCGCCCCGGACCGCGCACTCGCTTCGGCAGTTGCTCCGGGAGACGCGGCGCGGTTGAGCGATCTCGACGGCGCGGAAGTCGTCGACAGCATCTTCACGACAGCTCAAGATCTGCAAATCGCCGACCGCCGAATCGGTGGGGGCGCACTGTATCCGTCAGTTGCGCACTACCTAACGCAGCAGATCGGGCCGCAGTTGATGTCACCCTCCCACGGAGTGTCGGTTCCTCGGTTGTTCGCAGCCGCCGCGTCAGTCACCGAGATTGCCGGATGGATGGCACATGACAGCGGGAACGACGCAAACGCGCGAAGGTACTTCGATCGCGCTTTCCGGTTGGCAATGGCAGGAGACGACCGGGCTCTGGCAGCGAACAGCTGCGCCTCGATGGCGCATCTGGCCATCGAGTTGCGGCAGCCCCACGACGCTGTCCGCATCGCCGTCGAAGGGCTCGGGCAAGCCACAGCTGCCTACGGCACCTCGCGTCTCGTCGCCCGACTGCACACAATGCGCGCCCGTGGTCTCGCCCTCATCGGTGACCGCGCCGGGTGCAGTAAGGCGTTGGAGGACGCCGAGAGCATCCTGGACGAAGCGACGGCGGAGCAACCCGCCCAATGGATCGCCGCGTTCGACGAAGCGTCACTCGCAAGCGAAGCCGCGCTGTGCTTCCTGCAACTGGCGGAACTCGATGAAGCCGAGCGCCGTGCCCGCGAGGTCATCCGACTGCGGTCAGGCGATCGGGTCCGAAGCCGGACCTTTGCCCAGCTCACCCTGGCCAACGTTCTGGTGCATGCGGGCCGGGTTGACGAGGCAGCGGCGATCGGCCACGAAGCTTGCAGCACGACCGTCTCATTGAGCTCAGCCAGGGTTGTCCACCAGCTCCGTGCCCTCGGCGGCGTGCTCAGCCTCGCGCCGCGGTCGAGGCAGGTCTCGTCGTTTCTCGCCGCGTTGGCCGGCCTATCCGCCACCTCGGGTGAACACAACGGCGCGGTCTCGTCGTGGCCGGTATGACCGACGACGAGGCACGCTTCGCCTACCTGGCGGAAGGGAACGCCAAGCAGGCACGCAAGCGTGTGGCCGCCGACCTGCTGATCCGTGACGAAGCCGGACGCATCCTGGTGGTAAATCCGACCTACAAGGAGAATTGGGACCTGCCTGGCGGTATGGCGGAAAGCAATGAACCGCCGAGGGCAGCAGGCGAGCGCGAGCTGACCGAGGAACTCGGGCTCACCGTGGTCGCTGGCCGCGTCCTCGTTCTGGACTGGATCGGACCTCACGGGCCGTGGGACGACCAATTGGTGTTCATCTTCGACGGAGGCACGCTGTCTGCCACGCAGGTGGAGACCATCAGCATCTCCGATCCAGAGATCAGCGACTTCGCGTTCGTCGAACTTGCCGAGGCGAAGGCCATGCTGCGGCCCGACATGGCGCAACGACTGGCCCGTGCTCACGATGCCCTCGCCACAGGCGCCACAGACTATTCCGAGTGACACGCCCGGCTCCAGCGCGGGAGAGGCGTTGCCAAGAGGCGGTCGACAGACCGACCGTGGACGACGTCAATTCGTCGGTTGGATGAGCAAGGCGGCGAAGGCACCGATGATCAGGAACGGACCTAGCGGCACGTCACGGCCAGGCTCCGATCGCCGAGCGATACGCAGCACGAGCAGAGCGACGGCAGCGCTGAACCATCCGAACAGCGTGCCGCCCAGAACCGTCGACCAGCCAGCCCACCCGAGGGCAAGGCCCAGAAGGGCACCGAGCCGGAGGTCTCCTCCGCCGAGTTGGCCAGGCTGAAGGAAATAGAGCGCTCCGTAGAACGCGAGGAGCGCGAGCATGCCGGCCGCGGAGCGGATGAGCGGGTACGCGTCGCGGTTGAGGACGGCGGCCAGGCTGAACAGCGCGGCCAGGATGATTCCGCTGGGCCAGATCAGCTTGGTGGGCAGCGTGCGGGAGTTCCAGTCCACCGCGGCGAGCAGAACACCGGCAGCGGCAAGCCAGGAGTAGGCGAACAGGTCAGGTTCCGCGCCGATGCGCCAGGCGAGGACCGAGAACAGGGCGGCGGTGACCACTTCCAGCAGGGTTGGTGGCGCCAGCCGCTCGCCCTTCGCTGGGAGGATCGAGCTCCGTTGGACGGCCATACGCAGGACGCTGGCAAGTGCGAGCCCGACCAGGCCCCAGCCGGCGATGCTGACCGGCGTCACCGTGGATCTCGTGCCGCTCGCCGGTTCGCACGAGTGACGGAGTTTGCCAACGATCTACCCCCTGTAGCCCCCTGATTACGGCCTTCCGGTGTAGCGAACCTACTACTCAGCGCCATTTGGACACGCTGTCATTAGCCCATTCGGGTGAATTTTGCCCTGTTTTTGCTGTTCCGACACTTGTGTCCCTTCATAGGGACATTGCGGTCTCCTAGGGGGCGCCAGGTAGACGTGAGGAGTACCACACTAGATCGAAAGGAATTTTCGCAGATCCGAGGGGGTGCACGTGGTCGGGGGCAACGTACACGGCCGCAACGGCCGGCGCAGGGTGGGACTGGCAGTAGTTGGACTCGCGGCGCTGACGTTCGCGGCCTGTAGTTCGAACTCGTCTTCGACGCCTGGGGGCACGACTGGGGCGGCAACGCCGCCATCGACGACCAGCGCTCCGCCGTCGTCGGCTTCTCCGGCGGACACGGCACGTCAGCAGGCGACGGCTGCCTACACGGGCATGTGGCGGCAGATGGCCAAGGCCGGTGAAACCGCCGACTGGCAGTCGCCTGAGCTCGCGAAGTACGCGACCGGCGACGCGCTCGGGGTGATCAACCGCAGCCTGTACACGGACCATCTCAACGGTGTCGTGACGAAGGGCGAGCCGAAGACGAACCCCCAGGTGTCCAAGGTGGATCCGCCGGACAACCCGACCACGGTCATGATCTCGGACTGCGGAGATGACAGCGGCTGGCTGAAGTACAAGAACGGCCAGTTGGTCAACGACACACCGGGCGGGCGACGCTCGATCACCGCGGAAGTCAAGAAGCAGCAGGACGGCACGTGGAGGGTCACCCGCTTCGCAGTAGAGGCGGTGGGCTCGTGTTGAAACGTTTAGGAGTCGTTGCCGGCCTGTCTGCGGCCGTGCTCGTGGCGACCGCGGTACCCGCGTTCGCGGACGGCGGCTGGGGATTCACCGACTGCAGCCAGTACCCCAACCCTGGTTGCGAGCTCGGCGCAGGCAAGAACCCTCGGCCTGGAACCGGAAACCAGGGCAACGGAAACGGCAAGCCCAGCAACCCTGGCCAGACCAATCCCGGCACGGGGCAGGCCAACGCCAACGGCGACACGATCATCGGCGGCAACAACAATCTGGCCCAGTGCGGCTATGAACGCAGTGACTATCAGGGCCCGCCACCGGGAGGCGCGCAGCCGGCGGCCTTCCACGTGCCGCCCAAGTCGGGTGCGGTCACCGCGGTGCCCGCGGTGTACCGGCCGCAGAGCGCGCCGGCCACCGCGCAGTTCGCGGTCGCGCAGCCGCGGTTCGCGCAGGCCCAACCGCCGTCCGGCGCTTGGTACGTCTACAAGTGCACCGGGCCCGGCTTCGCGGATGCGCTGTACCGGCCGCCGGTGTGGATCACGGACGGCCAGCCCGGCCCGGTGCCGTTGCCGTCGCCGGCTGAGCTCGCGGCGCAGGCGCGGAACCAGCTGCGGCTTCCTACTCCGAAGATCAAGGCGAACCCGGCTGGCGACCAGTTGGTCAGCCTGCCGACGTGGTTGTGGCTGGACCGCAGCAGTTGGGGTGACGTTTCGGCCACCGCGTCGGTGCCGGGCGTGTCGGTGACTGCGGTCGCGAGGCCGACCTCGGTGACGTGGTCGATGGGTGATGGCGGCTCGGTGACCTGTACCGGCCCTGGCTCGCCGTTCCCTGCCGGTGGTGATCCGAAGAGCGCCTCGCCGGATTGCGGCTACACCTACAAGACGTCTTCAGCCGGGCAGCGCGCGGACGCGTTCCCGGTGACCGCCACGGTGAATTGGACCGTGACGTGGTCGGGCGCGGGCCAGGGCGGCACGTTCCCGAACATGACGACCTCGGCCTCGGTGGCGTTCCGCGTGGCGGAGAGCCAGGGAATCGCGACCGGCTGAGCGAAGCCTCCCGCCTCATGAGGGCGGGCGTGCACAACGAAACACCCTGTTGCGAACAAGGCACGTCGAACACCCGAGTCGACGCGTCGCGATGGCGTCATGCCTGAAGGAGGTCGGTGGTGACCACTACCGCAGGTTCGACCAGCACGGACACGACGGCGCAGAAACCGGCGTCGCCGAACGCGTGGGCCGGTCGTGACGGCAAGACTCCTTCGCGTTTGAGCGGCAGCGGCCGGCGACGCAGCGTGCCCTACCTGTTGCTCGGTGTTCTGCTGGTCCTGGTGTGCGCGGCCGGCGGTGTGTTCGCCGGAATACAGCTGGGTGACCGGGAAAGTGTGCTCGCACTGGCCCGTCCTGTTGCCGTGGGCCAAGTTCTGACGGCGCAGGATCTCAAGCAGGTTAGCATGGCCGCGGACTCCGGCATGGACGTGATGCCCGCATCGGCTGCGTCCACAGTGGTGGGTCAGCCGGTTGCGTTCAGCCTGCCCGCTGGCTCGCTGGTGACCCGTTCGGTGCTCGGCGCACCGCAGATTCCGTTGCAGGGCAAGGCAATCGCTGCGGTGGGGCTGAAGCCGGGACAGTTCCCGCCCGACCTGTCGCCGGGTACCACCGTCGCGGTGCTCACGACTCCAGGGCAGGGCACAACGACCGGAACGTCGACCGGTTCCGGGCAGACGTCGTCGTGGACCGCGGTGGTGACGAGCATTGCCACGCGCGAGACCGAGCAGACCACGGTGGTGTCGCTGCAACTGTCCGAATCGGACGCTCGCGCATTGGCCTCGGCTCCGGCGGGGCAACTCAGTCTGGTCGCGATCGCGGGAGGAGGCCGCTGATGCTCATCGCCGTCTGCTCGCTGAAAGGGTCGCCGGGTGTGACCACCCTGGCGACCGCGCTCGGGGCCCGTTGGCCGGGCCAGGAGAACCCGATCGTGGTCGAGGTCGACCCTGCCGGCGGTGACCTGATGGCCCGCTTCCGGTTGCCCGACACACCGGGTCTGGTCAGCTTGGCCGCGGCGGCACGAGGCCGCAGCGGTGCCGATCCGAATCTGCTCGTCCAGCACACGCAGCGTCTCCCCGGTGGCCTGCGGGTGGTGCTCGGCCCGGTCGGTGCCGAACAAGCTCGCGCCGCCCTGACGGTGCTGGCCTCGGGCCCGTCCTCGCCGCTGCGTCGGGCCACAGACCAGCCGGAGACCACGGTCATCGCCGACTGCGGCCGGGTCGATCCGGACTCACCCGCTTTCCCGATCATCCGCAGCGCGGACGCGATGCTGCTGGTCGCCCGCCCACATGACGACGAGCTCGCGCACGTCGCGCTCAAGCTGCAGGCCGCCCAACAGTGGTCACGACGCCCGTGCTTCGTCCTGGTCGGCGACGGCTACCCGACCGCGGAGGTCTCCCAGGCGCTGCGCATCCCGGTGATGGGTCGCGTGCCGCGCGACGACAAGGGCGCCGCGGTGCTCGGTGGCCAGGGCACCGGCCGACGTGGGCCCGACAAGTCCGCGCTGGGGCGGGCTGCCGCCAGGATCGCGCTCAACCTTTATGCGCACGGGCACCAGCCGACCGGCAACGGCGCCCGTGCCCCGCACCTGCGGCTGGCAGTTCCGGGTGAGCCGGTCTCGGGTGCGGCGCTGCAACCGCTCGGGCCGCAAACCCGTAACGGGGCGACGCCATGACGCGGCCTGACGTCGGTGATCCGCGCCTGGCGGCGTCGACCAACGGCGCCGGCCCGAACCTGGCTGCCCAGCACACGCCTGGACCGGCGGATCTGCCACACCGGCCCGCCGGGGAAGCCGCCGCGGTGGAACGGCTGCGGCAGCACCTGCGCGAGGAGTTGTCCACCCAACTCAGCAGGCGCATCCGGGCTGATGAGACTGCCGGCCGCCCGCCGATGGACGCCCCAGCACGCCGCCGGCTGGCCGAGGCGATCCTGACCGACGCGGCCGAGGCGCACGCCCAAGCCGAGCTGCGCAACTCCGCCACCGGCGGGATGCTCGTGGCGCCCGAGGTCGAGCAGCGCCTGATCCGCCAGGTCCTCGACGAGGTCTTCGGCCTGGCCGGTCTGGAACCGCTGCTGGCCGACACCGACATCGAGAACATCAACATCAACGGCGACCGTGTCTTCGTCAAGTACGCCGACGGCCGCCGCAAGCGGTTGCCCCCGGTGGTCGGCTCGGACACCGAGCTGATCGACCTCATCCGCGACCTGGCGACCCGCTCCGGGGTGGAGGAGCGCCGCTTCGACCGCGGCAGCCCGATCGTGAACTTCCAGCTGCCCGGTGGCGAGCGTGTCTCGGCGGTCATGGCGGTCACCGCGCGCCCGTCGGTGTCGATCCGCCGGCACCGGTTCGCCAAGGTCACGCTGGCCGAGCTGCGCGAGAACGGCACCATCGACGTCGCGCTGGAGAGCTTCCTGAAGGCCCTGGTGCGGGCCAAGCGCAACGTCCTGGTCACCGGCGGCACGGCGATCGGCAAGACCACCCTGCTGCGCGGCCTGGCCTCGGCCATCCCGTCGTGGGAGCGGCTGATCACCATCGAGGACGTCTTCGAGCTCGGCCTCGGCGAGGACGCCGAGGCGCACCCGGATGTGGTGGCGCTGCAGGCCCGCGAACCGAACATCGAAGGGCAGGGCGAGATCTCGCTGTCGGACCTGGTGTGGCAGTCCCTTCGGATGAGCCCGGACCGGGTCATCGTCGGCGAGGTTCGCGGCCCGGAGGTCATCCCGCTGACCAACGCGATGTCCATGGGCAACGACGGCAGCATGGGCACCCTGCACTCCTCCAGCAGTCAGGGTGCGTTCACCAAGCTGGCTGCCTACGCCGTGCAAGGCCCCGAGCGGTTGCCGATGGAAGCGACCAACCTGCTCGTCGCCGCGGCGCTGCACTTCGTGGTGCACCTGGAAAAGCCCCGCGACGACCCGAGCAAGCGCGTGGTGTCCTCGATCCGGGAAGTCGTCGGCGCCGACGGCGCACAGATCATCAGCAACGAGGTCTGGCGCCCCGGCCCGGACCTGCGCGCCGTACCGGGCGCGCCGCTGCGCACCGACACCGTCGGCCTGCTCGTCGAGGCCGGCTACGACCCGGACCTGTTCGAGCGGCGCGAAGGGTGGTGGACGCCATGACCACGACCGCCGCCCTGTTCGGCCTACTCGGTGCCGGTGTGGCCGTCGGTGTCCTGCTCATCGCCGCCGGACTGCGCGGCCGACCCGCCCGTCCGGCGACGCCGTCGCGGCTGAGCGCCTGGCTGGCCGCCCGGCATGACCGCAAGCGGGTTGGCTGGCTCGTCGTGGCCGTGCTCGCCGGCTTGGCCGTCGGCGCGGTCACCGGCTGGGTGGTCGCCGCCATCCTGACCGCGCTCGCCGTCGTCGGCCTGCCGCGAATCCTCGGCTCGAACGTCGACCACAAGCGCCACCTCGAACGCATCGAGGCGATCGCCGGGTGGACCGAGATGCTGCGCGACACCCTGGTGGCCGCGGCCGGTCTGGAACAGGCCATCCTCGCCACCGCCCCGGCCTGCCCCGAGGCGATCCGCGAGGAGATCACCGAGCTCGCCGTCCGGCTGGAGCGCGGCGAACGCCTCGCACCGTCGCTGCGCCACCTCGCCGACCAGCTGCGCGACCCCACCGCGGACCTGGTGATCTCCGCGCTCGTGCTGGCCGCGGAGCACCAGGCCCGGCAGCTGGCCGACCTGCTCGGCGAACTCGCCAGCGAGGCACGCGAGCAGGCGTCCATGCGGATGCGCGTCGAGGCCGGCCGCGCCCGTACCCGGACCAGCGTGCGCGTCATCGTGATCACCACGCTGTCCTTCGCGATCGGGCTGGTGCTGCTCAACCGCGGCTACCTCGCCCCCTACGACTCCGCGTTCGGGCAAATCATGTTGCTGTTCGTCGGCGCGCTGTTCGCGGCAGCTTTTGCTTGGCTGGCAAGGATTGCGCGGATGCGTGAGCCGGAGCGCTTCCTCACGGAGCTGGCCACGATCCGGCCCCACGACGCCGACGTGGACGTCGATGACTTGCTCACCGGGAAGGGGGCGTCGTCATGATCAGCGCGTTGTTGTGGGGCGCCGGGCTCGGCGTCGGCTTGTGGGCGCTCGTGATCTACGTGTTCCCGCCGAGGCCGCCGCTGCGCGCTCTGGTCGACCGGTTGCACGCGACGCCCGCGCCGCCACCGATCCTCACCGCGGACTCCGACGGCTGGGCGTTGCGCGTGGGCCGGCCGTTCATCAAGCCGTTGGCCGCACTCGGGTTGCCCAACCGCAAGCTGCGCAACGACCTCGCGGTCACCGGCAAGAGCATCGAGCACCACCTGGCCGAGAAGGCCACGCTGGCGCTGACCGGGCTGTTGCTGCCGATCCTGATGCAACTGCTGCTCGTCGTAGCCGACGTTGGTCTCGGCTGGGAAGTCCCCGCGGTCGCGAGCCTGCTCTTCGCGCTCGGTGGATTCCTGTTGCCGGATATCAGCGTGCGGCAGGAAGCCGAGCGGCGGCGCTCGACCTTCCGGCACGCGCTGTCGGCCTACCTGAACCTGATCCGGGTCCTGCTGGCCGGCGGCGCCGGAGTCGACGGCGCGCTGTCGGACGCGGTCGGCATCGGCAAGGGCTGGGCCTTCCAACAGCTGCGCCGCGCGCTGGTCACCGCCAAGCTGACCCGCACCACACCGTGGTCGACCCTCGGTCAGCTCGGCACCGAGCTCGACGTGCATCAGCTGTCCGAGCTAGCCGCCTCGGTCAGCCTCGCCGGCACCGAAGGCGCCCGCGTTCGCGCCAGCCTCGCGGCCAAGGCCGCGGCGCTGCGCACCCGTGAACTCACCGACGCTGAAGGCGAAGCGCAAGCAGCCACCGAACGCATGAGCCTTCCCGTGGTGATGCTGTTCGGCGGATTCCTGATTTTCATCGGGTTCCCAGCCCTCGCGAGCGTGCTGGGAGGTCTCTGAGTTCCACAAGAACTGTCCATACCGGACCCCGAACCACGGGGGAGAAGCTGATGTTCACCGAAGTTCAGATCCTCATCGCCCGCATCCGGGGCGAGCTGGAGCGGCTGCGCCGCGACGAGGCGGGCTACTCCACCGAAGCGGTCGTGGTCACCGCCCTGCTGGCGGCGCTGGCCATCGCGGTCATCGCGATCATCGTCATTAAGGTCACCCAGAAAGCCAACGGCATCAACCTGTAGGCCGGTGACCACAATGCCTCGACGCCCCAGCCGACCCCGCACGCCGAACACACGCGAGCGTCCACACCGGACACGTGTGCGGGCGGCGCTGCGCCGGCTGCGGACGGATCAGCGTGGCGCCGGCACGGTCGAACTCGTCATCGCCACGCCCCTGCTGTTGCTGCTGATCCTGTTGATCGCGCAGTTCGCGCTCTACATGCACGCCACCCACATAGCCCAAGCCGCCGCCTCCGAAGCCCTGTCCGCAGCACGCGTGTACGGCGGCAGCACTGCCGCGGGCAATGCCGAAGGACAACGAGTCCTCACCCAACTCGGAAGTGGCCCGCTGCAAGGAACATCGGTCAACGTCCAGCGAGGACCGAACCAAGCATCCGTGACGGTCACCGGAACCGTGATCAACGTGATTCCGTTCGCGACCTTCACGGTGCACGCCGAAGCCGTTGGGCCCGTTGAGAAATTCACCCCGCCGACCGGTGCAGGGGCGGTGGCACCATGACTGCGGCCCGCCGTCTTCCCGCGTTCGCGCGCTCGATGCGCGCGAGTATTCGCGCGCTGCGCCGGGACGAACGAGGCTCCGCTGCGGCCGAGCTCACTCTACTGACCCCGCTGCTGATCCTGCTGCTGTTGTTCGTGGTGTTCTGCGGTCGGCTGGCCGACACCAAGCTGCGGATCAACGACGTCGCGCACCAAGCGGCCCGCGCCGCCACCCTGGCCCGCACCCCATCGCAGGCCACCGCCAACGCCCAAGCCACCGCCAGCGCAGCCCTGGCGTCCGCGGGGATCACCTGCCAGTCGTTGTCGGTGTCTACCGACACTCAGGGACTCAAGCCGGGCTCCACGGTGACCGTCACCGTGTCCTGCAGCGTCGGCCTCGGGGACCTGACCTCGCTCGGCGTGCCCGGCAGCCGGACGTTCCAATCCAGCTTCTCCTCCCCGGTCGATGTCTGGCGCGGCACCGCCCCCAACGCCCAAGCGGGAGGTGCGCCATGAGGGTGGCCGCATCGCTGCGCCGCCGAACCGGCCGGCTGCGCGAAGACCAGGACGGCCGGGTGACCGCCTTCGTCGTCATCATCGCCCTCGCCGCGCTGCTGTTCGCCGGGCTCGTGCTCGACGGCGGGCTCGCCCTGGCCGCCAAGGTCCGTGCGATGGGCGAGGCGCAGGAAGCCGCGCGGGCCGGCGCCCAGGAAATCGACCTGACCGCCTACCGCACCGACGGCACCCTGCGCCTGGTCCCACACCAAGCCAGCGCCGCGGCCCGCAGCTACCTCGCCGCCGCCGGCCACACCGGCACCGTCTCGGTCGCCGGCACCACCGTGAACGTGACCGTCAGCATCGACCAGCCGACCCAGCTGCTCGGGCTGGTCAGCATCGGCTCAATCACCGTCACGGGAACCGGGCAGGCCCAACCGCAACGCGGAATCTCCGGAGTACTCCCATGACGACCTTCACATGCTCGTACCCAGTTCAGTGCCACACCGGGGAAGGAGACCAGGATGGCGACGACTGAAGAGATCGAACGCCGCGTCGAGCAAGCCGACGCGGCCCGCAGCGCGAAGCGGGCAGCTGCTGCCAAGCGCGTCGGTGAACTCGCACTGCTGCGGGCAGAGGTGGCCGAGAAACTCGGCGACGTCGAGCGAGAACTCGGCGACGTCCTCGCTGAGTCCAGCGACGTCATCAGCGTTGACGAGCTGGCCAAGTTCACCGACGTACCGGCCACCGACCTCACCCAGTGGCTCAACGGCCGCAAGACGACTCGCCCCAAGCGCAAGCGGTCTACCGCCGGCACCGCCACCGCGAAACGGGACGCGAGCCAAGCATCGTCCACATCGAACCCGGCGCCGACCACCCAGCAGTCCGCGTCACCCGAGCTCGCCGGACCTCGCAACGGCGCGGCGGACACCTCCACCCGGATTCCCACGCCGGTGACATGACGCCGCTTGCTCCGCTGGCGACCGCGGAGCCGTAAACCTGTACGTCCAAGGAATCGAGCACGCCATGACCGCACACTCGCACTCCCCTCACCGAAAGCCGATACGGCCGAGGACAGGCCGCCCCGCGTGGTGGGCACTGGCCGCGGTGCTCCGGTTCGTGCGCGGTCTGCTCGCCCTCGTCGTCCTGCTCGCGCTCGTGGCGGGCCTGCCCTGGGCCCTCGTGCACTTCGTGGGGTGGCCCCTGCCTGACGACGTGCCGACGTGGGACGAGATCCAGGCGACGCTGCTCAACCCGATGAGCGCGCAGTTCCTGCTCAACACCCTGGCGGTGCTGTGCTGGATCGTCTGGTTCTTCTTCGCGCTCGACGTCCTGCGCTGCACCGTCGACGCGGCGCGCGGGATCACCTGGCCGCAGGTCCGCCCGCCTGGCCCGCTGCACGGGCTCGCCGCGGCTCTGATCGGCACCATCGTGCTGACCCTGCTCGGCAACCGGACCCCGTACACGGCTCCCACCCCGGCCACCGCAGTCTTGGCCGCCGATCTCACGCCGGTCGCCGTCGTCGCACCGCTGACCCCAGGCCCGACCGCGCAGGCCGCGGCTCCGCAGGCGGCCGTCGTCCCGGCCGCCACGTTGGTGGTCGATCGGGCAGCGCCGGCCCCGCCGGGCATGGTCCAGGTCACCGAGGAGGTCCGGCTCCCCGAGGACGGGATCTACGACAGCCTGTGGCGGGTCGCCGAACGCATCTACGGTCCCGGCGGCGGAACCCGGTGGCCTGAGTTGTTCCAGCTCAACCGCGGCGTGGAGCAGCCCGACGGCCGCGCGCTGACCCAACCCAACCTCGTGCGCCCCGGCTGGAAGATCACCGCCTACATCCCGGCCCCGCCCGAACAACATCCTCCCGGCGAGCAGCAGCCGCAGGTGCCGCCGCCGCAGCCGCCACCTCCTCCGACGAGCACTGCACCGACCACGCCTCCGTCAACACAGCCCGCGCCGAACACGACCCCGGCGCCGGCCACGGCGGACGAGGCCGGCCAGCACCACGACGACCAGGCCGAACCGGGGCTGGACCTGCTGACCGGCGTGTTCGTCAGCCTTGGCCTGGCCGGAGCGATCACGACGGCCATGGTGTCGGTCCGGATGTGGCGCCGACGCCGCTACCGCATCGGCAGCGGCGACCGCGCCGACCTGCAGCGCCCGATCGCGCCCGTGGTCCGCGCCCTGCGGGCCGCCTACGACCAGGACGACGGCGACCGCAGGCCCGTAGACGACGTGGAGTTCGTCGACCTCGCGCCGGCCCCACCGCGGATCCACATCACCGCCGCCGGGGACCTGGAACCCGACGACAAACCAGTCCCCGTACCGGCGAAGGTCGGCGTGCGGGGCGGTCGCGAACTCGCCCTGAACCTGGCCAGCACCCGCGGCCTCGGTCTCGCCGGACCTGGCGCCACCGCCGCTGCCCGCGCGCTGCTGCTGCACCTGCTCACCGAACAGCAGCCCGGCGACGGCATCCGCGTGCTCGTCCCCGCCGACGACCTGCACCTCGTCTTCGACGGCACCGACGTCGAGAACCTGCCGTCCACCGTCCACGTCGTCGCCACGCTCGACGCTGCCCTCGACGAGATGGAAGCGGCCCTGCTCACCCGGACCCGCCACGCCATCGAGCAGACCGAAACCCGACTCACTCCGGCCTCGCTCGTGCTGCTCGCCAGCCCCACGCCCCACGCGGAACGCCGCCTGCAAGCCGTCCTCGACAACGGCTCGACTCTCGGCCTGGCCGGCGTGCTCCTCGGCCAATGGCGCCCCGGCGCGACCGTGCGCGTCCGCCACGACGGCACCGTCAGCGCGACCAGCCCTGGCCTCGGCGACGCCCTCGCCGACACACGCCTGTTCAGCCTGCCCTCCACCGATGCCACCGAACTGCTTGCCGTGCTCCGCGATGCTGAAGGCCCCGCCGACCTGGCCACACCCGACCACGCAACCAGCGGCTTCACCGGCGACGAACTCGCACCGCCCGCAGACGATCACGACGTTGCACCCACGCCGCCCGTCCCCGAGCAGCGCTCGGTCGACGAGATGACCCAGCTCGAATCCACCCGCCCGCCGGAACAGGAAGACAACCAGCAGACCCCACCGGCCCCGAGCCTGCAACTGCTGGACGTCCACCCCATCCCCGTGGACGTCCCGCCGAAGGCCCCGGCCGCAGCCACCCCGGACGACACCGACGAGCGCCGCACGGCCGCCGAGGACGTCAAGCCGGCCGCCGAGCAGGCACCGGCCGCCGAGGAACCCCGGAAACCGGACAACGGTGACGTGGCAGCACCGCAAACCCCGCTGGTTGTGCGTGTGCTGGGACGCCTGCACCTGGCCCTGCGCGGCGACGAGGGAGAACGCGAGCTCAGTGGCGCGCTGACACCGAAGCAACGGGAACTGCTCGTCTACCTCGCGCTGCACCCCCACGGCGTCCGCCGCGAAGTCCTCAACGAGGCCGTCTGGCCCGACAGCCGGCCACCGCGGCCGTACAACTCGTTCCACAACACCCTGTCCATGTTGCGCCGCGCGCTCACCGACGCCACCGACGGCAGGATCAACAACCTCGTCGTCAACGACGACGGCCGCTACCAGCTCAACGACGAACTCGCCGTCGTCGACTACTGGCAGCTCCAGCACGCCCTGCAGGCGCCCCGCCCACCCGACGCCGCGGCCCAGGCCCAGCTGCACGACGCCGTCGAGCTCTACCAGGGCGACCTCGCCGAGGACCTGCTCGTGCCCTGGATCGAACCGGTCCGCGAGGCCACCCGACGCGACGTCCTGGACGCGCTCGGCGCCCTGATCCGCGCGCACGGCGACAGCGCCCCAGAAACCATGCTCACGCTCCTGGAACGCACCCGGAAGCTCGACCGCTACAACGAGGGCGTCTACCGCGACATCATCCGCACCCAAGCCCGCCTCGACCAGTACGCCGCCATCCCCCGCACCCTCGCGCTGCTGACCACCACGCTCGACGAGATCGGCCAACATCCCAGCCCCGACACGCTCAACCTCGCCGACTTCCTCCAACGCCGCGGCAGCACTCGGCGGCCGGTCTCCACCGACAACGCCGCGGCCAGCTGAACCGCGTCCGCCAGTGCAGCGGTAGCTCAGTCAGGCTGATCCTCGTCGTCCTGCGGCTGATCGCCGTCGTCCGGCGCCTTCTGCAGGCGCTCGATCAGATCGAGGTTCTCTTCCGCCCAGTCGATCAGAGGCCGCGCCCGGACCAGCAAATCCGCGCCCGCGGGCGTCAGCGAGTACACCACCGACCGCGGAAACGTCCGTTCCTCGACCCGGTCCACCAGGCCGGCGGTCTCCATCCTTCGCAAGGTCCGGCCCAATGCCCGGCTCTGAATCTTGCGGACCAACCCGGTCCACGGATCGAACGTGGTCATCTCCTGGATGGCGGCATGAAGCTCGTTGTAATGCAGCGGCCCAGCATTCAACGCCACCAGAATGTGCGTGATCCATTCCCCGTTCAGCACGTGACGGAGATCCCGCGACCGCGCTAGGTACCTAGCGTCCCCCGTTACCATGTACGCCCCCATAATCGTTCGTGACGGCTCGCCTACACTCCGCCCCCGCGGCACAGGCGAGCCCTGAAATTCAAAGTGAGAATCGCCTCCTTTCTGGCCAGAGGGCGTATAATCGTCTCCGTCATCGGCCACCTCGGTTGATCAGTGTCAAGGTTGTCAACGCTACGTCAAACGGGGTACCCGGTGCAGCGTATTTCTACTTAGGACGAACCGGCGTCACCACACCGAGTGACCAACTAGTAGATCAACAGTACGATCAGTGATCACCTCGTAGTGTCCTGGTCACCTACCGGACGACGGTCCGATTCAACTGCCTACTAGAGCGGTAGCCCTCCGAGTCCGCGAACTGCCTGGTCACCGGCCCCGCAGGGGCTACCGATGTAACGCCCGACTCGGTGGCCGGCAGGCACATGAACAGTCGACTTGGGTGGGTGGTCACCTGCCGTTACTCGTGACCCCGTGGTCCCCCTGGTTGCGCTGGTCACCATCCATCCGTACCCCACTTCCCGCTGTCTGATCGTCATGCATTGCCCGCATCTCGCTGCTCTGTTCGTTACGGTGGCAGCCTCCTGCTGTGCAGTCGCCGCTGATCAACTTGACTCGAATTCGACGCTGTATCAATTTGCATCGGATTGCCACTTGCGCTTGACAATCACAATTTCGACGGCGTGTCAATACTCAAACTTTGTTTGAGTTCTCTCGGGGTGAATCGCATGAGCCGAAAGCTGGATTAAACATGCTCGCGATTCACCATTTCTCGGCACTTCGCCATTCATAAACCCAGAAAAGCAAGAGATGAGCTGTCCGCTCCGCTGGGCTCCGCCGTGCCGGCTGCTGTCCGCTCCGCTGGGCTCCGCCGTGCCGGCTGCTGTCCGCTCCGCTGGGCTCCGCCGTGCCGGCTGCTGTGGCTCTTCTATGCCCCGGTTTGGGCAGTGGAGACCGAGAGGCCCGGCTGACGCTGCGCAACTCTGACCAGCCGTTTTGCACCGCAAGGTCACGGAACGGTAACGACGGGGCCTCTTGGGCTTGCAAAGTGTGGACCCAAGGTGTGTACTTCTACATGTCGACTCCACACCAGGAAGTAAACGGATCGAACCGAGAGGGTGAGGACCAGGGCACGGCGTCCCTGCGAGCTCTCCGATTCGGTCAGTACCTCCTTCCGGGTGTCGAGATGACAGTAGTCCCGTAAAGCGCGGGCAACGGCTTGGGCCGTGCGGACAGCAGCGAAACCGTGCAGAGCAGCGTGAAGAACGACGCGTAGCCAAACGCGCATTTCTAGTCTGGAATGCGTAGTAACTGCGCTTGCAGCTTCGCGACGTAAAGTTCTTGCTATAAAGCGGAGAAGCGCGCATAAATGGCATGCCTGCCACAGGTGTGTCCCCAAGATAAGTCAATGGTGGTCCAGCACCGAAAAACGTCGCAACGTGTAGGCGTTCGAGGTTGTTTTAGGCGGTTGCCGACATTGGGTTTCTCTGGCTTGAGAGCGTCACTCTCGCCTGCCCATAGCACGCCAAACCCTTACGGGCATGGTTCCTTGCGTTGCGCGCTAGACATAACGGCTTATCCCAACAGTGTTTTAGAGATTCAGGGAATGTGCCATCGAAACGCGCAACCCTCACCCGTGAGTAGTGCCGTATTGCCCGGATACAGGATCTGTCCCCTTTGCGGAGATCTCACAACGGCGAGGGTTGCGCGTTTCGGTGCCAGTTCACAACTGGCCTGAATCGCTGCCAGTCAACCACTTTCGCACACGAAATGGAGTACCGCCATGACTACGACTCTGATCGATTGGTCCGCCCGGATTAGCGCCATGGCGGACGCTCTGTCCGTTCCGGATGGCGGATTTTCCGTCAACCCGAGCGACGGTTCCGACATCAGCACGGGCTATGCGGTTGCCGTACATCCGGAACACGAACGCGTTTTCGACGGTTCCGTGACCAGTAACGATCTTCACGAGTACATCGCGCAAGCAAAAGACGCTCTTTCGCTACCCGGTCGCGTTCTCGGTGGGTAGCGCGACCCTGCGACCGGTCGCGTCTACCTGGACGTTTCCGTCGTGACCGCGGACCTGTCCGACGCAATGACCCTCGCGCGGGAAACCGCACAGCTCGCCGTTTTCGATTTTTCCGCCATGGAATCCATTCCGGTCACGGTCGCGGCGTGAATCAAGGAGTGAAAACCGATGAGTGCAGTCATTGTCATGATCAGCGACGGGCAAGCGCGACGGATTGCGTCCGATTGGCACGACGGTATGTCGTCCGCTCTGTATTCCTTCGCGTCATCGGGTGCGATTGACCTTGACCGCGTACGGGACGAGATCTCCCGCGAGCTGTGGCAATTGGACGTCGGAGAAGTGCGACGCGAATTGCTCGCCCTGGACAAGTACGTACGAACGGCCGGCGCGCGTCCCGCGCAATCGGGATGGTCCCGCTTGTGGGACGACTCGCCGGTGACCGTGAATCACACCTAAGAGGACTGAATTGTCATGCCTGCCCCCAGCGATCACCCATGGTTCCGGGCGCACCCTGTGAGTCACGAAAACATCGTGTGGCACTGGGAACAGGCCACACCCGACGAAATCGCGCAAGGAATGCGCTGGTATGCCGACGCGCACCACGTGGCAACCGCCATCGCGAACGGTGACGCCCATCTCGGCGCCGGAATGCTCGCGATTTACTCACCACAACAGGGATGGATCGGCAACGTCCTTAATGCCGCTCGCGTATTGCGCGAGGGTAGGGGAATCGGCGGGCCCGGTTCCGGAATGTTCGCCACGACCGGCCAGAAACGCGCTGCGGATCGGCTGCTCGTCGGTGAGCGGTATGAGGACATCCTCAACGGTCCGAAAATCCGCGACTTTGCCCACCTGATCGAGTTCGGCGGAGATCAAGATCCGGATGACCCGCGCGTGGTGATCGATCGGCACGCGCTGTCGGTGGCGCACGGTCGCGCGCTCACCTCCGAGGAGTACGACTCGGCGCCGGTCAACGGGTTCCGCCGTAAGGACGGATCGGTTTCCCGTCGGCAGTACGACCACGTGGTGAGCCTGTACCGCCGTGCCGCGGAGCTGATCTCCGCACGCGGGGGAGAACGGGTCTCGGCGCACCAGGTGCAGGCCGTGACCTGGTTGGTCCGTCAACGGCTCAATCAGGAAGCCGAGCAACGGCGCGGCCCCAACCGGCTGGACAGGGGACGCAACCATGCCCGCGCGAATTCCGAACGCGCGTGGAACGAATTCCGGACCGTCTACCTGCCTGATCTGGCCACGTGCCCCGGTACGGGTTACCAGTCGGCTGCCTAAGTGAGGTCTCACGATGACTGACACGCAGAACCGTTCGATTCCGACAACTGTTATTCGGGTCGGTGACCTTATCTTTCTGGACAGTTTCTCCGGACTCGTACCGGCCAAGGTGACCGGGTACACCCCGCGCGGCGAAATCGCCGTATTGGTGACCGCCACGCGCGGCGCCTACCGCCGTGGCGAACACACCACATTCGCCCCGAGTGGCTGTGTCCCGCGCGCACACGTCCGCGTGCGTTGCGGACAGTTCCGCATCTTCGGCGCGTGGACCTTTGACGGACTGCGCGACGAATTTCAACCGCGCTGGGCCTGAAACCCGCGCACGTAACCGACCCGATCGGCCAACGTCAAGGGAGATCACATGTCCACCGACACGGACAACGTCGTAGAGCTTCACTTTCAGTACGCCCAAAACGGCTACGTCATGACAGACGACACGTACGGCGAACAGGACGCCGATAGCGCGGTCGCGTTCACTCGTGACGGGTGTGCGTTTGTCGCCTGCGAGCGCGCACCGCGCGGACGTTGGCGTATCGAGTCCACCGACGGCGCGGCTGGTCCGGTGCCGCTGTCCGCCTACCGGTACCGATTTTCGGGCCTGGCGGACGCTGCGGAGTACGTCGCCAAGAAGTGCGGCGCCACGGTCCGCCGAGTCGATTCCTGGATCTAGCGCAATCGTCCAGCGCATCCCCGGAAATTTCACTGATAGTCAGCCGCGTGTCTCGGCGCCCGTTCATACGGGCGCCGCGCAGCTCTCACCCGCGCGCAACGGTTGCAACGGCTCGGCTTTCCGTTGCGGATTGTTCGACTCATCCGCGCGTACGTCATCACCTCCGTTTCCCGAATCAGTAAAGGAGTTCAACCATGTTCGTGTACGGCGTGTCCCTCACCGATATTCACAGCGTCGTACGCGACGTGTCCAGCGCGCTCTACGACGGAAACATCACCGTGCGCACGGGCGAGGATCGCAGCAACCGCGCAGGCCCCCGCGCCACGTTCACCCTTCGCGCCACCGACACAGCGGGTTCCGGCGCGAAGGGAAGCGCGTCCGCGTTCGGTAAGGGCACCGGTCCGAACGGCAGGCGCCGCACGATTTCCGCGTGTTGGCACGCCCACTACGACGTGCTGGCTGAGTTGTTCGCCCGATTTCCGGCCGCCCGTGTGGTTACGGCGGTCGCCACCTACACCGCGGCCACGTTCCGGGAACGCGCTCTGGCCACCGCCTGCCTGAATGTCGGAAGTCAGTTGTACCCGGTGACCGCGCCGGATTGCTGCGAGTGCGACCACACCGACTACGTCGACACCTTCGACCAGGTCGCCGGCACCGGTTACGTCGACGACTCCGACTGGATGCCGTCGGGCGACGCGATGCGCCCGAACACGGACGTCGACTACTTCCTTGATCAGCTCGACCGCGTGCTCGCCGAACAGTGACTCCCTTTTCCCAGCACCTCCGCACATTCACGCAATTCGACCGACGAAAGCGAGCACCACGATGACCAACGACCATTCGACCACTCTGGACGCGCTGCGCGCGGAGCTCGACCGGGAGCGCGCACGGGCCGATTCTCTGGAGACGGTGAACCGTGTGCAGGCCGGCAGCCTCACCGGCCTGGCCAGGCTCGCGGAGGAACTCCGCTGCCAGGTTGCCGACCTGCACGACGATGCGCTGAGCTCGCGCCCGATGCCGGTGCAGGGCTTGCGCAACGTCACCGGCCGCATGGACGGTTTGGCGGAGACCTTGAGCCGCGCGGCGCGCGGCTACTCCGGCGCCCGGACCACGGACATGATCTACCCGTCCGTGGACGATGACCTCCGCGCACACGGGTGGACGCCCCGACCTGACCGGGGCCTGGACGGCGTGTTGCCGCCGATCCCGATCACCGAGCTGGGCGACCGGCGCGGCTATGCGCGCGGCTGGCATCGCGGCCCGCAGTGGATCACGTTGTGGTTCACCGGACCGTGTGCACTGGCCTACGCGGACATCAGCGACCACGGCCGGCTCACCGACGTCGACGCCGTGCGCGCCGTGATCACCTCCCGCCGGCCGTTGTCCGCGGAGGCGCTGATGAAGTGGGTCGCGGCCCGGCAGCAGGCGCACACGGTGCCGTTCGATGCCTCGTACGTCCGGGTGTTCGCGCACCTGCGGTCGTCCTGGGGTGGGGGCCTGGTTGTCGATGATCGGTGCGACGAACACGGCGCCCCCGCGCCCGATGGGCCCGGTAAGCGCTCCGTGTGGGCCTGCCCGAGCGACCCCGATTTCCGGCTCTACGTCTGGGGCATCGGCAACAAACCGGCCCACGTCCGCTACTGGGCCGGGCCCGTGGTCGACATGGCCCACCTGGTCCAGATCACCGGCCACTGCCGCTGACCTCCGTCTCTCCTTTCCCGCCGGTCGGCCGTCCCCGTCGACGGTCGGCCGGCGCCTCGTCGTGCGCCGGTTACCGCCACACCTCACCACTAGGTCGGCCAGCTCGACTCGGGCTGGCCGTCAACCAGCAACCACGGGAGAACCCCATGACCACCCTCGACCTCGCACACACCGTCGCCGAGCACCTCGGCACGGGGTGGCGCGCCTACACCGGCAAGGCCGCCGACGGCTCGGAAGCCCATCTCGCCGGACCGAACGATCAGGTCCTCGACCTGTTCGACGGCACCACCACCGGCCGCAAGACCGACCAGGGCCGATTGATCATCGCCGGTCACCTCGGCTTCCTGCGCAACCACGTCCCGCAGGACCACGAGCAGGACCACAAGATCACCGTGGACCAGCGCAAACCGCCCGACGTGATTGCCCACGAGATCCGGCGCCGGCTGCTGCCGAACTATGAGGCCGCGCTGCACGCGGCCTGGGACGAGAAGCACGCCAGCGACGGCATCGCCGCCGCCCGTGAGCAACTCGCGGCGACCGTCGCGGCACGCCTGGGCGTGCAGCGCCAAGACCAGGACACCGACTTCCACTTTGGCACGGTCGACGCAGGCGTCCACGGACGCGTCTGCGTGCGGCCTGGCGCGTCCGACTCGGTGTTCACCGTCCGCGTCCCGCACGACCGGGTGGCCGAGTTCGCCCGATTGCTGGCCACGTTCGGACACCTTCCTTGATCACCTCCGGCCGTTCGGTCCACCCCCTCCTGTGGCCGAACGGCCGGACTGTGCCTTGCCGATTCCGCTCACCTCCGGCCCGAAGGGACCGATACCGCCATGACCACCTCCTCCACCATCGCCCCCGTGGCGGACGTTCTCGACTGCGGCCACCCGCCCACCCCGGACCCCAGCGGGATCGGCACCGGCCGTGCGATCGACCCGACCACCGGCGCCACGAGCTGCTACCCGTGCTCGAACGAACGCGAACGCCACGCGATGACCCGCGCGAACACGTTCGTCGCCTACGTGTCCTCGGCTGGCGACGCGCTGACCACCTGGCCCGGCGGGCACCTGGCCACGATCGACCCCGCCGACGCCCACCAGGTCGGCCGGCGCACCTACACCCCATTCGGCGGACGGTGGACCCGCTACGTGTGGCACGCCACCGACGTCGACGGAGGCCGCTGGACCGGCGTCAACGGCGGCCGTGGCCTCGTCATCCGCGTCCACCGGCTGCGCGTGTGCACCTGGCAAACCGAGTTCGGCAACGGCCGGCCCCCGCGCTACTGCCACCGCCGCGCCACCCACGCCGGCCAGGGCGGCGCCTTCGACCTCTACTGCCGCACCCACGCCCGCCAGGTCTTCGACCTCTACGGCTGGACCACCACCGCCCTGTCACCCCGCGCGCTCGCCCAGACCGGCGCGTGAAACCGCGCCACCACAAGGAAAGGAGTCCCTCGTGTTCGTGAAGTTCTACGACCGCCTCGATCTGTCACGGGCGCGCCTGGACGACGTGCTCACGGTGCCCGCGAACCGCGCCAAGGCGCTCGACGTGGCGCGGGAGCGCCACTTGCCGCGCCAGTCGCTCACCCGCGCGACCACCCGCATGGGCTTCTGGGTCTACGTCTTCCAACTCGGCGCCGATGTCCAGCTCGGCACGGTCACCCTGGCCGGCGCCGAGCCCGGACCCGAGCACGTGGTCACGCTGCCGGTCCGCCAGCTCGACCACTACACCACCCCCGGCATGCCGTTGACCGAGATGGCCGGGCTGCTGGCCGCGGTCGCCGAGGACTACCCGCCCACCGCGCTGACCGCGCTGCTGGCCGACAGCCTCACCAAGGTCCTCGACCTGTGGGCCGACGCCCGCCGCAACGGCCGGCCCGCGATCGACATCCGCGACCTCGACCGCGCCGTCACCAGTGAACTCGCGCCTGCCGTCCGTGCCTGGCGTACCGGCGACGCCTTCCCACGCCCGCGCCTGGCCGACACGGCCTGGCCCGAACCCGTTCCGAGGTGAACACCATGCCTATCGACGACCCCACGACCGCAACCCCGTCCGAGATCGACGAAGAGCTCGCCCGGCTCGGTATCGAGCATGCCAAGGCCACCGACACCCTCAACGGGCTCACCGCCCGCGTCCAGCGTCTGGTGAACGACGGCATGGCCGAGTACGCGACTGAGTTGCGGCCCCGGATCGAGCAGGCCCGCCAGACGATCGCCGGGTGCGAGGCCGCCGCGCGGCCCCTCGATGCGGAGTTCGAGCGTCGGGGCGGCTGGACCCGCGCCTGGCTGGTCGACAACAGCGGTCGCCACGTGCACCGCACCATGGCGTGCCGCACCTGCTTCCCGTCCACCCGGTTCGCCTGGCTCACCCAGCTCTCCGGGCACGACGAGACCGAGATCGTCGAGCAGGCTGGCAAGGCCGCGTGCACCGAGTGCTACCCGAGCGCGCCGGTCGACGTCCGCAACCGGCCCAGCCGGATCAAGACCCCCGAGCAACTCGCGCGGGAAGCGGAGAAGGCCGAACGGGCGAAGGCCAAAGCCGCCAAAGCGATCACCGCACCCGACGGAACGCCCTTGCGCACCAAGGGGTATGGGCAGATCGACACCGAGTTCACCGCGCGGCGCTCCTACGCGGACGCCTTGGCCTACGCCCGGTATCTGACCAGGGCAAGCATCGCCCACCACCGAGACACCATCGCCGAGTACCGCGAGGATGCGCAGCTCATCCTGGCCGCGCTGGCCGCCAAACACGGCCGGACCGTGGACGACCTGCGCGCCGAACTGGCGCCGAAGGTCGAAGCCAAGTGGAACCGCGAACACCGCAACTGGGGCTAATCGCTCCCGTCAGGCAACCCGTTCTCGCGAAAGGACTCATCCGATGTTTCTGGTCGAAACGCTGGAAGACCTGGTGCACAACTACCTCGAAAATCCCGCTCGGCCCGGCTCGGCCGTCGGCAAGGTCAACGCGCAAGACCTGGTCAGCCACGTCGTGCAGCACCTCGCCGAGCGCGGGGTCGACGTGGGATTTCAAGACGGCTCACGCCTTACCCTGCCGGGCAGCGCGCCCCGGTGGCCGGAGTCCGAGCGGCACCGACTTCCCTTGGTACTCCAGGAAAACGACGACGGGCACGTCCGCATCTACTGCGACGGCCGCGACTGCGTCTGGTCCTGGCCACTCTACCAGCACGCGAACGCGCAGACCAATGGCGACACGATCACCAACGCTGTCGAGCATGCCATCCGGAGACACCGCCACTCCTGGCCACTCCGGCAACCAGCTACGCAACTCAGCGAGATGCCCTCCTCAGCACCAACTCGCCACGGGGAGGGCATCGCGCTGCATGGGCTGACACACATCCGAAGGAGCTCGAACCGCCATGACTACCAACGACATTCACGATGCCCGGCAACTCATCGCCGAGATCAACGTCCCCGCGGAACGCCCGCGCTGGGCTTGGTGGGCCCCGGTGACGCCACCCGGTACCACGCCACGCTGATAAACGCAGCACCCAGCGCCACCACGGTCGGCACCGCGTCGGGTGGCACCTTCCGCGCTCTCGTGATCACGATCGAACTGTTCAGCTTGAGTCCCACCTCGATCGTGATCCCGCGGCCCAATGCCGACTTAGACCGTTACACCGCAGAGGAATGGGTCTTCCGGCGGTTTCCTGGTGGCTGGTGGGCCGGTGTCCGGCCGCTGCTGGCCGCACTGGGCTGGACGCCCACGACCGACCGCGACACCAGCTACCGCAGCACGGACCACCGCGACATCACCACGGCGCAGCGCGGCCCAGACGCCGCCCGCTAGCACCAGGCACCGCAGTTCCCCGGCCACGCGGCCGGACTACCCACCCGCACCCACGCCACACCGACCCGCGTCCGCGCGGGCCGGCGATGACGGCCGCCCGCCTTCCGAGGAGATCATCATGAACAGCACCGACAACACCGATCTGCCCACCATCGCCGATACGGCCAACCGTAAAGCCACCTTCGAGCCGATGACGAACGAGGACGAACGGCCGACGATCACCGTCGCCGGAGTCCACGTCGCGCTCTACGTCGACCCGGCCAGCCGACAAGCGGATGTGGCGGCTCAC